>JBGTQK010000007.1:0-142561 GCA_041941365.1 Cellvibrionales bacterium | reverse complement strand
TATTAAGTAAGTGTTCTCGTCAAAAAAACTCCTACTATTTTTCTCTATACCTTTAACGTTATGCCATCTACGAAAAACATTATGATGTAATATAACTTCATCTCCAGGCATTATATCTGTATCACCAATTATTGGAATGGATATAACTTTTGCAATTCTGTTTACATAAAAGCTTGTTTGTTTTTCAAACAACTAAAATTCATAAACCGTTGTTTTGAATTTTACATCAGGATCTATATGCATTGTTATATGACCCTCATATGTTTTTTTTGAGGGCGAGTATTATAGAAATACAGGGCTCGATAGCAAGACAACCGCCTATAAATAATACGTTAATAAATACCCTTTATACCCATTATTTGTGATCTCCATCAAGGCTATAACTCTTTTTTGAGTTTAATGTGTTTTCCAGTTAACTCTTAAAATTAATTCTTCGCTTCCCTATAGTTTACACATTCGTTGCTCGTTTCCTCTGTAGGGAAGTGTTGCCCTTTAAATAAACAGGAATCATTGATATGAAACTGGCTTTAAAAATTATTTTACTTAAAATTTTAATATTTAATACTGCTTTTACTTCTGCTACAGACTTAAACGATAAAAAGGACAAAGGTCTCGACAAATTTGAGAAACTGAGTTGGACTTTAAACCTGAACGATGCACAGCAAGAAGAACTCAAAAAAATACTGGAAACTCATCGCCAAAAAATGGACTCTCTACAGGAAGAAACAGATTCTTTAATGAGCCAGGTACTAACCACCGACCAGCTGAATAAATTTAAATCCATGCATTAACTAAAACCAGCTATCATTTTGTATTTAACTAACAAAAACTCTTGCTTTAATTTTTTTCAATTGATCACGTAATGCTGCAGCTTGCTCAAATTCAAGATCTTTTGCATGTTGATGCATTTGTTCTTCCATTGATTTAATCTTTTTAGAAAGCGCAGCTGGTGATAAATCTGTTTCTGAATCAGCATACTCAGCGAGTGATGTTTCAGCGATTTTTCGTTGCCCTCTTTTTGACATCCCTTTACCAGGAATTCGAGCGCCTTCGAGGATATCAGCCACTTGTTTTTTTATACCTTTCGGGTTTATGCCATGCTCTTTATTATAATTTTGCTGAATTTCCCTACGACGATTTGTTTCATCGATTGCTCTTTGCATTGAGCCTGTAATTTTATCGGCATACAAAATAGCTTTACCATTAAGATTACGAGCTGCTCGACCTATTGTTTGAATCAATGAAGTTTCTGAGCGTAAAAACCCTTCCTTGTCAGCATCCAGTATCGCAACCAGAGAAACCTCTGGCATGTCCAGACCTTCTCGTAGCAGGTTAATCCCGACTAATACATCAAACTGCCCTAAACGCAAATCTCTGATAATTTCTACTCGCTCCACAGTATCGATGTCAGAATGCAAGTAACGGACTTTAATACCATGCTCATGCAAATAATCGGTTAAATCTTCAGCCATTCGCTTGGTTAATGTGGTAACAAGGACACGCTCTTCAATAGCGGTTCGTTTTTTTATTTCGGAGAGCAAATCATCAACCTGAGTAGTTGCCGGTCGTACTTCAACCTCCGGGTCAACCAAACCTGTTGGCCTTACTAACTGTTCTACGACTTGACCAGATTGTTCTTTTTCATAATTACCTGGCGTTGCAGACACATAAATACATTGCCCTTTTAGTTTTTCCCACTCTTCAAAACGTAAGGGTCGATTATCTAACGCGGAAGGCAAGCGAAAGCCATACTGAACAAGATTTTCTTTTCTTGAACGGTCGCCTTTAAACATTGCTCCTATTTGAGGTACAGTAACATGCGACTCATCAATAACAACCAATGCTTCAGGTGGTAAATAGTCAAACAAAGTCGGTGGTGGTTCTCCAGGTTTGCGACCAGAAAGATGCCGTGAATAGTTCTCTATCCCCTGACAAAAACCTAGTTCACGAATCAATTCAAGATCATACCTGGTTCTTTGTGCTAAACGTTGCTCCTCAACAAGTTTGTTAGCTTCACGCAACTGCTCAAGTCGTTCATACATTTCTTCTTCAATTGCTTCAACAGCACTGAGTATCTTTTCTCGTGGTGTAACATAATGAGACTTGGGATAAATGGTATAACGTGGCAAGTTGGCATGAACTTCACCTGTAAGCGGATCGAATAAACTGATTTTTTCCAGCTCATCATCAAACAGATCCAGGCGTATTGCATCCTGTTCTGATTCCGCAGGAAAAATGTCAATGACATCGCCCCTAACCCTGTATGTTCCCCGCGAAAAATCAATATCGTTACGCGTATACTGTAATTCAGCAAGTCTTAGTAAAATATCCTTCTGAGAATATGAATCACCCCGTCGTAAATGCAATACCATTTTAAGGTAAGCTTCCGGATCCCCCAAACCATAAATCGCTGATACTGTAGCAACGACAATAGCATCAGGTCTTTCTAACAAAGCTTTTGTGGCTGAAAGTCGCATTTGCTCAATATGCTCGTTCACAGAAGCATCTTTTTCAATAAATGTATCTGAAGCTGCTACATAAGCTTCAGGTTGATAGTAATCATAATAAGAAACAAAATACTCTACAGCATTGTTCGGGAAAAACTCTTTGAATTCTCCATAAAGTTGAGCAGCTAACGTTTTATTATGCGCCATTACAATGGTCGGCCTTTGTAATTCAGCCACTAAATTAGCAATAGTAAACGTTTTCCCGGAACCGGTTACCCCCAATAAAATCTGACCAGCTAAACCGGCATGCACACCATCGGCAAGCTGACTTATCGCTTTTGGTTGATCTCCGGCAGGTTTATAGTCAGAACTGACTTCGAAAGGCTTTGACACAGACTAAAATCTCATGAATTAATCAAACCCGTTATCATACTTTTTTTTAGAGGTTTCGTCTTCTCTGTTTCAATACATAGTCTCGTTATCATTAAAAAGTTTACTTACAATAAAACAGCAAGATATTTAGGCTGCTTAATACAATACTTAAACTGATTTACAGAAAATAAAAAAAGACCGCCTGATAGACCACCCTATTAATTATGGAAAACGACTCTACATGCCTGACTCGAGTCAGATATAAGTGTTGCATTCACGTAAAGATTAAACTATGAATAGCTGAGTTTTAGGCAAAAAAAGAGCCGCCTGACAGGCAGCTCTCTCTTTAAATATGGCTCCGCCTGCTGGGCTCGAACCAGCGACCCAATGATTAACAGTCATTTGCTCTACCAACTGAGCTAAGGCGGAATATTTTTTAAACTGTAAACCTCGATCACTATAAAACTTGTAAATCGAAGCTTTTGAAATCCAAAGAAAAATCACTGCTTCCGGATTTCTCCTCACCCACATTATTGAGCGAGGGCGCGAATATTAAAGGGGCTTAGGGATTAGGTCAAGCCTGTTTTTTACGCGCTTGGTAATCTTTTTTAAAAAAAACAGAAATCTGTTAAAAAGGCTGTTTTTTATCTGGAAATTGGTCAAAAAGGCCAAATTAACGGAACCAATATCACAGTGACAATCCCCACCAGAATAGTAAGGGGAACCCCCATTTTGACAAAATCCATAAACTTGTAGCGTCCGGGACCATAGACCATAAGGTTAGTCTGGTAGCCAATAGGTGTAGAAAAGCTGGCTGAAGCCGCAAACATTAAAGTTACCGCCATAGGCGTTAAGTTCAGCCCCAACTGTTCACTGGTTGCAGCTGCGATAGGAAATAATAATACCGCTGCTGCCACGTTGGATATTAATGCCGAAAAAGCTGCGGTAATAAAGAAAAATCCAGCTGTAATTGCGTAAGGTGAAGTTCCTATACTCCCTATGAAAATCTCAGCAAGGGTTGTTGCCACACCAGAGACGACCATTGCTTCTCCCAAAGCAATCGAAGCAGCAATAATAATTAATATCTGCCAGTCAATACTCCGTCTGGCTTCGTGAGCCTCAAGGCATCGGGTCACTATCAATGCCCCTACAGCTAACATAGAAGCCTGTAGCATGGTTAAAATACCAGAAGCAGCCGCAATAACCATTGTTATAAATATCGCTAGCGCCACTGGCATTCTCTCATGGCTGATTGGAGTATATTCATCAATCCTCCGCACCATCAAAAAATCGCGAACATAGCGCTGTTGCCTTTCAAAGGAACGCCCTGCTTCTATCAACAAGGTGTCGCCGGCTTTTAAAACAATATCCCCTATTCGACCTTTCAAATGCTGCCCCTCTCTGGCAATTGCTATGATTGCTGCACCATAGGTCGTTCGAAATCGGCCTTCTTTTACCGTTTTTCCAAGTTGAGGAAAGCTGTTTGAGATAACGACTTCGACCAAATGACGTCGTGATCTTTCAGCTTCTACTTTAAAAATCTGATCATCAGCTGGCCTCAGCCCTCTCATATTTTGTAAATCAACAACTGATTCTACGTTGCCGACAAAGACCAGCCTGTCATCAGCTTGCAATACCTGTTTCGGCCCAACAGCCGTGATTAAATGTCCTTTACGGTCAATCTCGATAAGATACATACCGGGTAAATTTCTAAGACCGGCACTTTCTATCGATTTACCCACCAGTGGGCTATCTGACTCGACCAGCATTTCTACTGTATATTGCCGAACATCATCAAAAGTGCTGTTTTTTATTTTAGTTTCTCTTGGCAGCAAATACCGGGAAGTCAATACAACATAAATAACCGTCACAATAACACAAGGAACACCCAGCCATGCGAGCTCAAAAAGACCAAGCATCTGTTGCTGGTCGTGTGCATAATGGTCCTGAAGCATACTATCGACAACCAGGTTTGTACTGGTACCAATCAGTGTACATGCCCCCCCAATAATTGCTGCATAGCTCAACGGCATTAATAGTTGAGATACTGGTAACTTAAAACGCTTAGCCCACTCCATAACAGCGGGAATCATTATCGCCACAACCGGTGTGTTATTAACTACCGAGCTTAAAGTGGCCACCGGTATCAACAAACGTAATTGCGCAAAAGAAATATTGGTAGGTTTACCCAATAAGCTGCTTGCTATCCACGAAGCGGCCCCTGATTTGGCAAGACCTCTTGCAACAATAAATAACATGGCAACTGTAATAGTTCCAGCATTAGAAAAACCCGAAAAGGCCTGCTCTGTAGTCAAAACACCAGATATAAATAACACTGTTACACCTGCCATTAAAATAATATCAGCAGAATAACGTGTTATAAGTAATAACAAGAAACAAACTATAACAACTGACAATGTTAAATAGGCATGAAGTTCCAAAATACTATCGCCTCAACTATTCAATACGGGCCAATATGAGATCATTATTTGCAAAATATCAAGAAGCGTAAGTTTTACTGAGCAAGTTTAAAAAGTCATCTAACAGGTCTGCAGGTAGTGCATTAATTCCCGCTGCTGCCTTACGCCCACCCCCTGTTGGAAAAGCCATACAAACCGTATCAGCATCTGTCTTGTTGCTCAAGGGTGCTCTCACACTCACAAGGTAAGTATTATCCGGCTTCTCTGTTAGTACCGCATGCGCTCTCTCAGGATTTTGATTAGCCAGCTCATTACCAAAAACACCACTGACCCGTCTTGCCCATTTTTCGTTTGGCAATCGATAAACCGATGCTGAATCACTTGCATATACTTCTTCAGAATTTTTCGCCTGTGACATATCGTTATGATACCCTTGCTCCAATTTTTCAAACGTCAGTTTATCGTCTTGAATAAATGTATGAGGATCTCCATAATTTAACGCAGCTGTAAAGAGCTCCTGAGGGGTAAAATGAAGATCGTCCAATGATTCACCATAACCATTATAGTTGATATAAATACCCAAACTTTCCAGCTGCTGTCTATCTGATTCAGACAATGAAAGAGTTGAAGCCAGAGCATTAGCACTATTTTTGAGATTATCACCAAACGCACCAACTATAGCCCATTTTGCATACTGGCTTTTTAAGTACCCATTAATTAATAAACTGGTACAGATATCTGGCGCTGTATTAATTAATGCCTCCAGATTTTCGGATTCCGGAATATCACCGGCAACATGATGATCACAATAAAATACTCGAGTCCCTTGCTCCAGAATTCGATTTAAATCATTTTTATTTTTATCCATAGAAATATCAAGAACAGTAATTTCATCTTCTGCTTTTGGGTTTATAGAAGATAATAACTTGATATCTCGCTTTACTCCTGTGATCAGTTCACTCCGGATAGGGTTTGCCAATCGCAGCTGTAATAGAGCACATATACCATCTGCATCACCGTTAAATACATCATAGTTTGTCATAGCTTAACTTTTAACCTATCTATCAACAAAAGCGCCCATTATTGACTAGTTTCCAGCTTGAGTACAACCAATCTTTGTATGCCAGAAACCACAAATATTAAAAACCGAAATGATCAGATAGATAGAAAAAACCGCAATAAGTATTGACCTATTGCGGTACATCTAAAGCTTATATGAATACAGGTAACCAGGTAACCTGAATAAACATTAAAGCTGATGTTTACTTAATACGTATTTTATCTTTATTTTTATGAAGAGTTGCTTCACCTATACCTTTAACAGCTTGTAGTGCCTCGGCATTTTTAAATGCACCATTTGTCCGCCTGTATTCAACAATTGCTTTTGCTTTTTTCAAGCCAACGCCATCGAGAGTGGATGCAATTATTTCTGCCGATGCCTTGTTGATATCTACTGAAGAGATTTTTCTCACTTCATTTGCATCAATTGCAAAAGCAGATGCAGACAAAAGCATGGATAAGAAAAGAGAATAAAAGAAAGTTTTCATATGTTCCTCCTTGAACATTTGCAGAGTAAAAATAGTTATATTGAATATAACTGTTTAAGTAAGTGTCATCATAAGATTATTAATGAATAACCATTAATTCATGATGACATATAAAAACTTTCATTAAATATAAGAAATTGTTATAAAAAATTTAAATTTGTTATATCAATGAAAGTGCGTGCAGGATAACACAAAGAATATTTCTTGCACAACTGTTATTTCTTGGTTAGTATGCACCACTCTTATTCAACCATTATTTTTCAAGGAGGAAAAATATGTTTTCTAAATTTTTTAATTCTTTCCCATTACCAAAATTTATAACTCAGTTATTTATTAAAAAAAGCCCCCTCTATTTTATTGCATACTCAACGCTTTCACTTCATGCACACTCTGCAACTGTATTTATCAGTGAGCTTCATTACGACAATCTTGGTTCTGATATAGAAGAAATGTTTGAAATTACAGCTGAGACAGGTCTCTCACTAGAAAATTGGTCAGTTTATTTTTATAACGGTAACGATGGTAAAACTTATAAAAATGTTGCTTTATCTGGAATTATCGAAGGCTCTGAAAATTTTGGCGCCTTAAGTTTTTTCGTTAGCGGTATCCAGAATGGCTCGGCAGATGGTTTAGCCCTGATTGATGATAATGCACAAGTCGTTGAATTTATTAGTTATGAAGGTGTACTAATGGCTACTAACGGGCCTGCTAATGGTCTATCGAGCAAGGATATCGGCATTTCTGAACCCTCTGATTCAGTAGTAGGCCAAAGCTTACAACGGATTAACTTTTCTCCAGATCAACCTTCCACTTCATGGATACTGGATACAAGTACTATTAATCAAGTTAATACCTCAATATCTTCTGTCCCTATACCTGGAGCTGCCTATTTCTTTGCTTTTAGTATGACTTTATTAGGCGGGCTTCGTAAAATATATTCATGTAAGAAAAATTATACTTAGCATCAATTATATCAAGAATGCTTAAAAACAATAGTCTAAAGCGTTTTTAAAATATCTTCTAACGCTTTAAGTGGAGCAGTTGCTTGTGTAATAGGGCGACCAATGACAAGATAACTGCTCCCATTTTCTATTGCCTGTTTTGGTGTACATATACGATGTTGATCATCATTCGCAGGCTCTAACCTCACCCCCGGTGTCACTAACAAAAATTCGTTTCCGATTCTTTCTCGCAACATCACGGCTTCTTGAGCCGAACAAACAACACCATCCAGTCCTTGTTCTTTTGTCATCCTGGCCAATGAATATACCTGGTCTTCTAACGATCTATTAATACCTGCTTGCTCTAATTCGATCTCTGATGAGCTAGTTAAAACAGTCACTGCTATTAATTTCATCTCACTGTTTATTTCATCCAATGCTTCTTTAGCTGCACCCAACATTTTACATCCCCCACTAGCATGAACGTTACACATCCATACACCTCTTCTCGCTGCTGCTCTAACAGCGCCAGCAACTGTATTGGGTATATCGTGAAATTTTAAGTCCAGAAAAATTTCATAATGCTTTTCATGTAACATCTCAATGACAGCAATACCTTCTGCAGTGAATAATTCTTTACCTACTTTGGCTCTGCAAAGTTTTGGGTCAAGTTGACTTGCCAACTTTGTTGCAGAATCCAGGTCAGGGGTATCAAACGCTACAATAATCGGTGTATCAATCATAAGTATCTTATCAAAATAAAATTATCAACTTTCAGGGAAACCTGTTTCCCATTGCTTACAACTGGGACATCGCCAATGCAATTGTCTACCTGAAAAACCGCAGCTAATGCAACGATATATACTCTTACTGGATAGCAAATTGTCTACTTTAGACTGTAGCTTCACAATATCATTAAAAAAAGCCAGGTTCTCATCAGAAACAACTTCTAACTTTAAACCAACAAGCTTATTACTGGAGAGCAATGTATCATATAACTCTACGTCACTGCTTAACAGGTCGATTGCTACTTCTCTGTAATCATCTCTCTCATCAGTTTTTTGCAATAATTTATCAATTAAATACATCAATACATAAGGCGATTTATGGCGTTTAACATGCGCAGAAACATGTTGTACCCACTGATCAAACCCTTTATCTTCCGAAATACCCTGGTAAGCTTCAAGCAGAACAGGCATACACAATACCAACCATGGAGGATTCACACTCTCCAATTTCACTATCGATTTAATCGCACTTTTATAACGCCCTGTTAAATTATCATTGATTGCAGAAAGAAGTACCGATCGCAAAACCGTTTTGTCGGCAGCAATTGCCTTGTTCAAATAAAGACTAACTTGATCAGGATTTTTTTGTTCTATTCCTTGCTCTGCTAATTCACAATAAAAATGGGCAACCATCTTACTCAATAAGGATTTATATTCCTGATCTGCCCTAACGGGTCTACTTGATAGCAGAACCTGAGCAACATCCAAAGCTTTTAACCATTCTTGTTCATCCTGATAAATATCCATCAAGTAACGTTGAGCAATACTTTTTAAACTGGAAGATTCATTAATAACTTGTTGTAGTAACATTTCTGCCCTGTCGAGAAGGCCTGCCTTCATAAAATCCCTGGCTAACTCCAAATGAACCTGATGTTGTTCTTTCTCTTCTAAAACAGGTCTTGCCAATAAATTTTGATGTATTCGAATTGCTCTATCAACTTGCCCCTGTTTTCGCATTAGCCTCCCTAAAGCAAAGTGAGTCTCAAGGGTATGTGTATTCACATCAAGATTTTCTATAAATGTTTCAATTTCTTTATCTTCCTGGGCATCAAGAAGAAAATTTAAATCTTTTAAGTGATTCTCCTGAAGACTACTGGATAACCTTGTTTTATTTTTTTTCGATGTGTATTTTCCTAGCAAAAAGCCAATCGCAATTGCTGCAGTAAATAAAACTACCAGTGAAATCTCTAGCATCGTCAATTTTATTTAGAGAATAAAGAAAACAATAGGTATCACGAAGTATAACCAGAAATTATTTTCGCGTTATCCTCAATACGTTTTTCAAGGCGTTTACGAAGAGCGCGTTCTTTAAAAATGACTACACTTGAAAAGAAATAACCCAATAGAGCACCAATACCAAAAAAAAGTAAAAGAGCCAAAGCCAGATTCATTGGAATTGGCTCAACAAAAAGAAAATCTATACTCACTGAACTTTTATTATTGTGAGTAATAAAAGCCGAGCTCAAAAATAACACGATGACTATAGTAAACAACATGAATAGAAGTTTTATGGTTTTCATAATTTCCACCTGTTTTTAAAAAACAACGGAATTATACAGTAACCATTAAACAGGATTGAATGCTATTGTGAAAATAGAGAAGCGTTTAAGTATAATTAATGGGTATTAATCAGTTAAAGAAGCTGGTTTGGAAACGGTTCAAGCTCTCGTTAACTCGCTCACGCATTTCTTTACCAGGCTTAAAGTGAGGCACATACTTTCCTGTAAGCGTTACCTGCTCACCCGTTTTAGGATTTCTACCAACTCGGGGCGCACGATAGTGCAAACTAAAACTGCCAAAACCTCGAATTTCTATACGCTCCCCAGCAGAAAGACCATCAACCATATGATCAATTACACATTTCACAGCTAGCTCTACATCTTTACTTGATAACTGGTTCTGGCGCATTGCGATGCGTTCAATTAACTCTGATTTTGTCATTACTTCACCTAAACAAGGGTGCTTGTTGATTTTCCTGTAATCCAACAATTAATTCATGCTTTTTAATAACTTACTCCAAAACAGTATAGACAAAGTTACTGACGGATAAAGCAAATATATATGAAAAAACGCAAAATATATGCTTTTAACTGCTTGTTATTATAGGAAAAAGACTAAATCAGCTCGATTTTTGATCAAAACGGCTAATAATAGCTGAAAAACAAAAGCCCCGCAGCAGCGGGGCTTTTAACAAAAAAAACGAGAAAAAGTGTTTTTCTTATTTGTCATCCAGTTTTGCTTTGATCAAACCACCAATCGTTGTAACACCTTCAGCTGGTGCTTCTTGCTCACGATGTTGACGAATGGCTTCTTTCTCTTCAGCAATATCTTTCGCTTTAATAGAGAGTGAAATGACACGGTTCTTACGGTCGACGCTAATCACCTTAACTTCAACTTCTTCACCTTCTTTTAATACATTGCGAACATCTTCAACTTTCTCTCTTGATACTTCAGAAGCTTTAAGCACACCTTCTATTTCATTACCAAGATCAATCACAGCCGCTTTAGCGTCCATTGATTTAACCTTACCTTTAACAACTTTGCCTTTATCATTTTCTGAAACAAAATCAGAGAAAGGATCAGCTTCAAGCTGCTTTATACCTAATGAAATACGCTCACGTTCAGGATCAATCGAAAGAATCACTGTTTCTATCTCATCACCTTTATTATAAGCTCTTACGGCTTCTTCACCTGCCTCATTCCAGGAAATATCTGACAAGTGAACTAAGCCGTCAATATTGCCATCAAGCCCGATGAAAATACCAAAATCAGTGATCGATTTAATAGTACCCTTGATTTTATCGCCTTTAGCTTTATCTGAACCAAAAGCTTCCCATGGATTCTGGGTACACTGCTTCATACCTAGCGAGATACGGCGACGTTCCTCATCAATATCAAGAATCATAACCTGAACTTCATCACCCAGACTTACTAGTTTGTTTGGATGAATATTTTTGTTCGTCCAATCCATTTCTGAAACGTGTACCAAACCTTCAACACCTGTTTCCAGCTCGGCGAAACAACCGTAATCAGTAAGGTTTGTAATAACACCTTTATGCTGTGATTTTTCAGGATAACGTTCTTTGATATCTGCCCATGGATCTGAACCTAACTGTTTTAAACCTAAAGAAACACGATTCTTTTCACGGTCAAACTTCAAGACTTTAACATCTATTTCATCACCTACAGCAACAATTTCGCTTGGATGCTTGATGCGCTTCCACGACATGTCCGTGATGTGTAATAGACCATCAACCCCACCAAGATCAACGAATGCACCGTAATCGGTAAGGTTCTTGATAACACCTTTAACTTCCTGACCTTCATCAAGCGTTTTAAGTAATTCATCACGCTCAGCGCTATTCGCTAATTCCATAACAGCACGGCGAGAAAGAACAATATTGTTACGTTTGGCATCAAGCTTGATCACTTTAAATTCAAGTGGCTTACCTTCAAGATGTGAAGTGTCACGCAATGGGCGAACATCAACTAACGAACCTGGTAAAAACGCTCGAATCGTATTGATATCAACCGTAAAGCCACCTTTGACTTTACCATTTATCACACCTGTTATAACTTCTTCTGCCTCATAGGCCGCTTCTAGTGCAGTCCACGCTTCCTGACGACGCGCTTTCTCTCTTGATAATTTCGTTTCTCCAAAGCCATCTTCAACTGCTTCGAGTGCAACTTGCACCATATCGCCTACAGCAATAGTGCATTCACCGTTCTCATCAATAAACTGGCTTTTCGGTATAATGCCTTCCGACTTTAAACCTGCGTGGACTGTTACCCAGTCACTATCAACATCAAGCACTACACCGGTAATTATTGCACCCGGATGCATATCTATCGTCTTTAAACTTTCTTCAAATAACTCTGCGAATGTCTCGCTCATAATCGTTTTCTCTTTTAAATTTCAGCTAGCTGTATCTCTTATAAAAGTTACTGTTCAAAATTTTTCCTTGCTTCGCAAGCACGAATAGTCGCAAAAGACTAAGCATCTACGTTAACTTTTGGTTAAATAGGCGTGCACAGAAACAGGAATAAGAAAAGAAAGATAAGAAATAAGCAAATAGCATGAATATAGCAAACCGTATCCCAGTTTATACGGAGTAATTAAACAAAACCTGTTAAGTCCGGTTACTGGTTCAACGACTTAACAAATCACCTAAAAACGCAATAAAACGTATATTGTTAAGAAAAAGCTTAGAACAAACTGCGCTCTTTTGCCTTTTCAAGCACTTCGGATAACACCTCTGTAATAGACATCGTGGTACTGTCAATCTGGATGGCATCTTCAGCAGGCCTCAAAGGTGAAACAGCACGCTCACTATCAGCTTTATCACGCGCAGCTATCGCCTCTTCGAGGGCGGCGAGATTACCACTTTGCCCCCTTGATTTCAACTGCTCATAACGTCTATTTGCCCGAGCTTCAACACTGGCGGTTAAATAGACTTTTAAATGGGCGTCTTTAAAGACTTCTGTGCCCATATCCCGTCCATCTGCTACCAGGCCAGGCTGCTCGGCAAAAGCTCGCTGCCTTTGTAACAACGCCTGACGAACAGCTGGAAATGCGGCCACCTGAGAGGCTATTTTTCCTGCTTCTTCAGTACGTACTTTCAGAGTAACATCTTCACCATCAAGCAGGGCATTAACAACCTCACCCTCACCACTGATAAACCTGATATCCAGGTCTACAGCAATTGAAGCAAGTGCCTTTTCATCTGTTAAATCCAAACCCCGTTTTGCCGCAGCCAAGCCCAGCAAACGATATAACATACCACTATCCAGTAAATGCCAACCTAACTTTTCTGCCAATAACTTGGCGAGTGTTCCTTTGCCAGCACCACTTGGGCCATCTATAGTAATCACAGGAGACGTTATTCTTGTTAGTTCAGATTCTGACATTAATACTATGCCTCAACAATAGTTTCCCTAACTCTATCAATTAATCGAGATCAATATTCATGTTTAATTTTTTACATAAATCGACAAAATTTGGAAAGGAGGTAACTATATTATCGCAATCATTGACTAACACATCGCAATAAGCCACTGTACTGGCAATTGCAAACGACATTGCTATACGATGATCATGGTAACAGTTAATAACAACCTGATTAATATCTTTCCCAAGCGTACCTCCCTCTATAATTGCACCGTCTGTTGTACCTTCAGCTTTTAACCCCATTGCCTGCAGGCCTTCAATCATCGCATCAATTCGATCACTCTCTTTTACCCGTAACTCTTCTGCATTGGTTAATACTGTTTTACCTTTAGCACAAGCTGCAGCAATAAATAGAACAGGAAACTCATCTATAGCCAATGGCACCAGCTCAGGCGGTATATCAATACCATTAAGCTCAGCAGACCTGACCATAATATCAGCTACAGGCTCACCACCCACTTCTCGTTCATTAAGTAGTGAAATATCAGCACCCATTAATTTCAAAATATCAATAATGCCCGTTCTTGTTGGATTAATACCTACATGTTCTAACAATAGCTCTGAGTCTGGAACTATACTGGCTGCAACTATAAAAAAAGCTGCCGATGATATGTCAGCAGGTATATCGATTTTAGTGCCTAATAACTTACCTCCACCAACAAGCCTGGATTTAGCTCCTTCTTTTTTAACCTCATATCCAAAACCATTCAGCATGCGCTCCGTATGATCACGGGTCACTTCAGGCTCAGTAACGATAGTTTCACCTTCAGCATAAATACCAGCCAGCAACACACAGGATTTAACCTGGGCACTGGCCATTGGTAATGTGTAGTCAATTGCTTTTAAACCATTACCGCCTGTAATTTTTAAAGGCGGCAGGCCGCCATCTTCAGTCTCTATAGATGCACCCATTAACGCAAGTGGTTTGGCAACTCGCCCCATGGGTCTTGCTGACAATGATTCATCACCTATTAGTGTAGAATTGAAGTTCTGGCCAGCCAGCAAACCGGCTAACAATCGCATTGATGTGCCAGAATTTCCAAGATTGAGAGCTTGAGCAGGTGTCTGTAAACCGTGTAAACCTACACCCTGTATCGTTAACGCTCCATTTATTGGAGTAGTTATCTCTACACCCATTGCCCTAAAAGCTTCCAATGTTGCTAATGCATCCGCTCCTTCCAGAAACCCTTCAACTTCCGTCTTACCTTCAGCAATTGAACCAAACATTATTGAGCGGTGCGATATTGATTTATCACCAGGAACGCGAATTCGCCCCTTTAAACCACTTGTTTTTTTTTCTTTGCTACAACCAGCACTGGCTAATAATTTCAAAATATCACCTGATCAATCAGTTTTCTAGGTCTTCTAACAGCTGAATATAGCTATCTCTTCCTTTTTTGGCTTTTTCAAATAAGAATTCTATTTGATCACCTTGCTCATCGTTGAGTAATGCTTTTATTATTTCTAATTGCTCCTGATAAGACTTGATGCAAGCCAATAAAGCATCTTTATTGGCTAAAGCAATCTCACGCCACATACGAGGATCTGAGCCCGCAATACGTGTAAAATCTCTAAACCCCCCACCTGCAAACTGAAACAGATCATCACTATTTTTTTTTGCAACAATCTGACTAACCAGTGCATAAGAAAGAATATGGGGCAAATGACTGGTTAAAGCTAACACTTTATCATGCTCTTCTGGTGGCATGGTTATTATATCTGAGCCCACACCTTGCCATAATTTGCTTACCTGATGAAGTGCTTCTTCACTTGTGCTCTCTAACGGTGTAATGACTGTGTTTCTTTTTTCAAACAAATTATGAATAGCTGCAGTAACACCACTTTTTTCGGATCCAGCTATAGGATGAGCTAAAACAACATTTTCAGGAAAATCCGTATATTTTTCTAAAATAGCTGAAACCAGATTTGCTTTGACACTTGCTACATCAGTAATTACAGTTGAAGATGGAACCTTTTCTATAACTTCAACAATAAGACTTTCAGCAAACTGGGTTGGTGTTGAAACAACGATACAATCTGCATTGTCTAGCGCAGAATTCAGATCCTGCTCCACTACATCTACTACACCCAGCTCTAAAGCCTGATCTAATGTTTTTTGTGTTCTACTCCAACCAGTAACTTTGGCAACCAAACCTGACTTTTTTGCAGCCAGTGCCAATGAGCCCCCTATAAGGCCTACACCGAGAACAACAAGATGATTAAAAACTGGTTTTTCCATTCAAAGCACTTCTATCATGAGAATTAAATTATTACCGGTTAAGCACTTTTTTTAATTGTTTAAGAAATTCCACATTCTCTGCTGGCAAGCCAATACTGACTCTCAGAAAATCTGACATTGCATAATTCGCAACTGGTCTTACAATAACGCCCAATCTTAATAAATCATTATTAACTTCAGTTGCATTTCTACCGGGTTTAAAACAAATAAAATTTCCTACGGACTCAATAAACTCAATATCCAGGGCTTGCAAACCTTCAGTCAACTGTTGCATACCAGCTTGATTCATTACAACTGATTCTTCTAGATATTTTTGCTCTCCTAAAGCTGCCTGTGCAGCGACTAACGAAGGTAATGTAACATTAAAAGGTTGTCGCACACGATTAAGCATATCGGCAATATCCGGGTGCGAAAGAGAAAAACCCACACGAAAACCACTTAAGCCATATGCTTTAGAAAAAGTTTTTGTAACGATAAGATTATTATACTTTTTTAGCAAAGTTAAAGAGTCAGGATAATCCTCTTTTTCTACGTATTCTGCATATGCCTCATCCAGTACCACCAATATTGTCTTAGGTAACTGATCTAACAAATTTACCAATGAGGCATGAGAAAAGTAAGTGCCCGTTGGATTATTCGGGTTTGCCAAATAAATAACCCGGGTGTTTTCTTCTACAAGAGCAAGCATCGCATCCAGATCATGCGAATAATTTTTTGCTGGCGAAACTTTCGCTTTAGCACCAGCTCTCGCTACAGCCAAATGATACACAACAAATGCGTGCTCTGAATAAATAGCTGAATAAGCTTGATCCAGATAAGCACTGGCGATCAACTCCAACACATCGTTAGAACCGTTTCCCAACGTAATCATTGAGGGCTCAACACCATAAAACTCGGCTAACTGTTGCTTTAAATAAAATCCATTTCCATCAGGATAACGATTTGTTTCCGACAAACAAGCCATAACAGCATCTGTAACTTTTTTAGATGGCCCTAGTGGATTTTCATTACTTGCCAGCTTGACCATATGAGTCAAACCCAATTCACGTTGTGCTTCCTCAACAGGTTTTCCGCCAACATATGGATGCATTGTTTGTACTGACGCACGTGCCAATGCTCTATAATCAACAAAACCGGAATCTATGCTCATTGAATTGTAACCATCAGCATCTTAAATAACCGCAGCAGGATAAGAACCAAGCACTTTAACCATACTGGCTTGAGACTTAAAAGCATCTATTACATTGACGACCTCAGGGTCCTGATGATGACCAACAAACTCAAGAAAAAAAACATAAGCCCAGTTTTCTGTTCTGGATGGACGTGTTTCTATTCGAGTAAGACTTATGCCCTGCTCTTCTAACGGCTCTAATAAGCGATAAAGCGCACCTGGCTCGTTACGAGTTGATACAACTAACGAAGTTTTATCATTACCACTCGCAGGAACCTCTTCATGCGCAATAACTAAAAATCGTGTTGTATTATCTGCATAGTCCTGTATATTTGAAGCAATATGAGCCAACCCATAACGCTCAGCTGCAAGATCACCGGCTACAGCTGCAATACTTGTATCTTCTGAAGCCATTTTTGCAGCCATACCATTTGAACTCACTGCCTCAACAGGTATATTGGGGAAATTGGTTTCAAGCCACTTTCTGGATTGCGCCAATGCCTGTTGGTGAGCGCAAATTTTAGAAATATTAGCCGCATCCAGCTTTTCAGAAGCCAATAAATGCAACTCTATTGGCAATTCCAACTCTCCACATATTTTCAACGGCGAATTAATAAAATTATCCAGTGTATGAGTTACCATTCCTTCAGTGGAGTTTTCTACAGGTAAGACTCCATAGTCGCAAATCTTCCTTTGCACAGCAGCAAAAATTTCTGTTATGTTTGCCATGGGTTTGGTATTTACTGCATGCCCGAAATGCTTAAGTGCAGCCGCTTCGGTAAATGTACCCTGAGGACCCAGATAAGCAATTTCTAACGGTTTTTCCAAGGCAAGACAAGCAGACATAATCTCGCGGAATATATGTGCTACTTTTTTATCATCCAGCGGACCTTCATTACGCTCCATAACTCGACGCAACACTTGTGCTTCACGTTCAGGCCTATAAAATACGGGTTTTTTTAAACTGTTGCCTGTAGAGTCACTTTCTGACATTTTGACTGTGGCAACCTGTTGCGCACATTCAGCTCGCTTGTTTAAAAGGCGATGAATATCCTGATCAATACGATCAATCTGCTCGCGTAAGGCTTTTAAAGACTCTTCACTCATAAAGGAAGGCTATCTGTTTACTGGAAATTTGCAATTAAGCGTTGGATGCTGCAAAGTTACCCATAAAGTTTATTAGTGCATCCACCGCTTCCTCAGGTACTGCATTATAAATAGAAGCTCTCATTCCACCGACAGAACGATGCCCTTTTAAATTAAGCAGGCCGGCTTCATCTGCTTGCGACAAAAACAACTTGTCCAAATCACTATTAGCTAAAGTAAAAGGAACATTCATTAACGAACGACTTTGTTTTTCTACCGGGTTGGCATAAAACTCATGATTATCAATAAAGCCATATAACTTTTCAGCCTTGCGGCGATTTATTTCTTCCATCGCCTCAACGCCACCCTTTTCGAGTAACCATTCAAACACAAGGCCAGCCATATACCAGGCAAACGCTGGCGGTGTATTCGACATAGAACCCGCATCAGCATGCACTTTATAATCAAGCATTGAAGGTGTTAATTTATGTGCCTTACCCATAAGATCTTTGTTAACAATCACTATTGTTAAACCAGAAGGGCCAATATTTTTCTGCGCCCCGGCGTAGATCACTCCGAACTTATTGACATCAATTCGACGGGAAAGAATCGTCGACGACATATCGGCAACCAGAGGCATTGAAACTTCTGGCTCCCAGAAAAATTCTACCCCACCAATGGTTTCGTTAGGCGTATAATGCAAATAAGCTGCATCTTCATCGATATTCCATGTTTCAAACGCAGGAATTGAAGCAAAATTGTTTTCTTCCGAGCTTGCAGCCAGATTAACATTACAATAACGACCCGCTTCTTTAATCGCTTTCTTTGACCATTGACCGGTATTAACATAATTTGCTGTTGTTTTATCGCCTAACAGGTTCATTGGCACTGTAGAAAACTGTTGAGTTGCTCCACCTTGTACAAAAAGAACTGCATAGTCATCCGAAATATTCATTAATTGACGAAAATCCGCTTCTGCCTTTTCAGCGATAGAAACAAATTCCGTACTGCGGTGGCTCATTTCCATGACAGACAGACCTTCGCCATGCCAATCTAATAATTCACCTTTAGCACGCTCCAACACTTCAACAGGCAAAGCCGCAGGCCCTGCACAAAAATTATATTTACGACTCATTAATACTTCTCTTTCTTTACTTTAAATTATCAAAAAACAAGGACTATTCTTCTGATTCTTTAATTTCATCAGAATCATCATCGGAATCTTCAATTTTTGCAATACTTACCAAAGATTCATTATCTCGCAAACGAATTACTCTAACACCTTGAGTATTTCTACCCAATTCAGAAACTTCATCTGTTCGGCAACGCACCAAGGTTCCCTGATCACTAATCAACATCATTTGATAGTCTGCGAATACCTGTATCGCCCCAACCAGTTGACCATTACGCTCGGAAGTTTGCATACCAATAACCCCCTGAGTTCCACGACCTTTAACAGGAAACTCATCTACTGATGTACGTTTTCCATAACCATTTTCGCTCACTGTCAGTATACGGCCTTCAGGTTTAGGAATGATTAAAGCTATTAACTTTTGGTCCGCATTTAATTTAATCCCTCGAACTCCACGTGCAGTTCGCCCCATAGCGCGCACTTCAGACTCTTTAAAACGCACAGCCTTACCAGCACTACTCACCAACAACACATCGGATTCACCGTCTGTAATTGCTGTTCCTACCAGCACATCTCCTTCATCAAGCTCCAATGCGCGTAGCCCTGAGCTGCGCTGTCTGGCGAAATCTGTCAATGCTGTCTTTTTAACTGTACCATTTGCAGTTGCCATGAATATAAAGTGGCCTTCAACATACTCCGAAACAGGCAGGATCGAAGTGATTCGTTCATTCTCATCCAGAGGTAACATATTAATTACTGGCCTGCCTTTGGAGTTACGCCCTGCCACTGGAATCTGGAAAACTTTAAGCCAATAAACTTTACCCAGGTTAGAGAACAGCAGAACCGTGTCATGCGTATTGGCAATTAATAAATGCTCAACAAAATCCTCATCTTTTACGGAAGTAGCTGATTTACCAGTTCCTCCTCGTTTTTGAGCTCGATAATCGTCTAACGGTTGTGATTTGGCATAGCCACCGTGAGAAATAGTAACAACACGATCTTCCTCAGTAATTAAATCTTCGGCAGAAAGGTCACGTTTGCTTTCAATAATTTCAGTTCGGCGCTCATCACCGTAACCTTCAATCAACTCTTTTAACTCTTCGCGAATAACATCCAGCAACCGTTGCGGATCACCAAGAATTGTTAAATACTCAGCAATTTGATCGAGGCGCTCACGATACTCAGCAAGCAGCTTTTCATGCTCCATACCTGTTAGGCGATGCAATCTTAATTCCAGAATCGCTTGAGCCTGGACAGGAGAGAGCCTGTATTTCCCTTCATTAATCCCATACTCAGAGGATAGCTCTTCCGGGCGACTGGCTTCTGAACCAGCTCGCTCTAACATTTCTGCTACGGAACCCAGATCCCACGCTGTTTCAATTAACTTCTGTTTTGCCTCAGCTGGTGTCGCAGATGCTTTGATTAAGGCAATCACTGGGTCAATATTGGCGACGGCTATGGATAAACCTTCAAGAATATGAGCGCGTTCTCTTGCTTTTCTAAGCAAATAAACAGTACGTCGTGTAACGACTTCTCTACGGTGCTGAATAAAACATTCAAGCAGCTCTTTCAGATTTAACAGCTTTGGCTGACCCTCGACCAAAGCTACCATATTGATACCAAAAACAGTTTCCAATTGCGTTTGGCTGTAGAGATTATTCAAGACAACTTCGCCAACTTCACCGCGCTTAAGCTCTATGACAATGCGAAGACCTTCTTTATCGGATTCATCTCTCAAGCCATCTGGCGAGATACCTTCGATTTTCTTTTCTTTATGAAGCTCGGCAATCTTTTCTATCAGGCGCGCTTTATTCACCTGATAAGGAATTTCAGTAATAATGATCGTTTCGCGTGATGTTTTTTCATCGACCTCTATGCCAGCTTTCGCACGCACATAAATCTTACCTCTTCCTGTCCGGTAAGCCTGCACGATACCCGCACGACCATTAATGATACCTGCCGTTGGAAAATCAGGGCCTGGTAAATATTCCATTAACTGATTCACTTCAAGCTCAGGGTTGTCAATTAGCGCTAAGGTCGCCTTAATTGTTTCGTTTAAATTGTGTGGGGGCATATTTGTTGCCATACCCACAGCTATACCCGAAGAACCATTGACCAAAAGATTGGGTACACGTGTTGGCAATACCTCAGGTATTAACTCTGTACCATCGTAATTGGGAACATAATCTACTGTTTCTTTATCGAGATCGGCTAGTAGCTCATGGGCTATTTTTGCCATTCGAATTTCGGTATAACGCATCGCAGCAGGTGAATCACCATCTATAGAGCCAAAATTACCTTGCCCATCTACCAGCATGTACCTGAGTGAAAAAGGCTGCGCCATTCGAACAATCGTATCGTAAACAGCAGAATCGCCATGAGGGTGATATTTACCAATTACATCACCTACAACACGCGCTGACTTTTTATAAGGTTTGTTCCAATCGTTATTCAGCTCATTCATAGCATGCAGAACACGTCTATGAACAGGTTTTAAACCATCGCGCACGTCGGGCAAGGCACGCCCAACAATAACGCTCATCGCGTAATCGAGGTAGGACTGTTTTAATTCTTCTTCGATATTGACGGGTAAAATTTCTTTTGCGATCTCACCCATAAACTAATATCCCCCTATCAGACTAATACTTAAAACTTTGACTTAAAATCAGGATAAACAGAGACATTTTATTCTATAAAAACGTTCCGAATAACAACCGTAAGTTATCGACTTAAAAGCGTTATTCTAACATAGTGACTTATTCCAAATAACGAAAAAGCCGAGTAAAAGGAGGTACTTTGTCGATTATTTTTGTGCATACTTAACATCACTTGAAACACCAGCAAAGACAGCTTAAAAATTATCATAATTATCCTTAATACCTGTCTTTAATCACTGTAATCATGGCAGCACTGGAGCCTCGATTGATTTATAATTCTGGCATTATCAGGCTGGAATTTATTGATTAAACAAAATTCTTTCGGAACACACGAGTACGCTCATGCATCAACAAAACGTCGATAAAACTTCTCTTTCAGTCATCGGCGCTACTTCTATTCTGCCGGTAGATTCTGAACAAGATGATATCCATACCAACTTCGGCATAGTCATAGAAAACGAAACCATCCTAGAAATAGCGCCTTATGATGTCCTCTGTAATAAATACCCTGAAGCACATCACGAATTTTTTCCAGATCATATTATCTTACCAGGCCTTATCAACTGTCATGGTCATGCAGCTATGAGTCTATTAAGAGGACTAGCTGATGACTACCCCCTGATGGAATGGTTAGAATCACATATTTGGCCTGCAGAAACCAAATGGGTTGACTATGCATTTGTACGTGACGGCACCTCACTGGCCATTGCAGAAATGCTTTTATCCGGAACCACCACCTTTTCGGATATGTATTTCTTTCCTGAAGCATCTGCCTCAGCTTCAGAATCTCTTGGCATAAACGCCCAAATCAATTTCCCTATTATTGAGTTTCCTTCCAACTGGTCAAGAGATAGCGAGGAATCCATCAAAAAAGGACTCGATGTATACGACCAATATAGAAACAGCAAAAATGTTAGTATCGGATTCGCTCCCCATTCGCCCTACACAGTTAGCAATACCAGCTTTGAAAAAATTATCACTCTTGCAGAAGAAGTGGATACTCATATTCAGCTACACCTGCATGAAACCGAAATAGAAATAACTAACAGCCTCAATGATCACGGTTGTCGACCTATCGAGAGACTCAATAATCTTGGCTTGTTTTCGCCTAGAGTACAAGCGGTTCACTTTACACAATTCAATTCTGACGATATCACCATCATAAAAAATAACAACACCAGTATTATTCATTGCCCTACCTCAAACCAGAAACTTGCTAGCGGCTATTGCAATATCAATGAACTTTTAAGATCCGATATAAAAACCGGTTTAGGAACTGATGGTGCTGCAAGCAATAACACTCTGGACTTATTTGAAAGCTTAAGAACAGCCGCTTTGCAGGCAAAACTACAAACCCGGGATGCGACAGTTTTAAATGCTAAAACAGCATTAAAACTTGCAACACTGGGAGGCGCTGAAGCATTAGGTATTGATGATCAGACTGGCAGTTTAACTATAGGTAAAAAAGCAGATCTGATTGCCATTGATACTCGTAAACCTTCTATGCAGCCTATGTATAATCCATTTTCTCTAATTGCCTACACGCAAGCAGGTAGTGCAGTTTCCGAGGTCTGGATAAACGGCAAACGCAAGGTCAAACAGGGCCAGCTTACAGATATTGACCTCAACCAATTACTCAACTCGGTTTCTGGCTGGCAACAAAAGATTATTGCTTCAATGTCAAAGCCAAATTAAAGGATTTTTCCATGAATCAAACCACTGAAACCACTCCTGAAAATCAAACACAAAACGCTGATACAAACAACCAGAATGTAGATGCTGGGGAAATAGCAAAATTCGAGGAACTGGCTCAGCGCTGGTGGGACAAAGAAAGTGAATTTAAACCCCTGCATGAGATCAACCCTTTACGATCAAACTTTATCGATAAGCACTCACCAGTTGCAGAAAAGAACATTATCGACATTGGTTGTGGCGGAGGAATACTATGCGAAGGGTTAGCTCAACGTGGTGCCATCGTCACTGGTATTGACATGGGAGAAGCCCCTTTAGGCGTTGCCAAACTACATGCACTCGAAAGTAATCTTGATATTGAATATATAAGAACGACAGCCGAAGAAATAGCTGAAGAACGACCTGAGCAATACGATGTTGTCACCTGCCTGGAAATGTTAGAACATGTTCCCGACCCGGATAGCGTTGTTACTGCATGCGCAAAGCTTTGCAAACCTGGTGGAGATATCTATTTTGCTACAATTAACCGTAACCCAAAATCCTACCTCTTTGCCATTATCGGGGCTGAATATATTTTAAATTTACTCCCCAAAGGAACACATGATTATAACAAGTTGATTAAGCCCTCTGAATTACACACTTCTTTGCGCAAAGCCAATCTCATTCTGGAACACAGCACAGGTATGACTTACAACCCTTTGCTCAAAACCTATAAGCTTAACGACAAAGATTTAAGTATTAATTATTTATTGCATGCAAAAAAATATGACTAAAACACCCTCTTCACCATTTAATGCCGTTTTGTTTGATCTCGACGGAACTCTAGTCGATACCGCTCCCGATTTTGTTTTGGCAGGCAATGAACTCAGGGAACGCTATAACATGCCCCCTATGGCGTACGTTAAAATAGCTGAACAGGTTTCCAATGGAGCGGCTGTTGTCACCGCCACCTGCATGGAAATCACAAATGATCACACAAACTTTGAATCATTAAGGCAAGAGTTACTAGAGCTGTATGCCAAACACCTTGGCACCGGAGCAATTATCTACCCCCACTTAAATGAATTACTGATAAAACTTGAATCAGAAAATATACACTGGGGTGTTGTAACGAATAAACCTTTTGCTTACGCAGAACCTCTTTTAGAAAAACTCGAACTATCATCACGAAATGGGGTTCTTATCTGCCCTGACCACGTTAGCAAAAAAAAACCAGATCCGGAATCAGTATTACTCGCCGCAAAAAAAATAAATTGCGCCCCAGAGAACTGTATTTATGTTGGCGACCATCAACGTGATGTTGCAGCCGGAAATAGCGCAAACATGCTAACTATTGCTGTAGGTTATGGCTATCTTACCGAACAAGAAAACCCCAGCCTCTGGGAAGCAGATAATATTGCCAATACACCCAAAGAACTCTCGGACATTGTCCAGCAATTAGTGAGCATTTAAATATTTGTATTTACCGCTAGTCAGTCAGGATTCAATCATATTTTATGAAACACGATTTAACTCAACTTGCCTCTTACAAACCCGAAGATAATTTTTTGAAAGGGAAAGTCATTCTTGTTAGCGGAGCAGGTGATGGTATAGGGAAGGCTGCAGCTATTACGTATGCAAAATATGGCGCTAATGTTATTTTGTTAGGACGTACGGAAGAAAAACTGAATAAGGTATACGACTTGATAGAAGAGCAAGGCAGCACTCAACCGGTTGTTGTAACTTTGGATCTTAAAGATTGCGAAGAACCTGTTTATCATAAAATTGCAGAACAGGTATTAGAAACGTTCGGAAAACTTGATGGGCTATTGCTCAATGCTGGTATTCTCGGTGAAATTAAACCTCTGACCCAATACTCAGGAAGCCTATTTCAGGAAGTTCTCAACGTTAATGTAACCAGCCAGTTTTTATTGTGCAAGGCACTTACTCCTGCATTAGGTAAAGCAGAAAACGCATCAGTTATCTTCACTTCATCCAGCGTTGGCAGAAAAGGCAGGGCTTATTGGGGCGCATATTCTGTCAGTAAATTTGCCACTGAAGGACTAATGCAGGTCTATGCAGACGAAATAGAAAATACTAGCAGCATACGAACAAACTCAATAAACCCTGGCGCAACCCGCACGTCAATGCGAGGCAAAGCTTACCCGGCTGAGAACCCTTCCAAACTCCCAAACCCGGAGGATATCATGGGAGCTTATTTATTTTTGATGAGTGACGATAGTATTGATCTCAATGGAAAAGCTCTTGATGCCCAAAAAAAATAACTAACGAAACCGCCTTAAATAACTTAATAAGACATAACTCTAACAGCCAAAGAACATTCAGTTATATTAAAACCTACTCACCCCTCAATTCTGACAAGAAATTGACTAATTCATCGAAAATAAATGTAAATCATTTATATATGCCGGGAAAATGTCTTTTTTCCTTCTACAATGATATATGAAATCAATTACTTAGAAGCAACATATAGAAATTGGCACACTTATAGCTCTTACAACTGACTTTAAACTCTACCTTAACCTAATAGTCTTTTTTTTAATCAAAAAAAGTCTATTTAACTAAAAAAGTTTAAATTTTAGTGAGATTAGCTCTTTAAGTTATTGATACGCCAAAGATTTGGCATAGGAAAATTTAATGAATGAACAAAGTGCATATGATTCAAATGCCCAATCGAACACAGCTTTGGAAAACGGAGAAAATATGGTAAACCAAAACCCAAAACAAGAAGTGATCAAGGAAGTTAAAATAAAACCCTTTTCTAAATTACTTCCAACTCAAAAAACCCTAAATGCGATTACTCTTGACAATGATAATGAGGAATCATTGCTAAATGAAATAGAACTCTCTCTAAGCTCTGCCCTGCAATCAAGTATCAATACACAAATACAACTTGAAACTATTTTCCGACATCTTTCAACATTGGTTGGAATTACCGGAGTTAGCTTTGAGGGAGACTCTGGGGACTTTTCATCATTATGCGGTTCCAGTGCTAAACATGAATACTCATATCAGCTATATACAGGAAAAGCTGAAGTTGGCGAGCTTGTTTGTTTTAGCCAAAACGCGTTAGAAGGTATAAATAAAAAAATCATTGATTTAGCTGCTAAAGTAGCTATTTTTCCTCTGTACCACGGACTGCTTTATCAAGAAGCTATAGAAGCATCACATACTGATACACTAACTGAAGTTCCAAACAGACGCGCTTTTAATCGCTCTCTTGAAAAGGTAATGGCAAATTCAAAACGTTATAACCGACCTTTCTGTCTTTTAATTATCGATATCGATAATTTTAAAATTTTTAACGACCGCTGGGGACATTGTGTTGGTGACGACGTCTTAAAGGCTGTTGTAAAAATATTAACTGAAAACATTCGTGAGTGCGATAGCATCTTTCGTTTTGGCGGAGAAGAATTCATTCTTTTACTCAATGATACAAAGCTCAATGGAGCAAAAATTGTTGCAGATAGACTATGTCAAGCCGTTAGAGAATATCCTTTTAAGGTTCCTGACGAAAAACTGAATCCACAAAAATTATCGATAAGCATAGGCTGCACAGAATTTACAATGAAAGATTCAAAAGAAAGTTTAATTGAACGCGCTGATTCTGCTGTTTACCATGCAAAAGCTGCTGGCAGAGATCGCTGCTGCTGTGCCAAATAACATTGGTGTTGTGCAAACTAAACAAGTAAAGTTACTGATGAAATGAGTTTCACAGTGAAGAGTAATTATTGAAAGATAATATCAATAAGTTTATTGTTTTCCTCAGGTAAACCTATCGAGATTCTTAAAAAATTATTAATGCGAGGCTTATTAAAATACCTCACAATGATGCTCTGATCGCGTAATTTTAGTGCAAGCTCTTCCATATTTAAGTCAGGATGGGTGACCATCATAAAATTTGCCTCTGAGGGCAAAACAATAAACCCTTTTTGCTCAAGAGTTTTTGTCAGACGCTCTCTTTCAAAAATCACCCGCTTTCTTTTATCCTGAAAATATATTTCATCCTCAAAACTTGCAATAGCAGCAACTTCAGCCAAGCAGTCTACCGGATAAGAATTAAAACTGTTTTTTACCCGACGCAAACCATCTATCAGCTCCGCAGAACCAATCGCATATCCTACACGCAAACCAGCTAAAGCTCGCGACTTTGATAAAGTTCTAACTACCAGTAAATTGTCATACTTACTTATCAAAGAAAGCGCACTTGCATGCTTATCTACATTCTCTACATTAACAAAATCAATATACGCTTCATCAATAATTACGGGTACATCTGGCAATGAGTCTAACAATAACTTTATGTTATCCAAAGAGGTTAATATACCCGTAGGTGCATTAGGGTTAGGAAATATAATCCCACCTATAGGCTGCCTGGATGCTTTATCAATATAATCCTGTAAATTAACCTCAAAACTTTCTGTCAATGAACACAATTCATATTCAACAGTGTAAAGTTTGCTGTATACAGGATAAAAACTATAAGTAATATCGGGAAAAAGAATAGGCATTTTTTTTTGAAAAAATGCATTAAAAGCATGCGCCAATACTTCATCTGATCCATTTCCAACAAAAACATTATTTTTATCAACCTTGTGGTAGTCAGCTAGAGTATCCAACAAACGATCCGACTCAGGGTTCGGGTATCGTGTCAAACAACTAAAATCATAACTCTTTAGAGCATCAATTACATTAGGAGATGGAGGGTAAGGATTTTCGTTAGTATTCAGCTTTATAATATCATTGATTACGGGCTGCTCCCCTGGCACATAAGGATCAAGCCCAGTAACATTATCACTCCAAAAACGGCTCATAAATCAACTGCCTATTTTCTAAATTCTGCTGAACGAGCATGCGCTGTCAAAGACTCACTCAAAGCCAAGGTTGTAGCGCACTCACTCAATTTAGTTGCAGAAGTAGCTGTACACTGTATTAAAGATGTGCGCTTCTGAAAATCATAGACACCCAAAGGGGAAGCGAAACGCGCAGTTGTTGATGTGGGTAAAACATGATTAGGTCCTGCACAATAGTCACCAAATGCTTCTGGCGTATACCTGCCAAGAAAAACAGCACCAGCATGGCGAATATTTGGCAAATAGGATTCAGCATTATCCACTGACAATTCCAAATGCTCGGGTGCTATAACATTCACAACTTCAATTGCCTCATTCAGGTCCTTTACCAGAATCATGGCACCTCGATGCTTTAATGAAGCAGCAATAACATCCTTGCGCTCCATAGTTGGTAATAGTCGCTCTATCACCTTTTCAACTTCTAACAAAAATTCCTTGTCAGAAGAAATCAGTATCGCCTGAGCATCTTCGTCATGTTCTGCTTGTGAAAACAAATCCATTGCAATCCATTCAGGGTCTGTCTTACCATCACAAACAATAAGAATTTCAGATGGTCCTGCCACCATATCAAGACCTACTTGCCCAAATACCATCTTTTTGGCGGCTGCTACATAACGATTTCCTGGCCCTGTTATTTTGTCAACACGAGGTATTGTTGAAGTACCGTAAGCAAGTGCCGCAATAGCTTGAGCACCACCAATAGTAAAAAAACGGGAAACGCCTGATAATGCAGCAGCAGCTAACACTGTTTGATTTAATTCGCCACCCGGAGCTGGTGACACCATTATAATTTCCTTCACTTCCGCAACCTTTGCCGGAATAACATTCATCAATACGCTGGAAGGGTATGCAGCTTTTCCTCCAGGAACATAAACACCTACCCTGTCTAACGGTGTTACTTTTTGCCCTAACAATGTACCTTCTTCATCTTTGTACTGCCAGGAAGACATCTTCTGGCGCTCATGAAATTTTTCAATACGCTTTGCAGCCATTTCTAACGAATTTTTCAAGCTAGAGCCCAATGCATTATATGCCTCTCGCATAGTTTCCTGGCTCACTTCCATCTCATTTATTGAAAAATCTGGGCGATTATCAAAATTCCGGGTCTTTTCAATTATCGCATCATCACCCTTTTCAATAACGTCTGAAATAATAGATCGTACAACATTTTCAAACTCAACATCAGCCACAGCTGACCAGCTCGTAAGAGCAGCAAGGTCCTTATAAAATGTTGAATCTGAAGAGTTTAATCGTTGCATAATGATGATTTTTTAAACGAAGGCTTTAATACATTTCATTAAGTAATAACCGAATTCATTGACTGGCTAATCCTGGTTAAAGCAGAATGTTTAACTTTCATTGAAGCTCGATTCACCACCAACCTTGAACTGATATCTGCAATAAATTGACGCTGCTCCAAACCATTAGCAATTAGCGTTTTTCCAGTATCAACTATATCGACAATTTCATCTGCAAGATCCATCAATGGTGCCAGCTCCATACCTCCATAGAGTTTAATAATATCCGTTTGAATACCTAAAGAAGCATAATGCGCGCGTGCAACGTTCACATACTTAGTTGCTATACGCAATCTTTTGTTTCTTTCAACCTGATTCCCGACAATACCAGCTGTCATTAATTTGCATTTAGCAATTTTCAAATCTAACAGCTCATAGAGATTAGAGTCATCTTCTTCCAATAACATGTCTTTACCTACAACACCAATATCAGCAACACCATGCTGAATATAGGTAAGCGCATCCACACCACGTAAAACCAGTAAACGCACATTGGAAACGTTAGTTTCAAATTTTAAGCGACGACTCTTGGTAATATCTTCAGTCGGCACAATGCCAGCCGCTTCAAGTAATGGCAGAGTTTCTTTTAGAATTCTTCCTTTTGTAAGAGCAATCGTAATTAGCGGTTGCATAACATACTTTCCACAATTTTTTTCTATCTAATTTCAGAGTTATTTAGCCAGAAACACGTCGTATCGTGGCTCCAAGTAACTGCATTTTTTCTTCAATACATTCATAACCACGGTCGATATGATAGATTCTATCTACCATGGTTTCACCTTCAGCGCATAACCCGGCTATGACCAGGCTGGCAGAAGCTCTCAAGTCGGTCGCCATAACAGGCGCCCCTTTCAACCCATTTGAACCTTTTACAATAGCTGTATTTCCTTCGATACGAATATTAGCGCCCATTCGATTCATTTCATGAGTCTGAATCAAACGGTTTTCGAAAATTGTTTCTACCACTGTACCTACGCCTTCTGCAACTGAATTCATAGCGGTAAACTGTGCCTGCATATCGGTTGGGAATGCTGGATAAGGTGCCGTTCTGATATCAACCGCATTAGGTTTTTTACCATGCATGTCCAACGCTATACAATCTTCACCTATTGTAAGATCGGCACCCGCTTCCTGTAACTTGGCTAACACTGCATCCATCGCCATCGGGTCGACATCCTTTAATTTTATTCGCCCACGCGTTGCTGCTGCTGCTACTAAAAATGTGCCTGCCTCAATTCGATCTGGCATCACTGCATACTCACAACCACCTAAAGACTCAACACCATCAATGACTATTCTGGTACTTCCAATACCGGTGATTTTTGCACCCATTGCAACCAAAAAATTTGCCAGATCTACAACTTCTGGCTCCCTTGCAGCGTTTTCAATAATCGTTTGCCCCTCAGCCAAAGTTGCCGCCATCAGCAGGTTTTCAGTTGCGCCAACACTGACCTTTTCCAAAAATATATGAGCGCCTTTCAAACGACCGTTAGATGTAGCTTCGATATAACCATTCTCTACAGAAATATTCGCGCCCATCATTTCAAGACCATGCAAATGCAAATCAATCGGCCTGCTCCCGATAGCACAGCCACCAGGAAATGATACGATTGCTTTACCATAATGAGCCAACAAAGGACCTAACACCAATATAGAAGCGCGCATAGTTTTAACAAGCTCATAAGGCGCAGTAAACTCTCTGATTGTATTTGCGTGAATTTCTATTCCCAGTTTTTCATCAATCAGCAGTTCAACCCCTAGACAATTGAGCAATTCAATCATCGTTGTCACATCATGAAGGTGTGGGAGGTTAGCTATACGAACCTTACCATCACTTAGCAACCCGGCAGCAAGAATCGGCAATGCTGAGTTTTTTGAACCTGATATACGAATTTCTCCATCAAGTGTCGATGGCCCGGAGATTAACAATTTTTCCATGGATTAACTAATTGAGAGGTCTATTAATTGAAACTAACAGCCATTCAGGCTGATTGCCATTCTGTACTTGAAAGAGCTTTAATATTCACTGCATGAATTTCTCCTGATGCAATTTGCTCATTTAAACATGCGTAAACTTTTTGTTGCCTTTTTACTGCTGAAAGACCTTCAAATTCATCACTAACAATAAGTATTGAGCAGTGATTTCCAGACATTTCTACATTTAAATGTTTAACACCTATACTTTCAGATAATAGATTTTCGACTTTTTCTTGCATTAACAACTTCTCTTTTGATCTAACATTAACACTTATTGCCCTACAGCCCAATTATCAATTACTTTATCTATATCACCTTCGTAAACTCTATAGGCGTTATAAAACTGTTTTCGATAAACTGAACCAACAATAGAACCTTCAACTTTCATATCTCGAATCATCCACTGACCTTCTTGATTTTTTCTCAGGGAATAAATAATCTCAAAAGGCTTTTCTCGTTCACCATAAATTAATTGCTTGATATTCGCCTTACCATTTCTGGCAGACTCTTCAGCTTCAGCACGAGGCGGCACCACTTCAATTCTCTCACCTTCAAAAGTCAACAAGCCTTTACCATAAAAACGAATTAACGTATCAGCAAAAACCTTTTCAAAACGGTCAATCTGTTTTAATAAACGTTTTTGCTCTTCAGGTGATAGGCTCTCTATACGAGTTTTGCCTGCGTACTTACCCATTACTCGCCGTGAAAATGTTTTAAAATCTACAGTACGATTCATCATTACTGTGAGTTCGTCAAGAAAACGTTGTTCATCTTCATCAACATATTCTTGAGCTTCTTCAATAAGACTCAATAAATCACGCGTATTGTCTTCAACTGCTGCTCGTGCCTCAGAGAGGTTTGGAGTAGCTGGAAGAACTTCTCCTATATCGGACGTGTAATCATTCTTTGTCAGTTCAGCCTGAACCATTGGCATCACAAGCAGAGACAACAAAAGTAATAGCAATTTCATATTCATCATAAAAAGATTGAACGCTTTAAAAAGATTCATATCTTACTCCCAAAAAAGTAAACAATTGAGTTATTCTGCCCGTATTGCCCTTATTATTGAGCAATATTTTCCATGGCAATAGATAGATTCAATAAATGCAAAAAAACATTGTACAGGAACTGCATTTCAGCACCTATCAAAAACTACCCTCTTAGAAAACCAGCTAATCAGAACGAGAAAGTCGCATATTTTGTACTTTGCTAACAAGAAGATGCGAGGTATATTTCGCGGCCGAAAGTTTAATTAATCAGTGAATCGTCAAAACTGCTCCATTTTTATCAAGAAGCCTGCGATTTATGGCTATTTTCGCACGAGATCCTCGATAAATCCGAGGTATCAATTACTATTAGTAAATCTGACCATGTTAAGTCTTAGTGGTTCGGTGAGATCGGTAGAGCAAAAAACACTCAATTGAATTTTTGATACGCTATCATTCAGGAAGATTGTTTAATAAGCAGTCATGCATTAACCATTAATTTGAGACATTCACTCTATGTTCAGCTCGCTGATTTCCCCAATCCTTTTACTTATTACCGGACTGATTGGGCTGGTTTTTTCTTCCGACTATTTAGTACGTGGTGCTGCATCAGTTGCGAAAATCTTTGGTATGAAGCCTAGTCTTATTGGCATGACCATTATAGCCTTTGGTACCTCAGCCCCTGAAATGGTTGTGTCAGGTGGAGCAGCAATAGAAGGTGCTTCAGACCTGGGAGTGGGCAATGCTCTTGGATCCAATATAGCAAATATTGGTCTGGTATTAGCGATATTAGCATTGTTCGCAAAATTACCCGTAGAAAGATATCTATTTAAAACCGAGATCCCTTTATTGATTGTTGCTACAGCTTTGGCAACATTTTTTTTACTCGACTTAAAACTCACCAGAACAGAAGGGATTATCCTATTGGTTTCTGGAGTCCTGTACCCGTTTATTCTCATTTATAGTCATAAAATACAAGCTATGCCAGAGCCTGACTTTGATGATGATATTCCCGATATACATCTTCAAAAAGCATTAACCTATGTAGCAGGTGGCCTGGTTGTTTTATTACTCAGTGCCGATGTATTAGTAAATGCAGCAACTGATATCGCCACTTATTTTGAAGTTAGCCCAATGATTATTGGTTTAACCATTGTTGCACTTGGAACAAGTCTGCCAGAATTAGCGGCATCTGTTGCCAGCGTATTAAATGGTCATAAAGACATGGCTGTAGGCAACATCATAGGCTCAAATATTTTAAATATCTTTCTTGTGATGTCTTTACCTGCTTTAATTGCTCCCCCTCTCCTCGATAAAAGTATAATTGACCGAGACGTTTATTTCTTATGTGGTTTCACACTAACACTTATTTTTATCGTCATGGCAAAAAGTATACACTCGAAACCCAGCAAACTGTGTACGGTTGGCGTTTTTAGTGGCTTATTGTTTCTAAGTGGCTATATCGCCTATTATGCCCTTATCTTTTTTCAAACATTTGTATAACATAAGCTTACCTATTCAACAAAAGAGAAATCATCTTGAACTCTTCTAACTACCTAGATTCAGGGATACGCACTGTCAGGCTAGAAAAAGAAGCAGTTGCTGCATTAGAAAAAAAAATTGATGCATCCTTTGCCAGTGCTTGTAAACTTATTCAAAACACTCCTGGCCGTATCGTTGTTACCGGTATAGGGAAATCAGGGCACATCGCCAACAAGATTGCAGCAACACTAGCAAGCACAGGAACGCCTGCTTTTTTTATGCATGCCGGAGAAGCCAGTCATGGTGATCTGGGCATGCTAACTGAAAATGATACTGTGATCGCTATTTCTGGATCGGGCAGTACTCAGGAAGTCATTAGCCTTATACCTCTCATCCGTCGTTTAGGCGCTAAACTTATTTCGCTTACAGGTAATCCAGATTCTCCTTTAGCAAAACAGTCCGATGCTCACCTCGACGTCAGTGTGGAACGTGAGGCCTGCCCACTAGAACTTGCCCCTACTTCGAGCACTACCTGTACATTAGTTATGGGCGATGCGCTCGCTGTTGCATTGATAGATGCCCGCGGCTTTACTGCTGAGGATTTCGCTTTCTCTCACCCTGGTGGAAGCCTGGGTAGAAGGTTATTACTTAAAGTAGAAGATGTAATGGCCACTAACTTTCCAAAAGTGACTGAGCAAACACCATTAACCGAAGCTCTACTGGAAATGACAGATAAAGGCCTCGGCATGACAACCGTAATAAAAGATGGCATGCTCTCTGGAATTTTTACTGATGGTGATTTAAGACGATGCCTGGATAACCGTCAGGACATCCATCAAACTCAAATCCACAAAGTGATGTCTAGAAACTGTAAAACTACAACAATAGAAACACTCGCAGCCAAGGCACTCAAAGATATGCAGGATCATAAAATCTCTTGCCTCGTGGTTCTGAATGAGGAAAAAAAAGTTGTTGGTGTTGTACACTTACATGCTCTTATCAAAGCTGGAATTGCTTGACTCGTTACTACAATTAAAGTTAATTACCGGAATATAGAACATGCCTGAAACCAATGATTTTAAAATTGCTCTTTCAAAAGCCCGCTCAATAAAACTGTTAGTCTTAGATGTAGACGGCGTTCTGACCGACGGTAAATTGTATTTTAGCCATGAGGGTGAGTGGATGAAATCCTTTTCTATATCAGACGGTTTAGGTATAAAACTATTAGCAGAAGGCGGTATACAAACTGCAATTATTACTGGCCGAACATCAAATATTGTAAAAAAACGTTGTAGTGAATTAGGAATTCAACATATTATCCAGGGCCGTGAAGACAAACTTTCTGCATTAAAGGAACTTCTTGCACAATTAAGTTTCTCAGAAAATGACACCGCCTACATAGGTGATGATTTACCAGACTTATCTGCTATACGTTTTGCAAATTTTGGAATAACTGTACCCAATGGAAGTGAATTCTTGAAAAGTCATGCTGATTGGATTACAGAACAAACCGGAGGTAATGGCGCTGTTAGAGAAGCAGCTGAATTTATTCTTCAAGCTCAAGATAAACTTGAAACAATCCTGAAAAAATTTTACTGAACTGGTTAAACTGTAGTGCACTAACTCAAACAGGAATTTAATTTATTGCATAATGATCACGAATCGCAAAAAATTTCGTCGCCGACTTAATAGAATCGCTGCTGTAGTCACTCTTGTCATTGTCATTAGCTATGTTGCTCAACTAGGATGGCAGCCAGAGAAAAAATCAAGTAACTTCAACATCGGAACAACTTTAGCTACAAACAATTTACCTATTCGTGAAATAAAACAATTCTCGTATAAAAAATTTGATAGCAATGGCAAGCTTTCCCTGTCATTAGCTGCTCCAGCAGCAAAATTCATCACAAATTACAATCAGCAAACAATGCCAGATACTGTAAATCAAAAAACATCTTTTGAAGAAATCGAAGAAATAAATTTTGACCTTGTTAAAAAAGATACATTAGCCCAGGGACTTGAATCCATTTCTTATCCAGATTCTAATAGTAATGTTATGGTGCAAAAGCCTCTCATCTTTGCTTTTAATAATAGTTCAGAAAAAGATATTGAACTGACCGCAGAAACAGCCAACATTAACTTAAAAAATAATTTAGCATTATTGGAAGGAAATGTCCGGTTGATCGGAATCAAAAAACAAAGTCTAATGGAAACAGAAACTTTATCGCTCGATTTTTTGGAAAAGTTTGCATTTACAGATAAACCTGTGACATTGCTTAACAGCAATACTAAATCAACAGCTAAAGGTATGCATGGCAGCCTCATTGAACAGCGCTGGCAGCTACTTAATAATGTGAAAAGCACAATAATGCCTTGATTAAAGGGTCCATATGAAACTTGTGAGTCAATATAACCTGGATATTGAAGTCCTTTCATTAAACAGAATACATTTAAAAAGCATCATATTTTTTTGCTTTCTGTATTTTACTAACATTGTAATAGCCAATACAGAAGAAATAAAAAACCTTGATTCAAGCCTTGACACAAACAATACCTCACAAAACAGTGACTATAAAAAGTTACCTATATCAATTGAGTCTGACAGTGCTGAACAAAATGAACAGTTAGGTATCATCACATACCAGGGAAATGTTGAAATCATACAGGGACCACTGCGAATAAATGCCGATAAAATCAAAGTGATCAGCGCTATCGATAAAGATTCAGGCAGTCAAATTGTTGATCAGATAAATGCAACTGGCTCTCCAGTTATTTTTAAACATTTTGCAGAAAGTAATCGTGAACATGTTTCTGCCGAAGCTAATACTATTAATTATGCGATTCAATCCGGCAGTGTAACTTTCGAAAAAAATGCCTTTTTTTCTCAACATGGCGCTGCCGTTAGTGGCGACATTATTGAATACTTCCTTGAAGAAAAACGTGTCAAAGCCAACACTAACACTGATGATAAGGGTAAAGAAGAATTACCCTCTCGCGTAAAAACAGTTATAAAACCATCACTATTTCAACAAGCTGAAGAATAATTTAAAGATATATATTGTGACCTCTCTAAAAGCTCAACACTTGGCAAAATCTTACGGTAAACGAAAAGTAATTGTTGATGTGTCTCTTGAAATCAACAGTGGCGAAATCGTTGGCTTGCTAGGACCAAACGGTGCGGGTAAAACGACCTGTTTTTATATGGTTGCCGGCATTGTAAAAGCAGACAGTGGGCAAATATTTCTTGAAGATAAAGAGAAAACCAAAAATCTGACTAATAAAGCGATTCATCAGCGAGCAAACCTGGGTCTGGGGTATCTACCACAAGAGGCTTCCGTCTTTAGAAAGCTCAGTGTTTATCAAAATATACTGGCAATACTTGAAACTCGCCCAGGCATCAGTCGTAAAGAAAGAGTAATGAAGGCAGATGAACTTCTCGCAGAATTTAAACTTGAACATATTCGCAATAGCCCGGGAATCGCTCTATCTGGAGGAGAAAGGCGGCGAGTTGAAATAGCACGCTCTTTGGCCAGCGATCCATTATTCTTATTATTAGACGAACCTTTTGCAGGGGTAGATCCCATTTCGGTCAGTGACATTAAATCCATTGTCTACCAATTGCGGGATAAGGGTATTGGTGTACTGATAACCGATCATAATGTGCGAGAAACACTCGACCTTTGTGACAGAGCCTATATTGTAGGGGAAGGAAGAATTATTGCAGAAGGTGATACTACTCGCATTCTTTCTAATAAAAAGGTTCAGGAAAGTTATCTAGGTACAAATTTTTCGTTGTAATGACAATACTTTGCCTGAATATTTTAATCATTGATATTTCTTTCGATCACTTTCCAGTTTTATTCTCAACAACAAATAAAGAAGTTACCCAATAGCCACAAATGTAAAAATGTCAAGTTACTTTAATCTTGGCATTTCTCTTGCGTATCGCTGTAGAGAACACTAAACTTATTGAATCACAGATATTAAACTCTTTGATTCACAATAAGTTAGCCGCTTTTATATTTTACTAATCCTCAGTCATTTAACTTAATAGACTGCTACAGAGAAAAGAATTACATCGTTATATGAAACCTTCGCTACAGCTTAAATTAGGCCAAAGCCTAACAATGACACCCCAGCTGCAACAGGCGATAAAATTGCTTCAACTGTCAACGCTAGATTTACAACAAGAAATTCAATCTATCATCGACAACAATCCCATGCTGGAAGTCAGCGAAGATTCAGGAAATGATTCATCAGGCGACGAGCAAAACCAGGATGCATCTAAAGATAACCTAACAGATTCATCAAATCCGGATTCGCAAGACAATTTTGAATTTAAAGAAAGCGCACAAGCCTCTTCCGAAACGAATACAGAATCCTCCTTAAACGAAGATCCTCAAGTTCAAAGCGAATGGCAGGAAACCATTCCTAATGATTTACCAGTGGATACAAAATGGGAAGATATATATAGCTCTTTGCCCAATTCTTCATCCAGTCATTCAAATAATGAATTTAACGAACTGCCCGATCTGGACAATCGTGATGCTGCCAATGAATCCCTCTCATCTCATCTGGAATGGCAAGCTAATCTGACACCGATGAGTGATAAAGACAGGCTTATTGCCACTACATTAATTGATGCCCTTGATCCAGCTGGCTTACTGTCTATTCCCCCAGAAGAACTGGTTGAAAACTTTGACCCCGAATTAGAAATTGAGCTCGATGAAATAGAAGCTGTACGCCACTTGCTTCAACAATTTGATCCTATAGGTGTTGCCAGTGTTGATCTAACAGACTGTTTAATGGTTCAGTTAGCTCACCTCCCTTCGGATACACTCTGGAGAGAAGAAGCTGCTTTAATTATTACTCGTCACCTGGCTCTTCTGGGTAGCCGCGATTACACTCAACTAATGCGTCGTACAAAATTAAAAGAAAACGAACTGAGTCAGGTTATCTCTCTAATTAAAAGCCTTAACCCAAAACCAGGTGATGCTTATCAACAAAATACTGCTGAATATATCGTTCCTGATGTTTACGTGAAAAAAGAAAATCAAAAATGGGTCGTAGAGTTGAACCCCGATATTGCACCAAAAATACGTATCAACTCGCTTTATGCTTCAATGATTAAACGTGCAGATAATAGCAGTGACAACACATTCCTGCGCGATAATCTACAAGAAGCCAAATGGTTTATAAAAAGCCTTCACAGTCGCAATGAAACCCTGCTTAAAGTAGCAACACGAATCGTTGAACACCAAAAAGACTTTTTCGAATATGGCGAAGAAGCGATGAAACCGCTCATACTTAGCGATATTGCAAAAGACGTTGAAATGCATGAATCAACGGTATCGCGCGTGACTACAAAAAAATATATTCATTCACCCAGAGGAATTTTCGAACTCAAATACTTTTTTTCAAGCCACGTCTCTACAGCTGAAGGTGGTGAATGTTCATCCACAGCAATACGCGCCATTATCAAAAAGCTGATTGCTGAAGAAAATACAAAAAAACCATTAAGTGACAATAAAATAGCTACATTACTTGATGAAAAGGGTATAAAAGTGGCCAGAAGAACAGTTGCTAAATATCGAGAATCGATGGCTATTCCACCATCAAATGAAAGAAAACGCTTGGATTAGCGACGACAAAAAGGCATACTTAGACAGTAAAAAAGGTGTTTATTATTATTCATAGATATTTCTCAATAGACTCTTCCCTCTTCCGGGTATCCAAAATACCTAATGTTTTTAACATTTCCAATTTTTTAAATAACTATCACTCTTCAAGTTCCAGCTTTTACCTGGAATACCTATTCCTGTTTTTTATTTACTTTTTGAACCACTATAGAAAGGCATAAAAGGAGCTCATCATGCGCATTACTATCAACGGTCACCATGTCGAAATCACTGAAGCTATCAAAAACTATGTCGATGACAAGTTTGGCAAACTGGAACGCCACTTCGAAAACATTACAACCATTGAAGTCACACTAGTTGTAGAAAAAATGGTACAAAAAGCCGAAGCCAGAGTTCATGTATCTGGCGCAGACTTATTTGCTGAAGCTACCGATGAAAACATGTATGCAGCAATTGATAGCGTAGTGGATAAACTCGATCGGCAAATCATTAAATACAAAGAAAAATCCCAAGGAAAATATCACAGAGATAGCCTTAAACAACAAGCGGCTAATGAGTAATCTTTAAAAAATAGGGGGCTAGCTTTTTAAAGATTGCGTTATAATCGCCCCCTATCAATTCATTCTATTTAATCCTGCTTTGTAACGCTCTATACCTTGAAAGAAACTAACCCTATTGTCAAAAATATCCTTTCACCGGATCGTATCCGTGTGAATCTGGATATTAAAAGTAAAAAGAAAGCTCTCGACCTAATTGCCGAGCTATTCCAGCATGCTACCGGGCTTAAACACCATACAATTTTCGAGGCTCTTTCCTCACGAGAAAAAATGGGAAGCACCGGGCTGGAAAGAGGTATAGCTTTACCCCACTGTCGTGTTAATGGCTGTAAGGAACCTTTAGCGGCTTTGATCACTCTACAACAGGGAATAGATTTTGAATCACGCGATAATGAACCTACTGACCTGTTATGGGCCTTGATTGTGCCAGACGAGGCCGCTGAAGAGCATGTTTCTCTTCTTGCTGCTGTAAGTTCTATATTAATTGAGCCAGACAACTGCCGATATATACGTAATGCGACCGAGCCAGATAAGCTTTACAAAAAATTAATCGAGAACGAATGACAAAAATGAATAATTATTTGAAGCTACCATCTGATCTATATAATAAAACTATAAATTTTTTAAGGTTTGTTGAATGAAACTGATTGTCATTAGTGGTCGCTCAGGATCAGGTAAAAGTACTGCCTTGAAAGTACTTGAAGATATTGGCTATTTTTGTGTCGATAATATACCTGTAGGCTTATTACCTGAATTAGCCAAACATGCTATGAAGCGTCTAACAGAAAAACCTGATGAACCCAGGCATGTTGCTGTTGGTATTGATGCCAGAAACACTATTTCAGATTTACTGAGTTTTCCTGTTCTTCTTAAAGAAATCCCTAAAGAAATTAACGTTGATATCATTTTTGTTGATGCAAATGACGATATTCTTATAAAACGCTTTTCTGAAACCAGGAGGAAACACCCTCTCACCAATGATGAGGTTTCTCTCCCAGAAGCACTCGCAATAGAATCCAAACAACTGGCAGCTATAGCAGCCATGGCTGACTTGAGTATAGACAGTAGTTTTTTAAATATTCACCAACTTAGATCAACCGTCAGAGAAAGAGTTGGAACAAAAAATAATGTTAACCTGTCTGTCCTTATTCAATCTTTCGGCTATAAAGGTAGTATACCAATTGATTCCGACTTCGTTTTTGATGTTCGTTGTTTGCCAAATCCGTACTGGAACACTGAATTAAGAGAATACAGTGGACGAGACCCGGTAATACAACAATTTTTGGGTGCAAATGAAGATGTAAAAAAAATGATTGAGGACATTAAGCATTTTCTAGATCAGTGGCTTCCAAAATTTCAAGAAGATAACCGCAGTTACCTAACGGTTTCTATTGGCTGTACAGGAGGGAAACATCGTTCAGTTTTTATAGCTGAACAGCTTTATCAGTATTTATCACCAAAATATGAAGATATAAAGGTCCGCCATAGAGAACTGATAAACGCAGAAAACTAAAATTACTTTTTAAACACATAATATATAACCTGAAAGCTAAATACTCTCAATGATTGAAAAGCAGCTTACATTAATCAACAAACTCGGACTTCATGCGCGAGCTGCCAACAAATTGCTGGACACCACTAGCCAGTTTTCCTGTGATATAAAAATTCAATACAATGAAAAAACAGTTGATGCAAAAAGTATTATGTCTCTTCTGTTACTTGCAGCACCTGTTGGCTCTGAGCTTATATTTCATATCGAAGGTGATGATGAGCAAAATGCAATAATTGCAATTGAAAACCTTATCGCTCGTCGCTTTGATGAAGCCGAGTAATTTTCCTTCTATTCAATAATCAGAATCATTGACTCCACAAACAAAGTGGTAATCTTGACTGCATCAATACTTGTTAGATATAGATGAAAAACTGATAATAGACTTATCAGAACAACTATTTATAACACTTTATTCAAGGCACGTTGTTATACTCTGAATATCATCCGTATTTTGAATAAAACCTATATTCTGAATAATAAGGGCAACTTTTAGTAGACAATCTTTTTTCCGGAATCCGCAATGCCTTCGAATCAACTCGAAAATAAACAGCTTACTTTAAGCGAAGACGTTGCAAAACTGCTGGATACTGGAACCCTTGTTCAGCTGGGCTATATGCTCAGTACATTAAGAGCTGAAGATATTGCTCATCTATTTGAATCAGTTCCCCCTCACTCCCGACAAATAATCTGGTCTCTTCTTGACGAAGATAAACGCAGGGATGTGCTCGCCGACCTACCTGAAGAACTTCAAGGTATCTTCGCCTCAGAAATCCCAAGTTCGAAGTTAGCCGCATTATCCTCCGAAATAGATACTGATGATTTTGTCGATATACTGCAACAGTTGCCAGAGCGAATCACTGCTGAAGTATTACAGGCGATGAGTGAACAGGACAGGCGTCGCGTTTCTCAAGCTCTACATTATCCTGAAAATACTGCTGGTGGAATCATGAATACCGATACCATCACTGTAAGAGCCATGCATTCAATGGATGTTGTGCTTCGTTATTTGCGACGCCACGATGAGCTTCCTGAAATGACTGATACGCTATTTGTTGTCAATCGTCGAGATGAATTCATCGGTTTATTACCTTTGAGTAAAGTGCTTGTATCCGATCCAAATAGCACAGTGCGAGAAATGATGCAGACGGATATACAAGCTATACCTGTTAGCATGGAAGCCATTGAAGTAGCTCAATTATTTGAACGCAAGGACTGGGTATCTGCGCCAGTTGTTGATGATGATGGTAAATTACTGGGCAGGATCACAATCGATGATGTAGTAGATATTATCCGGGACGAAGCGGATCATTCATTAATGGGAATGGCTGGACTGGATGAAGAAGAAGATACATTTTCACCTGTTCTTAAAACAACACCAAGACGTGCAATCTGGTTAGGCATTAATTTAATTACAACTTTTATTGCTGCATCCGTCATTAACCTATTTCAGGACTCTATAGAAAAAGTAGTGGCACTTGCTATTCTTATGCCTATCGTTGCAAGTATGGGGGGTGTTGCCGGTATGCAAACTCTAACAATAGTCATAAGAGGCCTTGCTATAGGTCATATCAAAAACCATAACCGACTATGGCTTATTAACCGTGAATTCATGGTTGGCATCATCAATGCGATGTTATGGGCTATTGTAGTAGCAATTGCTACTGTTTTGTGGTTTCGCGATATCCAGATTGGATTTATTATTGCAATAGCAATGACGATCACTTTGGTAACAGCCACACTAACTGGAGCAATACTGCCACTGGTTTTACGTAAATTAAATATCGACCCTGCTGTTGCTGGCGGTGTAGCACTAACAACCATTACCGATATTATCGGTTTTATGTCTTTTCTGGGTCTGGCTACCCTTTTTTATACTTAACGCTAATGCTATGCCATGAACAAAAAAACCTACAACGAATCTGATTTTGAAGAGGATGAAACCCTTCAATCAAATATTGAAGGAGAAGAACAGCTTGCAGTTAGTAAGAGCGAATTAAAACGTCAAATGCACCAGCTACAAACTCTCGGGGAATCTCTTCTTGATTTAAAAGATAATCAGTTATTTGAACTTAAACTATCTGATCCACTCACCGATGCATTAACTATCTGCAAACAAATAAAAAAACATGAGGCAAAAAGAAGACAGCTACAATTTATTGGTAAGTTGATGCGTAAAGAGCCAGAGGAAACCATCAAGCGATGCAAGATACTTATAGACTCCATCCATCATCAGTCTTCAGTAGAAGCAGCGTCACTGCACCATTGTGAACAATGGCGAGATACCATTATCAATAATGAACACGATGGAATTAATGCGTTTTTAAAAGAATATCCCGGCGCAGACAGACAGTGGCTAAGACAAATAGTCAGGCAACACAAACAGGAAAAAGAAAAGAATAAACCGCCCGTTGCATATAGAAAGTTATTTCAATATATCAAGGAATTTGTTGACTAGCACTTTAAACAATTTCATTCTTCAATGAGCTCTTCCACATTCTCGTCGTCATCCTTGGAATCTTTTTTAGCTGATCGATCAAATACACGAAGCAATTCTACATCAGGAGAAGAAATATCTCCGTTCACCTTATAAACAGCGCTCGATAAACTCTCTAACTCTGTATCGAATACTTTTGTCATAATGAATGCACCTGCAGCCGCTGGCAGACCTGCGGTTAATGCTGCAATCCAGGGTAAGTTATTTGACACTGGCAAAGTAGCAACAAGTTCGGCATCAACTGTCGATGTTGTCATATCTGCCATACCGTTCATCGAAAAGTTACTGCCAGGCGCATCAACCGTAATAGGTGTATCAAAGAACTCTAACATACCGCTGTCCAGATTAAGTCCTCCTTTCACCTCATTAAAGCTTAAACCTTTTTCATAGATATCCTTAAAATCCAGCTGTATGCGCCTTAAAAAGGTATCAAAGTTTATCAACCCTACAAGCTTTAACAAACCGGTTGCCGTCTCCGGCGTTTCATAAAAACGACCTTCTGAAAAATTGAATGACAAACTACCCTTTAATTTCAAAGCATCAAAATCATAGGGCATTCCATCCCATGTGGCAAAAAAACGGGCATTAAAGTTTTCACTCTCTAACGGTAAGCTACTATCTTCTTTATACAAATTATTAAAAAATGGTTGAAGGTCTTCACTCGATAAATCAATTGAAAGTGTTGAGCTTACTTTACCATCCGGGCTTTTTGCCCAAAGAAGTCCATCGTCTTTATCAGAGGTGACTAGCAGTGAATGATAATTTGCATCAAGATTATGTACTAATAAAGCATTCTGACTCCCTGTCATGTTAAATGATAAAAAGCCTATGCTTTGCTTTTCTGATATTAAATTATTAATACTAATGGACAAAGGAGGGAAAAAATTCTCTGTTTTATTTAAAGCTCTTTGTGTCCTGCCACCTTTTAACTGTTTAAAAAATTCCGAAGATAAATCGAGATAATCCAAATTAATGACGATACGATTATTGACTGTTTCCAGTTCTGGCAAATTGAGAAAATGTATAGGGTCGTCAGTATTGATATTTGTCGTAAAGTTATCTTCATTTTCATTCAACACATTTGGCAGCAAGATTGAACCCGAAAAAGGACTCGCTTTGAATTCAAATTGCCAATGATCATTTTGCTGCAAGGCATTCCAATAGCTATTCTCAAGTTGATGGTCAAATGCATTAAGTTTATCAACTTGTAAATCACTCACCACGATTAACAGAGGTTCAGATTGTATGTCTTGAGTTGAATCCTCTACTTTATTTAATGCATCGAAACTGCGATATTGCTTGGTCGCATCGATCCACTCTGTCAAGTTTAAGACTGATAATGCGCCTTGTATTTTTACTTTATTTTTTTCAAGAATTCCTTTTTGAGATAAATTATTTATAGTAGTAGTTGAAATATCCTCAATTATATTTTCTATTTTTTGTGATTGATTTAAAACAGCAACTCCCTCGAACTTACCATTGCTTATATCAATCGCAGCGGCTGTTGAGTTGTTATAATTAACTGTCAAAGGAAAGTCATCATTCATTAGCCATTGTAAGTCTAGAGAAGCAGGATTTGTTGCGCTCTTTCTAAAAGGATATGGTGCATTGATTTCTAAACCTTGCAAATCGCTTTTCGCAGACATCAGCGCCTTGCCATTACTGCGTTCTATGTTCAAAGTAAAAGGCATCTGGCCGCTTAAAAATCCAAGCAATGGCTGTTGATAATTTTGTTTTAGGACCTCTAACGGAAGTGTACCATCAACAATGATATTAATATCGCCATTTTTATAGTTATCCCTCTTAAGCTCGTCGGTTATACCAAAACTTACATTAACTTTTTGACCCAGATACCTGGCTGTTATTAAATCAGAATAAAAACCCAATTGATCAGTATCATAGTTTAATACGCCATTAATATCGTTAAGAACTAGATGGTTGATTCCTAAATCCAAAACTCCATTCGATACTGTGCCTGTAAATTTAATTTTTGCATTTTCCAGCCCATCATTTAAGGGCATGCCCAATATTAAGCTGCCATTTTCAAATGAGCCCGCTGCTTTCCAATCACCCATGATCGGACGCAACGTCTCCTGTAAAGGCGACTGCATAAAAAAAGAATGAACATATTTCAAATCTGAGTCAAGCTTACTACTTAACTGTAATGTTTGATTTTCTCTGTCAAGATCTATTTTACCAATCAAATCATCAACTAATATACCGCTCAATTTTGAATTCGTTATATTAAAATCCACCAGATGATTTTGTATCGCTATATCTCCGCTAATATTCTCCATTCGAGGCCACTCAGGCCAAAAATTTAATGCTCCATCAATTACATCAAAATATAAATTGGTACTACTTTCCTTAACTCTACCTTTCTTTATCGAGCCATTAAATACAGCCATTGCCTGACCAAGTTTACCTTGTATATCTGTCTGAGCTAACCATTGATGAAGTTTCTCTGGCGCTTTTTTGGGAACAAAGACTAATAAATTATCAGCAGCTTCATCTTCCACCCCAACAGAAAGATACAGTTGCCTGTCACCAGTCAGCTTATTCTTATCATCAATAAATTTAAACTTTCCTGTATACAAACCACCTTGGCTTGACTTCAGGTTAATGCTTTTACTTTCTACTACCAGATGGTTCTTCTGTGCTTGCCACTTAACAACAGCATTACCAGAAGCAAATTGAAAAGCCTCATTATAGGCTTTCGGGAAAAGAATAGAAAAATTCGACGTTACACTAGCCTCAACTACGCCATAATCATTTGTTACAAATAAAGAGCCTGTTAAACCCGAAAATGCCGGTGACCCCTTCCACGAATCACCAGAAACGCTTTTCAATTCAGACGTTAAAAACCATTCTTCTTGCTTATTAGAAAGCTTTTCTGAACCTGAATCTGAGTATTCAAAATAAACATCCTTTACGCTCCCTTTAATATTTAAAGTAGACAAGATGCGTTTTATATTTTCAGGCAAGTCGAATTCATACAAAAATTGATTAACGCTATAGATATTTAATTGCGACAAATAACAATAAAAAGTATTCTTGTCTTTTTGATGATACTCTCCACCACCATAAGGAAAAATAAAATTATCGTTAGGAAGCAATAACTCAAAGTCTGACCAAACCCAGCGTATAGAATTATCTATCAACCATTCCAAATTAACTATACCAGCCAATTTTTTATTTTCTTGATTATTGATTTTATTATTATATTTGTTTTGAAATGTATTCATCGACAAATATAAAGACTCATCTGCCTTCTTGTTAAAGTCTACACTAATATCAAACGTCTCAACGACTGAAGGAACCTGATATAGTTTAAAGAAAGCTTCAAATTTTGAAAAATCTATATCTGCAAAACCATTGACTTCAAAATCACTATCACCTATTTCTCCTTTATACTCAGCTTGTACAACTGCAGCTTCAATAGCATCATCTGATTGTAGTGATATAGCCAGTGAACGCTGTCGTTTAATATCAGATAATTTTAAACTAAGAGCATCCAACCTAGAAACAAAAGGCGACGAAGCATCTAAAAACAATTTTGTGTTAGCACTAGAAGGATTATTTCCCAATTCATTGATTAACCAGATATCTTTTATATTGATAAATGAATAATTCAACGCATTGAAAAACGCTAGAGAGTCGAAACCTTTTGTTTCTGTATTAACTACTTTACTTCCAGCTAGCATAACCCCCTTTTCAGTTCGGGAAAGCACCAGAGTATCTATACCCAGGTTCATTCCAAATAATCTTAATTCCCGATGCAACAGTGATTTGGAAGCATCAATATATACATCAATAGCGCTGGCCGAAAGAACTGAAACAGAGTCTGTCGTTTTATTCGTGTCAGCATTTGTTTTTATTGGGGGAATGGTTGCGTTAACAGTTTCAATTGTTATCCGCGGGTTTAGTCGCTCCCAATGGATAACCAAATCTTTTATTTGCCATTGCAATCCAGTTTTTTGACCTAAATAACTTTCAATTTGTGGTTGATATTTTTCAATATTGCTCGAAAAATAAAAAGCTAAAGAGAAGAAAACAATAAATGATGAAAACAATAGAGCAAGCAGGGCTAAAGCTAAATCCAGGATAAGCTTAAATGAAAATATCTTTTTGTTTTTTTTATCAGAAACCATTATTTCTCAAGAAAGTACTGTTTATCAGAAAACATATAATATCGAGCTTTTTTAATACCTAATCATACTTTATAAAAAGACCACATCAAATTGCTCTTGTGTATAAGTTGTTTCTACATTAAATCTAAAACTGGTTTCCAACCTGTCTTCCAATTCAGCAACAGCTGACGACTCTTCATCTAGCAATCGTTCCACAACATTTGCAGAACCGGTAATCATTAAATCACCTTTACCGTAAGTTTTTACTGCTCGAATCACCTCTCTAAAAATCTCCGAGCAAATAGTTTCTGGAGAACGTAATGTTCCTCGATTATGACAAACTGAACATTCTTCACAGAGCACTTGTTCCAGGCTTTCACGAGTGCGATTCCGTGTCATCTCTACCAACCCCAAACGGGAAAAGCTTCCCACATAAATCTTTGATTTATCTGAAGCTAAAGCTTTTTTTAAGTTTTTAAGAACTTGTTGACGATGCTCTTCACTTTGCATATCAATAAAGTCCACAATAATAATTCCACCTAAATTTCTTAATCGCAATTGCCTCGCAAGAGCACTTGCTGCCTCCAGATTTGTTTTATAAATAGTTTCCTCAAGATTATTCTTACCAACAAAACCACCTGTATTAACATCTATCGTAGTTAAAGCTTCCGTCTGATCAAAAATAATATAACCGTTAGATTTTAAATCGACTTTACGACTTAATGCCCGGCTTAAATCCTCTTCTATACTAAACAAATCAAATATAGGCCTTTCATTAATGTATAGCTCTACTCTCGACTCTAACTCAGGAATAAATTCAGCAGCAAACTTTTTAACTCTTTCATAAACATACTCATCATCTACTCTGATTCTTTCAACATCCAGATACACATGATCACGAACAATCCTTTCTCCTAAATTTAATTCATCAAATATCAAACTAGGAACAGGTTGTGTTTCGATTTTTTTTTGCAATGCTGCCCATAAACGATTTAAATACCGAAGATCTGTAATCAATTCTTCGGCCGTAGCTAACTCATCAGCTGCCGTACGAATGATGAAACCACCATCTGCAAGAATAGGTAATTCATCTTTAAATTCTACCAATAATTTATCTAACCCTTTGATCAGGTCATCAGCCAAACCTGCATTTTCAATTTTATTAGATATTCCTCGATGAGACGTTTGAGGCATAAAGACCAAATGTCGAGAAGATACTGACAGAAAGCTACTGAGTCGCGCACCTTTTGTTCCTATAGGTGCTTTGAGAATTTTAACCAATAACTTTTGACCTTCTTTTAATACTGAAGCGATATCTTCATTTTTACTTTCTTCATCAGATAAATCTGATAAATGAATATACCCTGCTTTTTCCAATCCTATATCCACAAATGCTGCCTGCATACCTGGCAAAACACGAACAACTTTCCCCCAATATAAATTGCCTACAATATTTCGATTACGTTCTCTCTCTATGTATACATCCTGAAGCAAACCGTTATCCACCAATGCAACTCTGGTTTCAATAGGTGTGACATTTATTAATATTTCCTGGCTCATATCAACGATTCACTGGTTTAAAAAATGAGGTATTCCGGCACTTTTCAACAACATAGCTGTTTCATATATTGGCAACCCGACTACTGAGGAATAGCTCCCTTCTATTTTTTTAATAAACAAAGCTGCAAGACCTTGTATAGCATACGAACCCGCTTTATCAGCTGGCTCACCTGTTTCCCAATAATCAGTAATCTCTGCAGCGCTCAATTTCCCAAAATAAACTTTAGTTGTAACGTTAGATGAAAAATAACGGACACTGTCATCCTGTAAAATATTCTCTACAACCAAAATACAAACGGCAGTAATCACCTCATGAAAGTCGTCAGACAGGGTTGTCAATATTTCTCGACTATGTTCCCTATCTTTTGGCTTGCCAATAATTCTCCCTCGATGAACAATAACTGTATCGGCTCCCAATACAGCCACTTTCTGAAAAGCATCTTTTTTGTGCGTCGAACTAACTCGCTCTAATCCTGCCTCAGCTTTGTTTTTTGCCATTCTTTCAACAAAACCAAGCGGACTTTCATCAGTATAGGGGATTTCATCAATTGTAGATTCTACTATCTTAAAATCCACACCCATTTGTTTCAGTAATTGTGACCGTCTGGGAGACTGTGATGCCAAAAAAAGTTGAATTGTCATAACAACTGCTTAGAATCCCTTGAATCCCCTTGGTTCAACATCACCACATAACAGAATCACATACTTGCTCGCATTTTTTCAAAAAAACCATACATAAGTGGCCAGCAAACCATAGTTGAAATTGCCGAAATGGACCATTGAAGCGATGAATAACCTGCATCTGCTCCTAAATGAACCCAGTAATTAAATAGTTGGTAAATCAGGGTCAAAGCAAAAACAACTAACATCTGCTGAATTAGCGTAAACATTCTCAACCTCTGATGAAAAAGATAGACAACATAGGCGACCAGAGTCATGCCTAATGCTCTTGTTCCAAGTAAACCACTTTCAAAAGTGTCCAGGCATAGGCCAAGAAACCAGGCAAACAATAGTCCAAACTGAAAAGGAACCGTTATTATGCAGTAAAAAAGAAACAATAGAGGGAACTCTGGTCTCAGCCAAACCGCCCATACAGGCAGCGGAAAAATAGCCAACAATAAAACAAAAACAGTATTCACTAAAACAAAAAACCAAGGTAAATGGACGTACCCCTGATCAGTTACCGAATGTAATAAACCAGACTTCATCTAACTACATTCCATTACAAATTCATCAATCGAATTTTTATTTGCTTTTGAAATCATCGTTGGCAAAAACCAGTAATACATGCCGCCCCCTGCCTAATTTAGCACTTGGCCTGACAATAATTTTAAGAAAGTCTCTAGATGGATCTGACTCAACTGATTCGACAACACCAACTGGGTAACCCACTGGAAAACGCTGACCAAGTCCTGAGCTCACCAATAAATCCCCCGCTTTTATATCAGATGTTTCAACCATGTTAGGTAGAACTAATCGATCAACTCGCCCGGTACCTTCTGCAATCGCATGAACCTCATTTCGATTGACCTGTACGGGTATCGCATGCCTTGCATCACTAATCATAATGACTTTTGAAGTCTGAAACGCTACCTCTTTTACCTGTCCAAGGAGGCCATAAGCATCAATCACAGCTTGCCCTGCATAGACACCATCTTCCTCCCCTTTATTAATCGTGATCACATGCTCAAATGGATTTGGCGATATGCCAATCGTTTCAGCAACCAGAACATTATCTTCAACAACCGTTGATGAACCCAGCAGTTCTCGCAAACGAACATTTTCTGCTGTTAAAGAAACCAGTTTTTGTAATTTGGCATTCATTACAAGAGCTTCACTGTACAAACGCGCATTTTCGTCTAACAGCTTATCTCTGGAGCTAAAATAGTTTTGCAGGCCAGAGAAAAAAGAAAAAGGTTGCTTGCTTACAGTAAAAAAAGGTTCTGAAAACTTTGCTGCTATTCTCTTTACCTCTTCAAAAGTATCCGTTTTATAATCCAATATAAGTAAAGAAAAAGACATTACCGCTATAACCAAAAAGCGTACACCAACGTATGGAGTTCTACTAAAGATCGGTTTGATTGCTTTTCTCCGAAGTAAAAGCTATTACAATTAGCGGCCTAAAAATATCTGTAAAAAACTTTTAACTAAATGACTCTATCAAAACCGGAAAGTCCGTTGTTCCAGTTTCAAGATATCATTATGTCAGGTTGGTTACTCAGTCGATAAAAAATCGACGTCATATTGGTCCATTAATTCAAGCGCCTTACCTCCACCACGAGCAACACAAGTTAACGGATCATCAGCGATAATAACAGGCAATCCCGTTTCGGCTGTTAGCAACTGGTCTAAACCTCGTAATAGAGCACCTCCGCCGGTCAAAACAATTCCTGTTTCGGCAATATCGGAAGCAAGCTCAGGCGGTGATTGCTCTAACGCTCCTTTTACTCCCTGAATAATATTGCCAAGCGAGTCTTGTAATGCCTGCATTACTTCGTCACTATTTATCGTAAACGAGCGTGGAACACCTTCAGCAAGGTTTCTGCCACGTACATCAATCTCACGAAGGTCTGTACCACTAACCGCGCTACCTATCTCTTTTTTTATTCGCTCTGCTGTAGAGTCACCAATTAAACTTCCGTAGTTGCGGCGCACATAACTCACAATGGCTTCATCAAAGCGATCACCCCCGGTTCTCACCGAATCAGAATAAACCACGCCGTTGAGTGAAAGGATAGCAATTTCTGTAGTACCACCACCAATATCGACCACCATTGAGCCACTGGCTTCTTCTACCGGCAAACCAGCGCCAATAGCTGCGGCCATAGGTTCTTCAATTAATCTGACGTCTCTGGCTCCAGCACTTGATGCAGATTCTTTGATTGCTTTTCGTTCAACTTGAGTGGAATTACAAGGCACGCAAACCAGCACGCGCGGGCTAGGTCGAATAAAGCTGTTTTTATGGACTCGTGAAATGAAATGCTGAAGCATTTTCTCGGTAATCAGAAAATCAGCAATGACACCATCCTTTAATGGCCTAATGGCGACTATATTGCCAGGTGTTCGACCTAGCATGCGCTTTGCGTCAGTTCCGACAGCTGCTATTGTCTTTTGGCCATTTTGAACACGAACTGCCACTACCGATGGTTCATCGAGTACAATACCCTGTTCACGGACGTAAATCAGAGTATTTGCTGTTCCCAAATCAATTGAAAGATCATTGGAAAATAAACCACGAATATTTTTAAACATAGGGATTCAATCTTTTGTATTGTGTCGCTAAAATGCCACGCTTTTAATAGTCATCGTATGTTTCTAGCCAGCCATCTTTATGACTGGAAAAACCCTCAAAAAGGTTGCATAGAAATTAACTAACAACTGTAGCAATGGCGGGCGTTTAGAGCAAGGAACAAATAGGGCAACTTAGCGCTCAGAAAGTAAAGTATTGATTAATTCACTGAGATACTTTGTAAACTTAGCAAAAAGACAAGTTGTTCAGGTCCTGCTTTCACACACATTAAGTGGCGATTAATCTTTTTTATTGATGCAATTGAAGAATCGCTCCAAATAGAGTTTTATATTTTATGTCATTATCAGAAGAACAACTTAGCAAAACAGCTAAATTAGCCCGACTTAAACTGCAAGAATCTGAAATATCCGGTTTAACCCAGAGAATTGATTCCATTCTATCGATGGTTGATCAGATGCAAGCCGTTGACACTGCCAATATTGATCCTATGGCAAACCCTTTAGATGCTGTCCAAATATTGCGTGAAGACAAGGTCGATGAATCTATTGATAAACTCGCCAGAAGAGAACAATTTTTAAACATTGCCCCTGCTACACAAGACGGCCTCTTCCTTGTACCTAAAGTCATTGAGTAATACTGATATAAATTTCTTTGACTCCTGATTACCCAGATTAATTTAAACAAACTTTACCGCTACAAGATAGTTACTTAAACATGGCATCCAATCAACCACTCTCTAATAAAGCCCTGCATCAACTCACAATTGCAGAAATACAACAGGGACTACAAAAAAAGTCTTTCAGTGCGAAAGAACTCACTGAACACTATATTGCTCGCATTGAAAAACTGAATCCGGAATTTAACAGTTATATTACAGTTACCGCTGAAATAGCAATTCAAGCTGCCAACAAGGCTGACCAAAAGCTGGCTGCAGGTGAACAACAAGAACTGTTAGGCATTCCAGTTGCACAAAAAGATATATTTTGTACTCAGGGCATTAAAACTACTTGTGGCTCAAAAATGCTCGATAATTTTATTGCACCTTATAATGCATCTGTCATTGAAAAAATGCACCAACAAGATGGCGCTGTACTACTTGGCAAAACCAATATGGATGAATTTGCAATGGGCTCATCCAATGAGACAAGTTATTACGGTGCTGTTAAAAACCCATGGAATACGGATACTGTACCAGGAGGTTCTTCAGGTGGTTCAGCTGCTGCAGTCGCTGGCCATTTGTGTGCTGCAGCAACCGGCACTGATACGGGTGGTTCAATTCGTCAACCCGCTGCACTTTGTGGAATTACCGGTCTGAAGCCCACCTATGGCAGAATAAGTCGATATGGCATGATTGCCTTTGCCTCCAGTCTTGACCAGGCTGGCCCAATGACCCGTACAGCAGAAGATGCTGCAATACTCATGAACGTAATGGCTGGGCATGACACAAAAGATTCAACTTCATCAACTCAGCCCATTGAAAATTACAAAGCTCAATTAAATGACTCAATAAAAGGATTAAAGATTGGTTTACCAAAAGAGTACTTCGACGAGCGACTAGATACTGCAATGGCCGGAAAAGTAAAAGAGGCTCTGGCTGAATTGGAAAAAGCAGGCGCTGAGCTTGTTGACATAGAACTTCCTAATTCCCCCCTTTCGGTTCCAGCCTATTATGTTATTGCTCCTGCAGAAGCATCAACTAATCTCTCTCGCTTCGATGGCGTACGATATGGCTATCGCTGTAAAGATCCAGAAGACTTAACCGATCTTTATACCCGCTCACGAAGTGAAGGTTTTGGGGAAGAAGTCAAGCGACGTATTCTGGTTGGAACTTATGCCCTTTCAGCAGGTTATTACGACGCCTATTATCGTAAAGCACAACAAGTACGTCGTTTAATTACTAACGACTTTAAACAGGCATTTACCCAATGCGATATTATCGCCGGCCCAACATCGCCCTCACCTGCTTTTAGCTTCGGATCAAAGCAGGAAGACCCTGTCGCCATGTATCTGGAAGATATCTATACCATTTCGGTAAACCTGGCGGGTCTGCCTGGCATGTCAATACCAGCGGGTGAAATCAATAATATGCCCATTGGTTTACAGTTAATCGGCAATTATTTTGCTGAATCAAGATTACTCAACGTCGCTCACCAGTTTCAAACATTAACTGACTGGCATTTGCGCTCAGCAATTGAATAAAACTTTATAAACTTATTTTTTAACTTATTACTTGGCCACTAACACTTTGAACAATCGGTTCGTTACATAAATACTCAGGTTACATTATGCAATGGGAAACAGTTATTGGTTTGGAAGTACATGTACAACTTTCAACTCAATCCAAAATTTTCAGTAGTTCTTCCACAGCGTTTGGTGCAGAGCCTAATACACAAGCTGATGCTGTCGATCTCGCAATGCCAGGTACATTACCCGTTGCAAATAAGGCAGCTTTTTTTAATGCCATTCAGTTCGGCCTTGCAGTTAATGCAGAAATAGGTAAGACCTCGGTTTTTGAAAGAAAAAATTATTTTTATCCTGACCTGCCAAAAGGCTACCAGACTACACAATTAGAACAACCCATTGTTGGAGCTGGTTTTCTGGATATTGCCTTTAACGACAATGATATCAGGCGAGTACGAATTCATCATGCACACCTGGAAGAGGATGCCGGGAAGTCACTCCATGAAGACTTTTCTGGCATGTCTGGTATTGACCTCAACCGTGCAGGCACACCACTTATCGAAATTGTTTCTGAACCCGATATGCGTTCTGCAAAGGAAGCCGTGGCTTACCTGAAAAAAATCCATGCTATAGTGACTTATCTTGGCATTTGTGATGGTGACATGTCTCAAGGTTCACTGCGTTGCGATGCCAATGTTTCGATTCGCCCTAAAGGTGAAGAAAAGCTGGGAACAAGAACCGAGATAAAAAACCTCAATTCATTCCGATTTATAGAAAAAGCAATTAATGTAGAGGTTGAGCGCCAAATTGATGTGTTAGAAGATGGCGGAGAAATCACCCAGGAAACACGTCTCTACGACAGTGACAAAAATGAAACACGCAGTATGAGGAGTAAAGAAGAAGCGAATGACTACCGCTACTTCCCCTGCCCAGACTTGTTGCCAGTTGTCATAGAAGAAGAAACCATTGAAAGACTTAAACAATCAATGCCTGAATTGCCCGATCAAAAAAGAGAGCGGTTCGAAAATGATTACAAACTATCTGCCTACGATGCAAATATACTCACCGAAGAAAAAGCAATAGCAGACTATTTTGAAGCTGTAGTTAAACAGTGTGGTCAGCCAAAACCAGCTGCTAACTGGGTTATGGGAGAGCTTTCTGCATACTTAAATAAAGAAAACCTGAATGTTGATAGAACACCTATAAAACCCGAAGCACTTGGCCAACTTATTGAACGTATTGAAGATAAAACTATTTCAGGAAAAATCGCCAAACAAGTTTTTGATGCCATAACTCAAGGCGAAGGCTCCGTTGATGAAATCATTGACAAAAGAGGCCTTAAACAAGTGAGTGATTCAAGCGCCATTGAAGCGATGGTAGATGAAGTCATTGCCAATAGTCAGGCACAAGTTGAACAATATCTTGCAGCCGAGCCTGATAAACGCAAAAAATTGATCGGTTATTTTGTAGGTCAAGTCATGAAAGTCTCTAAAGGGCAAGCAAACCCTGGAGAAGTTAATCGAATACTGGCCGAGAAATTAAAGTAAACTCCATTTATTCCCTACATTATTAAAGACGTTAGTAACTATGAGTTTGAAGAAAGACAAAGAAAAAGTGATAGACCCTGTATGGGGAGAAGAGCGAATACGTGAATTTCTGGACCTGCTTCCACCCGAAGGGGAAAATGCCGATTTCCATAAATTGTTAACAGCTTATCGCAGTATGCGACACGAAGATTTCGATAAATTCGTCTCATTTTTTGTAGAAGCCAACGGCGATTTAAACGCTCAAAATAATCAAGGAGAAACTGTTGCCGATATCATTGCAACCCATCGCTATGGCACACCCTATCTGGAGTCAATCAAGCAAAGAAAATAATTTGTGCCTTGGCGCTCTTTCTTTTCAGGGCTTCTTTCATACTTCTCTCTGTTAAAAAACATATCGTCTTGGCTATTCCCTCGAAAAAACAACCACAAATGGTGAATAAATTAAACCCATTTTAATTTATTTGGCACTTCCTTTGTATTTTTTGTATTGAGCTATGGAACATTGACTAAAGATTTGTATGTAGTCACCAAATAAAATTTATTTTTTTATATAAATATCAATAACTTACAAAAAAAGCTTTTTTTCTGCCTAGCCAAATAGTGTGATAACCCTACTTTAATTATAAATACCCTCCTATTTTTGATTACATTCTGTTAAAAAACGCTAATTTTTGTTCGCAATTTATACAATTTGAACTAGTCTTAAAATTAAAGCAACTGGTTAACATTTAATCAGCCTTACTCCTGGCCAGCATTCGGTTCAGGAAAGCTACTAATGATGCTATTCAGGTTTGAATAAATCATCTAATTCTAATGAGATTTAACGGAGTAGTTCTTATGAAAATTAATTTAAACAAAACACTTTTTACAAGTCTTATCACATTAGGTGTGGCTTCTGTAGGCTCTGCTGCTACCTTAACTGCAGAAGGTTACGTAACAAGTTCTAGCGGCTCAGTTGGTGCTCTTGTCAGTCCAGGTACATTTGCTACTGCAACATCTCACCTACCTGACACCATCTTCGATGATAACTATGTTGACGGCGCAGACCTGGAATCCTTATTAGTTAATGCAGGAAGCATTTGTATTACAACAGATATATCTAACTGCCCAGGCAGTGTTGTTCCAGTAGCTTCTGATCCTGGGCCAAATGGAGGCTTTGGTCAAGAAGGTACTGAAGTTGATCTTCTCTCTGGCGGTCAATTTATCGTAAGCGGTGAATTGTTTGGTGTGACTATTCCGTTAGTAATGACATTCTCGGCACCACTCTCCGATGTTACAGAAGGAACAACACGAACCATAACTGGCCTTTTGGACTTTTCAGCTAGCGCAGGATGGCTAGGTGGCGCTGCAGGTTACGTTAACTACACTTTGACTGGCACTGTACCTGCTGTAATATCAGATCCGATCTCTGATGTTCCAGTACCTGCTTCTGTATGGTTTATGGGCTCTGCACTTTTAGGCCTGGCATCTGTAGCTAAAAGAAAGCGTTAGTAGCTATTATTTACCAAAGTTAAAAAACTACCCCCTCCGGCGGTGCTCTCCTCTCTATAGGAAGCACCGTTTTTTTGTATTTAAAAAATTTGATTTATTTTAAGAAATACTGGTAGGCTGGGTTCCCGGTTTGCTCAACATATTTATAACCCAGAGATGTAAACAAAGCTTCCATTTTCTCTTTTTCGCTTATATGTGCATGAAACCCTACCAGAACTCTCGAATAAGCTGAACCATGATTACGATAATGAAACAAACTAATATTATAATGTTGCCCAAGCTGTTCAAAAAAATCAAATAACGATCCTGGCCGTTCAGGAAAAATAAAACTGAATAACAGCTCATCATTAGTGCTCTCGGGCAAATGCCCGCCTATCATATAACGCACATGCAATTTGGCCACATGGTCGTCAGTTAAATCCACAATACGATAATCACCTTCTAACATTTTCACCAAGGCCTTTCTTTCTTCGGTATTCTCTATCGTCAATGCAATAAATAATTTAGCTTCATCATTGCCATCATAACGGTAATTAAACTCGGTTATGTTACGCCTTCCTAAACGTTTGCAAAAAGTTAAAAAACTACCTGCTATATCTTTAATCGTTACACCAAATACTGCTTCTCGTTTCTCGCCAATTTCAGTGCGCTCGGAAATATAACGCAAACGATGAAAATTCAGATTTGCACCCGAAAGAACAGCCAGACACTTTTTATTTTGCCAGCCCTGTTGCTCAATATAGTTTTTCATACCGGCTACAGCTAATGCACCAGCTGGTTCCATAATGCTTCGGGTATCTTCAAATACCTCTTGTATCGCTGCGCAAAGTTCATCACTGGTTGCTGTCACTGCAGCATCGACATTATCTTTTGCAAAAAACCAGGGCCTTTCTCCCATCTGGGCAACAGCAACCCCATCAGCAAATAACCCGACTTGCTTCAGCTTAACTCGCTCTTTTTTCTCAAATGCTGCTTTAAAACAGGCTGATTCATCAAACTCCGTTGCAATCACCTTTATTTCAGGATTGACGTATTTAATATAAGCAGCAACACCCGCTAATAAACCTCCACCACCAACAGGAATAAAGACAGCATCAAGATCATTCACCTGCTGAATAATCTCAATACCAACTGAGCCCTGTCCTGCTATCACTAACTCATCGTCATAGGGGTGAATGAAGGTATACTCATTTGCATTAGCTAATTGCTGTGATTTTTCATAAGCTTCATCATACACATCACCATGCAAAACCACCTCCGCACCTAACTGTTTAACCGCATTAACTTTTATCTCCGGCGTAGTCTCAGGCATCACAATAACAGGCACAATCCCCAATCGCTTGGCAGCCAATGCAACACCCTGAGCGTGATTCCCAGCTGAAGCCGCTACAATACCTTTTTGCTTTTCTTCATCAGTCAGATTGGCTATTTTATTGTAAGCACCGCGAATCTTGAACGAGAAAACCGGTTGCATGTCCTCACGCTTAAACAGTATCTGATTATTTAATTTTGAAGAAAGAATTTTAGCCTTTGTTATCGGTGTTTTCTTTGCTACATCATATACCTTTGAACGCAGTATCTGTTTGACGAGTTGCTCGCTCATATTATTCTAATTCCCAGATAAAAAAGACCGATGTTAACATAAAATGTCTTTTTTCTCCGCCTTACCACCCATGGTAAGGATGTTTTTTCAATAACGCTTCATCCTTGAATACATTCACAAGAACAACGCCTGCTACAAAGCCACCAATATGTGCCCAAAAGGCTATCCCTCCCCCGGATGCTCCAATAGAGGCAATACCACCTATCAGTTGAAAAAAAGCCCAATAGCCCAGCATGGTTACAGCCGGTACGCTTATGGTTGTAAAGATAAAACCCAAAACAATAGCCATCTGAACGTTCACTTTTGGATACAACATAATATAAGCGCCCATCACGCCACCTATTGCACCCGAAGCGCCGACCATTGGAACCGTTGAAGATGGCCCTGCAAGTACTTGAGCACCAGCAGCAGCCAAACCACATAATAGATAAAAAATTAAAAAACGAATTGAGCCCATAGCATCTTCTACATTGTCACCAAATATCCATAGAAACCACATGTTGCCGATGATGTGCAGCCAACCGCCATGCATAAACATGGAACTAAACAAACCACGCCAATCCGACGTCTCTGCACAGTAGCGTTCATCAATTTCAGTTACCGAAACAGGCACTGAATGATTGAATAAATCGGCAGGAATTAACCCGTACTCACATACAGATGAAGCTAACTCAGGCCCCAAACCAAAACCCTGTAACAACAGCCACGACAATACATTTAAAGCAATGAGCAAATAAGTGGCATAGGGAATATTAATTTGTGGGTTGTCATCACGAATAGGGAACATAAAACAGTAACTTTATTAAATTGAATCAGTTAATCATTTCTTCCGTAAAGAATAATACGCTCATTGCCTGCTCTCGTCTCTCACAAAAAAAACTTAATTAATTTGTTAGTACGCAATAGGATAAAAAATAGTTGAGTCTATGATGTATAAAATCTCATCATTATTTATCAGGTGACCAATAATAAAAAACATTATAAACTTGTAAACAAACGCTGTATCACTTGGAGAAAAATAATGAACCAACCAGACAGCAGTACTGTAGAAAAATCCGAACTGAGTGCAGAACAGAGCACCGAGCAAAGTAAAGGGCAAAACGAAAATGACGAAGAATATCAGTCGTTTGTTGCAAAATGCCGCAAAATCCCGGAAACTTCAGCCTTTCACTGGCTAGAACTCGGTTGGAAAGATTTAAAAAATGCCCCAAAACAAAGCCTGAGCTATGGGCTAATACTGGCAATCATTAGCTATGGCATCACAGCACTCACCTACGCTTTCGGTAATATAGGGCTGTATCTGGGTTTACTGAGTGGCTTTGTATTCCTTGGCCCTATTCTGGCCCTATCCATTTATTCAATCTCTGCCAGGCTGGAGCGCAACACAACCCCCAATCTACTGCTCACATTCATCGATGCCAAACAACGCATCAGTATCACACTTTTGTATACTGTTGCCATAGGCATCCTGTTTTTAATCTGGGCACGCGCCGCAGCAATGATGTTTATCTTTTTCCCCCAACAAGACCCCGTAATTATCACAGACCTGATTTTATTTCTTGGTATCGGTTCAAGTATAGGCGCTGTGTTTTGCGCCATCATTTTTATATTCAGCGCATTTTCACTACCGATGATACTCGACCGCGATGTTGACGCAATCAGCGCAATCATCAGCAGCACCAACGCCGTACTCAACAACAAGATCCCCTGCCTGGTCTGGGCAAGTTGTATAGGCATACTGCTCTTCTTTGGTGTTGCTACAGCCTACCTTGGTTTTATCGTTATACTGCCATGGCTCGGCCATGCCACATGGCATGCTTATAAAGAAACCTTGATTGTAGATGAAATACCGAAGAAAGAATTGGCGGTATGATTTAAAAGTCTAGAAACTCCCTTTTCAAAAAAATCCACATGGAACCTTGTTATATAAAAACTTTCTTTACTTTCTTAGCTGCCTATGCAGCAGCTAACCTATAGATGAGGTTGAGATTAGCAGTACAACATTTCTAAGCTGCGTGTGCAGCAGCTAACTTCAACATCCCCAGACGTCGACACATCATGGTTTTCTAAGCTGCGTGTGCAGCAGCTAACGCAGCAAACGCTGTATCAAGATTTAATAAGTATTTCTAAGCTGCGTGTGCAGCAGCTAACTTCTAATACGCGTCTAGTATCTCAGCGCCTCCTTTCTAAGCTGCGTGTGCAGCAGCTAACGAACAAGCGAATAAAGAAGAGAGAGTTATTGTTTTCTAAGCTGCGTGTGCAGCAGCTAACCAAATTCAAATCTTTTACCACCACAGTTCAAATTTCTAAGCTGCGTGTGCAGCAGCTAACTTACTGATTTAGTCACTGATAGCGATGATAAATTTCTAAGCTGCGTGTGCAGCAGCTAACAATTTATAGGAGCAACTCTCTTTATTGATACATTTCTAAGCTGCGTGTGCAGCAGCTAACGAATCCACACTGGCTAAAAGATCACGAGTATTTTTCTAAGCTGCGTGTGCAGCAGCTAACAAAGTTGTGGTTAATGAAGGAGGGCTGTTTATTTTCTAAGCTGCGTGTGCAGCAGCTAACCTTATAAAAACGAATCGCTCGATCTGATTTTTTTTCTAAGCTGCGTGTGCAGCAGCTTACATCTGATTATGAACTGGCTACAGAAAGCCAGATTTCTAAGCTGCGTATGCAGCAGCTTACCGCTTTCTGCTACAGGCCCGTCTTTTTCTATATTTCTAAGCTGCGTATGCAGCAGCTTACATGATATGTAATGGCCGGGTTTTTCTGTACCAATCCATGCGCGGTTTACGCGGCCTCAGCTAATGCTGGTGCCAAGTAATCATTATAACTATGACCTCGCTCATAGTTGTAGTAACGCATAAATTCAGCGATATCTTGCTGGGCTTGACCGACATTAAGATAGCCATACTCGGGCATCCACTCTGACTTAAACGTTCTAAAAAATCGTTCGACCGGTGAGTTGTCCCAACAGTTACCACGGCGACTCATGCTCTGTGTCATTTGGTATGTTCTCAGTTGATCTCTAAACACTTGACTTGTGTATTGACAACCTTGATCCGAATGAAACGTCAAGCCTTTAGGCAACCCTCTGGATTCATAAGCCAAACGTAATGCCCTTATGACCACTGACGTTTTAGGTTCTGTGCTGCAGGCCCAACCAATAATGCGTCGCTTGCATAAGTCCATCACCACAGCAAGATAGAGCCATTGGTCGCCCGCCCAGACATGCGTGATATCACCACACCAGTAAACATTGGGTAATTCAACCGTAAACTCACGCTTCAGTAAGTTCGGCGCTATTGTCGATTCGTTAGCTGCCTTTTTGGGTCGTTTGCGCCTTTTAGGTAGTTTACTCACTACGTTAGCGGCTTTCATCAAGCGACTGGCTTTATCTCGACCTACCGCTTCACCTTGCTGCTTTAACGTTTTAGACACGCGTCTGGCCCCGACAGCTCCGCGACTCCGTTGATGAATCGCAATCACTTTTGCTTTGAGTCGCTCTTTTTCATGATCAACTTTACGGACTTTCTGGCAACGATAACTATAACTACTGCGTGCCACGCCAAAGGCTGAGACAAGCTCACCAAGCTTGTAATGCGCTCTTAACTCATTCATCAATGGGACGACTTGATCGAGTCCGACATCAAGAGCGCGGTAGCCTTTTTTAATATCTCTTTCTCCCTTTCAATTTTTTTAATCTTGGCTTCTAACGCTTGAATGTGTTGTTGTTCCGGGGTTAAGGCTTTTCCGGTTTTAGGTGTGATTCCACTCCGTTCTTGTCTCAGCTTTTTCACCCACTCACGCATGGCTGTTTCACTCACATCCATCGCTCGGCAGGCTTCCATTGTGGTGTAACCTTGATCCAATACCAAGCTGGCTGCCTCGATTTTAAACTCGGGGCTGAAACTTCTCCTCTTGCTCATAATTTGTACCTTTTCTCATGTTAATTGGAAGTTTAACACGCATCTTTTGGTACAAAAAAACCAGGCCACTACAATATGGGTGCGAGATGATAGCAAAGGTTCTACGTTGTTGAATTTGCTGAAGAAAATTGCTGTCGCTCACTACTCATACCCAATTTTGTACATAAATTTGTACATGTTACTAAAAAAGCCCCCCGACCCCACGTCGGAGGGCGGCACATTCTACCTGCTCACCTAACGTGAGTCTAACTCTTACCGTAAACTGAAGGCATTAAATAGAGTCACGTCAGTGACTCCAAAATATATGGACTTCTTCAAAGCCTGTTTCAATGGTGTAGACATCACCTCCCAGCTCCATGTCGCGCCCCATACGCTCATAGTCGATGTAATACGCTAAATGCTTTGGTATATCGCCTATGCTCTCAGTTAGCTCTTCAGCGTAATCAGACAGCGATTTGTAGCAACCCACGTAATGATCTTCAATTGTTTTGGTGGCGCCCTCGACATCACCACAAAAATGATTGAGTAACCCGCTTGCAATCTCGCCATGCTCATCAATAAAACAGGCTATCTCATGTACTGATTTTAACCCTTGGTATTCACTCAGGCTGTAACCTTCGAAGCCTTCGTAATCATGAATAGCGTACTCTTCCGAGAATTCTTCAGTACTGTTTTTAAGCATTTCATGCATTTGCTCGTACATGACATCAAGGTCTTGTGTGGCATCAATCCACACACCATGTAATTTGCCGTTGTTATAAGATGCTAAATCGGCCACATAGATTTTTATTTCTTCACTCATTGTCTTTACTCCTAAATTCGGTGTTGAGGTTCTTACAAGCAACGCTTGCGATGCGCCGCTCATGAACCTCTGCCGACTAGGGCGACTAAGGCGGGAGTGAAAGAATCCAGAAAAATTGCGGAGTGTCTGTTCCAGCTTGCGCCAGAATAGAAACCGTCATTTATCTTGATTCTGAGAGGATGCAATGCCTCTCAATTTTTTACTGCTTAATCATTTTCCTTATTTTTCGTTCGCTATCTATTCATTGATAGCCGTTAACCACCTCGCCTTCTCTAAAACCTTTTTTAGCATTCCCCGCTCAACCAATCGCAAGCATGGACACATGCTTTTCCTCTGACGTTGCAACCAAAGGTGCAATTTATTTTGCGTATGCACTCACGGTCTTATCAAAGATCGTGATGGTCACGATCTCTAAATCAAAGGAGATAATAATGAAGTTAATAACTAGGTATGAATTAGCAAATAAAAGTGAAACTGAGCTTTATGCTTTATTGAGAAAAGCTTTTAATACTCTTACCAGAAGTGACGCTAATAGTTATGAGCGTAGAAATGCTTTGGCTTCTATTGAAAATATTCAGAATGAATTATATTCATCGCCAATCATACGTTAGAGCAGCTTTCGGCTGAAAGTCAAATAGATGACTGCAACACTATTCTTCAAGAAAGAGACTTAAAAAAGATTCCAGTTCGTGTATAGTAATATCTATAAATACTTATAGGTTTTATATATGAACGCTAAAGTCACCAAGCTTGATCTGGTTAAATCTAATAAGCCAAAACCCTCTAAAGCCTTCAGCTCTTACTGGAAGTTTGCTGCTGAGAGGCAAAATGTTTTTTTTCGGTCTATGGATCCAATTCATAAGAGCCTTACCGATGATACAATTATCAAAGATTACAAATTTACAAACGCATACAGGGCATCTGATAGGGTCAGTCAATACTTAATCAAAAATGTTATCTATGCTCACAATTATTCTCCGGAAGATACCTTTTTCAGGATTCTTCTCTTTAAAATCTTCAACAAGATTGAAACATGGCAGTTATTAGAAAATATCTTTGAAGAAATTATCATCAAAAATTTTAGCGTTGCCCAATTTAGCAAGGTACTCAGCCAAGCCATGGCTTCTAAATCAGCAATATACTCTGCGGCTTATATCATCCCTTCAGGTGCTGCTAAAAAATACAAGGGGGTTAGGAAGCACCAGTTCCATCTTGAGCTGATAGCGTCATTAATCAAGAGTAAGTTTTTCCACAAAGTACGAGATGCTGTTACCTTGATGGAGATTTACAACTCACTTCTGGATGTTGAATCTTTTGGTAAATTCTTAAGTTATCAATACACCATAGATTTTAATTATTCTGACCATATCAACTTTTCTGAAAACGAATTCGTTGTGCCTGGACCAGGCGCCAAAGATGGTATCAGGAAGTGTTTTACAGACCTTGGTAATTATGACGAAGTAGATATCATTAAAATGATGGCCGAAGAACAGCACAAACACTTTGACAAACTCGGCCTCGACTTCCATAACCTCTGGGGGAGAGATCTACATTTAATTGATTGTCAAAACTTATTTTGTGAAGTCGACAAATATTGTCGAGTTGCGCACCCAGACATTGCCGGCATTAGCAAAAGAACCAAAATCAAACAAAAATATACCCGAACACCGACTTCTATTGATTATTTTTATCCGCCTAAATGGGGTATCAATCAAAAAACTGCTGAAAAAATAGCGATTTAGTCTGTAGGGTCGGTTATTGCCAGAGAAACGCAACTAATTGTTGTTGTTGTTTCTGAAAGCGTATTCCTGAAACATATTATATTTTTCCCCCACACAATTTTTTGGATCTCACCTACAGCTCGTGTACTAACTTTTGCCCCATCAAGCTTATCGATTTCTAACATTTTATATTGGTCAATAGTTGGATCAGAAATACCAAGCGCAGACAAGATAGCTTGTTTTACTACAAGCACTCTTTTGAAATCCGAATCACTCTTATTTTCTACGGTTAAAAACTTGTTTGATTCCTTATCCGTTAAATATTTACTTGGATCAGCATATTTTCCTTTTTCTTCGACACTGCAACTCATGATATCTATATTGGAAGAACCAATACCTCCAACTGAACCACTTATATCTGCATAGATATCTGGCCGAAAATCTAAAGCACGCTTTTCAAGATCTACCACAACGGTACCCTGCTCTCGAACACATAGCTCATAGAATATTTTATAGCCTTGAAGAATTGCTTTCTCCCATTCCCACGCCTGATTTTTTTCCACTTCTAGCTTATCAACGAATTCACGAATAAACTTAAGGAATTTGAATGTTATTTGCTTTTTATTTTCAAACAACCTGACCGGTTTCGGCTCCATTTTGGGGTTTATCTGTTTTGCAACTCGCACCCCTTCCGAATGAATAGCTTTAACTATTGCTTCTTCAACGATAATTGCTCGAGCGCCATCCTCTACCTCATCAACACCTCGGTTGCTCTTCCGTTTCTTACCCATCAACTTCCTTAACACTGGTGACCAACCTAGAATTGCAGCATTCGCCAGATGCATCACATCATGAAATCGATACCCATCATCTTCATACGAGTTATCAGTTAAATCATCACCTAGCCGCTTTCCGTTCAGGTACATCCTAGAAATTCCACTATCAATAGTGAGAAAAGAAATTTCAAATTTTCTCGGGAACTGCTCTTCAAACGCTTCATCGTGTAATGGAGTTACCGGGCCAGTGGGACGCCGATAATTGATCTTTTTCTCATTGATTTCAATAATTTCACTAAGCTTAACGCCGTATAAAGTCGCTATTGCGGAGATGTGCCATATAATCTCACCAAGGACTTTTTTCGAATCGCGATCCTTTATGTTTTTATTTAACTCTATCTCAACTGCTGGAAGTTTGGCTCTTAGCAATTCTGCCCCAAGCTGCCAAAGTACTGATAAGCACACCTCTAGTAGTGTTCTTTCTTTAGTTCTAGCTGTCAAAAAAGCAATTCGTTGATATTCATCGAACGCTGATTGATCCTGCTCACAAAACAAAGGAGCTTGATTTAAAAACTTTTCCTTTCTGTCAATCTGTAGAACTTCTTCTATATCACCAGCACGTGGAGTATCTGAATCAATTTCTTTAATTAGCTCTTCAATATCTAATTTAAGTATATTTGTAAAAGAACCTTTGTTTATTAAACGAATTAGTGAAAAACAATACCAAATAGTGTCACCTAATTCTTCTTTGATTTCATCGTTAACCAAATTCCAATCTGCTTCACCATTCTCCTGAAGTAGTTGCTTCTTGATTGCTGCGACGACTGAGCCAATTTCACCTGCCACACCGTAAATGGCAATGTTAAACTGCTCTTCGTATGACTTCTCATCAAACTGTGAGGTGGTTTTTACAAACTGATGATATTCTTTAGTATCCATGATCAATCTCAAATAACATTTGAAATCCGTTAAAAATAAAAAAATTGATGAGATTAACTTTTAAACTCATTTATATCGTTGATGAATTTCTGAATCTTCTGTTGACCTAGACCGGTAGGCGTATCCATTACGGCAAACGTCGAGAGACAAACCAATGTTCCAATTTCAACGCCCACTTCACGCGCGACAAAGTCCATCAGCCTTGCCAGGCCTAAAAAATTACCTAACGCCTTTATTACATAGTAATGGGAACGATATACGGCGGTTAAATGAACTTTGCTTTCATGCTTCATCAATTTAAAACTCAAATGACTCAAGCATGGAAAGCCCATGTACAAATTGTCATTGCGATTAACTGGTATGGTGTCAACATTTTCTAGCGAAATTTCATATATCGCTCTTTTCGTCGCCGGCTTTTCCATTTCCGATTTCATCCTATCGATGCAATTTTCGAGCGGCCTACATTCTTCCCCTTTATTGTTTATTCCTCTTACAAGCCTATGAGCGTAGGTGCCTCGGGAGTTTGCACTTTCTTTTTTAATGATTGGATACACCTCGTTCGGATATACATCAAATACACCCTCCGGCCCATGTCTACGATACTCTTCACCGGGGAAAATAGTTTCTGCCACGGTATGAATCGGGTACTGATCAGCTTCAACAAGTAACTGGTTGAAATCTCGCTTGATTTTTCGCGATAGGTCTGAGGCGGTCGCAGGACTTTCAATTTCCAGTACAATATTTATATCTGATTTATCGTCCTGTTTATTTAAATGCTCCATGGCAGCAAACCACGCTTCTTCTCTTGTCGGTGCACTATGACTAAACATATTCACTCTCTCGCAACACAGGCCATTACAGGACAATATTTATTCAAATAGTCTTGGCTAATCCAAGCATAGCCTTTATACCCCCAATCAACGCCCCAACTATTCCTTAGTAAAAACACTCTCTCTCCGTTGTAGTCACCATAACCAGTTACAACCATCGCATGTAAACCGAAAAACTCCTTTGTATCTTTCACGATAAAATCTGAACTCGTTATATCTAGAAAATCTTTTGTCACCTTCATCCCAACTAATACAACCTGCAAATTGTCAAGATACTCTATCAGCCGCGATATATTTAGAGTCTCTTCAACCAGCTTTCCAAAATATACCTGCTCAGATACCAACTCCGGCGGCTTTGCTGCAGATGGAAATTCATTCTTTGCATAGGGATGAAATTCTTCTGACGGTTGGCCGTTGTTAGCCATGACATGGCCGACTGTATTAAAACCAAAGCCAGCCAAAAAATTGTCAACCCCATCATGCTCTTGGCAGTAATACGTTAAATATTCAGCTGACAGTGCATAACCTGTGGCATGAAAAGCTTCGTGTACGTCACTGGCAGCACAGATCATACAAAGTGGTCTTGGACCCTGATCACGAACATCTGAAATCTGGCTTCGCAGATCTACAGATAAGTCAATGTTGCCTTCAAATGTTATGCCCATTGTCGAGCTACTCTTGGAAAACCCTCTTCCTTGCCATAAAAATCGATAGAAACTTCGAAAATATTAATCGGTTCTTTGGTTTCCCATTTACGCACCTCCTTAAGCTTTAACTCAATATAATCCTCACCTCTAAATGCGAGGCGTCGATTTGAAACACTGCCAAACTTCATCTCTCCTGAACCAAATTCTGGCTCTTGGTTTTGATCTTCTAAAACCTGAATATTATCTGCACCTGATTCAATTACCCAGTGGTAACCACCGGCAGAATTTTCAGGTAAATCCAATATCACCGTATCATTTGGGCTGGCATGTAAATGTTTTCCTGAATCCCGCTTGTTCAAATAAAAAGTATCAGACCAAGATTCAGCCTCGAGTCCCCTCAAGAGTTTTCGCTTCAAGTCTCGAGGCTCAAATTTATTTAGTAATTCTACTTCAGCAGCCGTCCTAAGAAATCTATGGTTTTCTAAGGCTATTTTGGTCGACTCGTAACTTGTACCTAACCTTAATGACAGCTGGTAAGCGATATCAGGATTTTTTAAATCAGAAGCACCCCATCCTTGACCTTTTGCGATTTCTACAACCAGCCACTTAGGCAGTAAAAATTCTGCAGCAAAAGCCTCAGCTTCAATTTCTTGAAGAGGGCAGATTTCATTTTTAGAACGAGCAAGACTGATTTGTCCTTCATCATCATAACTATCACCATGGCCGAGATGATGATGGCCCAATTCATGAGCAGCCGTGAATCGCTGAATAGGTAACCGTCTTTTCGTCGTTACCATAATGCCATTGTACTCACCACTCAAATAAACACCCAACAGCCCATCAAGCGGTTTGCATATCAAACATAGGTCTAGTTCATGAATAACATCAAAGATATCTACACCTTCAGCAGAATCTTTCAGTTTTTGGCGCAGGCCAAGAAATTCATGCAGCTCTGCTGCCCCCCTAACACCTCTTAACACTGCCTCTCTAATACTCATTTTTCTTTCTTAGACCTCATTGCCAAGAATTCAGAGAAACGCAACAGTTCATCTTTGTCTTCATCGGATAAACCTTTATAACTTCTTGCTAAAGCTTGCACACCTTCATCTTGTTGCACATCTCCATCTTCACCCATAAAGTAAGACACGGGCTGCTGGTATAACTTAGCTAGGGCTGATAACTCAACACTTTTTAAACTTCTACCACCGCTTTCAATTAAAGAAATCGCAGACCGAGGAACTCCAGCAGCTTGCGCTGCTTCTTCCTGAGAGATTTTTAAATACTCTCTGGTTTCCTTAAGACGTTGCCCAATTACACTGTGCTCATCATTTGCCATAAGTTATACCTCTCTCTAGCCTTCACATGATTCTTTAATCTTAGCTAGAAGATCATCTAACGCTTCTTCTTTGCTGTCATACCCTCCTTTTTTTATCCACTTCACGTCAATCTTCCTACCTGTCATTTTCTCAACCAGTGGAGATAGTTTTACTACCGCCTTAGAATCGACGACTGGTAAGTCTTCATATAAATCATTAGCCTCGTCTTTTATTTCAAATTCCAGCATATCTATTTCCTCCTGCAGCCGGACTGATAATTGGGCGGAGAGATCTGCTTCAATAGCTTCAAATTGATCCACATTGATGGGATCAGGTATGTCCGCTATTTGATCGTTCTCTTCAGTCATATCACACCACTGCATTGATGTTCGATTTTCTAACAATATACATCAATATCGTTATAAAATCAAACATGCGCTACAGAAATAACGATTTTACGCCCATAACTAACAACCACCTTAAAATTCAATGAGTTATAAAAGCACATAGCATCTATTCGGCCAGAGCCCATATACTTGTAAGATATTTTTTCCTCAACAAACGTCGAAGTCGACTCGCCAAACAGCGGGTAGGCGCACTTATAGAGTGCCTCCTTCACCGAAAATACCACATTGATGGCCTCCGCTTCGCTGACACCTTGGTGTATCAGGCTAGCTAGCTCTGCCTCTGTCGTGAATACACTCCAGATAGACTGATCTAAATGTTCAACCGCCTCTATATCGGCACCCAATGATAGATACCGATCTGAATGGGACAAGATGACCAGGCAAATCGTATTTTTGTGAGCGATAGAACCGATGACTCCGCTTGGCCACAAAGGGCAGCCAGACTCATCTCGCAAAATAGGATGCTCCTTAAACCCCATACCAGTTAGCAAGTATCGGGAAACATACCTACCGGTTGAAAACTCAACTCTTCTAGCCCGACGTGCTTCTTTAACAACATCTAGCTCTTCTGGAAACAAGTGATTGGTGTAGTCGCTCACTTTTTCAAGCTGCACAACACATTCATCTAATACCGGAATAATAAATTTTTCCATGGGGGCCTTTCTTAATTTTTTGGCATGGCTTTTTGTACAACACGTCCACTTTGAATTGTACTCTACCTATTCTAGCGAAACTGATACACACACAGTTCACATATAACGCCGCCTTTAACCACCAGAATACAACTTGATCAATCCATTTCCAGTTTCATTGATGGCTTTAGCTTCTTAAATGTTTGCTGCTGTGGTTCACCGTTAACCGTATTGAATTGCTGTTTATATTTTGGCTTCTGATCTTCTTTTCGAAAAAATTTCAAAAACCTTGGATTTGAGCGTTTTCTCTTCAATACCGCAGCCTCTATACGACTAGCTTTACGCATTTTAGGCTTTTGCTTAACCAAATTACCACTTTTACGCCTGATTGGCACTCTCACCCCTGCTTTGGGCTTTAACGTCTCCCTGGCGTCACTGTATTCTTGAGCAACCTTTCCAAACGATACATCAGCCACTGGCTTCAAGCGCTGCTCTTGAGTCTGCCTAAGCTGATAAATCTGTCTGGCCAAATCCATACGCTCCTTTCGATGTTCAACGCGTATTTGCTTTATCTCTTTTTGCAGTTCTGCTCGCTCTTGATTGTGCCGAAATATCATCATCTGCCTCGACTCTTTTTGCTTTCGCTTCAACAGCACGTTTTCTTTTTGATTGACCAAACGAATGCGCTTTTCTTTGCCTGTAACTTTATCAAAAAAACGTTTTAACCCTCGTCGATATTTTTCTTTACCTCTTTTAAGAATGAGGTGACGTTTAACACGTTGATGGTCGGACAACTCTCGTCTTTCTGCCTTTTGAATATGAACAAGCAGCGCTTTCTTTTCTAATAGCGGTTGCATTTGCTCTTGGTGTTTTCGTTTAAGTGCCGCAATAACATCGAGTATTGGTTGACTCGATAACGATTCAACACGCTTTTTAGTTTCATCAACCGAGGGCAATTGATCGGGCAACCCTAACTTAGCTTTTAGTTCTTTAACTTTAACACCACTAAAGCGCGATAACGAATACACTTTGGCGTTGTGATCGAGCACGACAAAGCCACGCTTATCGCCTTTCGCTAAAAACAGATTTCGCTCTTCTAATGCGTGTTTAAAACTATTTAGGTTATCTGATACCTCCCATGCTTCCACACAAAGCTGTCTTAGCTCTTCAGGGTCAATATCTTGCCGTTTAAGTTGTAAGTGCTCAGCCAGTTTTAACTGAACCGTTTGTTTTTCTTTATGATCAATTAACCCTTGAGGCATTGGCCAGTCGTATTGAAGATACAACTGTTTTGAAATATCCAGGCACTTTAACTTAAAGTGCGACAAGTTAATGGCTTTATATTCATCGGTATCTATTCGTGACCAAACCACATGCGCATGTCTGCGCCCTTCTTTTTCATGAAAAACCACTGCGCGAGGCTGACCGACTAAACCCAACTTTTTCTCAACACGCGCAAACGCATCGTAGAACTGATCGTCGCTAACCCGCTCGCCTTCCGGTGGATTGAAGCTGCACGAAAACATCGGTTTTTGTGCCTGTGTGCATTTGGATACTGCTTCGATTTCAAGTAAGGCAGCTACAAGAGATTGGCCAGAAAAGCCTGATAACTCGGCAACGTCAATGTGTTCGTTGTCTTCCGCATTAAGTAAATGCATTGCGAGCGCACGGCTGCCCGTTCTTTGTGAGCCTTTAATAATCATGGCTGATGCCTGTCGTGATTATTAAGGTCACTATCGGTTTCACGGTAGCCAAGCGCAGACATAATCGCGTTACGCATAATCGCAATGTCTGCAAGCGCATCAACCAGCTCTGGCAAATCGACCGAACCCTCAGTATTGATTTGCCGAGCCAGTTGGTTGACGTTAGATGAGAGTTTACCAAGATGAGCCAGCAACTTGGCAAGCTCTGCGTGATCAGCAGGCGCACGGCGTGACCGGCGCGGAGGAGGCGCATTAAGAACAACAGACTTCCAATAGCCGCCAATCGATAGACCGGCGGCATCGGCACGGCGCACGATTTCAGATCGCTCATCGTCGGATAGGCGAATTGAAAATGGCGATGGCCGTTTATTGGAAACTTTATCGTTCAAAGCGTTCCTCCGAAGCGTAAAAAAACAACGGGGGAAATGCAAAACGGGGGGTATGTTAATCCCCCCTGTTGCCAAGATGGGTTTGAATTACCGAAGGTAATACCAACCACAGCTTGCAGTGTCGGCTAATCCATTATGACTAGAAAAAAGTTAATGAAGTATTAAGCCGACGGGTGCGGGTCTCCCGCTCAGCCAACAGGCTGACCTGCTTCCGCACACCAAAATTGCATCTCAAATCCGTCTTGATGGATCATACGTCGATACAAAGTGTTACGTAAATACATGAGACACACCTATTATTTTCGTTAGGTACGACGAGGAAGGATAAGCACGACAAACCTAAGACAAATAAATTTTTATCGATAATTAACCATTTATTAAAGTTGATATGATGCAATAGAGTGAATGGCTGCTATCCAAAGAATTGAGGAATAGCAGCCTTTTTCTTTTGGGTGCAGCACAACCCTCAATGGGTGAGATGCAAACGGAGAGGTGAATGCCATTATTGGTTTTCACCTCTCTAGTGCGCGATACAAAAGGAATACATTACATGGATACTGAGCAGCTACGGCAAGCCTATATTCAATCAGCACATATCGTTGCAAAGTACGGCGATACTTACCTGCCCATCTTCGAACGACTCGAAACGGAATATAAGCAGTGCGTAAAAAGAGATGCGCTATTGACAAAAGCACTCGATATTTCTATTGCTAATCATGTTGATTGATTTTTTGGGATACAAATCAGCAAACATACTGGGATACATTAATAAAAACAACCAGGGCAAGCATTGGAATAAGGAACTGTAGTAAAACAATAATTTTAGCGATACAAATACTCGTTCGATTTTTACTCCCTCCACCAGCTGTCTTAAGAAAATATTAACGTTTTTCCCTGTAATATACTGTTATCGCTTAATTATTGTTTTGGCAATATGCAAAAGCGCTATTGCATCCCCGAATTGAGATCAAAATTGAGATACATTTTGGGATACATGCATGACTGATTATTTAGCACAAAGAAACGGAATTTACTATTATATGCGGCGCGTACCTGAGTACGTATCGCACTTGGACAATCGCAAGTTTGTTCGCGCCACACTAAAAACCAGAGATCGCCGCGATGCCCTGCGAAAATCAGTCATCCATAATGATTTCTTTGAAGAGTACTGGAGCAGTCTGCTAAAGGGCGACAATAGCACCAACCAAGAAGCCGAATACCGACTTGCTATCAAACGCGCGAAAACACATAGCTTTGCTTATAAAAGCATTGCAGAAATCGCCCAGTTGCCCATTGAGCGTATTACCAAACGTGTCGATACCGCCTATAAAGCGATAGAAGAGCCAGATACCGTTGCTTCAATACTAGGCGGTATCAACCCACCAAGAATATGTTTAAACGCCTGCTTGGCCAAATACTGGGAAATTTGCACCGACCGCCTGATCAATAAATCCGAGCACCAAATCAGAAAGTGGAAAAACCCAAGGCGAGCAGCGTTTAAGAGTTTTATCGGCGTAATCGGTAAAGGTAAGGCCGTTGATACGCTGACACGTTCGGACATTTTAGCTTTCGTTAATTTTCTAAGAGATCGTATACAGAAAAAAGAAATAACACCATCAACCGCGAATAAATCACTAAGCTACGTACGCGATATTCTCAGTGAGATCGGCACGGAATACGAATTGAATAATAATTTCAAAGCACTATTCACCGATCTTAAATTCAAAGAAAAAGTGCAATCACGATTACCGTTTGAAGCCGACTATGTGCAAAACACATTTTTAAGTAGCGACGCGCTTTCCAAGTTAAATTTTGAGGCGCGAATGCTCGTTTTTGCTATGTGCGATACCGGCGCACGTGAATCTGAGTTAGTAGGATTACGACCACAAGACATTTTTCTTGAAGAAGCTATTCCCTACATTTGGATTCAACCCTATGAAGGTAACGAATTGAAAACACCCTCTTCTAGCCGAAAAATACCGTTAGTGGGCGCATCCTTATATGCATTTCAACTTTTACCGAACGGTTTTACGCATTATAAAAATGCTGATACAGCGTCATCGACCATCAATAAATTTTTACGTGAAAATGATTTAAAGCCATCAACTCGTCATAGCCTCTATTCACTCCGACACACTTTTAAAGATCGTTTACGCGATACTGGCGCACCAGAAGAAGTCATTGACGAATTGATGGGGCATAAAAAGTCTGGCCCAAAATACGGACGCGGCCATTTAATAGAGAATAAATACGACTGGATGAAAGCAATAGCTTTTAATCCGCCTAAACATAGCCAATAAGCCTAGAAAAAAGCAGCCCGACTTTCGGGCTGCTTCAATCTATGAGCTATAAGATAAATGCCTCCATAAAACCAGGGTTCACATCAAAATAGTCAATGTAAAAATCGCCACTCTCGATAGTAATTTCAGCTCCGAAGCCATAGCCCTCATCAAGGGCGTAGCCTTCAAAGCTAAGTTTAGGAAACATCTCAGCTACTTTGACAAAAATAGGCTCAGGGCATGACCACGCAGTATCAAATTGAAGCTCAAGTTGATCGTTAGAGTAATCATCATCGAGGTGAGTATGATATGCATTCCATTTAGTACCCCAATAAGCACAAGACCAGTTATACCAGTTTTTATGGCCTGTGAGTGCAATAGCTTCAGCTTCTATTTGTTTATAGGCTTCCGTTTTCATTTCTTCTGAATTACCTGAAATGGTTTTATCTAAAATTTCAGGGCGAGGTACTAAGCTATCAAAGTCAAACTCTAGTCGATCTTTTTCAAAACTATCTTCTCGTTTAGAAAAGCATGTTTCGCGAAAGCGTTTAAGTTCGGATTCACAGCCGGTGACAGTGAATTTATGAGTTACATGATTTGGCATTGGTTTTTCCTTTCATCAGTATCTGGCAGAACCATTTCTGCCGTGATCAGGAAAAGCCAGGCGCTAATTATTGATGTCCACACGCAACTACGTCCGTGTTGACATCAATAATGCGTATGGTCTGATCAATAAAGGCAGGATTGGTGTTGGTATGCCAGACCTATGAAAGGTATGCCGATAGCGTAAGAGAAAATTATAAAAAGGCGCTCGAATAAGCAAAACTCTCTCGTACGATTTCAACACCATTTTTACTCTGGAGCGTTATTTTTCTCTTCTGCTTCCAATTTGTCCTCTACCATTTTTTGCAACCCTGACAATATAAGCTGCTCACTACTTTGCCCCCATCCAATATCTACCATGGTTTGCATCATTTTCCACAACGCTTCAAGTAACTCATCCTCCCCCTCTTTAGATAGATCAAATTCAGACAAGAGTTCACGATAGTCTTCAGGATCAAAATCTAGAGATTTCACAGCCGATCTATCAGAGGCAGTGAAATCCGAACCACTATTTGTCATAGTCATCTCCCGATGCTTCACAAAAACACGTGTAATAATTTGAGCGCTGATTATAACCTCCAAAATCTAATTAAAAAAAAGGCGCTCATGCGAGCGCCTTTTTTAAGGTATTGATGCTATTACTTATCTTTTTCTCGCAGGCTCGCGATTTCTTCATAAGCTTTTACAATAAGCTGCGAGAGCTTTAAAAGATCATTTTGTGAAAAGCTGTCTGTATCGCGCCATTGATCATCTTTGTTTTTATATGATCGAATTGGCTGGGCTTTGTAGAAAGTGCCCTGATCAGTAGCGTTTGCCCAGATTGCAATGCTAACAGTGCCATCACGAAGCGTTAGAACCGGTTTTTGTTTATTTTCAGATTGAGTTGTCATGTTGTACTCCTTTAGTATTAAAGGCAGAACCATTTCTGCCGTGAGCACAACCAACCATACGTATAAACGAATAAATCAAGATCGCAACCACGTCCGTCTTTAATTATTCGTAGAGTATGGTGTGATCACATTAGGCTGAAATAGGTTTTATCTCCCTATAAAAAAGGGAGAACACGTCAAATTTTGATCAGAAAGATCGTTATTTATCATATATGAGCTTTACGATAAAAGCCTTATTTTGCTAGACTCACTCCAATCAGCACAAAAAATTAAGGAAAAGGACTAAGATGAAAATTTTTATTTTGAAAATAGCTGCTGCAATAATACTTACAAGCTGCTCCAGTGTAGAAATTATTAAAGTCCCAAGTAAAGCACAATATGCTCAGAACGAGTGGGATGAAGAAAAGCAAATTAAAGCTGATAATATCAAAGGCAATCGTTATTACATGCCGCGACCGTTCATCAGCGTGTACGAGCCTTTTGTAGTATCTTCAAAGGTGTTTTTCTTAAATGGTGTTGTTACTGCCGATGGAAAATACATTGTATTAGGGAAATTAAAAGGTGATGCAACCAAAGAATTGAAAGGCCTAGTACAAAGCGTTAATGCAAATGCCGTAATACCTACATCGTATTTAACCTATAGAGCAAACTCTATTGGAACTCCGCAAACTGATGAAGAAGAACTAACAGCCGGGAACTTAGCGACTGGTGTTGCTGAATCAGACAGCAATACGCCCGATGACGATGGAGAGAAACCCGATACACCTTCTAGTAATGAAAAAGCAGCACAACCAATTACTGGTCAATCAAAAAGCATTGTAACAAATGATAATAATGCCTTTGCAGTAACCCCCATGCGTCGCTACTTCGATATAGTCTATCTTCCAGACTTCGATGAACAATACGCAGTCGTTATAAAAAACCGCCTAGGCAATTCAACCAACAATCTAGCAATGGGACAAGGTTGGAGTTTACAAGGTCTAGATATTAAAGTTGATAACAACGAAATAAATAAGAGAATTTTTGACCTTATGGATTTCGCGGCAAAAGTGGCAAAACAAGCAGGACTAAATGCCCTTGGAATACCAAATATACCTACCGGTAGTGATACTGTGGCAGTTCCAATATCAGAAGGTCTAGAAGCTTTGGATGGAACGCAAGCTGGTGAAGACTCTGCCAAAGCACTAGAAACTTCAGGCCAGCCAATTACCCTTAAGATCACTCTAGCGGATTACGCAAGCCCAGGAATTTATCCCATTCTTAAACCGAGAGAGATCATTGATTTCAACCCTTCTCAGAAAGCAGAACAATTTAAATATTTGACCCAACCTTTTCGTTTTAACACATTTTCATATGCTGTAGTTGAACCTTTAGCAACCGGTACGGGAAACGGCATTCCAATTTCAAGCAAGCAATATTTTGAAGACACAACTGATGATTTCAACTTCAAGATTGACGGACAGACAGACTGCCCGAGTGCAGACTCTATCAAAAATAATATACAACCATTTATCAAGCAACTAAATACACCCAGAGATCAAGATGGTTTAAACCCCAACGGCCCAGATAATCAGCAATGGGTAATTAAAGAATACTCCACAAAAGGCTGCAGTCTTATTTTTTCAATCGACCATAAAGATCAAAATCTAGCACCCACAAAAGACCCTGTATGGGTAAAAAGCCGTATAGCCAAGCTAATTAAAAATGAACCATGGTTTAGAAACTTCAAAATAATTACAAAGCCTTTAACATCACTGGCAACCAAAAAGGACGGCGATACCAAAGCAGATGCAATTGTTGACAATGCAGAACCTGGCGCATTAGATAAAAAAGACTAATACATTTTAAAATTGAGATGCAAAAGTTTATAGCATGGCGAAAGCTTTCTCCAAAAAAACAGGAGCAGGTGGTAGATTACTGGGCAAAAAAAATAAATGCGTCGCCTTCATGTATAGAGGGTAGTTTTTTGTCTGTGGGGATCGGCTTCAAACACAAAAATAATAAAATAATAAAGCAATATTGTTTGAAATTTGTGGTGACAACAAAGCGCTCCAAAGTTAGTCAAAAATATAAAATACCTGCCTCTGTATTAGCAAGTATAAAATGGCAAGGGGAAATGAAAAAAACAAAAATCCCAACCGATGTTGAAGGAATTACTGACGGCCATGAACAACGTAGAGTGTATGCATCTGGCACTTCAAGCAATAATAGTATTTTTAAACTAAAGGGAGCAGCAACAGCACTAATAAAAGATTTAAGTGATAACTACTTTTTTCTTTCATGCCATCATGTTTTTTCAGCATCATCCAAAACGGATAACTTAAAAGGCATTTCGACTGTAAATATATCTATCGGTAAAAAAAAAGTAGCACGTAGATCTAGAAATGCCGTATTTCCACATACCAAAAATCGAGCCGCGCTAGATGCTTCTATTGCAAAAATAAACAGTAAATATGTAAAAAGTATTAAAAAATTCTACAAAGAATTACCATCAAACCTAAGAGCAGAAAAATTTCTAAAAAAAAATCGGCGATTGGCTATGGATACTCCAGTAACGATACCAAGCCCAAGAACAATCGTTAAAGGAAAAATCATAGGTCGTTTTGAAAACAAACCTTTTACTTACAAATCCGCTACAGGCAAAAAAACTGTATACATTAAAGAAGCATACGCTGTAAAAACTTATGGAAAAACCCTTAAAAATAGCCGGACGATACCAGGGGATAGTGGTTCTCCAGTTTTATATAAAAACGTGCTCATTGGAATGCATTTTTGGGGCTCGCCAAAAAATAGACTCTCTTACTTCATACCATCTCACTTGTTACTAAAGGATGAAACATTTCGCAAGAAACTGAAATTCGTAGCGTAACTTCATTAGTGGAATGATATACCGAGACAAAGTAAACTAATATCTGACGAATTTAACATACTTAAGAATACTACTTGGGTGTAGGCTTAGATTGCATAGAGGAAACATTTTTATTTCCTCCAGGCTCCATAGCAATTTTATATTCCTCATTCCAACGCTTTTCAACCGCTTCACACAACTCATCACTACCAATATGAATAACCAAATCAAGCGCATCTCTTCCATGAACATCTTGGTGCATTGCAGATATTTTTGTTTCGCGCATTAAAAACAACGCCATATCTTCATGGCATTCTGAAATCGCGAGCTGCAACGCATTCATATCGTTTAAATCTTTTTCATTAATGCACGATGGATCAAGAGCAAGTGCTTCGTTTGCTTCATCAAAATCATTATGCTGGGCGGCGTGCGTCAAACTCGGCGGCAATTCTCTAACATTCATTTTATGTTTTACATTCAACATAGAAGTTTAACCGTCACTAGTAAATAAATAATTAAGAATACCGTAGAGACTCGAAAATAGACTTGGCTCTTGAAGTCGCATATTGTTTTTCATCTTTATCTATAACAGGGCTAATATTTTTAAACCCCCAAAACTCATCGTCTTCATCCGTTGATAATGTTCGCGTACTTATTCCCCAAGGAGTAATATCAGCGTTTGAATAAAAATAAATGTCATCAGAAAAAAGACGCGACCGATCAAAGTCGACGAAGACAGGTAACCTTTTACGCAAAAAATTAAAGAAGAAAAGGTTACTCCCAGGGAAGTAGAGCCCAATGCAAATATTTTTTAAATTAGTATCGCTAAATAACAATGCGATCTGGTAATCCTTCGACTGTGTATTTTTTATAGCGATATAAAACTGATTGACAAGGTCTGGATTTGAGCTCTCTGCCTTCAGGCTCTCATGCTTATCTTTTGCTTCGTTATCTTCAATACAAAGTCTGTATATACTTCCCTGCTCTAGACTTAAAAGTTTTATAGTCGTTATATCATCCGTTTTGACGTAATCAAGCTTTTTACCAATATCTAAATCTGGCTGAAGCTTTGTTGTTGAAATTGTTCTCGCAGCAATAAACGTATTGAAAGATTCACCCAAAAGAAACACCGCGTTAAGCAAATCTAGCTCAGCAATTTTTTCAGACGCATAGCGCCATACAAAGGATTCAATCAGCTCAAATAATTCAACATTGTCTTTGCGAGTGCCTTTTGTTTCCCCATAACGAATATGTTGTAGCTTACTTTTATAGTGATCTATATCTTCCATCGCTTTTTCACTATGGGTCACCATATCTTCAAGCACGTTTTCTAAATCAGCTAGCTCATTTTCATCTTCTTTAAATTTGTCCATCAACTGACGGAATACCTTAATCACTGCCGCACGATACTTCACCGGCGCTCGTTTAACGAGAGCGGTTACTTTATCATGCTTATTAATTGTCAAATCATTCATTCTGTAATTCTAGTTTTCTGGGAGATTTTTGGAATGCTTCTGGGAAATACCTGAATATCTAAATTACCAATCTTGATTTAGGCTTTCTTCATCGCGTCAACCACGACGCAGAGGAGAAATGCCATGCCAGCAAAAAACACATTACTCGCCAGTGCTGAAAAAGCCGAGCGATCCACGCGCCTACCCTTTGCGTTTTTAATGGCGGTATCGTCGATCACCACTTTCCAGGGTTTAAACGTCATTTTACCCGGTGAAGGCGCGATGCACTACGGCACAGCTACTGTTCTGGCTGGCGCTACATTTGCGGGGCTTCACACCATTTGGACACACCAGAAAGAAGTGTTCGTTGAAATGGCATCTAAACATATTAAACGTTCCACACTCGCGCTGCATATTGCTGGGGCGGCCACGGCCTTTTGTTTATCGACGCCCACTACCTATATCAGCATGGTTTGGGAGGATGCCAGCATTCGTGACGCACAGTTTGCCCAACAGCGTGCGGAGGATCAAGGCAACGACATTAAGCGTGACTTTCATGGTGCAGCAAGTATTACACATTTTATTGAAGGCAAAGCAAACACCATGAATGACTTAGCTAAAGCGGCTAAGCGAGGTGACTTAAGTGGCTACCCAGGTACTGGTGTGACTTATAAGCGCTATATCAGTATCGGCGAGCAACTCACCAACCTATCGGACCTAATTAAAAACAGCCAAGCCGATTTTGAAGACGGCATTCAGCGCATGGATGTAGCCCACCGCAAAATGCGGCAAGCTATAGAGACCGAGGACAAGCGACCACTTTCCGAAACAGTGACAGCTTTTGAGGCGGGTTATCGGGAGTACAGCCATATCTATACCGCAATGGCTGCCGTCACGTTAGGTGACCAAATTCAACGCAGCTTAGATGGCGTGCTTGAATCAGCCATTGTTGCTGACGATTTAAAACCTGAAATTAGAAAATCACTCCAACTGGCTGAGCGTCAAGCTGCACGTACCGTCGGCGAAATCAGCGAGTATGTGCAAACCAAACATGTCACTATTAATCCACTTCCTGCCTACCGGCTGGACTCCCCTGCCATTGTCAGCTTCCGGTATCTTCGCGAGTACTGGGTACAAGCTATTTTTAGTTTTGCGCTTGATGGATGCCTATTGATTGCCATTTGGATGCAAGTACAAGCTCGACGCGCCGACCGCTTTGACGATGACGTTAAGCCGTACACCAAAGATCAGGTAGAGCTTATTCGCGGGCTGGCCGAGGAAGTAGCTGACATTCGAGACCATAAAAAATGATGCCCTCGAATTACACCAAGCTTTTTATCAAAGCACTGTGCTACATACTATTTTGGGGTTCGCTGTCTTGGCTGTTTATGCAATGGTGGTTTGCCCATCACTGGATGTGGCTCTTTATTTTGATTAGTGCATGGCTTTGCTTCAAGCAAATAGTCAAAGCTAAGCGGTTGCTTACACAAGGCCTGTACCAAGCCAAGCTACAACGCAAAGCGAAAAATCCTAGCGGTAACTATGGCAATGCCAAATTTATTGATGCAAAAACTGCCAAGCACACAGGCCATACTAATGTAAACGAAGGCTTACCCTTTGGTACATTGGACGGCCACATTTTAACGCACGCCTCGGTATTTTCGTTTGTGGCTTGGCCTGCCGGTGAACGCAAAACCACATCCGTATGCATACCTTCAATCGCTCATGGCTACCGTGTGCCTTGCGGCAACGGCAAAAGCTACGCCGCACCCATGGTGATCGTCGACCCTAAGCCTGAACTCATTGGTATGACGATCAATCTTATTAAACAACTGCATGGCCATAACGTAGTTGTTTTGGATGCGGGACAACGCGGCGGTTTTGGCAATCACTGCATTAATCTACTCAAAGTCATACTAGAAGACTGCGTATACACCGACCGCAATCAATACGCCTTATCTGACGCACTGGAATTTACGCTGGCGTTAATCAACGAGCCAGATGGCGGACTCGACCGAAACTTTTACTTTAGGCAAGGTGGCCGCAATATTCTTGTCGTTGTTATTTTATATTTAGGTTGCGAGAAACCTGAACGTTGCTTTATGCCCGAAGTATTCAAAATTGTAATGAATACAGAACGGCTAATACTCACGCTGAACAAAGCCGCTGCAAGTCTTGCCCTAGAGGGTGATCTAGCTAATCTTGCCTCCAGTGTGCTCTCCGCTGAAGACTCACAGTTTCAGCAGTTTTTATCAAACGCTCAACAAGCGGTGTTTCACTTCAGCCCTTCGAGTGACATAGGCAAAGCGACTGCTAAAGACGAATTTAGCTTTGACAATCAACGCGACCCTAACAATCCTACCACTGCCATTCTAATCCCCGACCTCACGCGCAAAGATGCCTATGGCAAGTGGACAGATCTCGTGCTGTTTAACTTTGCCAAAACCTTGATGCGTGAAAACCACAATACACCTGTCTTCTTGCTTGCTGAAGAAGCTACTAACTTCAACTTAAAAAGTATTGCTCACAATATCACAACGCTTCGTGGTGCAGGTTTTCGTGCCGCTTTTATTGTGCAGTCCCTCTCTGAAATGGAGAAACTGATTGGCAGTGCTTCAACCGAGACGCTACTCACCCAAAGTGGTTTTAAAAGCTTTGCTGGCGTTAACACTTATAAGCAAGCCAAAGAGATCTCAGATGCCATTGGTGAGTTCACGCAAAAAGGCTATAGCTTTAATCCGGCTAATAGTCAGAAAGGTGCTGACTACTCAGAAGGCGTGAGCGAACACAGCCGCCCTTTGTTTACACCGCAAGATGTTTTGCAGTTGCCTAAAGATGAGCAGATCGCCCTCATTCAAGGCTTAAAGCCCTTTAAATGCAAGAAGCTCCCCTACTCGCACGTCGATACTTGGTGGCATCTACTGGATAACAATCCCGTCGAGGGTGACAAGCTACCACTGACTTCACACTATTCGATTGCTTATCGTGAGGTGCGAAGATGAACATACAGCGTGTCAAGGTGACGCGACAACCTGTGCGTTACTTTAAGTACACACCAAGCATAGCCAAGACATTACTCGTACCCTTCAAAGTAATACCTGCATTTAGTGGCTCTGTCGTTGCCATCATTTTATTTCTAACGCTCTACTTTTTGGGCTTGCCAGGTATTTTGTTGAGTGACGGTCAGTACGCCTGTAATTACCAAGACCTGATCAGTACCTATGGCGCTGCGCCAACTAACAACCAATGCCCCGCTTTTAAGTTTAGACGTTTTCCTATTTTCCCTTGGCAATAAAGGAGATTCACTCATGCTACAAACATTAACCGATAAATTTGCTGACTCTGCCGTACCACTGCTAGTCGGTACGGGGATTTGGGTCGGCACGCACTACGCGGTACTCACACCACGCATCATGATGGTTGATCTACCGAAAGCTTATGCGCATCACGAATACAGCGTGGATATTCCTCATTCATCGCGTGATTGCGTCACCAATAACGTTGTTGAAACAACGTTGAAGCAAGGGCGTATTCAAGCCGCTATTTACACCGCCAGCTTTCGCCATATCGCCAATCCCTTTCATAAAAATCAGGCTGAAGTTGAAACACTACTGAACGAGCAATGCGGCGTTAATCACGCTATTGCTGCAGCAAAGGCTCAACAGGAGCACGAAGAATACCTAGCCAAAATACGCGAAGCACAACGGATTAAGGAGGAAGGTATTGCGCGTGCAAAAGCGTTAAAAGAAAAGGCTGAAAAAGAAGCGCGTGATCGCGCTGTCGGATACGGCCTTGGCATTCTCGGTTTAATTATGGGGGCATCACAACAATGAACGAAAATATTATTTATCGTAATCGAAAGATCTATGTTAGCGACAAGTTATTTCGTACACCAAGGCGCAGCTACCGTATTAGCGACATTGAGAAAATTACCCTCAAGCGTTCGTTCTTTTTAATGTGCTTACCGTTAGCGCTTGGCAGTTTTTTCTTACTGCAAGAGTACGAACCGTATTTGTACGATGTAGAAAAAGCCGTTTGTGCTGCGATGTTTACCCTTGTGCCAATCGCTTGCTGGTTTATAGGCACACTTAGCGTGACGTCAAAATCTTACAAAGACGATGATGCCATCACCGGCTTTATGCCAACGCTGATCAAAGCGCGCGAAGCGATTGAAAGCGTTATTTTTGCAAACCCCGACTCGATACCTTTACTGGAGGCTAACCATGACGAGCAATAATCGTTTTTATACAACCAAAGAACTAGCGCAAATACTCAAGGTATCTAGCCGAACTTTATCCAGACGACGTTACGACCGCAGGAATCCACTACCAAAACCAAAAATTCAACGGGCTGGTAGTGCTAATTTGTACTGCGTTATTGAGATAGAGGCGTATATCGAAAAAGCGATGCAACTCTCGCAAGATCAAATCGTTCGATATTTTCACTCTGCTGATAACGTAATCGATTAATCACTTCATATGCCAAGGATGGCTCTTTTTACCTGTATAGGTTTGGAATAGTCACTATGGCCAAAAATAGAGAGATTAAAAACAGTCACGTATTTCAAAGGCTGGTTAATAACCGCTATAAAGATAGCGTCTCTAACGGTATTAAAATACCGGAGATTAGTAATATTGAAAAGCGCTCTAGAACAATCATCCAAAATCTAAATGCACACTACAAAAAGCATTACAATAACTTTGTAGCACAAGAAACCTATCGGCAAATGCTCAAACGCCAAAGCCCTGCACAAAACTTCAATCCGCCTGGCGTTTCAATTAACTCATTCAAAGAAAGTGAGCGAGTAGCTAAGCATGTAGTCAATGCACGATTTCGTATGAAGCTGCTAAAAACCGAACAAGCCGCTGAGCGTATGCAGCTACGTGCGATATCAAACCACAAACAAGTTGATATGGTAACTAAAGCTCATCGAATTAAAGAACGTGGTGCGACGCTAAAAAATAAGCTACGTACCCATCATCGAAAACATCAAGAACGATTTGTTAATAGAGAACACCAGAAGTTGATAAGCAAGCAAGATAAGTCGGTTAAGGTGATTGCCAATGCAAATCCATCACGCACTCAGTTGTCATTAGTCCATAGCGATAAAATACGACAACAGGCAGTTAGCAATGTAAGTAATCGGCACCATCAAAGACTGGAGCGTGTTGAACAGGTTGCTCAGGCTAAATATACTCAAATGCTAAAAAGAGCCAAACAATCTCAACGACAATGAACACGATAAACTCCTGTTAAAAGGTGATAATTCGTTTTTTACTTTACAAGCGATGTTAATGGGTTCATTGTTTTGCGTGTGACGAAATAACTACAAGAGACCAAGGGCGGAAAAAAAATTGTATGGAAGCTTGAATCTCAATACCAGTGGGTATTAACGCTTACACTTAGTGGCATGCCTACTGCACTACCACCTGTTTGTAATTCATGGCGCGCTTTTGGCAATGATGACGCTTATGTAGAAGACTTATGGAATTTAAGTTGGTTTGAAAAAAATGAAGCGAGGTAATATGTTATTGATTTGTAGAAATCTCGACGGCCTTTTTCAACAAATAATCTGAACTACTACAGCTAAAAGATGGAAATCGCCTAGCTCGAAACTAGAATTCCACACCCCCTATTAATTAGATCGCCCAAGAAACTTTATATCATAATTATATCCATCAACCATACCCCCCTTATTCTTCAGCGAGTTAGAAATACTGTGGAATAATTCGCCAGAATTAACTAAAGGCATACCTGTAGAAAGATCTAGATCAACACACAGGCTTATCTTCTTTTCTTCAACATCAAAACAAACGTCGAATTGTGGATTCCCAGTAGGAATATTAATATTAAACTCACTGGCAAACCTATCGTAGGGCCTATAACATTGAGGGAAATCATCTAAAATATCCATAATCATAGCTCCAGATAGAAGAAGCTGGCCATTATGAACCACCGACTGAGATTTACGCCCCAAAAACTCTATACAGCCATTTCCTAAATCACACCCTGTCTGGCGAACAATATCACCTGTTCTGTAACGTATAAGAGATTGATATGAATTAAATGGATATAATGGAGTAAAAGTTAGCTCCCCTACTCTTGCATCATTGTCATCATTGACATCCAAAATTTCAGATATTATAAAAGGACTCAATGGATAGCCCCCACAAAAAGAACACTCAGCAGCCGTCGATACAACTATTTCAGAAATACCATATATAGTCGAAACAACTGCCCCAGTTGCATCCTCAACTACTTTCCGCCAACGAGGTGTTAACTGATCCGTTGATGCAAACACCGTTGTCAGTGAAAATTCCTCTGGTTTACAGTTAGCCCGATCTAAAAGTAAACTTAATGTTTTTAAACGTCCTGTACTCCCTATAAGAACTTGTACTCCATTCCTAAGAAACGGTAGACTTTGACTATTAGATAACAAGTCAACATAATGATCAAAATGAAAGGGTTTTTCTAAAGGCAATTCAATTACACTCTGCTCATCTAGAGGCAAAGGCGGACCATGCATATTACTAGACATTTTGATTGCAATTGGTACTTCGATATCTCCAATGGCATGATCGGTCAGCTGCCTCTTCATCCACTTTACGGCTTCCAATTCTTCGGGAGAATAGCACTGCAGTGCCAACAATCCCGAGGTACCTGAAGAAAAGCCAATACGAGCAGGGAATTTATCTGTAGTTAATAAATCCACGCAGCGCGTGCTAAGAACATTTTTATCGATCGTTGGAAGCGCCTTTAGAGTGTCCAACGTAACAGTGCGCTTATTATTCAATACGCTAGACAACACTTCTTTGTAAAACGTAGAATTAGATGCATTTACGAAAGTTTTCTCTAACAACTTCCGCTTTGCAACCAAAACTTCACCAATAAAGTGCTCTATGCTTCCATACCTTTAGCCAACGCATATAGGTTGGCAAGCGGCCCATCTTCAGTAACTTTAAAGCTGAACGTTAGATCATTTCCTTGCTCAGTCTTAACAACACCCTTATTTTTCCAAGAGGCCTCCAACAAAGTCATTAACTCAGAAAACTGCTCATCTGATCCCATTGGGGCTGGCGAAATATCTTTATCACTACCCATTGTGACACTCCCTCTTCTTTCATAAAATGAATTACTGTAGATTATACCTTTTTCAATCAATAAAAAGCACTATAACAACCCATAGAGCATTTGGAGAAAAATTCCAATCCAATACGGTTTTTTATCATCCTAAAAGGCTAAATTACTAGGTTTTTTGCCAAAAAATTGTGTCTTCAAATTCCAATGATGGGGCGCAATTTTCTCTATATTTACCACGACCCACTATATATTTAGTAATATAAATCACTTTATGCTCTGACTCAAATTTTTTCAACATTAAATAATCACACTCTTTTCATATCAAATCGTTACTTCCTAGCTCGCCCAAAATTGTGTTTATAATATTTCCACAAGAAATACCATATTTCATCATCAGGTAGTTTTGGTCGCCATAGCCTTCAGGAAATGTATCTGGAAGGCCTATTCGCTTTACACATATTTTTTGAGCGCATTTTTCAGATAGCTCCTCCAATATAATACTCCCCAACCCACCATTCCTTAAATGTTCTTCAACAGTCACTATCAACTTTACTCCTTCTAAATATTCAATAATTTTATTAAAATCCAAAGGCTTGAGGCAGCTAATATTTAAAACGCCTGCAGAAATGTTATAATTTTCAAGTTTATCAGATGCCTCTAAAGCTAATTTTGTCGTTAAACCCGTTGATATAATTAAAACACCTCGTGGTTTTCTCAACATATCTGGCTGACCAACCACCACATCATCCGGCATGCACTCAATTTGAGGAGCTCCTGAAGGCCCAAGCCTGATATAAGACGGCCCATTCCGCCTAATCGCTAGATCTAATAAGCTTTTAACATTTTGAGGATCACACGGTGACAATATCATCATGTTGGGCAAGCTTCTCATGAGAGCCACGTCCTCAATTGCTAAATGAGTTGGCCCCAAAGGCGCATAAACCATCCCACCGCCATTCCCTATCAAAATAACAGAGAGATTATCCAAACATATATCAACTATGATTTGCTCAAGGCATCTTCTAGTTAAAAACGTAGCGATCGTATTAACAATAGGAATAAACCCTTCCGCCGCTAGGCCTGCAGCAAACCCTATAATATACTGTTCTGATATCCCCTCCATAAAGAAACGATCCGGAAAATCCTCTTGAAATCGCCTCATTGCACCAGCACCCAAATCTGACCCGACAAAAACTATCTTTGGATTTTGCTTGGCCAAATGATAAATGTAATCTGAACACGTTTGCCTCAAAATACATCCTCAAAGGCTTCTTCCATCTGCCTTAAATCATCTACACTTAGTCTATTACGATAATGCCAAAGAGGATTATCCTCTGCAAAATACAACCCTTTTCCCTTAACCGTATGACAGATAAAAACTGTAGGTTTAGAATTAGAATATGGAACCTTCCTAATACATTCTGTAAGGGCAATAACATCGTGACCATCGACTTCAACTGAACAAAAACCAAAAGCTTCCCACTTATCTTTCAAAGGTTCTAAACCTGAAACATCTTCGACCGCACCAAAACATTGATGCTTATTATAATCGACAAATACTATTAGATTTGTTAGGTTATGTTTTGAGGCGTGCAGTGCTGCCTCCCATATAGCCCCCTCATTTAACTCACCATCTCCCGTCACAACAACAACTCTATAGTTTTTATTTTTGATCCTCGCCGCTTGAGCCACCCCAACACCTATAGACAAACCATGGCCTAGAGATCCTGTAGACGCTTCAACACCAGGAATATGAGATTTTTCAGGGTGCCCTCCCAATAAAGCCTCTGTATGACAAAATTTAAGCAGGTGCTCTTTCTTAAAAAAGCATTTGTCTGCAAGAAGAGCATATAAAGCTAAACAGCCATGCCCTTTACTTAAAATCAAACGATCTCTATCTTCCCATAATGGATCTTCCGCTCTAAAATTAAGATATTCATCATACAAAACCCTTAATATTTCCACAAGAGACAAAGATGGGCCTATATGCCCTCCTCCCCCTCCTTCGAGAGCCTCAAAAATCAACCTTCTTAAATATAGTGAACGCTTATCCAATGACATTTCAATTTTTCCCTATTTGCAATCAAAAAATAGTATAATAAACATAGGATAATCCAAAACCAAGGGGAATTAAAATGTCAGAACTTGATCAGAGCCTACCTGTTAGAAGAAACGCTAGAGTAGTCTTAATTAACGATCAAAATAAAATTTTACTCATGCATGTGCAGTTACCCAGCCATTCGTTTTGGTGTACAACTGGTGGGGGTATTGAAGATGACGAAACACCCGCAGGTGGCGCACGAAGAGAAATTAGAGAAGAAGCAGGTTTCAACAACGACGATATTCGCTGGCACGGCGCAATATGGTATGGGGAGCATGTCATGGAAAGAAATGGAATACTGACTCTACACAAAGAAACATTTTTTCTAGGTCGAACATCCAAAGAAAATATCAACACCGCAGGTATGACTCAAGAAGAAAGCACTGTAGTGCAAAAATTCAAATGGTGGTCTTTATCAGAGCTTCAATCAACAAATGAATTTATAGTGCCGCCAAGTATGATACAGCACCTGAAACCAGTATTACAGGGAGCCCTCCCCAAGCATACAATAAATATTGATCTGACAAACACCCCCCCTAAAAATGCTAGAAACATTTCCAAGGACTAAAGCTTTTAGCAGCAAGGAAATAAGAGGTAATTTATTTTATGCCCATTCGTACAGCAGTTATTGGTATTGGAAATTGTGCTTCCAGTCTCATTCAGACGATAGAAGCTTTTAATGAAGGTAACTTAGAAAGCACCGGCATTTCTCATGAAATAATAGGAAACTACAGGATTTCTGATATAGAATTCGTTGCAGCTTTTGATATTGACAAGAGAAAAGTAGGAAAAGATTTATCTGAGGCAATTCTCGCTGAACCAAATTGCACGACCATTTACCACAAAGTGAACTCTAAAGGCTTACTAGTTTCAGCCGGCCTACAAAAAGACGGAATTGCAAATCATATGGCTAAAATGTTCTTGCCAGTTTCCGCAACTGAACAAAATAATTTAGAGCAAGTTATAAAAATTCTAAAAAATGCACAAACAGATGTTGTCGTGTCTTACTTGCCAGTTGGGTCTTTAGAGGCATCTGAATTTTATGCCGAAGCAGCTCTAAGGGCTGGATGTGCTTTTATTAATTGCACGCCATCGCTCGTTGCATGTGATGAGAAGTGGGTAAATAAGTACTCAGAAGCCGGCCTGCCATTATTAGGGGATGACATCAAAAGTCAGGTAGGGTCGACAGCCGTCCACAGAGCACTCATTGAAATTCTGAAAAAAAAGGGGGTAATCATTTCCAGTACCTACCAGCTCAACGTTGGAGGAAACTCAGATTTTATGAATATGCGTTACCCAGATCGCGCTGCCACAAAAAAAGCCAGTAAGAATAGATCTCTTGAAACAATGTTTAAACATCGACCTGAAATTGGTGTTGGCCCCAGTGACTATGTTCCACAACTCAAAGATCATAAAGTGGGATATATAAATATTGAAGGTGCAGGACTTATGGGTATGCCCTTTAAACTGGAGATGAAGATACAAGTTGAGGACAGTCCTAACTCTGCAGGTGTTGTCGTTAATGCTATCCGCTCAGCTAAAACAGCCCTCGACAGAAGGCTTTCTGGCTCTATCGATGACGCATGCCCTTGGCTATTTAAGAGCCCGCCTCATCCCGTGCAGGAAACAAAGATATTTCAAATTTTTGACCAGTTTGCAACATCTATTAATAATTAAGAGGCTGCAAAAAGTGCATATCCAAATTGTCCAAGCCCCCTTCCCAAACGTTAACGATCTCCCTTTTGAAATTGTAGAACGAAAAGGTATTGGACATCCGGATACACTCTGTGATGCGATTGCTGAGAAAGCATCACAGCTCTACTCGAAATATTTTCTAGAAAAATATAATAAGTTGGCGCACCATTGGTTTGATAAAGTCATGCTTATAGGTGGACAATCTGACATGAGATATGGATATGGTAAATTAACCCAACCATACAAAGTTATATTTGCAGGTAAAGGAGTTTTATCCGTTGGAGCAGAAACTATCCCCATAGACAATATATTCTGGCAAGCAGCTTCAGAAGTTCTAAACAAAGTACTCAGAAATTTTCAAGCATCAGAGAATTTAGTTGTGGTATCCGAATTAGTAGATTATAGAGGCCCCGTAAATAAAAGGACGCGGTATACACCAGACAAGCCAGAAGACCTGTTTGACCCAAAAGATAAACAAAGGGTATCGAATGATTGTAATGTTTGTAATAGCTTCTCCCCACTCAGCCAATTAGAGTCCATGGTGAAAACAGTAGAGGCATTCCTTCATTCCGATCAATATATAAAAAAAAATAAAGACACTGGACTTGATATAAAAATAGTAGGTACGCGCAAAGGCAAAACAATTGAATTATTCATAAACATTCCCTTTATCGCACAGTATATTGAATCCTATGAGCACTACCTAGAAAGGGTGAAAAACGTCTATGATGATGTGATGCAATTCTTAACAGAAAGATTTGAATGTAACATCCAACTCGTAATCAATCCTCAAAATGTCAATGGACAGCCATACCTTACTGTCACTGGAACAGTTGCCGACACAGGAGACTTGGGGGTAGTAGGAAGAGGGAATCGCCTAAACGGACTTATCACGCCTATGCGCCCAATGAGCATAGAGGCTCCAAGCGGGAAAAACCCCATAGACCATACAGGAAAACTCTATGGCTTACTTTCGCAAAAGATTTCCGATAAAATCAGCACAGATCTTGGGGTTGACAATCAAACACATATTACAACATTTAAAGAGTGCCCACTGGATTCCCCTCAGGATGTACTTATTTATATCCACAAGGAACATCATCCTGAAACACACAAAAAAATAATAGCTATTATCCAAGAGGAAGTGAGTAACATCTATAGTGTCACAGATGAGCTCATCTATGACGACGTTGTTATGTGGTAATTTATTTTATACAAGTCGGGAAAGCTTATCACCACTGCATAGTATTCATTGATTTTTAACAAACCAAGCCACCGCCACTGTAATTATCCAAAAGGACTTTCTTTGGAATACAACCCATTTCGTATCCTCATTATATTCCATGCTTTACCATTTGTTTTAAAATGATATGCCGCACAATTTTCTATATTAATTGATTGTCGCTTGATGAGACAGCCGAGCCCATAAAAGGTGCCGCCGTGAGCAACAATAATAGGAACACCATTAACCTCACGTACGATTGACATAGTCTCTTGTTTTATACGATGAACAAACGCGTCCTTTCCCTCTCCACCCGGCGGCACCACGCCTTTCTTTAGCTGCTCGAAGGTATCTGCCCAAGGGCGTCCCTCCCACGCTCCAAACGACCTTTCATTGAATCCAATTCTTTCGACCAGCTCCAAACTTGGAAAATAAGTCGACAGTACTTTTGCTGTCTCTCTTGAGCGCATTAAAGGACTATGCGCAATGACACCGAATTGAAGACCTCTAAGATCACTCAATGATTTTCCAATATCATGAGCCTGCTGATAACCTAAATCTGTCAATGGGCTATCTAACAAACCACATGTAAGAGAGTCTATATTCGCTTCAGCCTGCCCATGACGTACAATCAAAAATTCTTCTAGATTATCCATCAGCCACCCAAAAACTTTATACTGGATATAAGGTCAATCGTTTCACCTGTAGATAAATTCTCCACGCTGTCGAGGATCGGCCGAAAATTACCCGAAATCAGAAATTCTGGATTATCTTCAAACATCAGCACTTGCTGTGATGTTAAGTCTAGTTTTTCTTTAAGTAAAAACCCTATATTTGTAGATGTATATTCAACAATCCTTTTACGCTCATAGTCACTAAAAAAGTGTAACAGCTGAAAAAGCCCCTCTAACACTCCAGGTGATACGTGAACATAGTTATACTGTATATTTACCTGTGGAAGATTTAAGCTTTGTTGCGCCTCATAAATTTCTCGCCGCACAGACCCTTCAGCAGCACTTTCGGGAAAAATATCTCCAATAACATTATACCTAATATCACTCATTGGCCGTCTGGAAAAACATTCTAAAGCAAGTACGGCTGTCCCTTTTTTAGTCAAGCTTTCTATTTGGTATGGATGAAAAGCATTTAGCAATAAATAGTCTTTTCCAAACATATGAACCTTAATGACATATACCCCAGATCCAAGTTTTAATGTTTCAATATTATGAGACAAGGCACATAGGCTATAAGGGGTAAATTCCTTATGCAATTCCAAAAACTGGTGCCCTCCATAAACCGGAATATTCTGATCTTCAACCAATTTTCGTAGCTTATTTAATACGGTTTCCGAACAAGCACTAACTCCTTGAATGGATACATTGTTTAAAATCTTATAGCTTTGCTCAATAATCCTATGACGTCTTAAGTATTCCGCAGATAAAAGATTAGCGCCTCCTATAGAGATCTCAAACTTATCAAAAACCGAAAAGATCAGACGAAGTAGCGACAAATTTTCAATGCTATCGAAATAATTAAGGCTCTCTGGCTTTAGAAAAACAACGAAATGATTTAGATTCTCGTCAAAGCCACAATTGATGCCTTTATAAGCATCCAGCATAAACTTTATAGGTGAATCTACATTGGCTTCTATCTTGGAAAGAAATTGAATAATCTCATTAAAATAGTTATCACTATGTGTCATTACCCATATTTCCTTCCTATCAAACTATTAGAAATAGATTCATCAAGAAAATTAGGGAATTCCAAAAGTTTATCTATCTGGTTAAATTTGTAGCCACCAGACAATAGCCCTATAAATGCTACCTGTATGGCAAGGCACTTTATTGCCGGGCACAAAACGCCCCGCACAATATCTTTTCCTGCTGAAAATTCGCCTAAATATGATTCCAAAATAATATTTATTAGCTCTATATTTATCTTATCAGGAACTTGAAAAAACGGCTTTTCTGGACTTGAAATAAAATCAAATAAGCCTATACTATTCGCTAATCGAGCAACATCATGTATTGGATGATCATATTTAGCGTCATCAAAATCCAATACCGCTGTTACATTATGCCTATCATCAAAAAGCAGATTATTGATATGATAATCACCATGCACTAGGATTTTTCCCCCAGTATAACCCCATTCTTCAGCTTCAAGTTCGTTTTTCTCAGTATATATTTTGTATTGAACAACTAAGTTTTCCAGTAAACTGATATGTCCCGATGAGAGTTGAAAAAAATTTAAAATATCTAATTTGCCTCTTTCCAATAATTTACTTGTTGTTGTAAATATTGCTTCTTCTGGAACTTCGTATTTTATACCTTCCTGCCCCAAAAGATAGGATGCCGTATGTAGCATCCCCAAACGTTTAGCAGCGCTCGTTGCCGCACACAACCTCTCATGCGGGGGGCCTCCGTTTGCGATCTGCTGCACCGTAAAGATGCTTTGATTCGAGTTTCTAATCACTGTACAGAATTTTTCCGGATGCTCTTCGAGGGGAAGGTAACGAGGAATAGGCAATTCAAATCTATCTTTAAGTAATCTCTGATAGCGCGTAATATCTTCCGCAAAGCCCAAATCATTGGCATAAAAAGGAAATTCTTTTAAAATATATCGAGCCCCGGAAGCCTCTAAAAAAGCCTTTCTAGAAATTCCCGTATCTCGTCCCGTTCTTAAAATACGCTTACCTTGCTGTAGGCTATCAAGTATAACAATATTGCGTAACCCAAACCTACCTGCAACAGTTCTTAGGGCTTGAAGATCAAATTCTACTTTTACATCTGCACACATATTGCTTATTATTACAAATAAACTGGAGATTATTAAGTTTTAATTCATTTCAATAACAGTTGCTCGCCAAACAAAGCAAAAACTATTGGTTAATTTCTAAAACTATGGCTAAAATTGCTTAACACTACAATGTAAAAAAAATCCCTTCGCAAAAGGCTACTTTGCCGCAAGCGACCGAACTTACGCCCAATGCGATTGGCCTGCAACCAACCCGGAATTTTTAACTTCTATCCACAAGACTCGGGGGCAAGTCCACCGAAATTTCTTTCTTTAAAAAAGATTATGAACAAAGGAACAATTTTAATCCTAGGAAATCCAGGCGCAGGAAAATCTTTTTTAGCTCGAAAAATTTCTGAGATTTTATCAATGCCGATAATTGAATTAGATATGCTTTTTTGGGGCAGGAATTGGTCAAAATTTAGCTCCACCCACGTTCACAACATCGTCAAGAAAAAAGTCATGAAAACCCCTCATATTGTTGAAGGTCAATATCCTGAAATGAGAAATACTCTACCCAAGTATGCTGATACGATAATTTTCATTGATTTCCCGCTGCCCCTCTTATTCTGGAGATTATTAAAACGCTCAACTAAACGAGCCTTTACAGGAGAATCTACATGTCATGGAAACAAGGAAACATTTCGCAAATTATTTTTTAGCAAACATTCAATGATTTACTACATTTTTCAGGTTTATAGCAAAAACAGATACGACAACTTAAGAATTATCCGTGATGCGAGAAAGGAAAATAAAGAAACGTACATTCTAAAAAATTCACATGAAATATTAGCGTTTATTGACAATCTAAAACAAAGGTAGGAATAATATGAAAGGCTTAAAGAATAAAGTTGTTGTAGTTTCGGGGGGATCCTCTGGAATTGGTGAAGCCACATGTAAGACTTTTGCAGAGTATGGTGCAAAGGTTGTTGTTGTAGACATTCGGAATGAACTTGGTGAAAAGACTGTAGCTGACATCAATACAAACCACTCTAACAGCGCACTATACGTCCATGCAGACATTAGCAACGAAAACGATATTCAAAATATGATAGCGAAAACCGTCTCTCATTTTGGTCGCTTAGATATTCTTGTTAATTGCGCTGCAATTTTCATTATGAAAGGCATAGATGCTACGATTGAAGAATGGAGGGAAATTATGTCCGTTAACGTTATAGGCTACGCTTTATGTGCTAAACACGCTGTACCAGAAATGAAAAAAAACAACGGAGGAGCAATCGTAAACGTTTGCTCTATATCAGGCTTCATAGCTCAACCTGGCTACCTAACCTATAATGCAACAAAAGGCGCCGTTGCTAATATGACACGCTGCATGGCCATGGATCTAGCCGATAATAACATTCGAGTTAATGCTGTTTGTCCTGGAACAGTTTGGACGAAATCAAATGAAGACTTTCTCGCGGATACAATGGGGTTAGACCGAGCTACCGCTAACAAGCATCCTGATATTGGAGCAGCTCATATGATCAAAAGATGTGCTGACCCTTCAGAAATTGCCGAATCTATTGCTTTTCTTGCCTCAGATCACTCCAGCTTTATCACGGCCGAAAACCTAATGGTCGATGGCGGATATACAGCAAAATAGATTGATATTGCAATGAATAAAATTGCTCTAGTAACTGGCGCCAACCGTGGACTGGGAAATCAAATTGCTAAATCTTTAGCCTCCGATGGCTGCATAGTCTATGGAGGTGTAAAAAAGCTTTCCTCTAACCCTCTATGTGCTGAACAAGGCAATATAGCTAATCTCAAAATTCTCCAGTTAGATGTCGAAAGCTCAAAAGACATCGACACTTGCGTAAATCAAATTATCTCAGAACATAAAAAGATCGATATCTTAATTAACAATGCAGGAATTTACCCCGATGACACTAGAACAACACGACAAACCTCTATGTTAAGTTTAGACCCCGCCCTATTCTCAAAAACTCTTAGAGTTAATGTGGAAGGGCCACTGAGACTTATTTGGAAAATTCTTCCTATAATGAAACACAATAATTTTGGAAGAATTGTAAATGTCTCAAGCGGAAAGGGGCGTTTTGAAGATTTTGATATTCAAGGGCCTTTTTACAGAATTTCGAAAATAGCGCTAAATGCCTTAACCGTTTTGGCATCGAAAGAAGTCGAAGGATATAATATTCTTGTTAATTCTGTATGCCCTGGTTGGGTAAGGACAGATATGGGCGGCAAAAATGCACCAAGGTCCGTGGAAAAAGGAGCAGAAACAATTTTGGCAGCGACAAAATTTCCTAGTGATGGACCAAACGGCATATTTCTTCGAGATGGCAATAGACTTGACTGGTGCAAAATAGAGAAAAATCAATGATTATTGATGCAAAAACCCACCCTCAGAATCACTTATTACAATACGACATTTGTGTTGTAGGTTCAGGCCCTGCCTCTTTATCATTTATCAGCCAATTTCTAGCACATGACAGCAAAAAGCATGCCCGTATTGCCGTGTTAGAAAGTGGAGATACAGTAGAGCCTATCTACTTAAATTCAAACGAATTAGGTGGTATTTCAAGATTATACCGCAACATTGAGTCAAGTGTACAAAAATTGTACCAAGGAGCAGTAAGTGGATGGTTATCGCTTAACAAACAGAACTACCTAACAGAATGTCGTCTACGTGGATACGGAGGGACCGGTAACATCTGGAGCGGATGGTTCTGTCCATTAGAACCACATGACCTTAAAAGAGGACAATGGCCTATAGAGTATAACGAGTTGGAAAAATATTACGATGCAGCCTGCAATTTATATAATCTACCGTGCTTTTCCTCTCTAGAAGAAACAAAAAGTGCGGATCTGAAACTGCCTGAGATTTATTTCGACAAACAGAAAGTATCACGGCACCTCAAACCTCGATATTTACTATTCAAACGTATCAATTTCGGTCAAATATACAGGGATAGCTTCATCAATAGCCGTCATGTAGATTTAATACTTAATGCTAATGTTACGGGTATAAACTCCTGCAGGGATAACAATTATATTTCTGACCTAGAAGTATGCGTTCCAACGTCAAATACAAATCATAAAACAATTAAAGTTGAAGCAAATAATTTTGTCATAGCCGCAGGTTGTATCGAAACCACAAGACTATTACAACTCTCCAATATTGGAAACCATTCGAACCTGTTAGGTAAATTTTTCCAAGAACATTTCTATCTTTGGAATGCAGGAACATATAGAATAAACAAGATTCCAAATGAATTACAAGCTTGCTATTTTTCTAAAAAATTTTGGAAAAACATAGATGGCACTCAGATCCTTGCTCCTCTAGTCCCTACTGAAGAGTTTTTAGAACAGAAAAAATGTAACAACTTTCGTATACTTCTAGGAGGAGCTCCGGACATTCCACAGTCAATAAACCTATGCTGGGAACAAAAAATTAATAAAAACAGCGTAATTTCATTACTTAAAGGCAAAAAAGATCGCTATGGGTGTAACAAACTCATTATTAATAGCCCCTTTGGCCAAGCGGATACAGAAACATTGGAGACCGCGATACTAGCAACTAGAGATTGGCTAGAATATCAAAACATAGGAGAGAAATTTTATTTACCAAATTTTTCAAAAAATCCATTGGAGTGGGCAAACAAGAATAGGATTACACCAGGCAATCACCCTTGCGGCACCACAAGAATGTCAACAACCCCTTCAGATGGCGTTGTTGATCCTAACTGTAAGATACATAATATCCGAAATATTTTCATATGCAGCTCCAGCGTTTTTCCTTCAGGCGGATACGCTAACCCAACATTAACTGTTATCGCTCTGGCTTTGCGCCTGTCTAAACATATTAAGAAAATTATGAGCATTTGATGGATTTGAATTTACAAAATAAAGTTGTGGTTATTGCCGGAGGCAGTAAAGGAATTGGCAAGAGCATCACACAAGGCTTCATAGATGAAGGTGCCAAGGTTGCTATTTGTGGGCGCAGTGAAAAGGCTTTACAAGAAATAGAACAGCTACTTCAAGAAAAAAAAGAATTTCTCTTCTCGCAATCGATCGATGTAAGAAATAAACATAGCTATCTCTTATGGCTTAAAAATATTCTCGAAAAATGGGGGAAAATAGATATATTTATTTGGAATATAAGCGCACAAAGCTTGTCATGGGAAAAAAATTTCCAAACAGACATTCAAGCATGCGTCTCGTGTACAGAAGAGATTATACCTTATCTCAAAAAATCGGACTCTCCTGCCATTGTTATAACGGCTTCAGAAGCTGCTAGTCGTGGCATTCCGAGCTTTAAGGCATATCCCGCAATGAAAGCAGCTATTATACACTACATGTCGTCTCTAGCGACCGAACTGATTGCAGACAATATTAGAGTAAACTGCGTCTCTCCCAGCGAGATCTATTCTGAAGATGGTATATGGGCCAGAATGGAATTAGACAACCCTGAACGCTATGAAAGGGCCTTAAAAAGAACTGCCTCGGGACGAATGGCAAATCCAGTAGAAATAGCAAATGCTGTTATATTTCTGTCCAGTTCTCGTGCCAGTTATATATCCGGTATAAACTTGATTATCGATGCGGGAGCGCACCAATATGTTGATTTCTAAAAATGCATGAAAAATGAGCATATTTTTATTTATGGACATTGATGGCGTCATCATTCGTCACTCAGCAGGAAGAGATCCGACTGAGCAGCGCCCTTGGGACAAAAGTGCACAAGTACAACTTGGCATCGACCCACATCTCATGAGCCAAATATTTTTTAAAAAAAAATTTCAATCCGTTCTTCTTGGAAAAATTGACTTAAAACATGCATTAAAAGAAGCAATTTCCGAAATGGAAGTCAGCTGTACACCAGAAGACATAATGAATATTTGGTTTTCTGAAGATTCTTGCATTGACTATGATTTACTTCATATGATTGATAAGCTAGTCGCCAGTGGCGCGGTACGTGCCTTCCTTGCAACTAATCAAGAAAAATACAGAGCCCACTACTTATGGGAGAATTTACGACTAAAAAACCATTTTGAAGACATATTTTTTTCCGGAGAAATGAGTCTACTAAAAATTAATTTAGAATATTATAGAAATATACATAAAAGATTAGGCATCAGTCCGACAAAAAATCAAATCCTATTCTTTGATGATGGAAGCGATAACATCGTAGTATCTAGAAGCATTGGATGGCATGCTTTTCTCTATAGAAATCAAGAAGATTTTTTTAATAACCCCAAAATTTCTTCTATTTTAACTCCACCTCCATAGCTAACATTAACTTAAATAATTCACCCACTACATATTATTTCATCACATTATACCTAACAGAGAAACGTAAATTCCATTGTCTACACCACGGCACGAGCGGGAAGATCGCCTTTAAGTAACTTCTGCCTCGCATATTATATAAGTCGATAAAAATAAGACTCCCGCATATATTCGAAAGATGATGAACCAAAAAATAGATATTCCAACAACAAAATTATAGAGCTGATCCCCCTCACTCGACAGCTGAAAGCTAATATGTTAACAAAAATCACGTGTTGATATAGCCCACTTTTTATCTTTCCGTTATCTCCTAATGTTAATATTCAGTTTCACATAATTAATTTGTTTTTAAGGCTTTTCATATACAGTAATAAAAAACGGTAGTTTGTTCTACAGGGAGGAAGACAATGACAAGTACAGCATTATTTACAGGTAATAATAGTTTAGTCAACTCATTTGCTTTGAGTGTTGATCAAGACTATTTTCACCGCATCCACAATATTGAAGTAGGCGAAAAAGGCAACAAAGATCGAGAGCAAGACTTACGGGAAGACCACACCATTCGCCAACAAAAAGTAGAGAATGAACAAGACCATTTTGAACATTTTGCAGATTTAGCCAATAAGGAATTTGCAAAACAACGCAAAGAACTACTGAATAAAATACGCAATCTCAATGGCTTTGAATTTACCGATGTCGACCTCGACAAAACCATTAAAGACATTTTGCAAGATCAAGACGCATTCCAAACCAAGCATAATCTCAATGACGAAGAAATGGATGCAGTATTCCATCATGCATTACTTATGGAAGCCATGTCACCGGAAGAACGCGCAGAGCATTTGAAAGGCCTTGCTGAAAAAAAACCTACTATCGCCAATGCTTTTGCCAAAGATGCCGAAATGAATATGGGCCAAAGAGAAAGTAAGCTGGAAAAGATACAAACTGTCGAGGCATCGCAACAAGCAAACGACTTCTTTTCTGACTTCCCAGAAGGTGATGCCCTGGCATCTAAGGCTGAATCTGTTATTACATCTAACTTTACTGCAGAAGTTGCAAATATTGGAGCGAATGCCCAAAGCTTCAAATTCGTTGAACCGCAGCAACCGGAGGCGAAAGCCTCGACTACTGTAGAGTTAAATACTTAAACAAAGTCGCTATAAAAGAAGGCTTTTCTTGTACAGGCTTATCAACATTAGAAAGCTGTCCATATTCAGCCTCATACGCTATTACCGCTTGGTCATACAACCCCTTCTCTGTTTCCTCAATCGGGTTTTTATGGTTATCGTAAGCAGTCACGTAGTATTGAGTACCGCCGTTAGTATAAAAATCCACATGCATTGAAATATCGATAGTATCTCTATCCGGCGCTCGAATGATTGCTGTGTCGACACCATGATCATTCTGAAATCGCTTCAATGCTCTAACAGCGGCTTGATAAAGTTTATCGCTCCCACCATAGGCAAGTATCGTAAATCGTGTTTTTGAAATAGTTTGACTGCCAGCTTCACAGACTTCTACCGGCTGTGATCGACAATCTTTTTCATAGAAACCGCTATCACCCGCAATGACAGGTGCTGCTTGCAAGACAATTGCCGCAAGTAAACTTATTATCGTGCTGTGATAAAAAACCTTCATGAAAACCTCGCCTTCCGAATAATTATTCGGTTTTGTGACGCTATCTAAGAAATATCTAAAAGTTAGCGACCTGCACAGGACAGAGGTTTACGGAAGATATTTTTTACTTGCGCATATTGAGGCTCTTTGGTAACTCTATGATAAATTTTGTGTTATATTCTATGTCTAACTTTTAGATAAAAGTTAGACATATCAACTGGTTATAATAAAAATCAGTTGGCTGCACAGGAAACATTAAATTGAGCAGGAGGCTCAACCATGCAGTCAACGAACAAAGCTCGCGGCAACCCAAACAGACCTAAACTTCATTCCATGACGAAAGTTGAGCCGATACGCAGCCGTCAATCCATTAAAAAAATAAAACAACTGCTAGCTGATAACCCTCGTGATTTGTGTTTATTTATACTAGGTATAAATACAGCATTCAGATCTTGCGAGCTAGTCTCGCTAAAAGTTGGTGACGTTTATCATTTAAAAGCGTGGGACAGGCTAGAGTTAAAACAAACTAAGAATAAAAAATATCGAGCTGTCACTATCAATAGAACAACCTTCAGAGCTATCAAAAAATGGCTAACGGTTCACCCCTGCCCCTCGCTCGATGCACCACTTTTTGTATCTAACACCACGAAGCAGGCGCTTAAAAGCAACACCATTTCTAAGTACACAAAACACTGGTGCAACCAAGTCGGGCTACAAGGCAATTACTCATCGCATACCTTACGAAAAACATGGGGCTACCATATTTATCGTGGTGTTTGGTGGGATATTTTGTTCTTCTGGCGACGGAGAAATAGAAAAATCGCTGAACTCATGATTGCATTTGGCCATGCCAGCGAACAACAAACACTTAATTATTTATGCATTCAAGACAAAGACATAAGTGATCTATTTAAAAATCAGTTATAGAAACCACATTGTTTTTATCTTGAAGCGATTTTTGTATTTCACGAACAACTAGCGCTTTAAGCTGCTTCTGGAAAACTGATATAGCCGATAAAAGTTGTGTTGGTTAATGATCGTGTAATCATCGATATTCTTCTGCTCTTCAATCGCTTTGAATATGCCAAGCGCGCGATAAAATTGTTTTGAATAGGTTTTATTGTTTGCCATTGCAAGCCTTTCCGGTTGTTTCACTCAAAGCCACCAGATTGCTCTGGTGACTGGGTGTTTTCATCCGTAGTAAGTAAAACGGCGCGATGCTTTTAGGTTTGCACCCTGGACATAGCATCACCACCCAGCCGTGCTGAGTAGTGACACAATAATAACGGCTGTGTCTTGCCGTACTTACTATGAGGATGAAAGCCCCAGCACAAAAGTTGTGCGCCACCATATAGGCATGAACGAATAGAAAAATCCAGCATTTAACTATTCAATGAGGCTCTTTATCCCCCATGAAATTAAAACAACCTCTCTATTCTATAACTCACAGCGTTTGCTAAATTCGTAACCGAGTATTGAACACGCCCCTGTGCCATCTCGAACTCACAGCAAATGGGATGTTTTTTGAACCTCTCACTGTAAAGTGCAGTACCGCCCCGAAAAGCCAGCAAAGCATCAACGACCAAAACACTAATAGCAAAGGTAAAAAAGTGATGTTACGATTACGCTCAGCTCCAAGGCAATTATTCTTCGCACACGCTTCGCAAAACCTTCGGCTACCATCAGCGAAAAACCTACAGCGTTCCCGTAGATTTACTTATGAGAGCATAAAGTGTGCTCTACGCTCACCCATAGCTATGCATCAAAAATTAATAGTGAATATTAGCAATGAGAAACCATGAAAAATTTAAAAATATAGCTTCGGGAATTCAAAGCTTAGTTCTAGCAGTGGCAGTAGCAATAGGTGGTTATTGGACGTTATTTATTTTCAATAAAACACTTGTTAGCCAAACCGCTGATGCGAAACTTATACAAATCAGTCAACAGATACAAGTTGAAAAACTAAATGCCCTGAACTTCAAAATAACAGCACGTCAACAAACAAACCCTGAAAACAAAAATTCCTTATTGTTTATACAGCTTGAAATTCAAAACAACGGCAGCAATTCGACCCGAATAACATGGGAAAAAGATGCTGTATCCATTGCAAAGGTTCATAGTACAAATACGAACGGAGAGCACTTTTATTCTGTTCTTGGGAAAGTGGGCTTCCACAATATAGGCGGCGATGGAAATATCAATTCAGTTATCAGCGCAGCCATTAGACCGCATCAGAAGCATTTGTTTGAAACTGTTTTCCCTGTCAGCGAAGCAGGCGTTTACCTTATAAGCTTTAACGCAAAACCTCAAGAAAATGACATTCTCCATGCCGAACAATTATCGTCTTATCCGGCGTATATGTCACCAAGCACCTATGTGATTGTCGATTGACTAATCTGATCAGAAAACAGACACAATAATTACGTTTTTTTGGAGTTTGGCTCTCTCAAGTATATTATTTCTAATTGCATCTAACTCATCATATCTTTTATCAATATTAGACGAAAGATCATCGCCTTCCTTCAGCTTGTCAATCAAACATAACATATAGTTAGTGTCATTCCTTTAGCCATATCACTTTCTCAGCTATCTTTAAATCCGAAGTTCATTATGAACATGAATACCCGCAAACGCTGGCGTTCTTTTCTTAAGCGTAATCTCTACACTAATATCTAACGCCTGCAAACAGCGGCATAAACGATCAAAGGTAAACTCTGATAGACGACCGTTAGCAATTTGAGACACTTCGGGCTGGGTAATGCCAAGCAGCTCCGAGGCAGCTTTTTCATTTAAACCACGCCCTTGAAGCAACTGGTTAATTACAATTGCTAGCTTTGCTTTTGCTAGACGCTCATCACCATTTTTTAATCCCTCAAACGGGTTAGCGGTAACGACTGCACTATTTTTTTGTCCTTTATCACTTTCACTATACATGATGTTCAAATGAAACCTTTAGCAGAGTCCCTGTTGCTTCCGATATACGTTGCAGCTCATCGAGCCTCGTAGAAATTCCCCCACCCTCAATCATAATAAGCCGCTCCAACGAAATACTTGACCGCTTAGCTAGCTGTTCTTGATTTAAACCAGCATGCACCCTTGCACCAATAACTGCGCCAGCGAGCATAAACTCCCCCTCAAGCGCATCATATTCAGCTTTAACTGTTGGATCTTGCAGCAATTTAGCTTTTAAATCGCATGTACCCTCACGACCAGTAGGCATGCTAGTGATCTCTCGTTGATTCTGATTGTGATTTATCAAGAAGATCACTAAGACCGGCTAGAATAATTGGCGGCTTATCAGGAAGCTCAATAGTTAGATTTAGCTTCCCGCCCACAGCTTCAATATATTCACGAAGTGTTGAAATCAACATATCGGAACTTTTCTCAAGGCGAGACACGTTTGATTGCGGCATATCAAGCACGTCAGATACACTAGCTTGAGTCAATCCTGCTGATTTTCTCAACTCTTGCAAGGTAAGATATTCTGCCTCTAATTGATCAGCACGCTCTACAATACGCTGCTTACGCTCTTCTGGAAGTTGATCCCAGACGCGCTGTAAATTTGCTCCTTTAGTCATGTCATATCCTCCTTCAATCGTTTCAGATGATCATCAAACCGCTCATCGGCTTTTTTGATAAGCTGCTTATAAAAGCGCTTTTCGCTTAAACCTGCTTTGTTTCCAGCAACTAACAAAATTGCTTGTCGCTTGGGATCAAAGGCAAAGGCTACACGCCAAACGCCATCATCGGCATAAAGCCTTAGTTCTTTCATGTTGCTATGCTTCGAATTTTTCAGCGTATCAACATGAGGACGACTTAATCGTGGTCCTAGCCTTTCAAGCAGTTCCATTTCTACTAGCAAACCATCCTGTACCGTTTCGGATAGCTGCTGAAACTCCCCTACAAACTGAGGGTGTAAATCTATCATCCAAGTCATATTTAACCTTATCACAAATGACATATATCGTCAATGATATATTTTATGCTCGTCGCCATTTATCCAGCCTGATCACATTGTTTCTGTCAGCAGGCTCCGGCTCAAAATCATCATTGACTATCGAAAACAACCGCTTACACCACTTTCGGTAGGCTTCTGCCTGCTCTTCCAGATAATCATAATGATCATAGGTATTCACGATACGCCCTGATGAATGACCCAGCATGACTTCAGCGGTTCTGAAGTCAGTCAGTCTGGAAAACTGGGTTCGAGCGGTGCGCCTGAGATCATGCATCGAAAAATGTGGTATTTCATAACTCTCGTGCCGCCGCAAATACTGCATAATGTTGTAGGGAAGCTGAACGGGGGCAGCGGGTTTCATCATTGTACTTAACCCTTCATTGGTAAAAACAAATTCACTTTCCCGACTGAGATCAAAAGCCTGCGCAAGGAAATCCGCGACCGGTGTAATGATTGGGCGTACTAACGGTTTACCTGTTGATTTACCGAGCTTGTGATTCTCAGGCGGAATAGTCCATACACGCTTTTGAAAGTCGAAATGCGACTTCTCCGCTTGGCGTAATTCACCACATCGGCAACCATAGATCAGACAGAGTTTGATAAAGAGCTTGTTCTTGGGCGTGATGCGAGAGTCGTCAATAGCTCGCCAGACCATTTTGATCTCTTCTTCTGACAAAATACGATCCACAAACCGTTTATCGATTTGGAGATCCGCTTTTGCGTATATATCAGCGAGTGGGTTGAGAGGCAGTATTTGCCGCTTCACACCCCACTTATAGAGCTGCTTGGTATTCACCAAAATTCGCTCAGCAATTGAAGGTGTTTTCTTCGCTAACGGTTCAAGCAATGCCAACCAGTGGTGCAGGGTAATCTCTTTAGCGGGTAAATCGCCGAGCTTGGTATAAACGTGGATTTCAAACGAACGCTTAATATCCTGATGGCCTTTTTTGTTGTCGACACAGTAGCTTTCGTACCAAAGTTCAAATAACGATTTTAATGTGGGAGCATCGACAATATCCTGCCGTTCAAGCTTACGAACAATTTTAGGGTCATGCCCCTCACCCAGCTTCTGTTTTAAACGTACAACCTCTTCCCTGGCTTTCGCCAGCGTAAGCTGAGGGTATACGCCAACATCAAGCCGTTTACCGGTTTGCTGATAGTAATATCGAAAGACAAAGGTGATTTTGCCTTTGGGAGAGACACGCACACTTAGCCCGTCTCTATCCGTTTTAGAAATTGATTTTGGTCTAGCCTTTTTGTGGTTTGCCTTTAACCACGATTCAGTAATAGCCATAACTCTTTGCCCATGTCATTGATTCTAAAAGACATGTACAAAAAATTTATGTAGCGCTTTCGTCGCAGAATTTGTACATAAATTTGTACACATTTGATGCGACCCAGCATGACAAAACTAGGTTCCGGTCGTCAATAGGACAACCCAAGACAAGCCATATCTTTTTGTTTTTATTAATATTTTTGGCTTTTGTTGTCTTAAGCTATCTAACGATTTTGCTGCGGGTGATATAAATATAGATATTATTTTTCTAAGCTGCGTATGCAGCAGCTTACACGGTCACGCTCAGGCTTGTCTTTAAGGTGGCTTTCTAAGCTGCGTATGCAGCAGCTTACTCAAGTTCAAAAATAGACGAGTAAAAACTATTTTTCTAAGCTGCGTATGCAGCAGCTTACACATTAATCTAGTTTTTTATACATCGCATTGCTTTCTAAGCTGCGTATGCAGCAGCTTACTGTAAAGTTTCTAATACTAAAGCGCTGTTTCATTTCTAAGCTGCGTATGCAGCAGCTTACTTTCAGACAAAATACTTTATTTACATTGGCAATTTCTAAGCTGCGTATGCAGCAGCTTACTTATTACTTAAAGCCTCTGCTGTCTTAATGTATTTCTAAGCTGCGTATGCAGCAGCTTACCCTGTCTGCTTCTGCCTGTGCAGGTGATAATGTTTCTAAGCTGCGTATGCAGCAGCTTACTTGTATATTTAACTAAAGGGGATTTTTATTATTTTCTAAGCTGCGTATGCAGCAGCTTACATTTGTGATGAAGTGGCGCTTACTAAAAATGATTTCTAAGCTGCGTATGCAGCAGCTTACTTGCATCCGTTTTGGCAAAGTGATTTTGTACTTTTCTAAGCTGCGTATGCAGCAGCTTACATCTTAACCTAAAGGATAAGCTTTAACCTAAATTTCTAAGCTGCGTATGCAGCAGCTTACCTCTCTGTCGCCAAGACAAGCACACCATGTTCTTTCTAAGCTGCGTATGCAGCAGCTTACAGTATGGCGATACTTCGCCAGATCGGGTCCAATTTCTAAGCTGCGTATGCAGCAGCTTACGGTCGTTGCAGTTGTTGCTTTGTTAGCGTTAATTTCTAAGCTGCGTATGCAGCAGCTTACCAGTGAGTCAAGAGCCTAAGCGCATGCTGTTATTTCTAAGCTGCGTATGCAGCAGCTTACACCATTTTTTTCGGCATTGTTTTGTGCATTTATTTCTAAGCTGCGTATGCAGCAGCTTACATCCTGTTTTTTCAGTTATGACACATGAAGCATTTCTAAGCTGCGTATGCAGCAGCTTACTGAAGATGATATAACTAACGCAACGAGTTAGATTTCTAAGCTGCGTATGCAGCAGCTTACTTGATCAGGAACAAGAGGAATTGTTAGCGTCATTTCTAAGCTGCGTATGCAGCAGCTTACCAAATAGATGAGGGGTTAAAGCCTGACTCGATTTTCTAAGCTGCGTATGCAGCAGCTTACGTCATAGACTTGCGCGAATTGATCGTCAGTCATTTCTAAGCTGCGTATGCAGCAGCTTACTTATGCTTGATCTGTCACATAAGCCCGAGGACTTTCTAAGCTGCGTATGCAGCAGCTTACTATATCCGTGGCGGCATCCGCCCCTTTCTTCATTTCTAAGCTGCGTATGCAGCAGCTTACCGCGCAATGCCTCCCTGTACCATTCCCATACATTTCTAAGCTGCGTATGCAGCAGCTTACCAAGGGTTAGCAGCATAGCCAACACTTATGCATTTCTAAGCTGCGTATGCAGCAGCTTACTACTATTGTTTTAAATCAGATAATTTTTATGATTTCTAAGCTGCGTATGCAGCAGCTTACGATAATTCCTGATAGCATTGACAGCGCTTTCTTTTCTAAGCTGCGTATGCAGCAGCTTACAATCATGCGGATTGCCATCTTTTGTCATATCTTTTCTAAGCTGCGTATGCAGCAGCTTACATTATTAATAGCTCTTGGAATGTCATCGTGCTTTTCTAAGCTGCGTATGCAGCAGCTTACTGTTCATCGGGTTGTTATTTCGTATGCCTCGCTTTCTAAGCTGCGTATGCAGCAGCTTACCTCAAATTGTCGCTCGGCCTGTCGGTCGTTTCTTTCTAAGCTGCGTATGCAGCAGCTTACTTTAATACCAAGTCCGGTCAGGATTTTTTATTGTTTCTAAGCTGCGTATGCAGCAGCTTACAGAATAGATTAGCGGGACAATCAGAATCGTTATTTCTAAGCTGCGTATGCAGCAGCTTACTGCTGAACAAGCAGAAAAAAAGCCCCTTAACCTTTCTAAGCTGCGTATGCAGCAGCTTACTCATATTGTCTCTTTTTTAATTTAGTAAATTCTTTCTAAGCTGCGTATGCAGCAGCTTACTTGTACCCTGCCTTATCTCCCTTCTTTATGGATTTCTAAGCTGCGTATGCAGCAGCTTACGACATGCTCACGCGCTTCCATTGTTACCGACTTTTCTAAGCTGCGTATGCAGCAGCTTACGAATATTATGGCAATTTCGAGATTGTCAACGATTTCTAAGCTGCGTATGCAGCAGCTTACGCGAGCGATAGCGAGCTTAGGCTAGTCAAGGCTTTCTAAGCTGCGTATGCAGCAGCTTACGATCCAATCATTAGGATTACAGGGGTTTTTAATTTCTAAGCTGCGTATGCAGCAGCTTACTAACACCTTCGTTAGCAAGTCAGCGTTCAGCATTTCTAAGCTGCGTATGCAGCAGCTTACTTCTGGAATTAGATGATATTCCGATTTGACCATTTCTAAGCTGCGTATGCAGCAGCTTACTTTTTCTTGGTTAGGGAACGATTCTCTTATACTTTCTAAGCTGCGTATGCAGCAGCTTACTAACTGTGTTGGCACCACCGCTGAAATCTGGCTTTCTAAGCTGCGTATGCAGCAGCTTACTCAAAATCGAGCGGCGGTATGGTTACGTACGTTTTCTAAGCTGCGTATGCAGCAGCTTACTTTTTCTGTAGATTCAATTTTTTCTTCGTTGGTTTCTAAGCTGCGTATGCAGCAGCTTACAAATACAAGTATAGCAAGTGTGAACTCCATGTTTTCTAAGCTGCGTATGCAGCAGCTTACTCATCAAGTACTCCTAATGGAATGTTTCACGTTTTCTAAGCTGCGTATGCAGCAGCTTACAATACATTATATCTTTCACTGATACAGTGACATTTCTAAGCTGCGTATGCAGCAGCTTACTTTCTACAGCGTTAGAAATGGCGAATTCAGCCTTTCTAAGCTGCGTATGCAGCAGCTTACGTAGGGCTTGGTTTTTTATTTGCTGGACTGATTTTCTAAGCTGCGTATGCAGCAGCTTACCGCTACGGATAGCGCGTGAGGTGGGTTTTACGTTTCTAAGCTGCGTATGCAGCAGCTTACATAATGACGGTAATCCATTTCGTTTACGTCAGTTTCTAAGCTGCGTATGCAGCAGCTTACGTAATACGGTAGAATCGTTAGAGTTGGATATATTTCTAAGCTGCGTATGCAGCAGCTTACGGTTAAAGCCTGACTCGATGGAATTTGCCGATTTTCTAAGCTGCGTATGCAGCAGCTTACGATACACGTCAAGCCCTCTATGCCATGTCGATTTTCTAAGCTGCGTATGCAGCAGCTTACCTGTAATTTTAGACGCAAAAAATAAGTTACATCAAGTACTTACCTTAATTTTTATAAAAAAACCAAAGTTTTTAGCACTTAATGTAACTTATTGAAATTACTACATTTTTAAAAAACGATTTTAACTTGGGTTAAAACCAGGGTACTGTTGCTGTTTTGGATAGTCCAAATTGGTCAAATTCTCCGGCAACAGATTCATTTTGAAGCTCACCCAATTTGATATACCGCCTATAACGCTGGCCTTTAGAGCTTTTTAAGTCCAGAAAGGGTCCCTTTTGCTGATCTGCTACCATTTTTTCTTGGTAGTTTTGTATATCAGTTTCAGACATAGGAACACCATCTTGCCTTTGCTCTTGCCGCGCAATTAACCTTCTTAATTTAGCGTTAGTCATATTATCCTGCTTGCGTGAAACAGTACGGTACTGAACAAGCTCAGGAATTGGTTGAACCGCTGAAGCAATACAATAATCTTTCATCCGCCCTATCCAATCTAATGCCTGTAACTTTTGTAAATTTGACTCGCTTCCATGAATTCTCAACATTTTACCTAATGTTTTTTCATAATTAGGAAAACTTACACCCATCTCTTTAGAATGCAAATCAAAAAGCGCCTTATGCAACTTGTTAAATAACGCATTCATTAAAGTGGATGCTGGAAACTCTGGGTCGGGCAATAAGTTTATTTCAATATAGTGTTCCATATTAGCTTTCACCCTCTCCAAATACACCTCCACGAATTAGCATGGCAACAACGAAATGTTTTTCACTAATTGTTAAGTCATCTGAGTTAAACCATTTTAGAAGCAGTGTTTTGAAGTCTGTTTTATTTGATCGATATGCTTCACCTTTCTGAGTTACTGAGCCGTAAGCCTCTATCGCAATTGGAGCTTTTACCTCTTCATACTTAGGATACCAGTCATCAATTGTTCTTAACGCATTACCAATTTTTTCAGAGTGCATGGCTGCAAAGCGCTTTGAATCAGCCCCAATATAAAATAGATGACGACTTTTTTCTCCTTTAGGTGAGTTAAGTACCATTTCTTGTGATGGCCATATACGCTGCCCTTGTCCCAATTGTACAAATCCACAGATATTTAATAAAACTTTTTCATCACCTAATAATCCAGCCCTGATTAAATCAGTTAATTTAGCAACTTCCAGGTCGTCTGATTCTGTCTTTTTAAGCGAAAAATCGTAGGCATTAAATGTTAGTGGCTTAGCAAGGCTTTGGTGTCTTACTATTACTTTTACTTCTTCAGCCCCGATCCGGTTTCGCCATAAAAAACGCCCATTCGCAATGTTGTATGCATAGCGTTTAGCTAGATCACCAATACTAGACTTGAGATATTCCGATATTTTATTGCTATATGCCTCTTCAAAATCTGGTTTATTACAAACAGATGGTTGTTCAAGCCCTGATACAACTCGTAATGTGAAGCTGACCTTTAAAGTGTCATGTTCATGATCAAGGGCAGCATCATCACCCCACGATAAGTTTGCTTCTTTTATTTCTTCTTGTAACTTTTTTTCATTCTCTAACACTTCTTGCTTGAAATTGCTTTTTACCGCTCTATTGCGGCGTTCAAATAACTCAATTTTCCCCCAATTTTCTTCTCTCGAAATGTCACTCCAATTCCCTGACCACATCAAGGCATCTGATGGCTCAAGTTTACGGTCAAAAGCAAGTACTGTTGGCATAGTTATATCTGTCATAGTTATTTCCCTAATAAGTTAAGTAAATCGTTGATAGTGTTTAATTGATCGTCATCAATAGCGGGTGACAATGAATCTGTGTTGTCTATCGAAGGAATCACGTTATTTTGTTTACATAAATACCATTGACCATCATGCTGGTAACGCCAAATAGTATCTTGAATGGATTTAATCCTATGCACTCCTTTCCACTCACCTATAGAATGCACAGCTTCAACAAAACATGACTTTGTGTCTGGGTCTCTCGTATTAAGTACCTCTCCAGGCTCATAAATCTGGCTAATGGCTTTATAACCAATCATTAATGGCACTAAATAACCTGGCTTAGGTTTGGGCACATATTCCCAGTCGGCTTCAGCATTCTCATCAGGTGCAACCTGATCTTCTTGCAATTTTGGTTGTGCTTTATATTTCAAGGCTGAAAAATCTAGCCATGCATCAAGTAACTGAATGGAATTATCTGATTCGTTTTTTTCTAATAATGCTTTATAGTGTTCATCAAGATAACCATGTTGATCTATCAGTACAAAACCCGGCATGGTTAATCTCTTAATCTTGCGTAGCATGTTTGCTTTCTGATCGGTCGTACTGCCTGAGAGTAACTTAATACTTTCTACGCTCACAATGGTTCCTCCAGCTAATCGCATTTGTTCACAGAGATTTCGAACCTGTGATTCAAATTCTATTATCTGATCGCTTGTCAGTGCCATTGAGCTTCCTAGCTCAATGACTAAACTAACCGTTAGGTTCATTTTTCCTTCTTCGATAATCGGCGGTGACATATTTTTATGGTTAGCTAGGACAGGCGGGTTCTTACTTTGTAAAAATTCGAAATCTGCATACTGCTTAGGCTGATAAACTTTATTTTGAAATTCATGAGAGATGACGGCACAACCATCTAGCTCTGTTTCATAGTCTCCATAATATTTAGAAGATATCTGTCTACTCAATGCATGCGTAAACCCAAGGAAGTGTGTTATTGCTGGAAATCCCCAAGTAAGCCCCGCAATGGAGTTAGCATTTTGTACTTTGATATGACTCAACACTAAAAACTGACTCATACTATTACCTCCTGTATTGCAATATATTCTCTTAACTCATTCGCAAATACATCAGCCCAAAGTGCTTCATGTATCGTATTTAATGAGAGTTCACACTTTTGCTTAATCTGCTTGTTCAACCAATATCCATACTTTTCACTTAAAACCTTATGCCAGTCTGTATTCAGTTTTAGACCCTTGGCTTGTTCATCCATTCGCCAAGGTTCTAATAACAATTGCTCTTCTACAGGCAAAGTACTTTCTATCGTCCAACCACGCTGATTTTGATTATTACTTATTGTTTGCATTTCATCAAAAAAACTATCGCAGATAGCCTGCAACTTGTTAGCAATAGCAGCGTTGCGTTTCGGCTCACTCATACTTAATTGCTTGCTCTGTATTAATAAGAGATATTTTCTTAACTCAGTAATTTCTTCATTTAGTTGGTAACTCAGGTGTTTATCAAATACCGATTTTCTATTTTGATAAGAGATTGATTGAGATGACCATTGTGGCGGCTGCGCTGATAATAAAGCGACCCTACCACCTCTCTGCCCGTTCAGTGCTGACGCATTGGAATGATTTGATCCTGTTACATATATATGTGCTTTATTTGGGTAAGTCTTAGTTTCTACCGTTGAGTATTTTTTTGCATACTTTTTATCTCTTGCCAAAACCTGACTATCATCCCAGTATTTTTTATGCTCAAGATGTATGGCATGAACTAGCGAAGAAGATGTTAATGGTAATAGCAGGTGATATTGCTTATCTTGAATTGGAAAGTAGATCTGTTTTGAAAGGAAGTAGCTTTGTTTTTGAGTGCTATCATATGCCTGTTTTAAGTTATTACACCATGTCACTAAATGCTCTTCGCTATCGGTAATTTTCTGAAATATCCCTTTATCATCATTTTTTAAACAATCTAGAACGCTCACACCATCTACTGTTAGTTTTAGAATATCGGCTATTGGGAGGGAAGCAGCATTCGATGAAGCAGTATCTATAATAGGTTCAGCTAATGTATTTGTAGTCAAATAAAAATTATTTTTATCAGTTGTAATATCAAATACACTTGAGCCTTTACTGCTAGAATGTGTCAGTTTCGCTACATGAGTTGCGAAACTAATATCGACTGCTTTAGGCGTCATTTGATTGAGCCAATTAACAGGGTTATATTCCTCTTCTTTACTGGTCAAAAATTGTTGCAAGATATTTTTTAGTTCATCTATCTCTTCATTAACTGAATTTTCTGGGACAAGTGATATAAGCTTTTTAAACTTCTCTTGCTGAAACGCTAGAGGTGTTTGCTCTTTAGATCTCTTTAACTTTTCAATTTCTTGAACTGCATCTTGATCATTAGTTATTTTTTTCAATGATTCTGACAATCTAATATTGATAGCTCCATTTATCACAAGACCTTGCTTACTTTTTTTCGGTTTATCTTTATAAAAAGCCTCTATTTTTTTATCCTTTCTTTGCTTGATATAAGTTAAAATTTCATGAGCTAAAGCTTCTTTTAGTACTTTATCCATCATATTTGTATCCATCTTTCTTTAATAATGTATAGATCCCAAGCTGTGGATGATATTGCCACTGCTCACCTCTGCTTTCATCTAACTTTCGCAATGTAATATGCGTAAACGTTCTAATCAGGTACGATTGTTCTTTGTCACTTGACTTATGCAAGTTATTAATTTCTTGCTGAAGGTTGAAACAGCCCCAAAAGGTAATGTTGTTTCCCAGCTTTACCTTTTCCGGTTTTTTAGCGATATCATTTGTTGTTTCAAACTCAGAAGGAAAAGTCTTGGGCACTTTTTTGTACCAAACAAACTTACCTGTTCTTGATAACTGCATGCTAAAGTCATCTTGTGGTTCAGACTTCCTAAATGGTTGATGGCCTTGAAGTTCACCACTCCAAGTTACTTCGGTTTTCCACCATTGAGATGCATGGTTCAGCTCTTTATCGCTACCATATAAGCGTAATGTTTGTGCCAAGTGCTCTAGTAAGTTGAATGATGTGATTTGTGGCTGAGTCGCCTGTTTAATTGATGCAGATGTGATTTCTGGCATTTTTATGCGGGCAACTGCATTGATTTCGCCTAATTCATCATCGACTGTTAAGTCATTAATATCATTGGATGAATAGGGAACATTGGCAGTTTCAAAACCTGGCTTTTGAAAGCATGGAGTATCACCTTTTAGCCCTTTGAAATTTTTCGATAAGATATACATATTGGCACAGCTAGGCACATTTTTTCGGTGTCTCTGCACGCGGCCCGCAAGCTGAATGATTGAGCGCATGGAGCTTGGTTCGACTATAGCCCAATCATAATCATGGTCTCGACCTACTTCTGCTACTGCTGTCGCTAACACAACGAAGATATGGTTTTTCTCATCATATGTATCCGCGATTTCAGGGATACCAGAATTGAGTAGCCAATCTTTTTCACTTTTCCTTGTTAGAGCCCTATCAAGTTGCAACTCAATATGTGAGCGTTGAATTAAGGGGAATCTACTGTGATAGATAAAATAATGTATGACAGTATCTTGTTGCGATTCATCTGCCAACAAATGTTTAGCAATTTGAACCATTGGATTGATGTTTGCCATTCTCACCAAACCAATCGATATCTGCTTATTATTGACTGCTATGGCGTGTTGTTCATGTAAACTAGTTATAGACTGCCTGATGACTGAGGCCATCAAAGCGCTTGGCTTTTTATCTTCATCTAGCTCTTTGCCAATATGAATAACTTTCGCTTTTCTTAATGGTTTAGTTTCTTTTTTAAGGTTTTCTATACGCTTATCAACGAATAAATCATGTTCATTTTTAAAACTATCGACACCTGCAACAAGGACTGATTTTGGCTTTTTAAACTCATCAAACCAAGCACAGCAAACCTGTTTAATCTCACCTTTTTCTCCATTGACCTTAGTATAGTGTTTTCTCCCCGCTTGATAAGCAGAAAATAAGGCGCTGGCCAATGATGGAGAAATGGTTGCCGTAGATAACAATACGCGACTACCAAGCATACCTGCCCAGTTTACTAAACGACACAAAGCTGGCAAGTCTTCTAGGCCAAAGTCATCTGGCTCATCTAGCACTAGGTCAGAGGTTAATAATCTCAGCATTGGCGCAATTTGACGACCACCTCTAACACCTTCGCTTGCCGGCATCAAATAATCTATGGTGCTAACCAGAACTGGTGCTTGGATAAGTTTTAATAATTTAGGGTCATGCTTACACCACTTTGAGAACTCTCCTGTAAAGTCTGGCAGGTTTTCTTCTAAAGCAACATTATCTTTGACTAAAGGCTCTGAAGAAGCACTACCTAACTGTTCTTGCTCAGAAGTTAACCCACTCTGTTCTTTGTGATGAGTTTGCCTGTGCAGATCTTTAACTGCTTGAGATCCAATCAATAGTGCAAGCTCATCACTTTTTAAACCTAAATCACGCTTCAGAACATCGCCTGTTTGTAATGTTAATGTTCTAAGCCCTAGAGCAACATTAAAACGACATTGATCTTCATCAGCTAGCCCATACATAATTCGAGCATTCGCTCGCGTCTTACCCTTGCCCGTTGAGGCTTTGCAAATACCAAAAAACCCATACTGCTGACTTTGCTCACGCAGTTGTTTTGCTAAGTTAAAAGCACCGTCTTGCCAGCCGAAATCATCTTGAAATTGTTGAGGTACTTTTTTAGTCAAATTGAGATTAGGCTTTAATGCTGTGAGCTGGTATTTTAAATTTGGTAGTTGTTTAGCAATCTTATATGCATTGTCGCCCACAGCAATATTATGTTCATCCAACTTTTGTTTTAACTGCTTTTTACCATACTCGTCCTTATAAGTATTAGCATAAGCCTTATAGTTTCTATCTTGCCATTCAGGGTTTCTTTTTATAACAGGCTCATTCGACGAGTAATAATGATCTGCTAACATTAAAGAAAGCCTTGATAAATGAGCAGTAAAGTGTTGATCAAACCAATTTTCGATAAAGACCCGTTCATTACGCAAAATTTTATCGGCCAAGATACTCACTTGCGATTGCCAATGAGCACTTTTAAAAGGTGTCCCTTGGGGGAAAGTCCAATTTTTTTTTATTGTTGCTTGCTTCCAATCACTCTTTAAACATTGAGGGGAATTCCAACAGGGCTCAACAATATCTAACCACTTTTCAATATTGCCTAAACTGGGCGGATTGTCAGCTTTATGAGGATACTGTGGTAACTTATGATGTGAAACAATTAGCCAAGCAACTAACTTCGCAACAGGTGCTAAATCCTTAAATGAAGACTTAAGGTCAATAGTTACACCATCCTTTAATATTTCAAGTTTTTTCAACATGACACCTTCTGAGTCATTATCAATATTGACAAGACTTTTCAGCCATTCCTGGTCAGGCCGTCCATTAACAAATGCCTGAAATATTCTAAGTGACACCCATTCGTGTCGGTATGGTTCGTAGCCTTTACTTTCAGAGTTTTGGCCAAATAGCAGTTTATCTTGGAATAACTCTGATGCTTTACCCACATCATGAAAAAAGCCTGCTAGCCCAGATAACAAAGCGATAACATTTGTATTTAAAGCAAATTTTTCAATTTTGTGTTCATTCTCTGATGTAAAATTAACCGGCACAACCCCCTCACAATTAAACTTACCCCTATTGCCCACAACCCAAACCAACTCACTCCGCTTACGGCTCCGTATCCAATGGCAACTCACCGCGGTATTCTTGGTCGCCGTTTTACGCAACAATTTTTTAACTGCTAACAACCCTTCTTGCGTGATTACCGTTTGCCAGGTGTTATCGCCAATACGGTTGGCAAAGGCGTCTAGCACTCGCCTTGTTCGGGTTAGTGCCTTTTTTTCGCATTGGCTAACAAAAGTAACCATCATAGTTATTTTTCTTCTTCCAGTTTTTTTACAGTTTTATCTTGAAGCAAAATACGCATTTGTGAAATTGCAATTTTATTCAGCCTGATTAGCCTTTCTTCTTGTGATAGACCATCATTGATAAAGACAGCATTCAGGTTCTCCATATTGGCAAGACATACCAATTGGGCACCATTGGCATAATCCCGCATATTGCCTTTTTCATCAGGTTTTTTCTTTCGCCACTCTTTTGCTGTTAAACCAAATAACGCCATATTGAGCACATCGGCTTCTGATGCATAGACATAACTTACTTGTTTCGATGATAATTCTGCTGGAATTAAATTTTCTTTTATGGCATCAGTATGGATACGGTAATTGATACTTGCCAAATTACGCCGTATATCCCAACCGGTCTGTTCTTGTTCTATCTGTTTAAGCCGCTGAAACTCTTTAATTAAATAAATTTTAAATTCTGCACTTATCCACATACCAAATTCAAATGCAATATCCTTATGCGCATAAGTACCGCCGTAACGACCTGCTTTAGCCTGCAAACCTATAGCTCTTGTTTTAGTAACCCACTCTTTTACACTGACTTTGTAACTATTTAGTCCAGCTTGACTTTTAATTATGGCAAATTCGCCATAATTAAAAGCAATATTATGAACCGACTCCCATATACCCAAAAATTCAACAGTATTGCGATTACGTAACCAGTCAGAAATAAAAAAATCCCCGTCTTTTGCTTTCAACATATCAGTTAACGAAATGTAGTCTTCATTATCAGACGAAATAATACTAATACTCGTATCTAATACATCAATTTTGCGCTTGGCGTTTTTTCTATCCATTCATATACCCTCAACCTCACAAAAAACTGTACATTTAAACAGTATCATATCATTATCACCCTCTACTTTCCCGGTCTTTTTTAAGCGCAACATCCTTCACTTGATTAAACATAAAATCCAACGCTTTATGATCGGTAAAGGCTTGCAAGCATTGCTGCCTAAACTCCTGTTCTGTCGCTTTTTCTTTAGCACATATAAAGGCCCAAGGTAAAATAAGTGCATCTTTTATCAGGTCAGCAATATCAAAAACCAGTGCACCGCGCCTCGTTTTACCATGCATAACCGCAAAACCATGAGGTATACCTAACACCCAAAGCGTGGTAGCTGCTAACCCATAAGCCAGATAGTTACCGTGATTTAAAAAGGCATTGGCATCATCAACCGCATCGCGTTCGCGGGTAAACTCGCCATAGTCAGTTCTGTGTACTGCTATTTTATAAAGCTGTTTGGTTAACTGCGCTTCTATTTGCAGCAAATCACTCACCTTCACAGCTTTTTTTATTTTTTGTTGTGTACTGTCAAGCGCTGTTTGTATTTCTGGTTGCGATGCCTCAAAACCTTCATTTTTTAAATCACGGTCTTTATTCCAAACATTAGATAAAAATATTAAACGCGATTGCTGAAACTGTTTTGCTGCCTCTAACCGTTTTTGCTCATCAAACCAGAACTGCATCCAGCCTTGCATATATTCGGTTGGCCTGTATTCACTTTGTGGTGTAAGCCACTCTATTTCATTTGCCATTAAAAGCGGTGTACCACCACCGCCACAAAAACCCAACAAAACTCCAGCTTGAGCAAGCATTCGCATAGCAGCTTGAGTAATGGATGTTCCAGTACCTAACAGCAAGCAAGTGGTATTGGCTATAGGAATATTCCAGTACTGATTCTCTCGTTCGGCTTCGGTGAGATATAACACACGACCATCTTTTTGCATTACCCTGCATTTTTCAAGGTAATAAATATTGGCACGCTTGGAATGCAATATGGCTTTGAGATCGGTCAGTTGTTCCATAGTATTTCTATATGATCTTTTTCAGTTTTTATAGACTAACAATGCACTATTGAAAAAAGGTACCTGATATTTTATACAGCACTTTCAATAAAATGTTTACTGAAATCGCTATTGATTAGCTGCTATGCCTCCTTGCAGCTTTAAGAGTACTTTTTTTCTTAAAGCTGTTGGTGACTTAACAATGATATAAGGCATATGAGTTAGAATATCCCTGCATAGCTCTTCGTCTTTGGCATAAGGCACTTCCATATAATAACTATGCTTATCACTTGCTTTACCCCAATACGTTTTTTGCTGCGGGTGCCAGGTTTGCATGGCGACATCATAAGATACCGGGGGTAAAAACTTTAGTTTTGCTATTGCTTTTACTTGACCTGAGAAAATACCGTAACCTGCACCAAAGTACTGCTCCATTTGCGCATCATCCAACTTATGCAATGGCTCTTCGGATATATCAACAAACAATAAACGCGGTAAAGAAAACGTACGAATCTCTTTTTTACTGTGGCACCAGGCATCTACATACCAGTTTTCTCGATAATAAATAATTTGCTGTGGGCTTATATAACGGTGAGATTTTTTTTGATAGTAGTCGATATAGCGAATTTCTAACTGTCTTTTAAGCAGAATAGCATCACATACTTTGGCTAACGAGGGTGTGCTGCTTTGTCGTGTAGTGAGAGGAAGAATTTTTATAATTGAATGAAAAGTTTTTTTGTTTAAACCCTGTTTTTTAAATATATCTTCAATACTGGAATCTATAATACTTATTTCCTTACTCAAGACGCCTTTACCACATTCTGCAAGCAATTCTAAAAGCAATGCCAGCGATTGCAACTCATCTGATGTCAACCAAAGTCCTGGCAGCTCATACACACCACTAAGTTGAGTATCATAATACCAACCGCCTTTCTCTTTGGAATATTCTATAGGTGCATGATAACTTTCACGCATGCTATCGATAACCTTTTTAACGGTTTGCTCTGTACATTCTAGCTCCTCAGCAAGCCTAAGCATTGATAAACCTTTTTTTGCTGTACTTAGCAACCGGTGTAATTTTTGTATTCTGTCCTGCCTATTTAATGCCACTCGAACCTCTTTTTATAACCTGCTATCCACTACTTTTTACTTGCACTACTTCCTGACTATCGACTGCCTGTAAAATATTATACTTATCTGAACTTGCGCTGCAATCCTGTTTTCTTTTATATCTAGATAAAAAAAGGAGGCCTCAGCCTCCTCTCATTCAAAAATATTAACTCTTCAATGTATACTAAACACTATGCACTTTTCTTTTCAAACGAAAAGTCATCCATATGCGCCAGGTTTCCATTGCTACACAATCCGATACTGATGGTGTCGCCTGCCTGAAAATCGCCTGCCAGTAAGCGTTGTGCTAACGGATTTTCCAAGTATTGCTGTATAGTTCTTTTGAGTGGCCTTGCGCCGTATACTGGATCGTAGCCTAGCTCTACCAGTTTATTTAAGGCTTCGTCTGAGAAGTCCAGTTTTAATTCACGCTCTTGTAAGCGATTAGCCAATGCATCGAGCTGTATTTTTGCGATACCTGCAATCTGGTCTTTCGCTAACGGATGGAATACTACTGCTTCATCGATACGGTTGATGAATTCAGGCCTGAAGTTTTCGGATACTACTTTCATTACTGCGGATTTTATTGCCTGATAACGATTTTCTGCAGACATTTCTTCTTTACTTTCTTCAGCAATTTCTTTTCCATCTTTCTTGGGTTCTTTGTTAAGCTCTTTATTAAGAAAGGCAACATTATCAAACTGTTCGCTTTGCGATAGCTCCTGAATAATGTCTGAACCCAGGTTGGAGGTCATTACAACCACAGCATTTCTAAAGTCTACTGTTCGACCCTGGCTGTCAGTTAAGCGGCCATCGTCCAGTACTTGCAATAGAATATTAAAAACATCCGGATGTGCTTTTTCAACTTCATCTAACAGAATTAATGAGTAAGGTTTGCGACGCACTGCCTCAGTTAAATAACCACCTTCATCGTAACCAACATAACCTGGAGGCGCACCAATTAAACGGGCAACTGCATGTTTTTCCATGTACTCTGACATATCCAGTCTTACCATTGCATCCTGGCTATCGAATAAAAAGGCCGCCAGCGCTTTACAAAGCTCGGTTTTACCAACACCGGTTGGCCCCAAAAACAGAAATGATCCGTTGGGTTTGTTAGGATCTGAAAGCCCTGCCCTTGAACGCCTCACTGCATTCGAGACCGCTTTAATTGCTTCTTCCTGACCGACTACTTGCTCATGTAGCATTTCTTCCATTTTTAAGAGCTTGTCTTTTTCGCCTTCGAGCATTTTGGAAACAGGAATACCTGTCCAGTGTGATACTACTTCTGCCACTTCTTCATCACTAACACGGTTTCTTAGTAGCGTCAGATTTTCTTTCACTCGCTCAGTAGTATTTTTTAAACGTTGCTCAAGGCCAGGAATAATTCCATACTGTAACTCAGACATTCGGGTCAGGTCGGCTGCTCGGCATGCGGCATCCAGCTGTATACGTGCCTGCTCCAGTTCAGACTTGATATATTGATCGCCTTGTACTGCCGTTTTTTCTGCCAACCAGACTTCCTCTAATTTGGCATAATCTTTTTCTGCCGCTTCAATATCTGCAACCAGTTTTTTCAATTGCTCTTTGGATGCCTGATCCGTATCTTTCTTAACGGCTTCACGCTGAATTTTTAACTGAATCAGACGACGTTCCAGCTTGTCCAGTGCTTCTGGCTTGGAATCAATTTCCATACGAATACGGCTGGCTGCTTCGTCGATTAAATCGATGGCCTTATCGGGCAACTGACGGTCTGTAATATAACGCTGAGAGAGTTTAACTGCCGAAATAATCGCACTATCAGTTATGTCTACACCATGGTGAACTTCGTAACGTTCTTTCAGGCCACGTAATATCGCAATAGTATCTTCTTCCGAAGGCTCATCGACTAACACTTTTTGAAAGCGGCGCTCAAGCGCTGCATCTTTTTCAATATACTGGCGGTACTCATCAAGAGTCGTAGCACCAACACAGTGTAATTCCCCACGTGCCAGCGCCGGCTTTAACATATTACCGGCATCCATCGCGCCTTCTGCTTTTCCGGCACCAACCATTGTATGTATTTCATCGATAAACAGAATAACCTGGCCTTCCATATCCGAAAGTTCTTTCAGCACTGCTTTGAGACGTTCTTCAAAATCTCCCCGGAATTTTGCACCAGCAAGCAAAGCGCCCAAATCTAGTGACAACAGTTTCTTGTTTTTTAGTCCTTCTGGAACTTCACCATTAACAATACGTTGCGCCAGCCCCTCAACAATCGCCGTTTTACCAACACCAGGCTCACCTATTAATACCGGGTTATTTTTGGTTCGACGCTGTAACACTTGTACTGTGCGGCGAATTTCATCATCACGACCAATGACCGGATCAAGCTTACCCTTTTCGGCCCGCTCGGTTAAATCAATGGTGTATTTATTCAATGCTTCACGATTGCTTTCAGCATCGGCAGAATCTACAGTATCACTGCCTCTGACCTCAGCAATCGCCTTTTGAACTTTTTCTGCTTTAAAACCATGCTCTTTTAATAAATGCTGTATTTCGCCATCGTTAGAAATTGCGGCAGCTAAAACAGATTCTGAAGAAATAAAACTATCGCCTTGGTCCTGAGCGTATTTATCAGCCAGATTCATCAGACGTCTTAAATCTTGAGAAAGCAAAAGTTCGCCAGTTGGATTTTTCAGTTCCGGTAGATTATCAATAATTTCTTCTACCGCTTTACTTAGCCCATTCAGGTCTCCACCTGATTTTTCAAGCGCCGATTTTACCGAGCTTTGTTCTTGCACAAGGAAAGCAGCCAGCAAGTGACTGGATTCAATGGATGGATGGTTTTTGCCTATCGCTAAAGACTGCGCATCTGCAAAAGCCGCTTGAAGATTATGAGTGAATCGATCAAAACGCACAGTAACCCCTCTTAGGTATCTTAAAATAAAGTCTTTAAAATAACTCTGAAACTCAATAGCAAAGTTTCAGAAACAGTGTTATTAAGTATATGAGGACATGCGCAAATAATTTCAAGGCTTACGCATTTTTATCGTTTTTATACCTGGTATTTGTTTATTTTGTGACTAATTTATTTATTGTGAATCGCTTTTTTTGCGTTAAATCAAATGATTTTAATCACTGACAAATTGAGGGGCTTTAGGTGCATCCAGTAAGCCATAACTCAATCGGTTTATCGAGGATTTTTTATTAGGATCAAAACGTTCATCATAAACAAATGAACCGTCAGCATCTAAAGCAAAATGATTGGGCGCATTCAGTTTTAACAGTTCTACATATTCCTGACTTTGCTCATGCAATTCCAGCCGGCTATAACAGTAAGCAAGGGTTGCTAACGCATCAGGTAATGCACTGGTTTTTTGATAAGTTTCTAAAACCTGCTTTGCACGATTTATCGCAGCAAGATACGCCTGGCGCTCAATGTAGTAATTAGCAACTAATAATTCATGGCGTGCAAGCGTTTGTTTAATATGTATCATTCGCACTCTTGCATCAGCAGCGTATTGGCTTTCCGGGAAAAACTGCAGAAACTCCTGAAACTCTGAAAAAGAACGGCGAGCGGGCCCAACGTCTCTTGCGGCTCGATCAATATCGATAAAGCGGGAGAAAAAACCAGGCTTTAGACTGTAATTGGCTAAACCTTTCATATAGTAAGCATAATCAACATCCGGATGGCGTGGATGCAGTCGAATAAAACGTTCTGCAGAGGCAACAGCGGCACCCTCATCGCCACTTCGGTAATAGGCATAAATAATTTCCAGTTGAGCCTGTTGGGCATAAACCCCAAAGGGAAAACGCGACTCCAATAACTGTAAATTTTCAACTGCCAGGCCATAAAGATCATCATCCAGAAGGCCCTGAATGCGCTCATAAAGCTGACTTTCTGTATACCCTTTGGTTTTGGAGCGTTCATCATCTTTACCAAATAATGAACATCCATTCAATGTTATGAGTAGTATCGTCATGCATAACAGTTTGAATAATGGGGATTGGGTTACAGTCATATGTTTGCTTTCTTTTGTTTTGTTTAAGGTCTTGCTTAAAAAATCGGGTTTACTGGCTTTTAGGGCGCTATATTCGGCCAAAAAGAGTATGATGTCTGTTTATTGAATTTTCGCCAAGTACGAATATGACACAAGATTCACATACTGACACGAATACCGCATTATCAACGACAAATGCAGAGCTGCCAGATGACGAGGAAAACCAGCAAATAATGTCACATTCTGCAACGATTGACATAAGTCTTGGCGGTAAACGTTTGGATCAGGCAGCTGCCAAGTTGTTCCCGGATTTTTCCAGGGGAAAATTACAAGAATGGATTGAAAATGGCCTGCTGACCCTGAATCAGCAAAATGCCAAATCCAAACAGAAAGTCCGTACTGGTGATCAGCTCGAATTAAGAGTAGATACAGAGTCCATTGCCAACCCCACATCAGACTGGCTACCAGAGAACATACCTCTCGATATTATCTATGAAGATGAAGATGTGCTGGTTATCAATAAATCAACCAATTGTGTGGTTCATCCCGGTTCTGGGGTTTCATCCGGAACATTAGCCAATGCTGTTTTATATCACTCCCCCGGGAACGCATCATTACCACGTTGCGGCATAGTTCATCGTCTCGATAAAGACACAACAGGTCTGTTAGTTATTGCTAAAAGCCTACGCGCCCAAACACATCTGGTAAATCAATTACAAGAACGCACAATGAGTAGAGAATACCGCGCCATTGTTTGCGGGCAACTCATAAGTGGTGGAACCATAGACATCCCTATTGGCCGCCATAAAACACAGCGAACCAGGATGGCAGTCTACCCACCTAAAAACCCACCGCTACCCAACCTGCCTGCAGGTGTTAGAGAAGCCGTGACACATTATCGTATCCTTCAAAAATTTGAAAATCATACCGAGCTACTGGTAAAGCTGGAAACTGGCAGAACACACCAGATACGGGTACATATGGCGCATATCAAAAAACCCTTGTTAGGCGATGCGACTTATAATTCAAAATTTAAACGTCCAAAAGGCATTAGTGATACATTGGCCGACAAACTTCAAGCTTTTCAAAGACAGGCGTTACATGCAGCCAGTCTGGAATTTATTCACCCGAAAACCAAAGAAACTGTATCGTTTAGTACTGAGCCACCAGAAGATTATCAAAATATATTGGCGACTCTCAGTAATAGTTAAAGATAACCGAGAGCGTGTAACCCGTAAAATAAAAAGCTTATGAAGGCAAAAAATCAAACGAGTAGTTAACCCGGGTTTGATCTACTGGCTCATTTCCAAAATTGATCAATTTAATTCGGGAAAGAATTTTTTTCACTAAAGCATCATCAGTCAGCTCACTAGCAACCAGATCAACTAAAGTAACGGCTCCACTCGACTCTATCACCATTGAAAAAGATAATTTGCCTTCAAGACCTGGATCTTTTCTTAATGCCCGATTATAAACTGCAAATATAGCGCCTTTGTTAGCATCCATAACTCGCCTGACACTTTCCGCACTACGACCACCCATTGGCTGGCTAGCATTTCCAGCTTGCTGACCGTCATCTTGTTGGTTTGCAGCAAACTGTGTTGCTGCAATCGATGTAGTCTCTCTACCAGAAAGAGCAGCCCCAGCAGTATCCTGACTTAAACTGGTAGAGCTAATCCCACCCACTTTTGCTGATTCTGTTGAAGTTAGCAGTTTTCTGGTTGGTTTTGCTGCCTCTGAAGATCCCCTGCTTAGGCTACTATTTTTCATTTTTCTAACATCAACACTCTGCCTCATTGCAGCTAGCTCATCAGCAAGTGCGAGTACTCCAGATTTTTTTGCTGTTTCTCGAGCTTTATGTAGATTTTCAACAGGCTTTACCGGCTCAGCTTTTTTGGCAGGTAGTGGTTTTGGTTTGGCTTTTACTACAGGCTTTGGCTTTACAGTCGGTTTTTTTTGTATGGGTTCAGGTTCGGGTTTTTGTTTTTCTATAACAGGTGGTGGCGGAAGCTTTTTTTCTTCGATAATCAACCGTGTATATTGGGTACGTTCTTTTTCTATCTCTACTGGCTTAGTGTTTTTATTTACCGGCAAATAAGGAAACACTAACGCCAACACAATAAACAGGATAAACCCTGAAAGCAACAAACGATTAAACTGTTTATCCTCTGGAACCCCACTTGCCCAGGGTAGCGCAGAATCCATTGAAAACGTAGCAGAGGCCAACCCTAACCTCCTTTTGCTTCAGTAAAAGACGTATTAGCTGATGCATCTGTCGTTGCATTGGCTAATGTCTTTGTTGAATATTCTACAGCTAATGCAATGTCACGAAATCCTGCCTGTGCACAGGTATATAAAACACGCTTTACTATTGCATAAGGTACCTGTGTATCACTCATCATTGAAATTGCTTTTTTTCCAGAAAGTGAATCACCCTCTCCTGATACAGTATCATTCCCTTTATATTCTTTTAAGGCTGTCATTAATGGCGCTATTACATCTTCTTCATTTATTTTTAAGATAGACTGCGTTCCGATAATTTTTTCTTCTTTAAAATACAGAGAATCGTTATTCAGTTTAATAACAGGTGCATTGTCAGGCTTTAAGGTTGCAAAAGACTTGGGCAGTTCAATTTTTTCATCTGGCTGTAGCACTTCCACATCACCAGAGTTCAACATAAGAAAAAACACCAGAATAGTAAAAATATCCATCAAAGAAACAAGGTTCAACTTGGTATTCGTGGTTTTTCCACGTCGTCTGGCCAATCCCAGTTTATCTTTTCCAGCCTTTATCGACATTACTATCCTTTTAATCTCAAAACTAACGATTTACCAAAGTGGAAAAAGTTTTATCCACCGGTAAATCACCAAAACTGATATCAGGAAACAATTCCGCATCAACTACACTTGTGGCTATCACAGCTTTGTAAGAACGTACAGCCTCCATCGTCGATACTACACGATGGTAGGGCATATCATCGGAAACCAACAAACTAATATTTTTACGATCTGCCTGCTTCTGTCGCAAATGACGTTTTAACTCCTGTAAGACTAAAGACAACTGTGAGTAATTAGGATAACCTTGTTCATCGTTGGGAATATCTCGCAATAGCACACCTTCGGGAAAATTTACCGTCATCGTTTCCTGCTTTAATAACACTTCTACTTGTTGTTGAACCAGAGAATCTTTATTGTCTGACGGACCGCTGGGTAATTGCAGGTCAATTACAGTAATGCGTGTAAACACCATACTCAATAATAAAACAGGCACTAACACAATCATCAAGTTCATAAACGGAGTAATATCAAGATCGGCTTCTTCTCGAGTCAGCAATGATTGACGCAATCTATACTTCATGAAAAACAGCTCCCCCTAAGGTGACTTATTTATGAATAATTTAAGCAGCTGCAGAAATATTGTCGGCTTTATTTTTTGCTGTATTCTGCTTTGAATCCGGAACAACACTTACTGAATTCACAAACTTCATACAGACAATATCGAGGCTATCAATAATTTCCGTCGTTTTACTTTGTAACACTGCATGAATCAATAACAATGGAATTGCTGAAATCAAACCAAATGCAGTGGTATTCATTGCTACAGAGATACTTTGAGAAAGTAAGGTTGCCTTTGTACTGGGGTCAGCATCAGCGACAGCAGTAAATGCCGAGATCAAACCAATGATCGTACCTAATAAGCCCAATAATGTTGCAACATTGGCTAACGTTGCCAGATAAGGTGTGCGCTTTTCCATTCTTGGCACTGTCTCCAATGCTGATTCCTGCATGGATGACATTAAATCGTCTTTGCGACGACTGTTATGCATCGCCATCATACCGGCCAATATAATTTTACTCACTGGTGCCGAAGATGACTTGACGAACTCATAAAGCTGATCATATTTACGCTCTTTTAGTAATGGCTGTATTTTTGAGAATGCCCTTTTATTTGTATGTTTAGCCGTACTTAAAAACAACCAGCGCTCTAAAGCAATTACCAAACCAATGGTTAAAATAAAAGCGATGGGATACATAAACATCCCGCCTGTCTGAAAAAAACCAACTATAGAGGTATAAATGTCCATAAATAATGTCTCGAAAAGTGTTCGTATAAAACAGCAAACAGATAGTAAAAAATAAAGTTGTTTATAATCACCTTGCTTTAAACCGCATTGTTTTAAATCTAGTCAATTAAATCGTAGGCCTTGTCATAATAAAAGCTCTAGCCTTGTAATCTGTGAACACAGCCTCGTTTTGTTTATGTGATTAAGCACACTCCCAAAATATTGATGTTTTTCACAGAAATAAGTCGATTTAAGTGGCCTTTATTCTAGAATCTCAGCGACAGACTAAAATGCAAACAATAAGAAATTTTGCTATGATCACGCGCCGCTGAAAGAGCGGCTCTTTTTCCAGGTTTTTTACTCTTTTCCTTGTATATAAAGCTTGTTTATATAAAGAAAGTAGCATGATAAAAGTAGTACAACGAATAGAATTCAACAACTTAAATAGAATAGATTTTTAATTATGAATAGTTTTATACCCACTCCACGTACCTTAATGGGACCAGGCCCATCCGATGTCAGTCCCAAAATTCTTGAAGCCATGGCTAGACCCACTATTGGCCATTTGGACCCTGAATTTATCCGCATGATGGATGAACTCAAACGTTTGATTCAATATGCTTATCAAACTAAAAATGATTTAACTTTTTGCGTTTCTGCTCCCGGCTCCGCTGGCATGGAAACCTGTTTTGTCAATTTACTAGAGCCTAACGATAAAGTTATTGTTTGCATCAATGGCGTTTTTGGCGTAAGAATGACAGAAAATATAGAGCGATGTGGAGCCATTGCCATAAAAGTAGAAGATGAATGGGGAAAACCTGTTGATACACAAAAAGTAGAAGATGCACTAAAGGCTAACCCAGATGCCAAAGTACTTGCTTTTGTTCATGCTGAAACATCAACAGGCGTAAGGTCTGACGCCGAAACATTGTGTAAGCTTGCTCAACAATACAACTGCTTGACCATTATGGATTGTGTTACCTCGTTAGGCGGCATTCCTGTGGAGCTTGACAAATGGGGTGTTGACGCAGCTTATTCAGGTAGTCAAAAATGCCTATCATGCTCTCCAGGCTTATCTCCTGTTTCATTTAGCGAAAAGGCCGCTGAAGTTATTCGTCAGAGAAAAACCAAAGTCCAAAGCTGGTTCCTGGATATCAACCTTCTAATGGGTTACTGGGGTGAAGGTGCCAAACGAGCATACCACCATACAGCACCTATCAACTCTCTTTATGGTCTGCACGAAGCATTAGTCATTCTTCAAGAAGAAGGTCTCGAAACCAGCTTTGCTCGCCATCAGGCTATGCATGAAAAACTAAAAGCAGGTTTGCAAAATTTAGGTATCGAGTTTGTTGTTGAAGAAGCCTATCGCTTACCACAACTCAATTCGGTCTGGATTCCTGAAGGACAAGATGATGCTACGATTAGAGGTAAGTTGTTAAACGAATATAATCTGGAGATTGGAGCCGGGCTGGGCGCATTTGCCGGAAAAGTATGGCGTATAGGTTTGATGGGCTATTCAGCTAAAGAAGAAAATATTTCTCTTTGTTTGGAATCACTGGCTGCCGTAATGAATAAATAGCACTATTTACTCCTGGTTTATAAACACAGGGTCAGTTAACTAATGTCCCTGTGTTTATAAACCGATAACATCAAAGAATGTAATAAAACTATGCGAAGATAACCCTGCCAATTAAGGATTAACTTGTTTATGGTTTTAATGAATCTTCATACGAAAAACATTTCTTTTTTCTTATTATTGACATGTTGCCTCGTTTTACTTTTTAGCAATATGTCATATGGCACTCCAAATAATAAGCTAACCCGCGCACAACAGCACTTCCCAGAACTCGAACAAAAACACTTTCTAAAAATGGGCAAACCACTTCAAAAAAAATTAAGTGATGGTGAAATCCCTGAAGTATTTATTTTTTTTAATCTAGAACTTTTAGATAATGAAGAACCCTCAGCCAATAATGCCCGTAACGTAGACAATATAATAAATTCATTTCAACAATGGCAACAACGCTTCTTTTCATCTAAAGATATCAACTTATCAAGAAAGCAAAAAAAAATTAATCGCCTAAAACAAAATATAAAAACAAAACGCACTTTACTCAAAAACAATATTTCCAGCAAAGTACAAGATCTGGTAATCACTCAAGAATTTGAAAACTTGCCTATTCTTAAAGTCAAAGTACAAAGCTGGCCACAGTTAAAAAAAATACTTGCTCTTCCTAATGTCACTGGATTATCAAGTGATGATTCATTAAAGCTACAGGTTTCAGAAAGCAATATTGTAATTAACCAGCCCTACGCGATTAATAATGGTTTCACCGGAGATGGCGTCTCAGTAGCTGTGTTAGATACTGGTACGGATTATACGAATAATACTTTTGGCTGTACTGCTGTAGGTATACCAACCTCATGCCCAATTAAATTCATCCAGGATTTCGCACCAGAAGATAACCAACTGGATTCAAATGGCCATGGAACAATCATGAGTGGCATTATCACTTCTGTTGCTCCAGAAGCCGATATATTAGTCATGGATATTTTTAATAATAATTCTGCAAGTTCTACACATATTGCCAGTGCCATCAACTGGGTAATCAGCAATGCTGGTGCTTATAATATTGCGTCTGTAAATCTAAGCCTGGGAGATGGTAGTCTTAATTCAACCTATTGCGATGGAAGCACGCCCTCAATTTATAAACTCTTATTTGATAGTTTAGTGAGTATTGATGTTATACCCGTTGTATCAAGTGGTAATGACGGATACAGTACAGGGATAAATTCTCCAGCTTGTACTTCATCTGCTCTTTCTGTCGGCGCCACTTATGACAGCAGTAGACCTTCTACTACCTGGTCTTCTGTGCCCTGTACAGATAACAACATTACCACCGACTCTATCCCCTGCTTTAGTAATAGTGCAAGCATTTTGGATATGCTTGCACCGGGTGCTATTACATCAGTTACTGGTACAAATTCCGGAGGCACTTCTAACGCTGCGCCTTTTGTTGCAGCTACAGCTGCCCTGCTAAAACAGCAAAGCCCAGATATTACCTCTGCCGAAATGAGATCAGTTTTAATTAATTCATCGAATCAGATTACCGATACCAGAAATGGTTTGATATTTCCAAGACTCCATATTGAAAACGCACTAACACAAAATGCTATTGCAGATAATGAAAAAAACATTCCTCTACCATTATGGAGTATTTTTATTTTACTTTTAGTAATGTCTTTTTATCTTAAAAACCTGAGTCAAAAATAAAAAAGGGATTATTAATCAAGGTTTAACGCTGTTTCCGATAACAACATTCCATCATCGTCTACATAGATATATCGGCCTTTGACAAAATCGGCCCCAGCAAAACTAACCGTTTCACCAGATGTGCCTGCATCACCTTTTAAAGGTCTACGTGGGGTTGAACCCAATGCCAGCACACCAATATCCATAGTACTGATTTCTGCAGAGTCACGGATACAACCATGAATCACTACGCCTTCCCATCCATTTTTAATTGCAATTGCCGCTACGTTATCGCCCATTAATGCTCTACCATGCGAACCTTCACCATCAATCACTAACACTTTTCCTTTACCGTCTGTTTCCAACAATGCTTTAGCTTTTGTATTATCTTCAAAGGTTTTAACTGGAACAATCTCACCGCCAAATATTCTTTTATTTCCATACAAAGTGAACTGACTAACGTTAACCATTGTTATCGCATCTTCGTATTTATCCATTAAATCTGTTGTCATCATAAGTATATATCCTCAAAAATCAGGGTGTTAAAACGTTAATACATTCTGGTGAAATATCTTCATCAATATAAGCCAGACCTAAACTATTCAAAAATTCCATTCTATCAGCGTTCATTAAATCAGGCGATTGAAAAGACAGATTACATCGCTGATAAAGCGATTCGACAAAATCAAGATACTGCGCTCCTTCCTTCAGCAACAATAAGCTTCTGGCTCCAACATCAGGTTTCACCTTTTCATTTTGTATCTCATGCATCTGTACCTGTAAAACCACAGGCTCTTCATCACCAGTAACACGTACAGATCGACGCTTAACAGCTTGGTGTGCCCAATAAGCTGCCAATTCTTTACATTGTGTTAAAAAAACTGGTTCTATACTTTCAGTATAACTATTGCCTATAGTCGCCATTGTACTTTTAGCTGCCTGATTCATTTGTTTGTCACCTGAACGAACAAGGCCTTGTTGTGTAATAGAATCTACCAGTGCAGAGGAAGTACCATGATACCAATTATTGGAAACAGCAAAGCTACCATTCTGAAGCACTGATTCTGCGTCCGTTAAATAAGAAGGAATATTAATTGAAATAGAATGACTCATCACCTGACTCTTTATAAAATCCAGGAATGTAAAACCCTGAAAGAAAACGTTATAAAATAAAGGGCTAATTTTAATTGCTCTATTACAACTTACCAAGTTAAAAAAACTGTATAAAGTCAACTGACTCTATATAAGAATAAACTTCACCTGTTATTCCAGAGTAATATTTGATATGCTCCAATTCCAATTCAATCAACCAAAAAATCATTAAAAATCAAATACTTACCGAGGCGCCAACCATGCTGATAACAACCTCTATTGCCGCATCCATATTGGGCATTCTCTATGCGAAACTCGCTCTAAATGTTATAGGTTTAAGGCGCAAACACGGAGTTGGCCTTGGCGATGGTGGCCACAAGGATTTACTTTGTGCTATGCGCGCGCAAGCTAATTTAGCTGAATACGCCCCTATCGGTTTAATCCTTATAGCTTGCCTGGAAATAAATAATGCAGCGCTATGGCTTCTTATTCCATTAGCCGCAATGTTTACCCTAGGTAGAGTTTTACACCCAATGGGTATGAAAGAAAAAGGCATTCCACCAAAAGCTCGCATATTAGGCATGCAGTTAACTTTATTAGGATTGATTGCACTGATAGTCGCCAATTTGGGATTAGCCGTTTTTAAAATATTTTAAACATTAAAAAAGGCGGCCAATTGGCCGCCTTTTTTAATAACAACCTGAATCAGTTTTATGCAAACTGGTTAGATGTGTTTTTAGCACCACCGGCTTTAAGGGCATTTTCACCAGCGTAGTACTCTTTGTGGTCATCACCAAGATCAGAACCTGCCATGTTTTGGTGTTTAACACAAGCGATACCCTGACGGATTTCTTTACGCTGCACACCAGCAACATAACCTAACATACCTGCTTCACCAAAGTACTCTTTAGCAAGATTATCTACCGACAACGCTGTTGTGTGGTAAGTCGGTAACGTAATCAAGTGGTGGAATACATTTGCTTCACGTGAAGTATCTGCCTGGAAAGTCTTAACACGCTCATCAGCCACTGCAGACAATTCAGAATCATCGTATTCGGCTGACATCAGGTTAGCACGATCATAGGCAGAAACGTCTTTACCTTCTGCTTCCCACGCATCGTAAGTTTGCTGACGGAAGTTCAATGTCCAGTTGAAAGATGGTGAGTTGTTGTATACAAGTTTCGCATTCGGGTGAACTTTACGTACTTCGTCCATCATGCCTTTGATCTCGTGTACAGTTGGAACTGCAGTTTCGATCCAAAGCAGGTCAGCACCAGCATTGATTGCTTCGATACAATCGAATACACAACGCTCATGACCTGTACCTTGACGGAACTGGTAAAGACCAGAAGGTAAACGCTTTGGGCGTACCAATTTACCGTTACGGTTAATAACTACATCGCCTTCTGCCATGTCAGCCACATCAATTTCTTCAACATCAAGGTAAGAATTGTAAACATCACCCTGATCACCTGGTTCTTTAACAACAGCAATCTCTTTTGTTAGACCAGCACCTTCTGAGTCAGTACGTGCAACGATTACACCATCATCTACACCTAACTCAAGGAATGCATAACGCAATGCACGAAGCTTGGCATGGAAGTCAGAGTGAGGAACAGTTACTTTACCGTCCTGGTGACCACATTGCTTCTCATCTGCAACCTGGTTTTCAATCTGTAGACAGCAAGCACCCGCTTCAATCATTTGTTTGGCCATTAAGTAAGTCGCTTCTGCATTACCAAAGCCAGCATCGATATCAGCAATGATTGGCACTACGTGAGTCTCGTGATTATCAATCTGGTTTTGAATGTCTCTTGCTTTAACTTCATCACCTGCTTCACGTGCTTTGTCCAACTCACGGAAAAGCATACCTAACTCACGTGCATCTGCCTGGCGCAAAAATGTGTAAAGCTCTTCTACAAGACCTGCTACCGCTGTTTTCTCGTGCATAGACTGGTCTGGCAATGGGCCAAAATCAGAACGTAACGCTGCTACCATCCACCCAGAAAGATAAAGGTAACGACGTTCAGTAGAACCAAAGTGCTTTTTGATAGAAATCAGTTTTTGTTGACCAACAAAACCATGCCAGCAGCCAAGAGACTGCGTGTATTTTGTTTTGTCATTGTCGAATTCAGCCATGTCACGACGCATAATGCCAGCCGTGTACCTGGCGACATCCAGGCCAGTTTTAAATTTGTTTTGAGCGCGCATACGAGCAGCTGATTCAGGGTTAATGGCGTCCCATGGACTACCAACTTTCTCACGAAGAGATGCAACCGCATTGATGTCGTCTTGATATTGTGACATTGTTTTTTCCTACTTCAATTAATCAGTGAGTGAATTAAAACGGCCATCAACAAATGATAAAAACCGTCCCCATAATAAACCTCATATAACCGAGGATTTTTTTACTATAAGCCTGAGCTATAAAACAAATGACCTATAGTGAAACCTGATACAGCACTTAAAACCTCAAAAACATTTTGATTAGTTATAAGAGCTGGCTTTTACTTTTCGACGATAATCGTGAAGCAAAGGCTCAACATAACCGTTAGGTTGTTCTCTACCTTTAAATATCAGGTCTTTAGCCGCCAAAAACGCATAACTCGATTCAGGGTTAGGCGCCATAGGGCGATAACGAGAGTCTCCAGCGTTTTGCTGGTCTACCAGTTTCGTCATGCGGCTTAAGCTATCGAGCACCTGTTCTTCGGTGCATACATTGTGGTGCAACCAATTGGCAAGCAATTGACTCGATACTCTTAATGTTGCCCTATCTTCCATCATGCCGATATTGTGAATATCCAGAACAACCGAGCATCCGACCCCCTGATCTACCCAGTGAGCACAGTAACCCAGAATAGCCTGAACATTATTATCAATTTCGGCTTCTATTTCATGTGAAGTTAACTCCCCGGCAAGAGGAATTTCTAACATTTTATCTAATGTGTTTGATTGTGATGCAGTCAATTCAACATGAAGTTCGGCATGTCTCGCAAATACATCAACTTTATGATAATGCATCGCAAATAATGTCGCTGCTGTTGGAGAAGGCACCCAGGCCGTTGTTGCGCCTGATTCAGGATGTGCTGCTTTCTCTATCAGCATACGCTTCATCTGACCTGGCATCGCCCACATACCTTTACCAATTTGTGCACTACCACTAAATCCGCAAGCCAGACCAACTTCCACATTCGACTTTTCATAAGCTTCAATCCAGGTTGCCGACTCCAGCTCTGCTTTTGGTAAAAACACGCCCGCTTCCATAGAAGTGCGAATCTCATCACCTGAGCGGTCAAGAAAACCTGTATTAATAAATATAATACGCTCACTGGCTTCTGCAATACAGGCAGCCAGATTCAAAGAAGTACGACGCTCTTCATCCATCATGCCCATTTTTATTGTATTGCGGTCCAACTTTAACAAGTCTTCAATAGCGCCATATAAACGATTATTTAAAGCGACCTCTTGAGGGCCATGCACTTTTGGTTTAACCAGATAGATACTGCCTTCTCGGCTGTTACTCTTTTCGCTTGGTTTTCGAACATCAATGGATGCTATTAAAGCTGTTACCAAGGCATCTACAATACCTTCATTAACACGATCGCCATTGCTGTTCGTTACCAACTCTGTTCGCACCATAGCACCAACGTTACGAATCATCATCAAAGCACGACCATGCACTTTGTAATCATCACCGGTTTCAGTACTGGTATAAATACGATCATAGGAAAGACGACGACGTACTTCCTCACCCTCTTTTTCAAATTCTGTTTGTAACGTACCCATGGTCAGCCCTAACCAGTTTTTATAGACTTCCATTTTATCTTCTGCATCTACAGCAGCTACCGAATCTTCACAATCCATGATTGTAGTAACCGCTGATTCCAGATGTATATCCTGAATTGAAGCAGGATCATCTTTACCTACCGAGCCATGGCGGTCAAATTCAATTTCAACATGCAACCCGTTGTTGCGAAGAAGAATAGATTCCGGGTCTGCCTTTGCACCATTCACCGCAACCATTTGCCCTGGTTTAGCCAAACCGGTAGATGAGCCATCATTTAATGAAATAATAAGGTTCTGGTAATAAAGGCTATAAGATGTTGCATCTTTATGTGAACCTTTCTTAAGCGGAAAGCATTCATCGAGAAACTCTTTGGCATACGCAATAACACTTTCACCACGTTTCGGGTTATAGCTGGTTCCCGGTGCACGGTCGCCACTCTGGTCAATAACATCAGAACCATAGAGTGCATCATAAAGGCTATTCCAGCGAGCATTTGCTGCTTTTACTGCAATACGGGCACTTTGTATAGGAACCACTAACTGAGGACCTGCTATCTTAGCAATTTCCTCATCAACATTTTTTACCGAGATACAAACAGATTCAGGTGCAGGCACCAAATAACCTGTTTCTTCCAAAAAAGTTTTATAGGTTTGCTTATCGAACGTTTTACCTTGCTCTCTCTGCTCTTTATGCCAGGTATCAATTTTTTCCTGCAGATCTTTTCGAACTTGAATTAAATCTTCAGCATCATTTAAAAACTGGTCGAGGACATTGGCGAAACCTGACCAGAAATCTGATTCAGATAATGGCGTTTGAGGTAACACTTCAGCATTGATAAAAGTATATAAACGATTATCAATAGAATATTTTTCTGTTTCACCAATTTGAGTAGTGCTCATGTAGCAGAAATTCCTCTGGGTATAACTCGTCTTGTTAAGGGTCGTAAATAAAGGCCACAATAAGCTTGTGACAACCACTTCTATTTAATAGGTGTGAAATCTACGAATTCAGGCAGACCAGTGTCTGCCTGATTAAAACTATTTGCAATGTCGCTTTAAACAATTACAATGATAATAGAATCACAATAAAATTTCACAATAGAAATTACACAATGTAAACTTTACAAAATGAAATCCAACAAAACTGCACTGCGAAATGCTCATTTTCTGGGAACAAAGATAAGAAACCTCAGAAAAAACAACAACTTGACCATGGAAGATCTCTCGTCACGCTGTGTAAAAATTAATGCAGAACAGGCACCTTCTGTCTCTTACCTCTCGATGATAGAGCGCGGGAAGCGCATACCCAGCATAGAAATGCTTAACGTCATTGCAAAGGTCTTTGAAAAAGAATCCAACTGGTTTCTGGATAATAATGCAGAAACTTCGATAATTGCACCCGAAAAAGGTAACAAGGGTGGAATAAAAGGCATCCCGCTTGAGCCTGGATTTTTATTCGAAAAAGAAAATCTGCAAATTGCTATTCCTGAATTGCTTTCACAAGCGGGTGTTACAGGCCGCGAGTTTGCACACTTGCTAATTCGTGCGCACCAGGAGCAACACCAGAACCGTTTTCCTGATCTTGAACGAGCAGCAGAAGATGTAGGCCAGAAACGTATGCCGATATCTATTGATGAACTGATCGATATATGCAAAAAGCTCGGTATAAAAATAAAGTGGTTTACCAGTTTGCCTGCAAGCTTTTTAGAAGCCTGTGGCGCACCACCTGATGCTGATGTTCGCTCCATCTTTGAACAACCGAATATTATCCATCTTAATGACATTCTAAAAAAACACCCTTCACGACTACGCTACGACCTTGCAGCCCATATTGGCAACTGTGTTTTACACTCAGGCGAAGGCTTGAATAATGTGTTATTTACTACTAAAGCAGGCTCATTACTCGATAGCGGCATAGGCAATAGTCTTGAAGGGTCTTCTAATGTTGATGCCCAGGAAATACTTCAAGCCTGGCGTGATTTTGAATGCAGTTTTTTTGCAGGTGCATTACTCTGCCCAAAAATTCCCTTTAGACGACTGTTAGAAGAAGAAGCCCACGAGTTTTCTATTGCTGACAAACTGAATGTCAGTGCTTCAGTCGCAATGAGGCGTATGACTTCTGTTTCAAGCTACACTCACTGGCACTATTTTGATGCTTACCCTCCAGGCAAACTCAAAGCCGTTTATCGTGGTAACGGTATACCATTACCGTGGGGTAATATGCGAATGGTACAGGATCCATGTCAGCACTGGGCGGTTTTTAGGATGTTAGACACCAACCCTAAAGGCACATCGGCACAGATTTCGATACTGGATAAAAAAGATGGTGCGCATATATATGCCTGCGAATCACTCAAAGTTAAAGATCTGGCAAACATAGAACACGTACTTTGTGCAGGTATAGATATTAATCCCGCTCTCGATGCACAAGGGTTAAATGCACAGGAGGTAGCAGAAGAGCTTAAACAGGCCTGCGTTTCTAACGGTGGAACCATGGTAATACCAAAAGCACCCAAACAGGCACTTACTACGGTAGGCAGTATTTTAAATATAGCCTGGCTAAAACGAGGCATAGAAAAAGAAGCCAGACTGATATGCCCCAGAAGTAACCAATGTCCAAGAAAGCCACATTGTGTTAATTAAAGGCGTAAATTTAATGTGTGAGCCTCATTCTCTCTGTCAGCCTGGATCGATTATCAGGCAACTATAAACCACCACCAAAAACCTTCACATTCGGCATCAGCCCTTCCAGGATCATCAGGGAAGTCATCATCGTTATTATTAACAAATCACCATCGCGATCATTATCGATTGCTTCACTGGAAACTCGCTGACCTTTAATACGTATTAGTCAATGATGTCTATTTCGTTAGAGCAAAGAATAGTACTTGAAGCTTGACATACTTGGTAAATACCAGATGCTGGATTAAACCACCCT
>JBGTQK010000006.1:0-173849 GCA_041941365.1 Cellvibrionales bacterium | reverse complement strand
TGGCTCAATATGGGGCTTGTCGGTGTTCGAGAAGTTTCCCCTCTCGCGCACCATCTCTTTTTCTTGCATAAAAAAATCTCCTAACATCTTGAATGGTAATGATAAATTAGCGGTTCGATACCCCTTGTTTCGCTCGTAAACCAAATGCTCTGAAAAGGTCAATTTAAGCACTGCTCGCTTATCCTCAAATCGCCCAAAAGCCCAGATTTTATGGGGTTCTGCGAGGTATTTCATCGCGGTTCGATACATTGCTTCATAGGGTCTAGCAGACACACTGCTCTGAAGCACTTTTTCTTCTAACAGAAGCTTTTTGTCTTCCAGGTTTTGGATTCGTTTTTCAAGTGCTGAAATTACACTAGGCGTTTCAGTCTCAACAATTCGGTCGAGCAACTGCTCGATTTTCTTCTCAGTAGTTCGATACTCAGATTTAAACTGCTCAAGGTGCTGGGCTTGATTAGCCTCTCTGAACGACCAAAGTTTGCGGAACATTTCATCGGCAACAGCGAAGAGCTTTTTTGTTGGTACGATCTTCTTGAGCAACGCCTCGAATTCGCCCTCAAGTACGTCTTTGCGTATCGACTTACCTTTATGTTCACACTTTCGGTTCTGACATAGATAGTAGGCATAGCGCTTGCCATTCCTACTTTTCGACCAGCAGGAGGTATAGGTGTTTCCACATACGCATTTCACTCCACCTCGCAGAGGGAAATCTTGATTAATGTCTTTACGGGTTGGTGCATACGCTGTTTGCCCCATTCGCTCTTGAATACGACAAAAGGTCTCATAGCTCACCATACCCTCATGCTGCCCTTTTCTAACCGAAACACCCCAAGGCTCATATCCGACATATCCCGCATAAAGAGGCTCAGTCAAAATCTTCTCTGCTTTACTGTTCGATAACTTACCGCTGGCAGTTTTTGGATACGCTGGATTGTGCTCCAAAAAATATCGCATCTCCTGCCGTGTTTGAAAACGCCCAGATGCATACCCCTCCATTGCCTCAGCAATAGCAGAAGCCGCAGGCTCATCTCTAACCAGTACTTTGCCCCTAGCTTTATCCTTCACGAATTTAAAACCCACCGGACAATGGAAAACGTGATAGCCGGATTCAAGCCTTGCTTTCATCTTCTGAAATGTCTGTCGGCTAATTTGCTTGCGTTCTAGCTGTCCCTGAGCCGCAAACAGGGTCTCCATAAATTCCCCTTCGGGGCTATCGTCAAATTTGTAGTTCAGACATTCTACAGATGCACCAAAATCTGAAATCGCGTGGCGTAATTGCCAATGGAATAAAGTGTCTCGTGCCAACCGCTTTAAATCGTCAAAGATCACCACGTAGCGTGTGTGTTGATTTTTCTGTAGATAATCCAACAGATGATTCATGCCCGGTCTTTTCGCAAAGTCACCGCCGCCAGACACATCATCTCGAAACACTTGTTCAACGATATAGTTATTTTGAGCCGCAAATTGACGACAGCGGTGCTCTTGGCTCTCCAAGCCATGCCCATCGGTTCGCTGCTTGGGGTCAGATACGCGACAATAAACAAGCGCTTTTCTTAACTCGCTAGTCATTTGGTACTTCCTTTCTCGACAACTGGTCTATCTTGTTTCTATCATCTTCGGATTCGTGGTTGAACAATTCAGGTAACATTATATTGAGATTGTCCACACCCCACCCAAGATCAACCATCATCGACATAATGTGCCATAGGCTTTGCAGAAGTTCATTTTCTTCATCAGCGCTGATATTTAAACCCTCAAGATGATGCCGAAACTCATCGGGATTCAATGTCATGTGCGAGGGTGAAGAACTGGCACCTCCCTTTACGCTCAAATCATTCATACACAACTCCTTTACCGCTTACTCGTTTTTCTCTTTTTTCGTCTCTTGCCTCCTTCCGCAAACATAACAAGATCAAAAAATGAACATACAACGAACAGAAAGCGAAAATCAATGAAAAGATTCTTGATATGGAAAGGCGCAGAAAACTCTGCGCCTTTTTCAGTATGTTAGGGTTGTGGAGAAATTGCAGGCTTCTGGCTTTGCGATTTAGCTTGACGCTCCGCTCGCATTTTTTCGAGCTTTTCTTGTGTCAGACCAACTGCTTTGCCATTTACTGGAATGGAATCAAACACAATATTTAGCCCATCATCTTTGGTCTTCCAAGCAGCCCCTACTTTACTCCAGTGGTTCTTACCATTCTTACCTTCTTTGACAACAAAGAGATCAAGGTCTGGTCGTTTAGCTTTACCGGTAGAAAAACTTTCACTCATAAAAATACCTCAACAGTTAGTGGCTATGGTTGAATTGCGCTTTTACCCTACCCTGAGAAAAAGCGCGGCTGGAATCCTGACGCAGGCGGTCAGAATTAAACTGGAAAGTACGTTCGCCCTGCCTGATACGCTGCTCGCGCATGACATCTAGCTCAGCGCGGAGCATCGAATAGGAACGATTATTGGGAGTGAGTTCGAGCGTAGGAACAAGATGGCTGCGAGACTTGCGCCAGCCATCTAGCATTTGAGGTGTTAGCATAAAGCACCCATTCAGCAATCAGTGAAATATGGTGCTTACGGTATCAGAAGTGATATTAAATCTTGGGAAATCAATTAGTATTTTTTTGATGTGTTTTTTGAAAAGCTTTTCCTGCTGACTACCTCTTATTCTGCAAGACAAGAAAGGCTAGAATCGTTAGGATCAACTGTTATCTCAAAACTGGATAACTCAGCCAAAGCTTCAGCAATCTGTTTCTCATAATTTTCTCCTTCAAACTCTTGATATTTCCCATGCATAACCTTGTCTGAAATATAATTGATTCTACTTACATGATTATAGTGCTGCCTAACATCAGAAATTTCAGTATATGATTCAACCAAATGCAAAACCCCACTTGAAATAGCAGCATTCCATGCGACATTGCTGAATTTTCTAAAATGAACTAAGCACTCGCCATCGTCTCTTGTTATCGGATCACAATCCGCGCTTCTGTAAGCTGCGTGCGCAGAAATTACTGATTGCAATTGATAAATATTGTCTTCAACTTCTTCAACTAAAGACTTGATGATTCTGCAATCTTTCAATCGCTCTTCTTCAAGTTTGATTTCTTCACTTTTTTGAAAGGAAATTTCATACAACTGGAATGACCCCCAGACCGCAAGACCTGCTCCTACCGCAGCACCGAATATTTGTATAGATAAATCTCTAAAGTAACCCATGGCGCTTAATTAACTGCTGCTTTTGGTTTTTTAGGAGCTGGGTTATCTTTTTTTTCTGCACTGCCTTTAGCTGATGCAGCTTTTTCAAACAGCACCTTTGTTAACTCAGTTAATTGTGCATCGGAAAGCCCCCCATTTGCATGTAGCTGACACAATCCATATACCCCAATGCTCAGGAATGTTGACTGATCTGTAACAGTTATCAGCTTCTCTAACGCTTGGGAAAAGTCTCCTGTTATCGAGCCACTCGCGACACCAGAACTAATAATCTCTGCTGGCACCGATGCATTTGCTGAGTTAGTTTTCGAGTAAGTAGCCGGCTGAATACAACCATTACCACTACGAGAAATAAATGCCGCATTAAACTCAGGAGACCAAGCTATTAAAGCCCCCAAATGTTTCTGATTTTTTGCTGTTTCTGTGGGCGCAGAGGATCTTTCGATTTTTATGTCAGTAACATTGCCTTGTTCGTCTACAATGCCCTGAAGGCGAACAAAAGACAACCGAGCAACGTCCGATCCGTACCACATTCGATTAGCGCTACATCCGGTTATTGTTATTAGGGTAAGAACAAGCAGTAGTCTGAACATAAATCCTCCAAGTTGATTATTCTCACGTTGCGTGAGAGTTCCGAATGATAAGGCATTTCAACGCCACTGATCAAACCCCTGACATCCTTTCCTTAAGCGACAAAAAACACCTAAGCAGAAACCTTGTGATTTTTCGATAAAACTGATCTCCATGTTCAGGATCAGGGGCATACATCCATACTGGTAGTGCTTTGTAATATGGGTCATTAAGAAGACGCAGCGCCCGACCAGATGCACGAGTGACAATCAAACGAAGGGTCTCAGGGTCAAGATAGCGCCTCACTTGGTCCGAGGTCATGACATCGACCTCACGCCGCGTTTTATGCCCCGTTCGTCTATCTCTTTCAATAATGGTTTTCTTGTCCAATAGCTTCGATAGCAGCTCGGCGTTATCAGGATGGTTACCACCCAACCACGCACAGAAATCAGCCTCACCAATGAACGTCTTGGCTGATTTCGGGTAATTTTTGAACAGCAGCTCAATATTTTGAATTACCCCGACGAGCGTTTGCCCCATAGAGCGTCCGGCAGCAAGCATAACTTCTAATGTAGGGTTGTAGCCTTGTGAAGGAAGCTCATCTATGACGGTTAGGCACTGACCGTTTTTGTCTTTCACAGCTTCAAACGTGTAGTACGTCATATTGGTGAGCAAGCGACTAAAGCGACTTAGCTCTTCTCTGAGCGATGAAAGCGGCGCAGTAAATGCCAGCACCATATCCCTTCTGGTTTTTAGGTCGCTCAAGGAAAAGCTACTACTCTTAATCACGGCGCGAACATCGGGAATATCCAGCCACTTAGTTTGCTCTTGTAAAGTCGAGCGAACATTACCACCAGTATCACCGCTCGCACTCTTCAAGGACGATACCGCGCCTGCTATAAACCCATCATAAGCTGGATTATCAGCCATCATTCTAAGCATTAACTCATGAGGCTCAGTCTCTTGGGTTTGTTCTTCTCCATACTCATCGAATAGACGGTAGCCATTCACAATCAAATCACGCACCACACATAAATTATGATGCTCTTCATCATGGAAGGTCAGCACATGCAGGATGAGACCAGCCAAGAACTGCCTGCTTACCTCATAAAAATATTGGGTTGAGTTCGGCGGCGTTGCAACAATAGCTTCTGCGACACGCATTGCCCATAAAACGGCAGCACTTTCCCCCTCACGCTTCATTGCCTCCTTAATACAGTCAAATACGTTAAAACAAGCGCTTTCAATATCGCTGATCCCATGTGGATCAAGCACAAACCATTTTCGTTTTTTATCATGCGTTGCCAAAGCTCCTACGATCTGTGCTTTGGGATCAATAAAGAACACCGAACCCTTGAAAAGAGCAATCATAGAGATCAGCGCCGTAGTCTTTCCACTTCCGGTCATTGCGACGAACAGCGCATGCCTCGAAATTCGTATTCCTATCGGTTGTAATAAGCCAACGCCAAATGCCATTGCGCGACCAAGATGAATTTTCTCAGATGTGTATAGGAGTGATAGCGTTTGTAGCCAACTGGCAAACCCTCCCGTATTGCCGCGCTTACCTAACAGGAAAACAAATTCATAGAAGTCGGCAAGCTTTAACCAAATTCGATAGAAGAAACGCCACGGCACATAATGTGACCAATTATGATATTGAGCTGGACTGTATAAACCCAGCTCTCTAAGAAGATAGATCGCGAAAAACCGCATGACATTAACGGAAACGACAAGAGCAGCGACTGCTACCAAAAAATGTAGCCCCTCTGGATAGAAATACTGCGTTGCCGTGTTATATATCCTCTGCCAATCAATTTGCTCGATCATCGCCCGAACCCAAAGGTACGTTTAACGATGCTCAGGCAGGCACTGATAAATTTAGCCCAGAGGAAAATAGCAAGGACAATCACTAGCATCTGGTAGATGCTGGGGTCTAATTGGGCAGGTGTGAGATTAAAGAGACTGAGTAAAAATCCACACAACCAATTGGCAGGTGTTAGGAATATTTCAGAGTTAGACATGCGTTTAGCTCCAATAGGCGGGATACCCGCCTATTGTGCCTGCCGAATTTAATGTTTCTGGGAAACAATGTCTAACGGATTAATCATAATGATATGCGGCTTTGTTGCCTTGCCTTGAGCAAACGACTCTTTTACGCCACTTGTTTTACCACCGCTGCTAGCGTCAATATGAAACGGCATTGCGTAGGCATGACTACCAACAGCAAGCCGGATTTCTCCTGCAACACCATTTGGGGCAGCACCGCCATAAAATGCGAGTGCAATCTGAGTGCTGCTCAAATCAATCGACTTGTAGAATTCAATGGTTTCGTAGGTTTTGATTGCGCTTCCTTGCTGACGCTCGTCTTTAAAATACCAACCTTCATCACTATTCTGATTTTGAAATGAGAGCACGCCTGCATGAACGCTGCCACGCGCATACAAATCAATATCGCACTTACAATTCCACACAGCACTGATTTGCACATCTTTGGCATTACGAATTTCAGTATCGCTCAACTGGTAGTGAGAGAGCTTCCGCATGTGAATAGGTATTTTGGAATCACCGATACGCAGCCTTTTCATTAGTAGCTGGTCTGTTGGTTTTAGCTCAAAACCGTGTGGCAACGGATTCACAGCGTTCCAAGCACGATCAAGCATGACGGGTATTTCAGAAGTAAACGTTGCAAGCCTGCCACCTAGATTTTCAATATAGAGCGTATAAAACCGTTTGAGATAGTATTCATGACGGCTACTCGTGATCTGACTATTCAAATAGGCGATATGAATATCTCTACCTTCAAGAAGCGTCTCAAATCCTCTTGTACCAAAGATCGATTGACTTTCACTGGCTACGATATTCGTATCATTCGGCACGAAGCCATTTAGCATCGAGAAAGCTGGCTCATTCACACTGTCATAGAATGACGAGCCAATAATAGCGATAGATGTACTATCCGCATCAGGATAATTAGCGGCAACATACTTTAAGAAGTGCGGTAACCGGATTGCACCACTCACCCTCGACTGACCGCTGGCTGCTTGATTAAGATTTTTCAGTGCTGCCACTATCTTGCCGTTTTTCTGTAGCCGAAATTTCGGGCTTTCATAGATTTTGCCTTCAGGTATGACGAACGCCCCCAACCGCGCCAGATTGAATGCGTCGATTAAGATAACGCTATCACCAGCATCAAGATTGGAAGCAAACTTCATAACTGCGACAAATTGCAGTTGGTGAGACTGTTCATCCCAATATGGCGATACACCAACAATCTGTATTTTAGAATGAACAGGCTGAATAAATAATACGAGTAATAAAACTAATAGTGCTTTCATGGGAATCTCCTTGAAAAATTCTCTAGCGTTGAAATCGACCGCGCAAAGCTGCGAAGTCAACGAGGCGTTCATTGGTAAGGATCGTATGTTCAGCTTCAAGCTCAGCAATCCGTCCATAAATCTCACAGCGCTTATCATGCAAAACCTGATGTTCGCGCTTATGCTCTTCAAGCAGTAAACAAATACGCTGATACTCTTTGTTTTCCACTAAGGTATCGGGGTTGTGTTTTTGATAGATTTCGTCTGCCGCCATTGCAAGCGCTGCCGCAACCAAAATCTCAGCGGTCAATTGCAACCACACCAGAAAGCTGCCTTTGCTGTTAGACTCTCCGAGTGAGTCCCAATCAATACCAGCCGATACGCCTGCGAAATTCATCGCAAAAGCAATCGTCCATACCAGAAGTGTTATCGCTGAAAGGCTATATACAGCCAACGCAAAACGCTTCTTGTTGCGATAGGTGATAAAGATATGAGAAATGAACTTGATCGAGAGACTACCCAGCGGCATCAAAAGCGCTATGAGCCAAGCTAATGCAGGTTGTTCATAAAAGAGCGGGTTAGATGCCTGCAAATTGCTAAAGACATTTGCTGTTCCAACGAGCAATGCGACGAGCATCCCAGATAGGCTTAATAAAAAGCCTACCTGATTCATTAAGCCCCATTTGAGAAATGGTAGCCTTTTCTCTGGCTCTCCTGCACCAGTGTTACGAACCACAAAACGCGGCGTTGTACGTTTTTGTAACTCCAGCTCATCACCGATGGTTTTACTAGAAGCATACTCTTCATCAATCTCCTCTCGTTCAAATTCAAGACGCGTTGTTTCTGCACATTGCATCTTGGTTGCAGAGGCTTGAGCCTGCTCTTGTGCGATCTGAAAGCCCAGCTTGTCATCAACACAAAGCAATTGCTGATGAAGCAGTTTATAGTCAGGTTCAGTAATTTGATCTTTAACAGCTTTCAAAGCTGGCGCACTCGACACCAGCTTCGTACTTAACGATTTTGATTTAGGCATGACCAGCCACCTCCAAAAACGGACGCAGCTTGGGGTAGCGCAGCTTCAAAAATAGATTGATGAGCCGCAGGCGCTCCAGCTTATTGGATTGACGACGGGGATAGATATTAGTGCCATCACATTCGTTATAGAGCGACAGCCAACGCATATCCTCATCATCACCAAATGCCTCATCAAGGTCTGGTAGCTCATACGCTGTACCATCACGGTACTCAACCCCAAACTCAGGGCAATCGAGAAACGTGAGAGACATTTCATCCAGCCAATCACGGCGCGAACCGATGTCACGTACGTTACGTGTAATCATCCACTGCTGCCAGTAAATAAGCTTAAGAGTTACATCAGATTCAATATATATAGTCTTTATAAGACTCATAAGATTTAACCTCGCTTTCGTGTTTTCGAGGCTAACAATATGACTATATTTCTAGGAATTAATTTTTTTTATCAGTTCGCAATCAGTATTTTATTCGTTTTTTTCTATGGAAATTCTGCGAGGTGTTTTTCTAAGAATATTTTCCTGTTGAATTACGTTATGAAAATAGCTATCAATGGCTCAACAAAGAGATTGCGATGAAACAGGATACAAGTAACTACCATATTCAGACCCTACCGGATGAAAAGCTAAAACCAGCGTGGAGGGAAAGCGCCTTTTGTCGATTTAGTGATTTAATAATTCCAGATCAAGGATTGGAGCAGTTTGAATTCACTCAACTGCTAGACAAAAAAATAGTTGGGTTAGGCTTTTATGTACTAGATGAAGAAGGCGTTTTTCAGGACAAAAGTGATTCACATACAGATCACAAGATAGTTCTCACACTAAAGCAGCTAGAGTTTCGCGTAATAAATATCATTGATTTAAATGGTATTCCAGATGAATCAGCAAAAGCACTCAGAGCAAAAGAGTATTACCGTGAATATGAGCGAAAGCCCAAGATATGATATGAACATCTATCCTGCTTTATCCAAATACTCGGCAAGTAATCTTTTGAGTACAAAATCATCATCCTTACAGACAACGATCGTATATATATCGTGTTTTCTGGCTAATGCCGCCTCTTTTGTTTTATCAACTGATTTAGAAGGCAAGCTATTTAAGCCCTTAAATTCTAAGAAATGACAGAATATCTCGAAATCTAGTCTTTTGAACAACGGATATAGCTTCACCGGATTTTTCAAACGACCATAGAGCGTCGATTTAGCACACGGTCTTTTAGGGCAACCACTAGCTTCATAGCCATCTCTCAACGCCAACATCAGCTCATCACAAGTAAATTTTTTATCTTTGTAAGCACGCGAGAGTATTCTGAATACTTTATCCAAGTTTGCTTCTGTATATTGCATAGCAAGACATTAAACTCCGATAGTTTACTTTCCTCCTCTCAAACATAGCTCTTGCTGAAACGAATTCCACATGTAAATACCAAAAGAGAAATTGATCAATGTCTCAAAACAAAGAAAAAATTAAATGGGAAATTATCTATTGGCATATATCTTGCTGTTTTTTTCAAGCTAATTTCTACTAGGGAAGCAATTTGGCGGCTTCGAATATTTTTGATAAACCTCCTGCATACTGGTCACGCAGGTATAATGCTGACCGAAAATAAATATTCTAAGAAAATCAACCAATATTTATCATTTAGAGATTAAATATATGAAGAATAGAGTTCTTCTTGTAGCTGTTTTAGCTCTAACAAATTTCATTGCCCCAAATATCTACGCCGCGTGTGGTGACTCGGGCGGTGGTGAAACATTTCCTTTTGGCACTTCATTAACTCACTATATCACTGGATTAAATGAGGAGTGTGAAGAATATGTAGTTCCTCCCGAAGAAGTTGTAGGTGGCATAGAAAAAGAAAGCAGTCTATCTCGAAACGACAGCAACTCCAGTGTACAACTAGATGGCACCGCATCACTGAACACCTTTTCGACTAATTCCGTTAATACACGATCTTTTTCTAATAATGCATTTGTTATCTCAACATCCCTCCCAAGTGTTAGAGATCGATTTTATTTCAACACAAGTCTGGACACATACAGCGTACCATTTGAACTATGTGTTTCACTTAACACCCAGACTTTACCTTTAGAATCTCTCAACGTAAGCGGAGTTTTCACCATAGCGCATACGTTAAATGTAGGCAGGGAATTTGTTTTTGATCCACTGCCTGCTGGCTTCACGGAAGCAGTCTCGACCACGCAAGTTACGCAAATCCTCATTAACCCAACAGTACAAGGAACACAATGCGCGACAGGCTTAATAAATATCACACCAACAGTAGAAGATACCAGCCAACCTTTGGAAGCAGTTATAATAGCGACCTACCAAAATATATCTCAACATTCTGGGACGACACCAACTCCAACTGTTGAAGATACTTACAACATTCACTTTCGATTAACTGGATTACCTGCTGGCGTTTCGTGCACTGTTGAATCCGGTGCAACCCCCTCGTTATGTAACCCGCAGGAATTTGCATACAATGCCAGACCTTCCAAATGCCCAAACGGATGCGATACATCTGCTGGCAACCCAATCAACTTCTCTTTAGGCTACAAATATCAAACCGAAACTGACTTTCAATCTGAAAACCTTGAGTTTATGCGTTACTACCGTAGTGATGCAGATTTCTATTCAAACAGCATTGGGCAAAACTGGCGACACAATTTTGATCGTTCAATTACCGAAGACTCCGGCATCGCCACGGTAATTCAGAAAGATGGATTGAGCTATGACTTTGAATTGGTGGGAGGCAATTGGGAACAGATTTCGGATGACGTTGAATTAAAATCTTCGCTCGTTTCAACTGTCTCTGGTTATACCTACACGACAGAGCAAAATAATAAAGAGTATTACGATACTAATGGTCGTTTGGAACGCATCGAATATTTAGCAGGTGACTCACTTGATTTCGCTTACGATGCCTCAAGCCGTTTAATCAATGTCACTGACGAAAACGGCAGGTCTCTATCGTTTACTTACAACGCTAATGATCAGATTGATACGCTCACAACGCCAGATGGCGTATTCAGTTACAGCTATGATGCAAACTTAAATCTGACTCAAATCACAAAGCCAGATACAACAACCAGAATATACCACTATGAAAATGCGTCATTTTTGAATGCCCTGACAGGCATTACCGATGAAAATAGTGTCCGCGTCTCTACCTATGGCTATGACGCAAATGGTCGAGCTATTTCTTCCGAAAACGCTGGTGGTGTTAATCGTTTTGTCGCGACTGAAAATCCCGATGAGTCTATGACCATCGAAAACCCTCTTGGCAAGCTAACTGACTACCAGTTTTCCACAATCCAAGGTGTTCGCCGTGTCACCTCTATGAGTCACCAAGCAAGCGCTCTAAGCCCAGCTTGGAGTGAAACGATGACTTACGATTCTGAGGGGCGCTTGGAAACAATGACTGATGGCGAAGGAAACCTCACTCGATACAGCTATGACACACGGGGACTAGAAATATCCCGCGTCGAAGCCGAAGGAAGCTCGGTAGAACGCACTATCACAACAACATGGGATGCTAATTTCAGACTTCCCGATGTCATTACAGAAACAGGAAGAACAACCGATCACGACTATGACACTTTTGGACGTGTCACACAGATAACAATTACTGATACCGGAACAAGCGATGCTCGCACGACAACTTTCACCTACCACCCCAACACAACGGACGGAAGCGGCAACACTGTATTGGGCAGGTTAGCATCAATTGATGGCTCAAGAACGGATGTCACGGACACGACGAGCTATCTTTACGATGCTAATTTTAATGTCACCAAAATAACCAATGCGCTTGGGCACGAAACCGATTTCACCAGCTACGACAGCGCCGGACGCCCTCTTACCTTAGAAGATGAAAATGATGTCACAACGACTTTCACTTACGACTCATTAGGGCGTGTATTGACGCAAACACACGCCAGCCGAACAACAACCTACACCTACGAAGACAATGGCTTGTTAAGTACGTTGTCTCTGCCTGACGGAAGGCAATACACCTATAGCTACGACAACGCACAACGATTAACAAGTATAACCAGCGTTTCAGGCGAATCTACTGAATATACGCTAGACAACGCGGGAAACCGCACCGAAGAAATCCTCCGCAACTCGTCGGGTGAAATAACTAATAGAGACCAGTTCACTTTTGACGAGCTAAGCCGCTTGAGGGCAACAGTCGAACAAATTAACGGTCAATCCGCGACTAATATTCTCCAATATGACAATAACGGTAATCTAGAGGCATCTCAAGAACCTGAAGGCAACATAAATGGTTTTGTCTATGATGGTCTGAACCGCCTAGCATTCGCGATCAACGCCAATCAAGACGCACAGTTCATTAGCTACAACGAACTGGATCAAATCGAGCTGATTTCTATGGTCGATTACGAGGACAATTTCAGTACGATTGTTTCTCAAATCCCGACTCAGTTCTCGAATAATGCTTTCGGAGACGTGCTGCAAGAAATTAGCCCTGATCGTGGCACAACAACTTACACCTACGACGCTGCTGGCAACATGCTTACACGCACAGATGCACGAGGCATTACGGCGACCTATACATACGATGCACTGAATAGACTTACCAGCATCACCTACCCAGACACTTCTGAGAATGTCACGTACATCTATGATGCAAACCCAACTGGCGCGATCACCTGCACATTTGGTATTGGGCGCCTGTGCCGTGTCGAAGATGAATCAGGCATTACGCATTTTGCCTATGACGAGTATGGAAACGTCGTTGACCGTGTTCATGTAGAGCTTGGTATTAGCTATGGGCACTCATTTACCTATGATAATGGCGATCAACTTACGCAATTAACGACTAGCGAAAACCGCGCTATTAACTACGCACGAGATGCTGAGCGCCGTATCAGTGAAGTCAGTACATCTCTTAATGGGCAGACAGTCGCACTCGCCTCAAACCTCCAATATCAGCCTGATGGTTCAGAAATTAATGTTGATTTTGGCAATGGCTTATCAGAATCTAGAGCTTATGATGAGAATGGCTTGCTTCTATCTGAAGCAACTGGACAAACCATACCCCAACACAATGTGCCTATTCCGTTTTGGGCAATTGCACTATTGGGCGGATTGCTTTCAGCTATTGCCTATTTATTTATTGGGAAAAAACAAAGTTTAGCGTCAAGCTTCATACTACCCTTGGTTATTACTGGCTTTGTGTTGCCAGACATTGCGTTAGCCAATCAAACAATTATCTATGACCTCAACAAAAACATTGTTTCACGCCAAGTTGATAATGGCACAACCACATATCAATATGACATGCTAAATCGTCTTACCAACGAAGCAGGTAATGCGGCTACACAAAGCTTCACTTATGACTACAACCACAACCGCCTAACGGACGGTATTGGGAGCTATAGTTACACGCCCAGCAGCAATCAAATGTCAGCCCAGCATGGGAACAGTATTACCTATGATCTGGCTGGCAACATCACCGATAACGGTCAAGGGCTGACATTTGAATACAACAACGCCGGACGCTTAAAGCGCGTCTATGATAACGCCGTATTAGTTGCTACCTACACTTATAACGCTTTTGGTCAGCGCACGAGAAAAGTTACGCCTTCTGAAACAACGGTCTATCACTATGATCTTGATGGGCAGCTTATTGAAGAAACACTCGGTGATGGTATGCCACAAACAACTTACACATGGCGCGATAACAAACCAACTTCAGTGATCTTTAAAGCCGGAACACCTTCAAACAGCTCTGCTCAAGACAAAGTTGTTTATCTCCATAATGATCACCTTAATACGCCTCGTAGCGCAACAAATGATACACAAACTATTGTATGGTCTTGGGAATCTGATGCGTTTGGTACTGCATTTTCTAACACTGATCCCGATGGGGATGGGAATGATGTCTTTGTGAATTTGAGGTTTGCGGGTCAGTATTTTGATTTAGAATCGGGGCTGCACTACAACTGGAATCGTTACTATGATCCAAACTCAGGGAGATACACTACATCTGACCCTATTGGTTTACAAGGAGGACAAAATACTTTTATTTACGTTAGCAACTCCCCGCTAAATTTTCTCGATCCAACTGGCTTACAGTTTGATAGCGACCCATTGAGCTCTGAGAATAGCGAAGATCAATGTTCCTGCACCCCAGAAAAAGGTAAAGAAATCGAGTTCATCAGGAACTATTTAGGAAGAACGTCAGCTTATATGTATGAAACATACGCCAATTCAACACGACGCGCACGAGAATTTTCAGCTTTAAATTCCGTCGCCAGCGTCGGTACGAGAGGTCGCTTGAGACTACTTTCTGAAACTCTTGAGGTCGCAATCGATGCCGATGATAAGGTTAAAGGAGTTCAACATGAAGCGAAGGCACTGTTAGAGCAGGCAAGGCAAAAATGTTTGTCAAGATAGTCAACGCTATTATTCTGATAGCATGTTAGTCATTAAGCTGCTTCAAACATAAATCAAGATACTCTACACTGGATTCGGTATCCAGAGAATCTTCGTTGACAAGTTTCCCCATGAAACATTTTGTTAATGATAAGCAGTCACCTGCTGGTATATCATACTTACCTGCCCTGCAAACCCCAAGAGAGTCAAGCGCTAAAATTTCAATAAAACCTTTACTGCTATCGGCAACCTCCTTGGTCGAGTATATATGCTGAAGTAAGTCATCAAGTAATAAAAATGTAGTAGCGTCGTATGACTTTAGTATTCTTTCATTTTCTTTGCATTCATTTCCTGACGTGCTACATATATCGAGAGAGTAAGCTATGTATAAATCCTTATACTTTTGTGCACACGAATCGCACTCCTGAGAGCGCGCGCGTTCTGAAAAAAGAATAATAACAGCCAATACAAATAAAAATCGAAGCACACAAAAAAATCACATAGAGAACACAACCTGTCAACCTTTTTGTACTATTTTCAGCTTCATGCACGCTACACACGCAAGCTGTGCAATGTACTACAAACTGAACCTAACGGTTAGTTTTCAGTACATTGCGCTTGGCAAGGAAAACCCACTGCGTGTTTTCCGTTGCATCCTTTCCGGCTATGGCTCACATTGAGGTATTGAACCCCAAATGAGCCAGCAAAACGTATCGCCGTTTTGATCTCTCGCGGGATTTGGGAGATATACCTCTCCCACCTGCACCAAACCCATGTATGAACAATTGCCTGTTCAATCAACAGTCAAGGGAGCGTTCCTGCTACCCTTCACAATCCCATGACCACTTCATGGAGAAGAAAGTGTGGAGCCGACTGATCAACAAATGTTCATTGAGCATCATTCAATATTGGTATAGTATTCATCTGTTTAACGCCCTTTCCCCGATTCGAGTTTAGACCTAGAGACCAAGCGACAATAAAAATGACTAAGGAGACTATTGACAGGGAAGCTGGGGATTCGGGTAAAGGCTTTCGTCTCCAGCAGATTCGAGCGATCAAGCTCATGCTGCACACCATCCAACAAAACTCTAACTCAGTATTTTTCACCGCCGTAGAAAATGTAGAAGACGTTTCTCATCAAATCATTGAGAGCGGAGGCGTTAGCAGCTATTACGAAGAAGATAAAAATTACGATACGAATGGGAATTTCACAATTTTCAGTCCTCCAGTTATCAACACATTGGTCAGCTTCTTTGATATTTACGTTAATCAGCTTCGATCTAGCGATAATGTTCTTTTAGGCTTTTATACGACTAGATCGTATGGAAAAGAACGGAAATCAAAACTTGATAACGGAACAGCTATTTCACTCCCAAGCGACCCAATACTCAAGCTCCTAATGAGTAATGAAATCGTAGAATCAACCTTAATTCTAGTTAAAAGCATCTTAGTTGAAGAATATATTAATCAGTACACAGGAAAGTCATCTAACGGTCATTTAGATACCTTGAAAGATCAAAGCACTGATGACTTTCGCGACTTTCTTAGTGCGATTAAATGGCATTTTGGGCAGGAAGATGAAGAGGCTTTAAAAGGCACAGTTTTACAAGAAATACAAAAATCCCCCTTGCATAACAATGCCCATATCGGAAAAGAAAACACCATTTTCTGCATGCTTATGGAAAAGCTTGAGGAAAAACAGAACAGCAAAAACTTAATTGATAAGCTAGTACATAGCTCTGACGTTAAGCTTATATTTAAAGAGGCTGAATCATATATTCCTGATGAGAATATTGATCCGACATGGAAGTACATAACCGAGTTAGAGAAAGAGGTAACTGACAAAAGAAATTTAGAAGAAAAAGTTCTATCGGTTATTCATGACTTTCCCACTAGAAAAATGCGTCAACTAGCTAGAAAAGCTAGCGCGTCTAAATATGAAGAATACGAAGCAGACAAAACTTTTTTGTCTTTAAAATATAGGGTATTAGAAGCCTGCGAAGAACACTTCAACAATGACAGCTATAAATCACCAAAAAGCTACGATGACATGGATAGTATTTTAAAAGAAGCTGTCGATAAAGCTGTCAATGATTTATCAGAACTAAAGAAAGATTATAAATATTCGGTATCAAACAGTAAAACCATCGAAGGAATAGTATGGAACTTATTTGATGGTTGTTTTTTGTCATTTGAAGAGGCTTCAAATGAGTAATACCGATGCAAAAAAACGAATAATGTATTTGAGTGGAGAAGATTTTTACCTCTACTGCTACTCCGTATTCATAATATTAGATTCACTAGGCTGTCGAGAGGGAAAGTACTTTAGAGACTACAGGAAGCTCGCATTTCTAACAGATATAATCAACGACGAGAAAGTAGTTTATGTTATTACCAATCCAGTCGATGGAGCACTCAACCCAAAAGACTATGAGTGCTTGTTGGACAGCTATTCCAATGGATTAACTCGCCGAAGCGAAATTCTAAAGCTTTTATTTGTTCTAGAAAAAAAGGGTTATATCACCCTTGAGCGAGGTAAATCCCAAGAGATTAATGTTTCCTTGAATAAAAACAACCTACCAAATGATTTCTTTAGTAAAAAGATTTTTGAATACGAATATAGCAACGCAAAAAGTATAGCAAAAACAATTAAAAAACTAGGGTTACTAACGTTAGAAACCATGTTAAACAAAATATATGTTGAAAATGGAGTTAAAACATGGGTTTCATAAGGGTAAATAAAGTCATCTATGATGGCAGCAATTACAAGTTTGAATCTCAAGAGTTTGACAAAAACATTGTTCTCATCGAAGGAGACAATGGCACAGGTAAAAGTACGTTTTGCAATCTAATATACTTCGCTTTAGGTGGTGAGGTGCCGATTTTTAGACGAGACAATGATAAACGCCACGATGAAATCACATCCGATACTGAAAATTATGTCGAGGTTTATCTATCCATCAACAAAAGCAATTATCTAATCAGGCGGTATTTTGGTGACAATGACATTACTGTCATTCCTTATAAGAGAGTAATAAAAGAAATAAACAGTGAGGATGCAGAAAATAACTTACCGAATGAGAAAGTAATATACGAGCTATCGAGTGATAAAACCAATATCTACCCCATAAATAGACGCGGCGACAACGATATTTTTTCAGACTGGATTTTGAACGAACTGGATATATCCGTTGTTGAGCTTTTTCACGGATACAATACATTCAAAATCAACTTCACAGATTTAGTCAGGTTAATTTACCACGACCAACAACCTGATCCTGAAAATATCTTTAAAAAACCCGATACAAAGTCTACCTATGTGTCTGATTCAGAGTTAGTCAGAAAAGCCATATTTGAACTACTTGTAGGTAAAGCATATTCTGATTATTACGACTCCATCGTTGATGAAAAAAAATTGCAGAAGGAAAAAGTAGTCGCAAAAGAAGTGGTAAATGAATACATCCTTCTAGCCGACAAGATGAGAAAAGATGAAGAAACAAAAAACGTCAGCTTCCTTCAAAAAGAAATCTCTGACAAAGAAAGCCAAATAGAAAAATTACACTCAGCTAGATCGGCTTTTAAGCGGAACAGGTCAGCCTCAAATACGATCAACAAGGATATTGATGACTGCAAAAGTGAGCTTGTAGAAAGCGAACTTAGCCTCAGTAGAAACAAAGAAAGTCTAGTTTCCAGCCTTGACGAAAGATATAAGCTCAAGTTAATTTTGGAGGAATCTGCATCTGAAATTAGACGCATCGAAAAAGTTATCTTCTCGCACGACCAGCTAAACCTATTTACCTCGGATACTTGTCCTTATTGCTTAAGCTCTGTTGATCGTATTGAAGGGCATTGTGTTTGTGGAGCATCTATTGAAGAAGAACAGTACGAGCGCTTTTTCTATACTTCGCAGGAATACAAGGATATTTTGAAAACCAAGCTTAAAGCTCTGGGGACTATAAAGACCGCTTACGAGGACTGCGACGAAGAGGTTTCAGATTTAAAAAACAAGATTTCCGATATTGAGATCAATATTAATTCTCTCAGAGAAAATCTGACATCGATGCTTGGCAGAATCGATGAAGTAGTAGACGTCGAGAGTTTAAATGATATAGACGACAAGATATTAGAGCTAAGGGAAGATGTCGCAAATCTACATCGCTTATTAGAGATAGAATCTAAACTCGAAAAATTTCAAAAAGCATTTGATGACATCAGCGGCAAAGCAAAAGATGCTGAGTTAAAACGGAAAGAGCTAGAAATCAAAGCAAAGCAAGATGTAACCTCAAAGGTAAGCTCGTTTAGTAAAAAGTATGATGAGCTTATGAAAAAAACGCTACCTGATTGCAGGTCAGCAAAAATAGGTCTAGATAACTACCTGCCATCAATTAACGATGGGCTATACAGGGAAACAAGCTCCTTAGTTTCTATCAGGCTTATGTATTACATAACCTTGATGCATTTAGCATTATCAGATGATTCAGTGACTTTTCCAAAATTCCTTCTAATAGATACCCCTGAAACAGCAGGAATAGAATTAGAACATCTAATTAACTGTATTAGTCAATTAGAGCAACTCGAAGGGTACAACTCTGACTTTCAGGTCATAATCTCTACTGGACTGGAAAAATACCCCGAATCATTGAAAAAGAATCGAGTCCTTTTTATGCCCGACAAAAAAGAGGAACACATGCTGCTAAAACGCAAATCTAACACTGCGTAGAAATAGAACTAAGTTTTAACATTCATCCATATCGCTATCTTTTTTCTGCGAAGAATATATTACTTCCTCAAGTGCTGACCGTGCTCTTTTGAGGGCAGGTGTAAAACCCGTGAGTGCGTTGTCATTAGTATATGATTTTGAAGTGACCGAGAGTGTACCAATATTAATCAATATCAGCGGCAACACGATCATCACAAAATAACAGATATAGATTTCATGGGTATAGAGATACGCATAGTAGGTATCTAGCAGCAAGTAGCTAAAAAGACTAAGTGGAATTGAAAAAATAAACCACGGTCGCTTAAGGTGTAGGCGTTCAATATATGCAATCTTGTAAGTGCGCCTCGCCGTTTTGAAGATTTCTGGCGTGATAAGAATCTGACCTTTTTGATATACGATATTATTCAACACACTCTCCTCCCCAAAAACATACCTGCGACATTGCAATAGATTTCAGCCTGCTTCTTTCTAGCCTCTTCGGCAGCTTGTTTAGCCAGACGAGCTGCTTCGCGTTTCTTTTTTTCAGCAAGCGCCAAAACCCCTTCTTTTTCTTGCCTGTCTTTTTCCTCGGCAGCTAATCGCAAACGTTCTTTCTCGGCTTCCAGTGCTTTGGTCGTACCGCACTGTGTATCAAGATAATCTATAGCAACGATTGAACTCTTATGAAATGTGCGTGAGATATGGCGTAGTGAAGCGGTGTAAACCGCAGCATCAAAACGAGCCACATCTAACATTGCGCCAGCTATATTGTCTTTTAAGCACTCATGAACTGTATCAGGCATATTTAGTGTTTGTGTTGCCATTGTTTCATAAACATTAGGCATCTCAACTTTCATAATCCGCTCAGTCAGAAAAAAATAGTGGATACCGAACCATAGAAATAAGGCGCAGACTACAGGAAAGAGCACATCAGAAAAACGATCTAATAATGCTTGGTACATGAACCACCTCCATAAAGATATGGTTGGCAATGTACTACAGACTTAAACCCATTCTGGGAAACAACAAACCAGTTAAAGATATTTAGGGGCATTGCATCCCCTCAAAATCAAGATAAATGACGGTTTCTACTGTTGGCAGACACTCCGCAATTTCTCTGGATTTTTTCACCCCCGCCTCGTCGCCCGAGTCGGCAGAGGTTCATGCGCGGGCGCTTCTGGCGCTTCGCTTAGAACCTCAACACCGAAACGAGAAAGGGTGAAAACTATGAACAGTGAAATCAGAATTTATGTTGCAGATTTGGCGGCATATAACAACGGCAAGCTTCATGGCGTTTGGATTGATGCAACACAGGACGTAAGCGACATCTGGGAGCAGGTGAAAACCATGCTAGATAAAAGCCCAGAACCTGATGCTGAGGAATGGGCAATACACGACTATGAAGGATTTGAAGGAGCTAGTATTTCAGAGTATGAGAGCTTTGAGTCAGTACATGAGAGGGCAATTTTCATTGAAGAACATGGCGAGATCGGCAGTGAATTATTGAGCCATTTTGGTGACAGCATCGAAGATGCGACCAAAGCTATCGAAGAAAACTATAACGGCTGCTATCGCTCAATCGCTGACTATGCCGAAGACCTGACCGAGCAAACGAGCGAAATTCCCAAGCACTTAGAGTTTTACATTGATTATGAGCGTATGGGGCGTGATATGGAGTTAAGCGGCGATGTGTTTACGATTGAGACAGGCTTTGAAGAGGTACACGTTTTTTGGTCGCACTAAGTGCGACCAATTCTTTATGTGCTGGTTGCGCGTTTGCTCTGTTCTGGGCGCATCACGAATACGCTTTGACGCTATTGGATTCTTCGGTGATCAAAGCAAGCAGCTTAGGGTGTAAGAACAAACGCTCTCTACCCTTTTGAATTTCCTGCAAAACACCAATAGAAGCAAGTTTTTTAAGGTATTCAGATGCCGTTTGCCGCTTGGCAATATCAGCCTCTACCAGATTAGATATGCGGCAATACGGTTGGGAAAAAATAATATCGACCAATTCACGGCTATAAATTTTTGGTAGCTGTTCCTTAACATAGATGGAAGTGTGATCGGATAAATCGCGTATTGCTATGATTTTATTCGTTGTCCACTTTGCGGTAGAGGCAACCGCCTCAAGCATATACAAAATCCATTGCTCCCATGCTTGCTCTCTTGTGACTGCCAATAGGTTCGCGTAATACGCTTCTCTATTCTCAATAATAAAGCGACTTAAATACAAGATGGGCAAATTCAATAGCTCTTCTTGAACCAGATACAAAATATTGAGAATTCGTCCTGTGCGACCATTACCGTCAGTAAAGGGATGTATTGCCTCGAACTGGTAGTGCATGATCGCCATACGGATAAGCGGATCAAGGTCTGGATGATTGTGTAAAAGCTGCTCCCAATTAGCCAATAAATCTCGCAGCACCGTTTCACCTTCGGGTGGCGTGTAGATTACCTCCCCTGTCATTTGGTTGGACAGCTTCGTGCCTGGCACTTTACGCACGCTCATTTCAACGCCTTTAATCTGGCTACAAATATGCTCAGCCATCATCGTATTGATTGGACGCTTTTCTAAAGAGAGCCACCCTTCATAAAGTGCAGTCCGATACCGCAGGGCTTCTTTGGTTGCTGGGTCGGCTTGAGTATCACTACCAACAAACTCAAATAGCTGGTCACTGGTAGTCACAATGTTTTCGATTTCAGAGCTGTCCTTTGCCTCCAATAACGGCAAGGTGTTAATCAGCATGGATTGATTAGGGATTAGTTCTGCTGACTGTTTCAATTCAGCCAGAGCGGTTCTCGCCTCAATGCAACGCTTGAGCACGCGCTTTGTCTCTACATCCTGTTTCGGAGGCAACGGCGGCAGATCATTGTAGGGTTTATCGGGCGACCAGCTCATATGTTTATATTTTCTACTTTCTTCGACATATATTTAGAATATGTCGATTCTATCGACACGTCAAGGTAATATGTCGAAATATTGATTATTTATCGACATATAAAAAGAGTCATAGAGGTAATCACATACCTAAAGCCCGTTTGAGTGTCTTCTCATGCACATTTAATCGCTTTGCAGCCTTACCCATCGACACATCATGTTCCAGTAAGTGTCTGGCAGTCTCAATATCATGGGCGTTGAGCTTTCGCGGTCGTCCAATTGATTTACCTCGCTTTCTGGCAGCCTGAATACCCTCCTTCGTTCGCTGGCTCAGAATCTCACGCTCCCACTCGGCAAGAGCAGCAGTCAATGTGTATAGCAATTTACCGTGTGGCGTGGTCGTATCAAAATCCTGCGATAGAGACTTAAACTGGATACCGGATTTATGCAATCGCTCCAGTTCGTTAAGCGCATCTGTGACTGAGCGAAATGCCCGATCTAACGATGCCACCACAAAAATATCACCGCATTTTAGTGATGCCATCAGTTCATCATATACCGGACGTTTTTTGGAAAGCGCCGAAACACCGTGCTCAATGAACACCTGATCACACTGATCTTCAAGCTGCTGGAGCTGGCGGTCTATCAACTGCTTATCTGTTGAAACGCGGATATAACCTAGTTTTGCCATGCAAATATTCCTAACTCTTAAGATGTTGCCTATGGTAGACAAAAAGGAACGTTATTTTGGGAAAAACCAGTACACCCTACCCATTTATAGATAGATTTTTATAAGCACTTGTATTCTATTGGATTTCTTTAAATTCCAACTTCATCTAAAACTGCCAATACAGACTCTAACAAAAACGTTCATTTTTGTTTAAGCACTTGAGGCACATCAAATCAAGGTTTTTTTTAACCACGCTATCTCAAATAGCGCGCTCGTCTCACTGTCACTTTCTTAAATATATTTTTGTATTTCATATAGGTGGTGTTATGAAAAAAGCAATTTTTATTGGAATAATGGCGTGCTGTGCGGCAGTATCGCAGTCTCAGGCGGCTATCGTTGAATGGACATTAAATAATGTTGTTCTCTCTGATGGACAAACGTTAACAGGGGGGTTCAGTTTTGACGCAGATACTTCTACATATTCAAATATATCTATAGCCAATAGTGGTTCATCATTCATTCCGTCTACTGTTTTTGACCGTCAAATTACGCCAAACGCCTGTAGCAGCATACTGTGTACATTCAACGATAGTGCTCCATCTTTAGGGGATATTGGTTTGACATTAATTTGGAATAATAGCGGTGTGTTTCCTGCTCTAAGCAATGATGGAGGAGTTAGAGAGCTGAATATAGGAGCAGCCGTTTTTAGAGCTTGTACACGAGAAGATTGCGCTGCTCGTACAGTAGCACCAACAGACCCAATATATGCCACCGTCGTAAGTGGTGAGTTAAATGCCTCAGCAGTTCCTGTTCCAGCAGCAGCATGGTTATTCCTATCAGCTCTTGGTGGCTTGGCTGGATTACGAGCTAGAGGCAAATCACAATGAAACTTATCCCTCTAATTGCTGTGTCGCTGAGTTTGGTCTCAGCGGCATCTCAAGCAGCACTTGTAACCATTGATTTTGAAGCTCATCTTCCTCTCGGAAGTGCTTTAAACGATCAATATTGGGGAGATACCGCGTCAGGTTCATTTACGTTTGACACGGATGCACCTCTACTGAGTTCAACAGTGTTTGCTACAGGACAAACTAATTTGTACAGCATGGCGCTCGTAAACTTTGAGCTTCTAACTTCCAACTCAGAAGGCGCAAGTTTATCTGTTAGTTGGAGCGGTCTATCTGGCGGTGTTAGTGTCACTGATAGAACAGCTGGCGGAGACGGGTTTTACGGCGTTCTAACCAGTAGCGATAACGTTGCGAGTAATATTCCATCATCTCCCACGCTAGAGCGGGTTGAGCTTGTTTTTGACTATGGCTTTTCATTGTATAACTCAGCCGACTTGCCAACGGATGCATCTTTCTTTCCAATACAACCACTTTATGGGCAAGGTATTTACCTGACTTTTACAGATGGGAGTGAGGTAGGCTATCAAGAAGTGACCAGCTTCACGGCTGGAGAATATTCACCTGTGCCATTGCCTGCCGCTGCATGGTTTTTTCTATCTGCGCTAGGTGGGTTAGGATTAGCACGGTCAAGACGTTAGATTACAAGCATCATAGTGTAGGCTTTGGTGTTCTACTAATGTCAAAAGCCTCTTGCCGCCCTTCATTGATTTCACGATATTGGTCAATATCCAAATCAATGGCATGACGTTTCTCTTGCTGAAAGCACTGCAACCGCTCAATACGTTTTTGATGGTTGCGGCGCTCTTCTAACTGCCTATAGATCAAATCATCTTTTTCTCGTCGATCACGCTGCTGGCTAGCAGTTAACTCAAGCTCATTCTGTTCACGAATTTGTTTATGCCGACCTGTGAAGCGGTCAAACAAGCCACGCAAGCCTTTTCTGTACCGTGCTTTCCTTGTATGCAATTCGTGCCGTGAGCGTTCAGCATGGTTTTTCTCAAGCACCTGCCGTTCTTGTTTATGCTTGAACGTAATACTCTCAAACTTGCTTCTGACCTCTGTAATTCGTGTTTCAACGGATTGATTTTGCTGGTCTCGAAGACTAGACAATTTCTGCTGCATATCAGTGGAAATTTGAGCTTTTACTTCGGTGACAGTTTGTAATTGCTTTTCATCACCGAGTTTGGCTTTTACTTCTTTGGTTTTAACACCAACCCATTTTGCAACAGCGTAGACCTCGCACTTATTGTCGATAGCAACAAAACCGCGACGGTCACCTTTAGCAAGTATAAAGCCTCGCTCTTCCAGAGCATGGGTAAAGCTGCTTAAATTGTCACTGATAGCCCAACTATCCTGAAAGGCTTGTTTAATGGCTCTAGGGTCTTTACCTATCCGTTTCGCCTGCTGCCACTGAGCGAGCGTGAAATTCTTTGAATCTGCCAATTCAGGGTTGAGCATACCTTGTGGCATTTCCCAGCCATGCTCGATATATAACTCTCGGGAAATCTCCATAAGTTTGCGCTTGGTATGCGGTAGATGCACGGCGGTCATGGTCTGCGTGTTCGTGCGCGACCAGACCGCGTGCGCGTGGCGGCGACCTTTTTTCTTATGGAATACGATAGCGCGGGGTTGTCCCTCTAACCCCAGCTTTTTCTCAACACGGGCAATGGCATCTTCAAAAGCCTCGGTCGAGACGTTCTCGCTCTGTGGCGGGTTGAGGCTGAGGGAATATAGAAATTGCTTCGCCTTCGTCCCTTTACTGATCGCTTGAGCTTCTTTTAATGCGCCTGTGAGATCATCCGCGACAAAGCCACGAAGCTCATAGACTTCGATATGCTCATTTTCTGCCTTGAGTAGGTGGCGGGCGAGATCACTCGCACCGCCACGCTGATTGCCTTGCAAGATCATTGGGCATCATGCCTTATGACCAAGCGCCGACAACAACACCTCACGCATAGAAGTCACTGCTTTGCAGGCATCGACTATTTCTTGCTCAACAGGCTCGGAAACATCTAGCGTTCCCATATTGGCATGTTTGGCGAGCTGGTTAAGATTCTGGGAAAGACGTGACTCCCCCAGAGCTGAAAGCACCATACTAACCTTACGATCATCAATGGCTGGTTTTCGCAAAACTCGTCGCTTCCGAGCCTTATCACCAAATATCTCAGCACGAATATATGCCGCCCAAGCCTGAGTGCCTGCAAGAATATTGAGTTCTGCGCGCTCTTCAGCGCTCAACCGCATGGAAAACGGTGTTGTCAAAGGAGCACGGCGCTTCTGACGTATCTTTAGGAGCTGTCGCTGTCTTGCACTGTCACAGATAGATTTCATCTCAGCATCACAAGCATCTTCCCAAAGTTGCGTGATACTCGGATCAGGCGCTAATCGCTCGTCACGATAAGCCAAGAACTCTTCGTCGGTCATGTTATCTGTAGGATCATCAATCATAGTCGTGGCTCCTGTGGTTTAGGAGCAGCAGGCTCATAATCTGACTTTTGACCCCCAGACAGGGTATCTCGGAAGTAAGGAACGTCTTTTTCCAGATACTCGTTCCAGTCTGAAAGAGTACGGAAAAGTGTGTCTAAATCGTCTTGTGAAAGGTTGGGTTTTGGCTCAATATGGGGCTTGTCGGTGTTCGAGAAGTTTCCCCTCTCGCGCACCATTAACTCTCTTAATAATTGCTTTCACTTAATAAAGCCCTTTTTAAACAAATATAGAATCGAACCAGTTTTTTATAGGGTGCCTAGGTTGACTGCGCACTAACGTGCTTGCCCTGCGGGCTCCCGTTGGTCGTCTTTAAGCGCAAGCGCTTGATCCGTGTCCTTGGACATCATCTTTAAGCCTTATGAACCTAAATGCCTACACCTTACATTATCTTTTGGCCCGGATCTTAAGCAGACTTAGCAAAGGTATCCCAAGGTAGCCAATGTAAACCCAGCTTAAGCGTTTCGATGATCTTTTGTTTTGAGTGGTTTTGGTAGCCATAGATCCGTAAACCAAAAATATGAAGGATCAAGCTACCAGCAAGTAATGAGGCATCTTCATTTCTGAATTCCCGTGTAATGGGCTTCAGCGTAGATCGCTTCTACAGCAGCAAATTTGTTCTGGACTAGTTGCAATAGCTCAGTATGGACAAAGTGCTCTTTTAGTCTAATACAGGCCCGATGCATAGTCGTCGAGAGCAGCACTCTTCAGTTGATGATATAGTTTGATAGCGATATTTTAACAATCGAATGTACCCGCAAGAAACCCCCAATCAACGAGAGCTTCTTTCTTCATTTGTATAATCTGTGACTTTCCAGGTACCAATAAATAATGGGGCAACCTCTTTTCTTTTATAACAGATAAATCTACTCCTGATAAATTTCGCATATAATGCACTCCGAATAATATTACCAGGCATCTCAAGGAGTGCGTCATGAAAACATTTGAGTCAAAAGTAGCCATAGTTACCGGTGCAGCATCAGGCATGGGTGAGGCTATTGTTAAACAGCTTGCTGATTATGGCGCAAAAGTCATTGCTACTGATATTAATGAAGAAAAATTAGGACAGACTTTTTTAAACCACACTAACGCTAACAATATTTCATGCAAATTTCTTGATGTTTCAGATCGTGAAACATTTGAAAAACTGATAAAAGATACTGCCACTGAGTATGGCCAGTTAGATTACCTGTTTAATAATGCCGGCATTGCATTCGTCGGTGAAGTAGCTGAAAGCACGCTAGACCAATGGCAAGCGTTAGTCAATGTTAACCAAATGGGTTTAGTCTATGGGACACTTACGGCCTACGAAGTAATGCGCAAGCAGGGTAATGGTCATATCGTTAATACTGCATCTATTGCCGGATTAATGCCCGCTCCCATGATGGCTGCTTACTGCATGACAAAACATGCAGTTGCAGGCATGAGTTTATCTTTACGCGAAGAAGCCGCTTTATATGGCGTTAATGTCAGTATCGTTTGTCCTGGCATTATCAAAACAAACATTGTTGATAACTTCGATATGAGTCGACTGTCAAAGAGAACCAAAGACCCTTTTGAGTATTTTGAAAAAGTCACATCGATTAAGGCTCTACCCGCAGATAAAGCAGCTGACTATATTCTTAAAGGTGTTAATAAAAACCTGGCTGAAATTGTTTTCCCTCTACATGGTAAACTCATGGTCAACTTCTACCATTACATGCGTAAAGTATGGCAGTTGGGAACGGCAAACACTTTAAAACAAATGCGCCCTAAAAAAATTAAAGCCTAGAACAATAGTCACTCGTTATATTATTTATTTACTTTTTAATTCGTTAGTACTATATAGCTTTAATCATTTTAATCACATACATTAATAATCATATTAATTGTTACCGTATGCAATATATAAAATACTTTATCATCCTGGTCTGTATAGCTGCATGCCAGTACGAACCAAAACAACCTTTATCTAGAGAGTCTATCGCTGTGAATCAATCCAATATCGACTATGCAATCAATAACAGTATTGAGGTTATATATCCTGCAAATGCCTCCAACATCAAGCATGCGATTATCTGGCTACATGGTTTAGGTGCTACTGCCAACGACTTCCCTCCTATCGTTCCTTACCTTGAACTCAACCCTGATATACCAATCCGATTTATTTTCCCACAAGCGCCCAATAGACCAATCACCATAAATAACGGTTTAACTATGCCGGGATGGTATGATATCAAAGGCGTGGATCTCGCCTCAAAAGAAGACCGAGAAGGCGTGGACGAATCCAAAACCATTGTTGAAAAACTAATTACCCAACAAATAGAACAAGGTATACCTGCCGGCAATATTATTTTGGCAGGATTTTCTCAAGGTGGCGCTGTAGCTTATTATACTGGCTCGCGCAGTAACCAGGCTTTGGCTGGAGTACTGGCGCTTTCTACTTATGTAGTCTTCTTAAACGAAACAGAAGCGGAGCAAAGCGGAAAAAATAAAAACACACCCATATTTGCAACTCATGGTACTCAAGACGGCGTTGTTCCTTTACCTTTAGGTCAATTAAGTGCAGAGCATATGCAATCGCTGGGTTATAGCGTGAAATGGAAAACCTACCCTATGCAGCACGAAGTTTCCATGCCACAGATTAAAGATATTGGGGCCTGGATAAATGATATTTTCAAAAGCCCCTAGATTATAAATAGTTTAATTTTTTATAAGCTATATAACTATTTATTTTTAGCAAAATAAATAATGCCTCTTCGTCAACAATACAAATAGAACTTTCATGTTTCTACATTATTAATTAGCACGCGATTATTTTCATGAATTCCCGCTATTACTGTACTGCCTGCCTAAGACCAGCTAATCACTGCTATTGTGAACATATTGTTACACGTGAAAATTTTTTTCCTATTAAAATTATTCAAAGCCCTACTGAATCCAGACACCCTTTTAATACGGGGCGTATAGCCGATCTATCATTGTCTAATTGTGAAATTAAAATAGCCGATAATAATGACGACCTAACAAAATGGATAACAACTCTTTTACCTAACGACCCTGTTTTGGCTTTTCCAGATAAAAATGCTACAGATATCTCCAGGCTTGAGTTAAAATCTGATACACCCATTATTTTTATTGATGATACCTGGCGCAAAGCCAAACGTATGTTGTATGAAAATGCTTTATTAAACAGCCTACCTAAAATGTGTTTACCTGTTTCCGATACATCCAATTATCAATTGCGACAAGCTAAAAAACATGCAAACAATAGCAATTGGCAACATACACAACCACTTTGCACATTGGAATCTGTAGCACTGTGTTTAGGTTTATTAGAAAACCGTATCGATTACTATCAACCCATGCTTAATAGCCTGCATTGGGTTATTAACACACAACAACGTTATAAAAATTAATTTTTTTATTCCACTTGCACCTCACTCAACATCGCTTCATAATACTGTATATTTAACCAGTTATTGTAGAAGTTATCAATGGCTATACTCAAAATTGCAGAACCCTGTATACACCCCCCGCTCCCTTTACCTTATTTCTCCAGTAAAGTACCTGCAGGCTTTCCCAGCCCTGCTGATGACTTTATTGATAAAAAACTGAATCTGAATGAATACCTGATTCAACACCCTGCAGCAACGTTTTTTTGCCGTGTTAGCGGGCACTCTATGAAAGGGCTTGGCATTTTTGATGGTGATCTGTTAATTGTTGACCGCTCAATTTCACCCAGCCATGGCAGTGTTGTTATTGCCATACTCAATGGTGAATTAACCTGCAAAGTGCTCGACAAATATAACCAGCGCCTGCTTTCATCTAACACTCAGTTCAAGCCTATATCTATCCCTTCTGAAGCCGATTTTAAAATAGAAGGTGTAGTGATTCATTCTATTCGGTCACATCATGTTTGCTCTGGTAGATTGTAATAGTTTCTTTGCCAGTTGCGAGCAAATCTTTCGACCTGAGTTACGCGGAAAGCCTGTTATTGTTCTATCGAATAATGATGGCTGTATTGTTGCTCGCACCAGAGAAGCCAAAGCATTAGGCATTCCGGATTTATCGGCTTTTTTTAAAATAAAGCATTTACTTAAAAAACATCGTGTCGCCGTTTTTTCCGTTAACTTTCCGTTCTACGGTGATATATCAGAACGTGTAATGTATACGCTTAATCATTTCAGCCCGGAAACAGAAATATACAGTATTGACGAAACATTTTTATCGCTACATAACATGCCTGTTGATTTGCAAGATTATGGTCACCAAATGAAACAACGTGTATGGCAAGATGTGCGTATACCCGTTAGCGTTGGTATAGCTCCTACAAAAACTCTGGCTAAACTAGCCAATGAAACCGCTAAAAAAATAGATAAAACTCAAGGCGTCTGTTTACTCGATCAACCTTATAAATGGAAATGGATTCTGGAGCGCTCACCAACGATAAGAGTATGGGGTATTGGCAAACGCCTGGCAAAAAGGCTGGCAAACTTTAATATCCACACAGCCTGGGAGTTAGCTAATGCCAACCCAAAGATGATTCGTCGTATAAGCAATGTTTGTGTAGAACGCACTATTGAAGAGCTGAATGGTAGCCCATGTATAGCACTTGAAGAATCACCACCTGCTAAAAAACAAATTTACTGTACACGCAGCTTTGGTAATAAAGTGTCGAAACTCGAGCCCTTACAACAAGCGCTATCTCTTTATGCATCACGTGCAGCAGTAAAGCTAAGAGCGCAAAACCATTATGTGAAAACAATACATGTTTTTATGCACACCTCACCTTATAAACCAAATTACCACAGTGTAAGCACTGTGGTGCAAATGCCTTACCCTACAGATGATACGCGCGTCATTATCAGCGCTGTTAACAAAGCTGCCGAACAGTTATTTAGCGAAGGCCATTTATTTTTAAAAGCAGGAGTTGGATTAATTGATATTATTGATAAACGTTTTTATCAATACGATATGCTTTGCCCGCAACCATCGAAAAAAACCGAAAGTTTAATGGCGTTGTTAGATAGAACTAACCAGCGATTTGGGCAGAATACTTTATTTTTAGCAGCACAAGGTATCGAAAAGCCCTGGTATATGCGCCAGCACTATCGCTCGCCGGAATACACAACAAAATGGGCTGATATCCCTATTGTTAATACATGATTAACGAATAAAAACCACTAGTGATAAAAGTATTAGAAAAAAAGAAGCAAGAGGAAACAGAAGGGGAAAAGGCAACTCACTAACAATTTTTATTTGTAACAAATGTGTAGCGAATTGCCTCTATCAGATTAATTAATCAAACCTGCCTATTAATTCCAGACCAATCACCTGGCCTTTATTAAGCGGAGCAAAGGTACCACCAATCGAGTCAGGAAGTTGCGTATCACTTCCATAAAGTACTTCATTCAATAAATTTTTACCGTACAAGCTAAAGTCTATATTATCATTCATATTAACCGTAATACTTGCGTCCAGGCGCTCATTTTCGTCAAGAAACCCGAGGTTATCATCAGTATATTTACTGTCATCTCGGTAAGCATAGTTAACATTTAAATTCGCAGTACGAGAACCTAATACCAAGTCATAAACGAACCCCAAGTTGTAGGTAAGTTCAGCTAATCGAGGTATCTCCAATGCCAGGTCTGTACTATCAATAACCTTATCAAAATTTATATCTTCAAAAACCTTTTCGTATTCACCATCCAGATAACCTACCGCTGCCAGTAATAACAGATTATCCAGCACAGCAATTTGTCCATCCACTTCAATACCAATAATTTCAGCATCGGCCGTATTTTTGATGATTTGCGCCACAACGTTAGTATTATTCGAACGGTTAAGCTCTCGCTGCATATCTTTTATATTAGTCTGAAAAATTGCAATGTTTAATCTGGATCTGTCTGTAGGCTCAGACTTTATACCTAACTCAAAAGTATCAACACGCTCATCATCAAACGGGCCTGGATCATCGCCCAGCGAATCTGATGAGTCTCTAAAATTATAACCACCGGCACGGAAGGAGCGCGCCCAATGGCCATAAATACGTGCAGCGTCATTCAGAGCATATTTAAAACCAACCCGTGGCGCTATATTATCAGTTTCGAAAGTGGCGTCATCACCATTCTCATTTGAAAAATTATAAACACAATCGCCAACACTAACACTACACCCTGAATTGAGATTACCGGTTATCCCTTGAGTAAGAACATCAATAGATGCCACTTCAGCTTCTTTTTCTTCGTCACTGTATCTAACGCCAAGATTTAAAGATAGCTTTTCGTTTAACTGAATTTCAACATTTGTAAAAACACCATAAGTAGTTTGATCAAGAATACCACCCCCTGACAATGTTATACCTGTACCAAGAGTTATTGGATTTGGAGAGAAAGGTAAGTCTCTGAATTCAGCATAAGTCAGATCCTGTTCAAAATAAAATATACCTGCTGTTAAATTAACTGCGCCAAATTGGCCATTATAACGTAACTCGTTAGAAATCTGATCCTGCTCCGTCAATGTTTCACCATGAAATATAAAACTCGTAGTTGCATCAATATCAGATAAGGCCTCACCTTTAATATCACGATAACCCAATATGTTAGTGATGCGGCCATCGCCAAACGCTACATCAATATTGGTTTCTAAAACAGCATTGTTCCATTTTGAATTATTATAACCAACCTCATCAATCGCAAAATCAAACGTATCGCGCTTAAAGCTTCCTGCACCAAAACTAGCTGCTAGCCCCGCATTACTAAGATTCCTTCCATTAATATGAGACTGTGCAGCAGGCCCCTCACCATTGTATTCACCATATTCATATTTAAAAATTATTTCTGTACTGGCTAACGGCGTCCATTTAAATGAAGGCCTTACAATTATCGTGTCACTTGCGCCAAATGTTGAGTTGTCTGCCAGGTTTTTGAACCAGCCTTTGTCATAATTATGGTAAACGGCGATTTTACCTGCCAGCACATCATCAATTAGAGAGCCTGTGGTGGAAGCTTGCAGGTAATAATTTTCGGCCTGTGCTTTATCACCACCTTCCACGGCTACCTTAAATTTGGAAACAGGATCAAAACTTGGGTCGGCCGTGTTCAGAATAACCGCACCACCGGTAACATTACGACCAAACAGAACACCCTGAGGACCACGTAAAACCTCAACCGATTCCAGATCGAAAGTATCGAATATCACACCGGCATTTGTACCGTAATATATGCCATCAACAAAAACCCCGACCGCTGGATCGATTGAAGGAATAGACGAGTTAACCCCTAAACCACGTACCGAAAAATTTGCCGTGCCTTTTGTTGTACCAATATCATCCAGCATTACATTAGGTGTTGAAAAACTTAAACTCGTTATGTCGCGCACTTTAAGAGCATCCAGCTGCTCTTCACCAAAAGCATTAAGCGACCCGGCAACATCCTGAACGTTTTCAACATCTTTTTTCTTGGTAGAAGTTATTACAACTTCCTGAATTAAACTGCCAACAGCTGATTGCGCATGGACTAATTGTGATTGAAAGGGGAGCAATAAAAAAGTTAATGCACTAGATGTTAAAAAAGAGAATTTAATATTCATAAACTATCCACCTAAAACTAATTATTGTTACAGTTTTGTTTCAATCTTACTCTACTCTTCTGCAAAAATAATTTCTACATATAAATTGTTAAAATATTGCTTTCTAACAGGGTGTGAAAATGCTCGGCAGGGTGTAATCGAATCTTTATACAATTTACCTATCATCATACTAGCAAAGTTCTTTCAAAGCTCAACGTTGCATTTTTACTTTCTTAAACCGCCTTTTTATTCTATGCATTTGCAAAACATTAATGACAGCCTAATAACCAAGCAAGTAAAACAAGCCTTTAAGGCAAACCTTTTACCTGCGGTAGTCTTATGGTTTTTTGCTCTAACAATAGCGTTTTGCTACTTTAACTGGCATACAGCTAACGATGTGTTTGAAGATATAGCTGCTCAAAAGTTACAATATGGTTGGCGTTTTGCGATGGTTTCAACAGCACTTTTTGCCGGTTTACTGCCTTTCCTGTTTTTAGTTGCTATGCAGAAAATTACACAGAATATTTGGAAATATTGTTTATTTTATTTATTATTTTGGGCTTACAAAGGCATTGAAGTAAATACCTTTTATAACTTCCAGTCAAATATCTTCGGTAGCGAACTAACACCCCAAACCATAATTTACAAAACATTATTTGATCAATTTATCTTTTCACCATTTTGGGCAAGCCCGATAACTGCACTTGTTTATTTATGGGTGCAAAATAATTTTTGTTTTAAATCATGGGCTAAAGCAATCGATTCATCATTATTTAAACTTACTATACCTATTTTGGTAGTCTCCGGGTGGCTGGTTTGGATTCCAGCCGTTTCTATCATTTATTCCATGCCTTCCGGTTTACAAATCCCACTATTTAACATCGTTATGTGCTTCTACGTTATCCTTCTAATTAGCTTGACCCGTAATAATTCGCCTACCAAAGAAGCAACTAGCATAAACAAAACAGCCCCTCATTTGTTGTGCGAATGAGCGCACAAACCTGCCAAGAATAGAGGTCTTGCACTAGAAGCGAATATTAATTGACCTACCATTAAACAATACACTTCAGGCTCTCCAGGAGAAACTAATGAAAGCAACAATATTATTGTTTACGGCTTTAGGTATAACTCAGATGGCAATGGCTGGACCTTTATTAGATGTGAGCATTGGCATCAATCAGTGGCAACCAGATTACAAAGGCGATATTGGTGATAGTGCTGGTAATTCTGTAAATCTTTCAGAAACTCTGGGGTTTGAAAAGGATGATAGCTTTAATGCCTATGTAACCATTAAAATTCCATTTAACCTTGCGCCCAATATTCATATACAGCATACCAAACTGGATAGTACTGCAGAAAATGTATTAACTACCTCCGTAGTATTGGATGGAAATACTTATACAGCTTCTTCCAATATCAGCAGTGAATTAGAACTTACTCATACTGATATAACTTTTTATTGGGGAATGAACATTCCCTATCTTGCAATTGATCTTGGCGCCACAATCCGACAATTCGACGGCCAATTCAGCGCCATTGGTAAAGATGCAACTAACGAAACAATTACATATAACCCGGAAATTGATGAAATAATTCCTCTACTTTATGGTGCTGTTAGGATAGATATTCCTTCTACCCGATTTTATGGCTTTGTTTCTGGTAATTTTATAGGCGATGGCGATAACTCTTTTGAAGACAGTAACGCCGCTATTGGTTATGGATTTAATAAGCAATTTGGTGTTGAACTAGGCTATCGCTCCTTACAGCTGGATATCCAGGACCTTGAAGATTATTATTCTGATAGCCAGATTGAAGGTATATACTCAGGCATTAAATATACTTTTTAAGCTCTATCTTCAACTTGCTGCCTATTATGTTTGAGCACTTTAAATGAATGGTGATGCCTATCATCTTCAGGGTGCTCTAACAATAACTCCGTGTGCCAATCACTAAAATCAAAATCAGGTAAAATTGCATCGCCAATTATTTCTGTATCAACAATAGTTTCGTAAACAGTATCAGCGATTGGAAATGTTCTTTCAAAAAAACTGACTCCACCAATAATAAAAATTTCATCTGATTCTTTGTAGGCTAAATCTAGAGCTGCTTCTAATGAACTAACGAGCTCTATTCCTTCCACTACTTTATAATTTTTTTGTCTTGAGACAACAATGTTCAAGCGCCCCGGCAAAGCTGATGCATGATCTTCGTAAGTTTTTCTACCCATAATGATTGGCTTACCCATTGTCGTCTTTTTAAAATGAGCAAAATCATTCGGTAAACGCCACGGAATTTCACCTTCATGACCAATACAGTGATTTTTGGAGCGCGCATAAATGAGCGATAAAGTCATAACCTTTTATCTCAAGAAATTGGATTCACTATAATACAGCTAATCATTATACTCTGTATATTTCTTTGCACTGCTTTTGACTTTATCTATTGGGTACTTAAGTGCATTTTTTTCAGCTTTTATTTTAACTGCTTCAGATAAATCTATGCTTAACTCATCAGCCATACGTACTAAATAAAGTAATACATCCGCTAATTCATCACTTACTTGTTCACGTTTTTTTTCATCTAAATTTTTCGATTCATCTTCATTTAACCACTGAAAATGCTCCATCAACTCAGCCACTTCTACACTGAGTGCCATGACTAAATTTTTAGGGCTCTGAAATTGGCGCCAATCGCGTTCTTCAACAAAATCAGCAGCAAGCTTTTTTATAGACTCTAACGTTTTCATACAGTTTTTTATTAAGCACTTAAAAACAAAAACCCGATCAAATGATTTTGATCGGGTTAGATGAGATATTTAAACTATTCTTAAAAAAGATATTTTATACTTTAGCTTTTAGTTTTTTTCTAACAAATAGTAAACCAACAAAACCCGAAGCAAAAAACCACGATGAACCCAGAAGTGGTATTGGCGCAGTAGCACTTTCACCAAAATCAATTCCTACGTATTCTTTTTGAAAAAACATGTTATTGTCGTAAACACCTTCAAATTTGGCTGTATTCTGTATTGTTAAATAAAAACCATCAGTATAATTACTAATATCAACAGCACCTGATAGTGACCAATAGTCAAGATCACCTTCCTGATCTAATGTCTCTTCAAAAGTAATGACTTCAACATTAGAGGGCGTATTTATATCTCTAACAAATAGTTTGGCTGTAATATCAATAGATGGGCCAGGTATTTCAATAGGATTTAAAATTGGATCACTGCCCTCGGATTCTAATATGTAATTACCATCTTCAAAGAAAGTAAAGCTGGAAAAGTTGAAACCCGTTTTTGGCGTAATAATTAAAGTTGTCGTCCAATTTGTTTCATCCTCTGTAAAATTAAAATTACTTCCAACAGATACTTTCATATCATCTGGAAAGAAAGATATCGCTGTCTCATCAGGAGATACAAATGGAGCACCAAAATCTAGATTCTGCTGGTACTGTAATGTGTAAGTAGAATATTCTTCTGTAATAAAAACTGCCTGTGAAGCAGAAGCCAGTACTGTTGCACAAGCTAATACAACTGTATTTAACATTTTCATTGTTTGACCCTCGGCCTAAAGCCTCCTCTTATTCTCCAGGATCATTTTTTGTTTAAGGCCGGGGAAGCCCAATGAATTAGGTTCATAATACGAAGGTGATAAACACGCTTCGCAACTCACAACGATGAAAACTTGAAAGGTTTACTTGCAGAAAAAGAATAGAAATTTCCCAGCAAAAAAACCGCACAAGCCAAACCGACTGTGAGGTCTCCAGGAAAAAATTAAAATCAGGCAAAGGGGGATGCCAATAGAAAGCACTAAACCAGATGCTAACGGCCGCAACTTTAAAATGAAGAACCTTGTAAGTCAACAACAACAAGAAGCCTTCATAAAAAATTAATTTTTCTGGTCGAAAATCAAGCTAATCCACACTGTTTTGATTATTTTGCAACCAGGGCAATATCTGGCAAACCGGCTCGCTTTCTATAGTAGTGGCTCACCACAGGCTGCGCACTTCTTGGGGGAAAAGAATAAACCCTGCTTCCCTCTTGGATTTCCGTGGCAAAAGGGGCATCGGCATAGTTTGTCGATATTAAAAATCCAAAGAAGAAAGAGAGCAACGAGCACAACAAATGACTCTCGATAATATTCACTTCGTTGTGCTAAAAAAAGTGCACAACCAAAAACAATAAAACCTAATACATTAACAATATAATAAAAATATAATTGTTTTTTAAACTGGCTTAATAGTTGAGCACGTTTTTGAGACATGAGTTAAAAATCAGAATGCCTGCTAGGCATTTCCATCAGGTTTAACATCTTCCAGTTCATTCTCACTTCTGGCAACAATATAAGAGATAGCAGAATCACCTGAAACATTTACAGCGGTTCGCATCATATCCAGTAAGCGGTCAACGCCAATAATTAATGCAACACCTTCCACAGGTAAACCAACCTGAGTTAAAACTAACGATAAGGTTATTAGGCCAACGCCTGGCACACCTGCCGTTCCAATTGAAGCTAATGTGGCTGTTAGAATAACCGTAAGAAATTCAGTCAGCCCCAGGTCAATCTGATACGCTTGGGCAATAAAGACTGTAGCCACACCCTGCATGATCGCCGTTCCATCCATATTTATAGTTGCACCTAACGGCACGGTAAAAGCAGAAACACTTTTCTTAACACCTAGCTTTTCTTCCACTGTCTCCATTGTTACAGGCATTGTGGCGTTACTCGATGCTGTAGCAAAGCCAAACATCATGACGGGCCTGATTTTTTTATAAAAACGTAGAGGATTCATCCCTGCAAGCAGTTTTAATAAAAATGAATAAACAATACTGGCATGCATAAATAATGCTAATACGACCGTTATAAAATACAGGAATAATTGTCCAATTAATGAAAAGCCAGTCTCATAAAATATTTTTGCTAAAAGGCAAAACACGCCATAAGGAGCAATATTCATCAACATAATAATCATCTGCATAATGACTTCGTTAGTTGATTCAAAAAATGTTTTTAATCTGGTCCCATGTTCACTGGATTTATTAATTGCCAAGCCGAATAAAATGGCAAACACGATAACTTGCAACATGTTACCTTCTGCCATTGCTTTTATAGGATTACTTGGAAATATATTTATGATAACTTCTTTTAATGGTGGCGCTGATCTTTCTTCAAATGTTGTTTCTGGCTGATAAGTATTTCCACTACCTGGCTCTATCAACATCGCCAGCATCAACGCAAATGAAATTGCCAAAGCTGTTGTTAGCATATACAAAACGATTGTTTTACTAGCCAATACTCCCATTCGGCCATGCTCACCCAGACTACAAGTACCACAAATAAGTGACACAAACACCATGGGCACAACTAACACTTTTAATGAGGCAATAAATACCTTGCCAATAATATCTAAAAGCCCTTCAAAAAAACCTGTATGAATAATTGTCTTTGCAAGGCCTTCGTCAAAAAAACCCTGAAGCTGATTGGCAACAACACCTAATAAAATGCCCGCTATCATTCCAAGAAATATACGATTAGTTAGCGTCATCTAGGTTTTCCAACAATAATTAAGAATTGATTTATTTTTAGTTCACTTTTTCTTTAAGTGCTTTACCAACTTTAAATCCTACAGTTGTACTGGCAGGAATATCAATTACCGCCCCAGTTTGTGGGTTTTTTCCTTTGCGTGCACTTCTTTGACGCTGAGAAAACGTACCAAAACCTATCAAGCTGACTGACTCCTCCCTAACTAAAGCTGCCGTTATTTCATCGGTTATTGAATTTATTACTTCATTCGCTTTGTCTTTTGAAATATCTGCTTTATCTGCAATAATTGCGGCAAGTTCATTTTTAGTCATAAGTTTCTCCTGAAATATTTGAGTTAGGCAAACATATTGTAATAAATATCTTTAGCCATAAATAGAATTAACAAGTTAACAAATCCTGTAACAGCAAAATCATAATGCGTTATCATTCGTTTTTTGAATTCGAGAATTACCATTGTACGACCAAACGTTTCACATAAGCCAGCAATTTAAAAATCGCTGGAAATCCTATCCCCTCTGGCTAAAAACCGAGTTACCCTATAACCATCTCCAATCTCTTGTGGATAAAGGTTCACTAACAACAAGGCTAATTAGAGAAAGTCGCAATAACTTCTCTGTAAAAGTGATAAAACAGCAATGGCAATCAGCAAATCTATCTGAATATCGTTTTCTGGGTATCAATCCAAATAATTACTGTCTGATTCGCGAAGTCTTATTATTATGCCACAACCAGCCTAAAGTCTATGCTCGCAGTATTCTGCCTGCAATATCACTTGTTGGAACAATGCGCCACCTGAGGCGGTTTGGAAATAAACCCTTGGGGCAATTATTATTTAACGATCTAAGCATTAAACGAAGTGAGTTTGAAATCAAGAATTTTTCTAGCAACCAGCTCCCTGTTTATATACAGTCAGAACTGGATAAACTTCAATATAATAACCCCGAAGATTTATTATGGGCAAGAAGATCAAGATTCTCTCGAAATAACAAACCCATGCTGGTCAGCGAATTTTTTTTAACGCCTTTATGACATAGAAGCTAAACATAATGATACTGTTAAAAAAAGAAAACATCACTCATTACGCAAATTTAATGCGACTGGATAAACCAGTAGGGACCTATTTACTTTTATGGCCTTGTTTTTGGGCTATATTTATTGCAGCTGAACGATTTCCTCCTCTATACATCATTATAATTTTTGCGTTAGGCAGTTTTTTTATGCGCTCAGCAGGTTGCGTAATAAATGACTTCGCTGATAGAAATTTTGATGGCCAGGTTTCCAGAACAAAAAACAGACCGTTAGCCAGTAAGAAAATAACTTCGCGAGAAGCCATTGAACTTTTTTTACTATTACTACTTTGTTCAGCAACTTTATTATTATTTTTAAAAAAAATAACGGCTCTTTGGGCATTAGGCGCTGTAACCATTGCTACAGTTTACCCTTTTATGAAACGTTATACCCATTTACCTCAACTTGTTTTAGGTATGGCTTTTAGCTGGTCAATACCAATGGCATTTATCGAACTAACCGGGCAAACACCTTTAAGCTGCTGGATATTGTATTTTTGTGTTGTCAGCTGGGTAATCGCTTATGACACCTTTTATGCAATGGTTGACTGTGAAGACGATTTAAAAGCTGGCATAAAATCAACCGCTATCTTGTTTGGTAAAAAGGATATTTTCATCGCTACGCTGCTTCAAATTATATTTATCTCGGGTATGTGTATTGTCGGCTTTATAAACTCTCTCTCCTTATTTTATTTTATTGGAATCACAGCCGCTTCTTTACTATTTGTCTATCAGCATCACTTGGTAAAAACCCGAGAAATCGAAAATTATTTCAAAGCCTTTAAAAATAATCATTACGTTGGTCTGGTTATATTTATCGGGCTACTTATGGATAAACTATTCTTTTTACTCATCATTAGTTAAGTAGATACTCAATGCTGCAACCAGATTTAACTTCCAGGTTTTATACAAGTATAAAATCTATTGGTAAAGAAAACTGGAGTAAAGTTACCGATGATGAAAACCCCTTTATTCAATACGACTTTTTACATGCGTTAGAAACAGCGTACGATCATAACGGTGAAGAAATATTTATTGCGTGTTCAAAAGAAACAGGATGGCAGCCTTATCATCTAGCATTTTTTGAAAATAATAACATTTGTGCTGCTATTCCAATTTATATTAAATATCATTCCTATGGAGAATATATCTTTGACTGGACATGGGCAAATGCTTATGCTCAACATAATTTAAATTATTACCCTAAACTTCTCTCTTCTATTCCTTTTACACCAATCGAAGGCCCAAGATTCCTTTTTAAAAACAATATAAAGGAAAGTTTAAAAAATGCTATATATGAAAAAGCCGTTACACTTTTAAAAAAAACTCTGGATCAACATCAACTTTCTTCGCTTCATTTTCTATATACCACAGCTTCATGCTCCTCTCTTCTGAGTGATCATGGCTTAGCCCAAAGGCATTCTTATCAATATCACTGGCTTAATAAAAAAAGCAATGGAAAGAAATACAGTGATTTTTCTGACTTTTTATCCTGTTTAAAATCAAGAAAAAGAAAAAGCATTATCAATGAAAGAAAATCTTTAGAAGGCAAAAATTTAACGATTAAAAAACTACGTGGTGAGGAAATAACACCTGAATTATGGGATAGATTTTATTACTTTTATCAATTAACCTATGCAAAAAAATCCGGACATGGGGGCTATCTTCCTAAAGCATTCTTTACAACGGTTACCAAGTTCATGGATAAGAACATGTTAATGGTTACCTGCTCCAATAAAGAAGAAATAATCGCAGCTGCATTATTCTTTTTTACTTCCTCTACACTCTATGGTCGTTATTGGGGCAGCACTATTGATATACCAGGACTACATTTTGAATGCTGTTATTATCAAGGTATAGAATTTTGTATTGAGCACTCACTGGATCTTTTTAATGCTGGAGCCCAAGGAGAACACAAAATACAAAGAGGTTTTTCTCCAGTAATTACTTATTCAAATCATTGGCTTAAAGATGAAGCTTTCTATAAAGCGGTTAAACAATATATTAATGTTGAGAAGACCCAGATTCAGGAACATTGCAATTATGCCAATACTTTGCTGCCTTTTAACAACAGGTAGACTTTTGCCTTTCAATCACAAACATTAACTATAATTAATGTTATAAAAACACCACCAATAATGGTTATAAAAGAAAACGATAAAGAAAAATGTTGCCTTATTAGGCAATTAAATAAATATATTTTGCTAGACAGACTTATTTGGCTCGATTAAATTGTCCTTAAGCATTTATAGTAATGTTAGTTTAAAAGCAATCATATATCGGTACGTTTATTGAGTTTGCTGTATGGAAACAAAGAAAAAACTATTAACCATCCTAAAAGAATTTCCTTCCGGCTCTGCCGTAAACCTGGTTTCTCATTACAAGCTTAGAGACAAAGCTATTTATAGCGGTAAAGCAGACGAGAACATTTCGAGTGAAAAGGCATTTTTAGAGTTCAGAAAGCAAGGGGCCGGGATTGCAAAAAGATATGGTATTTCTACTATTTGGCGTGGCAAAAGTATGGGTTACGTTGCTTCTTGTGAACGGCCTGAATGGGATATAATAATTATTCAAAGAGCTAGCAGTGTAGAGCATTATATTAATGCACTAAATGACCCTGATACAGATACGGCATTTTTGCATCGTGATGCAGCATCGGAGATATACACTTTAGAAGTGTTTGCTGATATACCTGCCTACCTCAATCTTAATTAATACAAACTTTTCCATAATCTGAGGTAAATTCTGTTGTCTTCGGAAAGACCATTCAACATATTGGGCATTCAGCAAATTGCTATTGGCTCTCTTGACAAATCAAAACTAAACAACTTTTGGGTAAATATTCTTGGCCTGAAATTTAAAAATACATACATCAGCGAAAAGGAAAACGTTGATGAAGATATATGTGAAATAGGTAGCGGCCCTCTAAAAACAGAGGTCGACTTAATGCAGCCGTTAGATGCAAACAAGAAGCCTCGCGTAAACGAACCAGCATTAAATCATATTGGGTTATGGGTCGATAATATTGAAAGCGCTGTTGAATGGCTAATGAGTAAAGGCGTTAGATTTACACCTGGAGGAATACGACCTGGAGCTTCCGGCTTTGATGTTACTTTTATCCACCCTAAAGCTAACGATGAATTCCCTCTTTGTGGTGAAGGTGTATTAATAGAGCTAGTTCAAGCTCCAAACGAAGTGATTGATGCTTTTAAAACTCTTGAAAAATACACTTCTTGAATACATGAATAATTTTTGGCTTATTTAGACCGTTTTGCTGCTCTATGTATCGCTGCTTTAATTCGAGAATAAGTTCCACAACGGCATAAGTTTTTCGACATTGCTTTATCTATTTCTTCATCGGTCGGGCTATCATTTTCATTTAGTAACGCTATCGCCGACATAATTTGGCCAGACTGACAATAACCGCATTGCGTTACTTGCTGCTCAAGCCATGCTTCTTGTATAACATGAAGACTATCTTCTGCACTGGAAACACCCTCTATAGTAGTAACCTTGCCTGTCACACTTCCAACGGGAAGAATACAAGAACGAACTGCCTCACCATCAACATGAACTGTACATGCTCCACATTGAGCAATTCCACAACCATATTTTGTACCCATCAAACCTAATTCATCACGCAAAACCCATAAAAGCGGTTTTTGCTCATCGATTTCAATATGATGAATTTCATTATTTACTTGCAACTTCATCTTTTTATCTCGGTAAAATATATAAATTACCCTGAAAAGTTATCACTATTTTACTGCATTCCGTATCATTATAATATCTGGCTACAATCATGGTAAGGTCTGTTTGCAATTATTCAGCACGGCCAGCGCAGTATTTATATGAGGTATTTTAGTGCATACACAATCTATAACTTATTCAGATAAATCGTCAAATCAAATAACTTATTATCATGCAAAATGCGAACAAACTAACAAGCAACCTGTGGTTTTTATCTTCCCTGCTATGGGTGTTCCAGCAAAAAAGTACAATATGTTTGCCGAATCATTAACCGAAAAAAATATGAATGTAGCCTATGCTGATTTAAGAGGCGTTGGGGAAAGCAGTATAAGAGTAAAGAACAAGCAGGACTTCGGTTACAAAGATATTCTAGAAACCGAGTTGCCTGAAATACTTCAAACGATAAAACAGCACTTTCCGGATAACCCATTATTTGTTGCAGGGCATAGCCTTGGTGGACAATTACTTACTTTATTTTCAGCAAACTCAAAAATCAAACTGGATGGCCTTATTCTGCTTGCATCTGGCAGCAATTTTTTTAAAGCATGGCCGGGATTTATGGGCTTTCAGTTATATTGTTTCTATAACCTTGCAGCAATCATGGTAAAAGTATTGGGTTATTTTCCTGGCCATAAACTGGGATTCGGTGGCACAGAAGCTAAGTCTTTGATTCTGGATTGGGTACATTCTGGAAAAACCAGTTTTTACAAACCAAAAAATACTGATGTGAACTATGAAAATAAAATGTCCGTATACACTCAAAATGTGTTAGCCATTAATTTTAAGGACGATATATATAGCCCGATGCTTTCTACTAAAACACTTTATTCAAAATACAGCAACGATTCCAATATTGAACACATTGAATATATTGGTACTGATCTAGGACTCGAAAAAGCGGATCATTTTAACTGGATGAAAAATTCTGAAACTGTTTCAAACAAAATAGCTTTATGGATAAGCCAAATGACCAAACACTAATTTTATGTTTACATTTATCTTACTAAGTACCTTCTTGCTAATCGTTTTCATCCTGCTGTTTATTGCTCTACATGTCACTACAGCAACTGTTAATCATGCATTCTCTATTTCTCCATTAACCCCTGGGAAAAAAACAGCGTTATTCACGGTCATAATTATAGCCTTATTAGCGATAAGTCGTTTTTATTATTACGATGCTTACAGGGTTTTACTCAATTATTCAGGTTTCATTTCTTTCGGTTTCTTTTTTGCTTTTTTTTATTGGTTTGCCTTTTATCTATTAAAACAGTTTTTTTCAAACACTGTTTTAAAGAAGACTTTGGGGTACGCATATATAACAAGCTGTATGTTAATAACCGCTTTTGCTATCTATAATTTTCATAAACCATTTAAAATAGAAACTAAAAATCTCTATAGCGAAAAAATTTCCGAGCCTGTCAGTTTTGTTCATATAAGTGATCTTCAATACGGAACATCTACACTGGATGAAATTAACAAAAAATTAAAAACGGTATTTGCTTTAGATATCGACTTTATTATTTTTACTGGTGACCTTATAGATTTTAATCATTACAAAAAAAATGATTTTGATATTTTTCTTCAAAGCCCTGTACCAATTTATTTTGAAAGGGGAAACCATGAATTTTATCATGATCCGACTCGCATTCTTTCCTACCTGCAATCACTCTCACCCATTCATTTATTACTCAACCAAAAAGCAGTTGTAGGAGAAATCGAGATCGTTGGCATCGACTACAATAGAAGAAGGAATCACCTCTCTGAACAATTGAAAACTCTTCCACTTAATAAAAATAAGTTTTCTATTCTTGCTTATCATGAGCCGGTTCAAACTGATGTAGCTGTCAATCATGGCTTTGATCTTATTCTTTATGGTCATACACACGGCGGTCAAATCTGGCCGTATACTCATTTAGTTGACTGGATCTACCCTTTTGGAGATGGTCTCTTTAAAGTTGACAACTCAACAATATACACTTCTGATGGAGTTTCACTTTGGGGGCCACGAATGCGTTTAGGGTCACAGAATGAAATTGTTATTTTTAATTTGTTACCAGAATAAGTTTAATTTAGTATTTTTAATGGTATAAAGACTTCAGAGGTCTTTCTTAACTCTATAAATACATCTGTTTCCTGTTTTTCACCTGTAGTAAATGGTAAAGGTAACTGCGACTCATTAATAAAAATATTATGATCTCCTGGAGAAATATTATTATATTCAAACTCTCCTTCTGAATTTGAAACTGCTGTATGACTTCCATTAAGAAGAAGCCTTATTCCATTTATCCTTTTTTCATGAATTTGCAGAATTCCATCGTTATTTTCATCTAAAAAGACGACGCCTTTAATCCTGCCAGCACCATAAATGTCTTTTTTAGTTTTACCTATAACTCTTTTATTACTAAGACTACCAAAATTATAATTTATAGATAATGTTGCACTCGTATTATAACCGGCATCTTCTTCAACAAAAATTTCGCTCTCTGTAAATAACTCATCAGAAGAATCTATTTCACCAGTTGTTCTTATTTCTAAGCGATTGTAGTTAGCCTGAAAATTGATAGCCAATTCATTATTCACATACCAGTTATAACTAAATGCAGCGCCCCAATTATTATTCTTGGTATCTGTCTCCTCACTATCCTGATTTCTATAATTAATACTCGTCGAAATATCATGGCCTTGTGCTATCTGGCTCTGCCAGCTGGCTCCACTACCCCATACGGAAGAGGTTAGCCCTTCTTCTTTTAATCTTTCAAACTCAAAATAGAATGCCAAGCTTGAAAATTCATTATAATCAAAATTCCAGCGATAGTTAGAATTAAAATTATTTTCTCTCTCTCTTGTTCTATAACCTAATCGCAAATTACTCAACATATCACTTTTATGTTGCCGGGTAACATTCCAACTAACATTCTGATCTAGTGTTGAATCATTTGTAGTAATATCACTTTTATCTGTTTGCCTGGCGCTGTAAAAAATAGATTGACTTTCTTTTCGACTTAGCCTTTTTGACCATCCCGAAGTTAAGTACTTCGTTGAACGTTCAGTAGAAAGTATATTGTCAAATTTATCTCTTCTATATTCAAAACTAAAATTTACATTCGATAACCCACTTCTTCCAGTATATTTATAAAGCGCCCCTACACTATCATCACCTATAATTGAGCGCACCCATAAAAACTCTGGCTCAAAATAATATAATCCAAATTCCTGTTGTGCATTAACTCCTGATTTAAGATAATTTACCAGCATTGCAGAACTTTCCTCAGAACGGGCAAGAGTAAGATTTGTTGTCACCTCTTTATTTATTCTATAATCCAGGCTACTTTTCAAGCCTGACTTTAAATCATCATTAGCATTTGTTTCAACGCCATTTGTACGCCATAAATCAGTCGTTATAAAATATCTATCTGATAGTTTATTATATTTTAGGTATTGTATATTCCCTTCCTGCTCTATAAATCCTGAATAGAATTTACCAACATTAATTCCTGACCTTCCTGCACTAAATGACAAAGACTGATTGTCCTTTTTTATGCCCGTTGATATCCCTATGATATCTGATGCCGTACTATTAATTCGTTGAGTAACTACTCCAGAGTAACCACTCCTTAAACTATCGATTTCACCCACTCTATGTGTACCAATAATATTATCCATTAGTACAGTAGAATTAATCGGAAAGTCTCTTTGTTCTATACTCAGGCGTTTCAACCCCTTTTGCGCTTCATTAGTACTCCCTATATCTAAATTATTTTGAGTGTCATCCTCGTTTAGTACTGTCATCCTTAACCGAATATCACCGTAATTAATCGTTTGAGTAAAACCGAGATACTCCAAGCCCTGATCATTAGTGCTGCTTTGATTTGACCCGTTATTAAATGCACTTCCAAAGACAATCGTATGCAGCATATTATTGCCATGACGTTTAGTCTTATCTTCTTGATCAATTTTTTCCGGTTTACTTGCAGCAATTGGATCAATTAACTTGTCGACATAGATTTGCTGTGAATCCTCCTTTTCTGAAGTTTCTTCTTTTAGCTCTTTAAATCCTGTGCTGCTAGCAACCACCTCAAACCCCGAGGCACTATTAACCTTATTTTCTGCGTTGACTGTATTCCCTACTTTGCTTTTATTCTGGTTATCACTGATATTAACGACCCCCTCAACTGGTGGCTCTGTATTGATATCCCGATGTTCTAGTAATGTTTGGGCATTTATAGACTCAACAAAATTTATCGTTAAATAATTTTGCTCGCTCAAATAATCACACCGCTTTAATACAAGCAGTGTAATTAAAAGAATGAGCAAATACCTAATCTGCATAAAATCTGTTTTTTCCAAAAAATTAATCTGAAGCCTCAAATAAAGATTAGCCTGCCATATCAAATTAGCTGTCAATTATTTGAATTTTGTCTCACTTTTTTTCACAATTTTTTTGATCTCTCCGGTTTTTTGACGAATTCATGTCTACACTCAAATTAATGTACACGTAATGTTCAATATCTTGCATACAGGAGTTTATTGCTAAGTTTTTATTCGGGATGAATAAGTTATTGATTTTATAGCATTTTATTTGATTTTGAATTTTAAATAAGACTATTTTGGAGGTAACAATGAAATTCCCTAATAATGTAACGAAAAATTTTGCGTTAAAACCTATCTGTGCATCATTGATGATTGCTGCTTTTTCATCATCAGTAATGGCTGACGCCGATATCTCTGTAACTACATCTGGCAGCAGCAGCGCAACTGCAAACGTCGATATTTCTGTTGTGGTACCTCAGGTACTTGTATTTGGCGTAGGTGCTTTTGGTACAGACATCGCAAGCCTGCAATGGACTCTTCCTGACAATGCAGGTAACAATCCATTTCCTGGTGCATTTCCTCCATCGACAGCAGCAGCGTTTGGTGATGCAGATGCAACCGTTCTTGCTAACGGTGACGCTGGCGCTCTAACTGCATCGGCTACAGATAATACCGCAACCCTTCCCGTTTACATGTTCAGTAACAGTGGCGTTGATGTTAATATAGCGTACTCTGCAGCTGGTACTGGTGGTGCTAGCACTGCAAACGCTTTAACGTCTGCAACAAACAGTTCAAGCATTCCAATGAGTGACTTTACACTTACCGATGCAGGCAATATTGCTCATCCAAATCCAGGCAGCGCATCAACTACAGTAACGGCTGGTGGAGCTGTAATTAGCACAACGGATGCCTGGACATACTCATTTGCACCTTCAGCTACTTACTTAAGTGGTACTTATGAAGGTCGTATTACTTATGTTGCTTCTACTCCCTGATATGTTTATAAAAAAAATATCTAGACTAACACAGCGATTAAATTTATTTACCAGATTTAATCGCTGGTTTGTTTTAGCAATCTGCTTATTCAGTACCTTTGCAAATGCGCAATCTGACGGATTTGTAGCAGGTGTTATGCCATCACGTTTTGAGCTTGAAACAAAAAGCGGTAAAACCTTAAGAAAATCATTCAAGATTTTTAATTACGGTAGCTCACCATCGAAATATAACATCAAAACTGTGGAGTGGACATACTCTGATAAAGGTGAAATTGCTTTTTGGGATGAGCTAGCTGAAAATTCCTGTAGACCCTGGGTTTCAATTGAGCGGCGAGAAGTTACTGTAACGCCTGACCCTAACAACCCTCGAAATTTTCGCTTTGAAATCAATATTCCTGAAGGTACTTCACGTTCAGAATGCCGCTTTGCATTTATGGTAGAAGGCCAGGATAATGAGACTTTAACCAAATTTGGTGGAGGAAGCTTAACTATTCCTGTAAGTGGCCAGGTAGCAATTATTGTTTATGTTTCAATTGACGGCGCAAAACCAAATATTGAATTAAACGAAATAGCTGTTGATAGTTTTGAAGATACTGATCTCCCTTTTATTCAAGTAACAAACAACGGCGATGCTCATGGCAGGCTAGAAGCTGAACTTTGGGCTAAAGATAACAACGGTAAAAAAATACAATTATCTTTTGGTAAACCTCCAGTTCTGGCAAACCAAACGAGAAAACTGGTACTAAAACCTGTAGAATCAACAGAAGAAATCCTATACCCTCTTACTGTTTCAGGTAATATTTATACTAATAGCAAGACATATAAAATTGATAAAACGTTAGATAAGCGCCCTGTTAATTAGATAATTAATTTATGGACTTAGATGAATAATTTAACGGTTACTAAATTTCATAAGTTCAAAAAAAAAGCGCTGCTTTCTATTTTTCTTGCCTTCTTTTTATCATCACTCTCTATTGCCGATATTCTTAATCCAAATAATGCTTCATATCTTCGAATCAGGGTTGGAGACAACTCAAATGGTAGCAACCCTAACTATGTTGAATACAGGCCTTTAGCCCCTGCCTATTTAACTGGTCTGGGTGCACCCGCAGGGCAAACCGAAGCATTTTCCATCAGCACAACAGATATTCAGGGTGGAAGTGGCGTTTTTGAGGTAAGATTTATTACGGATGTTAATGCCAAAGGTTTCGTTTTCCCACCTCTAACGGGCACATTCACCTATAATTCATCTACTGGCATGCAATGTATCACACCAACAACTTGCGGCTCTGTCACTATACCTTTTACAAAAATTGCCTGGAATGCCAGGGATAACGATACACTGAATACTGTGTTTCAATACGATGGTTCATCTAATCAAACGTTTCAGATACAAACGGACACTAGCAGTGCAAGCAATCGATTAAATACACGGCACCGAAACTTTTATCAATACAGGTTCATTAACGACCAGCTTTTTCCTGCTGGTACATATGAGGGTGTTGTAACTATCAATGGGCGAGCTAACTAAGATATGTACCGCCTGTCGCTTTACAATATAGTTTCTAAATTTAAAGCTTCTCTTCTAGCTGGTATATTTTTTATCGCTCCTTCTTTATTTGCAATGCAAGACAGAGACAACAATCCATTTGGTGGTTTATTCGTTAGCGTGCAACTGGGTCATCGTGTTGTTATTCCGCAGATATTATTTTTTCGAATAGGTGGTTCTGTTAGTGTAGATAGAGTAACGTTTGATCTTAGTGACCAGCAAACAATAGGCGATAGCTCATATAATGGCGGCTCAAGTCTGGTGTTAGGAAATGGAAGCACCATATCTGCTCAATCAAATGGAAATCTAAATGTATATTTAAGCTCTAATGTAACACCAGTAGAAATATCCTATACCGTTAGTAATACAAATGGCTTGTCCGATGGAAATGGAAATTTTATTGCCTTTGATGAAATACAAACCACTTCAAACTTAGCACAATTGCCACCCCCCGTTCTAAGTAATACAGGCGGCGGAGCAGGCTCTGCAAATGCAGTTACTATCAATGGAAACAACTTTGGAGGTTTAGTTGCTGACTATCAAGCTCAGTGGACCTTTGAATACCGTAACAGCTCTCTACCCATAGCAGGCACATACACTGGCCGAATTACATATACCGTATCTGCGCCTTGAACTCTTTCGAGTTCTTTTTTAGATTGATTATAAATTACAGTCTGATTTAATTTTCTTTAATTTTTATCATCACTTCCTTTGTAACAGGATTGATGCCTCGCCAGATTCTAAAAGCTTCTGCAGCCTGCTCAACAAGCATCCCTAATCCATCTGCAATTCCAGCTGCACCATTCTGCATTACCCAACTCAAGAAAGGCGTTAGCTCTTTCGCATACATCATATCATAACAAAAAGAGCCATTAACTAACATTTTGTCTATGTCAGGCAAGCCTCCCCCCATGCTGGCACTGGTACCATTTATAATCAGATCAAAATCACCTTCTATATTTTTAAATTCAGAACTTTCAATAGCTATATTCTTCTCACTATAAAAATTCTGAAAAAAGCCCTGAAGATCTTTTGCTTTTTCATAGGTTCGATTACTTAATAACACTGACTCCGGCTCAAAAAGTGCTAACGGCCCTAATATGCCTCTTACCGCACCTCCTGCACCCAATATCAATAATTTCTTTCCCTTCAAGGAAATATTTAAATTTTTTGTCAAATCATTACACAAACCAATACCATCCGTATTATCACCTACAAGCCGGCCACTCTCGATATAAAAAGTATTGACTGCTTGTGCCTGCTCTGCCCTTGTTGTAAGCGTTTCTGCCATTTCATAAGCACTCACTTTAAAAGGAACAGTAACATTTAATCCACAACCACCATTATCAAAAAAAGCTAAAACGGCTTTTTCAAACTGATCTAGCTCAATACATTGTTTGTCATAAACAATATCCTGATTTGTTTGCTCAGCAAATAAATGATGGATTTCAGGTGATTTACTATGAGATATCGGATTACCGAATACTGCATATCGGTCTGACATAATTTACTCTAACCAGTCTTTTGGTTTTAAAAAGTATTCTGTTAACTTATTTTCTTCACTTGCATTTTCGGGTTTATATTGATATTCCCAACTAACTTGCGGTGGCATAGACATCAATATTGATTCTGCTCGACCATTTGACTGCAACCCAAATAAAGTCCCACGGTCATAAACAAGATTATATTCAACATAACGCCCACGTCGATAATGTTGAAATGCCTTATTTTTTTCACTGAAGCTTGTATCTTTTCTTCTTCTGATAATCTCACAATATGCATCCAGATAAGCATCACCGACACGCTTCATAAAATCAAATGACTGGTTAAAACCCCATTCATTTAAATCATCAAAAAAAAGCCCGCCTATTCCACGATGTTCGTTTCTGTGCTTAATAAAAAAATAATCATCACACCATTTTTTATATTTTGTATAAATCTCTTTACCAAATGGTTCGCATGCTTTTTTTGCTTCGGCATGCCAGTACACACAATCTTCTTCGAACCCATAATAAGGTGTTAGGTCAAAACCACCACCAAACCACCAAACAGGTGTTTCATTTTCTTTTTCAGCGAGAAAAAAACGCACATTGGCATGCGACGTTGGTACAAATGGATTATCTGGATGCATCACTACCGAAACCCCCATTGCTTCAAACGAACGTCCAGCTAATTCAGGTCTGTTTGCTGTAGCAGATGGCGGCATATTTTCACCGAAAACGTGAGAGAAATTTGCGCCTCCTCTTTCAAAAATTTCTCCACCTTCTATAACTCGACTAATACCAAAACCACCTTCAGGTCTGTCCCAACGATCTATTATAAAATCTTTTTCCGACTCAAATTCTGCAAAAGCATTGCAAAGGCGTATCTGTAAGTCGAGTAAGTATTGTTTGACTTGTTCTTTATTTATATCTTCTGAATGAGTTGCTGCTGGCATAGTATCTATCGCTTGAATAAAAGAACAGTTTAACGCAAGACTCTTCCTGAATCTAAATCAATTATTTGAGAAGGCTGTTTAAAATGATCGGTTTCACCTTGAACATAATAATCTATAGCCGTTGAGAAATACGCTCGCACCTTTAATGCATTTGTTGCTTCAGGCAAGCCAGATGGATTAGCCGAAGTAGAAACAATCATCCCTCCATATTTATTACATAACGCTTTTACCGTTTCATTTTTAGAAATACGTATAGCAACTTTACTATGTTTACCGGTTATCCATGGCGGCACACAACTATTATTTGGTATCAACCAGGTTGTGGGAACATCATAATGTTGAACAAGCTTCTCTATTTGTTGCAAACTCAATGGTTGCAACAATGCCCCTAGTTGATTTAACTCACTTGCAACAAGAATTAACCCTTTATCAATCGATCTTTTTTTTAATGCAAGAATTTTAGCAACCGCTGAAAAATCATAGGGATCGCAACCTAAACCCCATACCGCTTCCGTTGGATAAGCAATAACCCCTCCAGCATCTAACACATTGATTGCTGACTTTATTGATAAAAAACGATTTTGGCTTTCAACTTTCTGCATAAAACTGTACTTAACTCAACAACCTTTTTTAAAGACGCAGCAAGTTAACCAATTGTCAATACGTATGCAAGGCCTTGTTATTAATGGCAAACTCTCAAGCGATAAAGGGCTCCATCCAGACAAACAATACCCATTAACTCCAGATCAACCAAAGTAGATGAAACTGCTTCTGCATCAATTGACAGTAACTTGCAAAACATTTCAATTGAAGCAGGTTCTTTCGACAACAATGAAACAATCTCTTTTTGTAATGGTGTCTCCAACAGCCCTTCTCTATTTTGTAATGTCATTAACGAGGCCGGTTGATCTGAACATTCGACAGGCAAGCTTTGAAAACCACCTAAAATAGCCATTACATCCTGGGCTGACTCAATCAAATGCGCCCCATCTTTAATCAATTGATGACAACCCTTACTGACCAGACTGTTTACTCTACCAGGAACAGCAAATACTTCTCTATTTTGCTCAGCTGCAAGGTTTGCAGTAATTAATGAACCGCTAGGTAGTGCCGCCTCAACGACAATAACACCCAAAGACATTCCTGACACAATTCGGTTCCGGCGTGGAAAGTAACCAGGTATTGAAGGAGTACCTAATGGCATTTCTGACACAATACATCCATTTTCAGCGATTTTAACGCCAAGATCACGATTAGTTTTTGGATGTACCAGATCAAGACCGGTTGCCCAAACAGCAATGCTTCCCGCATTTCCGTTAATTGCACCCTTATGTGCGGCAGCATCAATACCAAGCGCCATTCCGCTGATTACTGTCAAACCGGCACTTGAGAGCCCTTTACCAAGCTGATGCGCAAATTCCAAGCCTTCAGAAGTTGGATTGCGAGCACCCACTATCGCTATAGAGCGATTATTTAAACGGGGTAGATCGCCTTTAACGTATATAAAAGCGGGCGCATCGTATAATTCTTTTAACCGTTCAGGGTAGCTTGGTTCCTCATAAAAAATCACTTCACACTCTGCTTGTTCTAACCAGTGCAATGCCCTAATAGCTAATTCCCACTCAGGCGTTGATTGAGGGTTTCTCAGAAAAGCCACAAGCTTATTTCTGGCTTGCGGTTTTAAGCCATCGATTGTATCAATTGCCAACTTACCAGCCAGTAAATCATCAAAATCGTTAAGAGAAGACAGTATAGATTGAAGTGAACGCGCGCCAAGCCCCTTTATATTTTGCAAAGCAATAGCATACTGCTTTAATTGTTTATCCATAGAGTTCAATCCCTGAAAACAAATTCCTTTTATGACATTAAAAATGTTACTCGTTATTTTAACAATAAAAATATTTTCAAAAAAGAAATAAAAAACCCCGGTATAAAACCGGGGTTTTTTATACTAAATTATACTTTAGGGGTTTGTAACCTCATCCATTACCATCAGACCCTGGTCTGCCTCAAGCACCAAGCCATAGCTCACTTTTTCAAACACTTTAAATACCATCATTAAACCCGCTCTTTCATTAGGCAATGTAACCTTATCCCTTTTAAAGGGGTCACTAACTTTTTCACCCTGTCGCTTGATCGCTAGCACATCACCAATCTTTGCTCCCTCTCGAGACCCAAGATTGACTGTCACAACATCATAAGGCCCAACATTACTGACACCACCTTCAACAGCAATAATTAAGCCTTTTAAGTCCTGGTCTGGTTGCTTGGGATAAAATGTAGAAGGTATTTCCTCACGCTCCACAGGCAAAAAACGATCGCCTACTCTCACCTCTTCAGCTGTGTAATTCAACGCCACTGTAGCGACCAGGTCTGTATAGTCTGTTTTCTCGCCCTTATCTTTTGCAGGGCGCTGACCAATAATTTTTCCAGTACCGATTTCAAGCGCCTGTAAGCCCAAAAACTCATCCGTTACTGGATCTGTATAACTTTTTCCACCCCTGTAGATACCATAAAAATTCATTTGTGTATCGAAAGGGCCACGGCCATAAAGCCTGTCACCAGCAGAACCCAATATGCGATGATCGGAACCCGCAAGTACATAAGGTGCTGACTCCAGATCTTCTTCTCCCACTACACGACTACGCGACAAAAAAGAACTTAATACGTCAGCCGGTATAGCTGCAATTGGCGCCCCTAACTCAGAGGTTCGAATTGTTGGTGATAACTTCATTTCTCCACGGTTCAAAACAAGACGAGGCTTTCCATCAATGAAAACCAGCGTTAATACATCACCAGGATAAATAAGATGAGGATTATTTATTTGTGGGTTGACCTGCCATAATTCAGGCCAATCCCAAGGATGCTGCAAATACATTCCCGAAATATCCCAAAGAGTATCTCCTTTTTTAACAACATAGGTGCTTGGATAATTTTTAGTTAAAGCCAAATCATGTGCACTGGCCAAAAAAGATGTCAGCCCAAGCAATATAGCAAGTAATAACTGGCAAACAGCGGTTTTTTTAAGCCCAAACCAGAATTTTCTCATCATTTGTTTCCTTTAAAACTTTATCGTATTCAGCAAAGGCGGGAAGCAGCTAAATAAAAAACACTCAACTCATTATATTGAATTTATTCTTCACACTATTTACTGAGCAAATTCGTGAAGTTAAATATCGACTTGTATAATATAGCAGTCAGCGCATTGGGTTTCGTCAAATATACCTCATAAATCTCGGTAATTACTGGTTTTTTTTCCTGTGTTAATTTGAACGTGATCCGTTTCGCTGGATTATTTGTTGCAATGCACATTATTTGTTTAAACAGCGTCCAAAATTATGGCCATACTCGATATTCTAGAATTTCCCGATCCACAACTACGCAATGTTGCAAAACCCGTTGATGTAGTAGATGACCATATTCGCAATCTGGTCGACGATATGCTGGAAACCATGTATGAAGCTCAAGGAATTGGACTTGCAGCGACTCAAGTCAATGTTCATAAACGCGTACTGGTGATCGATGTTTCAGAAGAACGCGACCAACCTTTAGTGTTTATCAATCCTGAAATTGATGTAATTGATGAGACATTGGAAGGTTACCAGGAAGGCTGTCTCTCGGTGCCAGGCTATTATGAAGAAGTTACTCGTCCAAAACAGGTAAAGATAAAAGCACTTAATAAAGAAGGCGATGCTTTTACAATGGATGCTGAGGGACTATTAGCCGTTTGCATCCAGCATGAGATTGATCACCTCAATGGCAAATTATTTGTCGATTATATTTCGGCCCTAAAACGTGATCGAATAAAGAAAAAATTACTTAAAGAGCAACGCCTTGCCTAGCCTATCAATCCATTGAGTATCACTAAAGATGTCAATAAGAGGTTTAATCTAACGTGCGCATTATTTTCGCAGGTACCCCTCCTTTTGCCGCCGCCCATCTGAAAAGTTTACTTTCCAGCAACAAATACGAGATTGTTGCCATTTATACCCAGCCTGATAGAAAAGCCGGTAGAGGAAAAAAGCTGCAAGCATCACCTGTAAAAGTATTGGGTCAGGAAGCCAATATTCCTGTAGAACAACCTTCATCGTTAAAAAATGTAGATGAACAGGAAAAGTTAAAAAATTATAACGCTGACCTTATGGTCGTTGTAGCTTATGGAATGCTATTGCCAGAGGCTGTTCTTAACATCCCGGTTAAAGGCTGTATTAATGTTCACGCGTCAATCTTGCCACGCTGGCGAGGAGCAGCGCCTATTGAGCGTGCCATAATAGAAAATGATGAAACAACCGGCGTTACTATTATGCAAATGGACGTTGGGTTAGATACTGGTGATATGTTGTCTAAAGCCATATGCAACATCGACGATAATGAAACTGGTGACTCACTAAGAGAAAAACTGATTAGCCTGGGGACGCCTGCGCTTTTATCAGTCATTGACGATATAGATAAAAATAACACCTCTCCCGAAAAGCAGGACGACAGCAAAGCAAATTATGCCAACAAGTTATTAAAGCAGGAAGGCGAAATCAACTGGCGAGATAGTGCAGAAAATATAGCACGAAAAATTCGGGCGCTAACCTCAGCGCTCCCATCCTTTACCTGGCTTGATGGAAAAAGGGTAAAGATTGTTACAGCAAATGCTTCTAAAGAACAACCGACAACATCATTTAAACCTGGCGAAATCATCGATATTCATAAAGGTAAAATCCTTATTGGCACAAGTAACAATCTGTTAGAAGTTACCCGCTTGCAACTCTCTGGAGGCAAAGCTATGGACGTAGCGGATCTTCTCAATGGCAAACCTGATATTCTTAAACCAGGCATGATCTTTAAAAACGAAAACACAGGTCAACAAAACACATGAGCAATGTGCGCGTAAAAGCCGCTCAAGCACTGTGTGAAGTGATACAAAATGGTAAAGCTTTTACTGACGGCCTGGATACCTATAAAAATCAAAATAATGTTAATGCCCAACAAAAAAAACAAGACGAATTAAATCAGAATCTTATTTCTATAGACAATGCATCGAAAGACAGGGCGCTTTATAAAGAGCTATGTTATGGTGTATTGCGCAATTATTATTTTCTTAATGGCATTGCAAACCACTTTCTAAAAAAACCATTTACAAAAAAAGATTCCGATATTCATTGTCTATTACTTATTGGTTTTTACCAGTTAATTTTTTTACGCACCCCCGATCACGCTGCAATTAATACGACCGTAGAGAGTTGTAAGTCCTTAAAAAAAATATGGGCAAAAGGTTTGATCAATGGCGTACTGCGTAATTTTTTAAGAGAATCCAGTGCATTTAATAAAAACGAATCGCCATTAACTAACAAACAATTTATAAAAAATTTCTCCTTAAACAATGCGTCAGCAAATGCACACCCGGACTGGCTATTCAAATCAATTAACCAGGCATGGCCTGAACATAGCCAACAAATTCTGGCTTACAACAATAACTACCCCCCTATGGGCCTTAGAATCAACCTGCAAAAAACAAGCAGAGAAAACTATCTGCAAACATTAACTAACAATAATATTAAGGCAAGTATTGGCATTCATTCACAGAGTGGTTTGATTTTAGATAAACCGGTAAGCATTGATAATCTCCCTGAATTTAATGAAGGCGTTGTCAGCGTTCAGGATATTGGTGCCCAACTTGCAGCTAATTTGTTACAGCTAAAGCCTGAACAAAATGTTCTTGATGCCTGTTCAGCACCCGGTGGAAAAACAGCCCACATCATGGAAACACAGCCCAATATCTCGTTAACTGCTATTGATCACAATGCTGATCGCCTAAAAAAAGTGAAAGACAATCTATTGCGCTGCACGCCTGAATCTATCGCCAATACCACTTTTTTTGCCAAAGATGCTGCTGATACAGACTCATGGTGGGACGGAAAAACCTTTGATCGGATTTTACTTGACGCCCCATGTTCTGGTACCGGTGTTATAAGTCATCATCCGGATATAAAAATCCTGAGACGTGACACCGATATCAACCAGTTTAAAAATCAGCAAATACAATTATTAAATGCGCTTTGGCCAACCTTATCTGTAGGTGGCATTCTGGTTTATTGCACCTGTTCCATCCTGCATGAAGAGAATTCTTTCTGTGTTAAAGCGTTTTTACAGCATCATAAAGATGCAAGCGAAATTAAAATTGATGCCGATTGGGGTACCTCAACAGAGATTGGGCAACAATTACTGCCAAATAGTGGCCAAAATGGCGGTTTTTACTATGCCGTACTTAGCAAGATTGAAACGGCGTAGTAGGCTTAGTAGTAGACATGAATATTTTATTTTAGAAACAATACTTTAAAAATAGCCTATTAAGAAAATAGCAAGCTAAGAATAGATAAATGAAAATAGTTATTCTCGGTGCCGGGCAAGTAGGCGGAACACTTGCAGCAAGCCTGTCCAGTGAAAAAAAAATGGATATTACGGTCGTAGACAGTAATGCCCATGCACTCAGAGAACTGCGCGATAAATACGATATCGGTACCATTACGGGCCATGCCGCTCACCCTGATATCCTGCACAGTGCCGGCATTGAAGATGCAGATATTCTGGTAGCCGTCACCGGTTCGGATGAAGTTAATATTGTTGCCTGCCAGATTTCTCACTTGCTTCACCACACACCAACCAAGATTTGCCGAATCCGCTCTAACGGCTACGTAAAATGTGACGCCCTGTTTCAAGAAAACGCACTGCCTATCGATGTCATTATTTCTCCGGAAACGCTTGTCACACAACATATTATGGGCTTATTAAAATACCCTGGGGCGCTTCAGGTTCTTACCTTTGCTAATGGGCTCGCCCAACTTGTTGGTATTCGTGCGCATGCTGGCGATAAATATATTGGCAACACGTTAGCGGAAATTAAAGAAATGACACCAAAACAGGATGTTCGGGTTGCCGCTATATTTAGAAGTGAACGAGCAATAGAGCCAAAAAGAACCACAGAGCTCGAGCCTCTTGATGAAGTATTTTATATTGCTGCCAAAAAGAACATTCGCCCGATTATGCAGGAACTGGGACAGCTTGACCGCCCCTATCGGCGTATCATGATAGCTGGCGGCGGTAATATAGGTAAGCAACTGGCTGCATCTATTGAAGATCAATATAACGTTAAAATTATTGAAAGAAGCAGCACCCGAGCAGAAGAGCTTGCAGAAGAGCTCGACAAAACCATTGTACTTCATGGTAGTGCATCTGACTCAGAGTTACTTTATAACGAAAACATCGACAAAATTGATGTATACATTGCACTGACCAACGATGATGAAGCTAACATCATGTCATCGCTGTTAGCCAAGAAGCTTGGCGCAAGAACAGTTATAACCCTGATAACAAACCCGGCTTATGTCGATGTAGTTCAAGGTGCTGATATTGACATAGCATTTTCTCCCCAACAAATTACATTAGGCAGCCTGCTTAAACATGTACGAAGAGGTGATACCGCATCGGTGCACTCTCTAAGGCGCGGCGCTGCAGAAGCATTAGAAATAATAGCTCATGGTGACAATAAAACGTCCAAGGTGGTAGGTCGAAAAGTATCTGAACTCAACCTACCCGAAGGCGCAAGAATTGGAGCATTGGTCAGGGAAGAAGAGGTTATTGTCGCTTATCAGGATCTTGTAATTGAACCTGAAGATCACGTCATTATTTTTATGGCCGATAAAACTCAAATTCCTGCTGTAGAAACTTTATTTCAAGTAGGTTTCGGTTTTTTCTAGTTATGCAATTTTCATTAATTCGCGCACTTATAGGGTTACTTCTGCTGCTTTTTAGTTTAAGTATGTTAGTGCCTTTAGTCATTGCATTTATTTATCAAGAAAATACTCATACTACCTTTCTTTACTCTTTTGCCATAACTGCCACAACCGGCCTCTTGCTATGGATGCCATTACAAAAAGTTTCCGGCCAATTAAGGGTTCGAGATGGTTTTTTAATAACAGCTTTATTCTGGGTAGTACTAGGACTTTTTGGTTCATTGCCTTTTATAATGTGCAACAAATTTGAGCTCAGCATTGTTGATGGCATTTTTGAATCCGTTTCCGGTCTAACAACAACAGGTTCAACCGTTATTACCTTTCTGGACGATTTACCGAAATCCATTCTATTTTACCGACAATTACTACAATGGTTAGGTGGCATCGGAATCATCGTTATTGCTATCGCCATTCTTCCTATGCTTGGTGTTGGTGGCATGCAGCTCTACCGTGCTGAAACACCAGGCCCAATGAAAGACAATAAACTGACCCCCCGTATCGCCGGCACAGCAAAAGTGTTATTTACTATCTACTTAACAATGACCTTATGCTGTGCAATAGCCTATAAAATTGCTGGAATGAACTGGTTTGATGCCGTTAGCCATAGCTTCTCAACAGTTGCTATTGGAGGATTCAGCACACATGATGCCAGTTTAGGCTATTTCAATAACACTGCCGTTCTTTGGGTCGGATCGTTTTTTATGTTGTTGGCAGGAATTAATTTCGGTTTACACTTTACTATATTTAAAAACCGCTCTCTTCTGCTTTACTGGAAAGACTCAGAACTTCGCTTTTATTTAAAAATTATTGTCATAGCAATAGCGATTGTACTCGCTTGCCTTTTTTTAACACCGATGATTGTTGAGCAGCATACTTCCAATGATTTAGTGGCTCATGGCATTTTCCAAGTAATTTCACTGGCTACCACTACTGGCTTTGCATCAACGGATTACACCTCATGGCCAGCATTTATTCCAATTTTCCTTTTTTTACTGGCCTTTGTTGGAGCATGTGCAGGTTCCACAGGCGGCGGCATGAAAGCCATTCGCGTACTGCTCATTATTAAACAAGGATATCGAGAGCTGCTTCGACTCATTCACCCGAATGCCATCATTCCTCTAAAGCTCAGCAATCAAAATGTTCCCGACTCCGTTGTTAATGCTGTCTGGAGCTTTTTCTCCATTTATGTCATGGCCTTTTTTATTTTATTTCTGGCGGTTCTGGCTACCGGTATCGATTTTGTCACTGCATTTTCGGCTGTTGGTGCCAGCATTAATAATCTGGGGCCAGGGTTGAATGAAGTTGCATTCAATTATTCAACCTTGCCAGACTCGACAAAGTGGATACTGTGCTTTGCCATGCTATTGGGCCGACTTGAAGTTTTCACCTTACTGGTTTTACTCACACCCGCTTTCTGGCGGAAATAAGCGCTTACCTGTTTTCATCTGCTTTGGCCTACGTCAATTTTATAGTTCTGCCACTTAGACTTAGCATTCTTCTCCGAGCTTTTATATAATCGCGACTCTTTTGTGTCGGGTAATTAATTTACCGACTCTCGTGTTCCGTGTTTTAGTTTTAATGGCACCTATTTTCATGAATTCTAATTTAGAAACAGAAACTTCTTCTGTACAACATCCTCCTGAGACCTTTCAGGAGCTGATTCTCACTTTGCAACAATACTGGGCCAAATACGGTTGTGTTGTTCTTCAACCTCTGGATATGGAAGTCGGTGCAGGCACTTTTCACCCTGCTACCTTTCTACGCGCAGTTGGTCCTGAAACCTGGAATACCGCTTATGTCCAACCTTGCCGTCGCCCGACAGATGGTCGCTATGGTGAAAATCCGAACCGCCTACAACATTACTACCAATTTCAGGTTTTACTCAAACCCTCACCAGACAATATCCAGCAGCTTTATCTCGATTCATTAACGCTTTTAGGTATAGACCCACTAACTAACGATATACGTTTTGTAGAAGATAACTGGGAATCGCCAACTCTGGGAGCATGGGGCCTGGGCTGGGAAGTATGGCTTAATGGCATGGAAGTCACTCAATTTACCTATTTCCAGCAAGTAGGCGGACTTGAATGCTACCCGGTTTCTGGAGAGATAACCTACGGGCTCGAACGAATCGCAATGTATTTACAAGGCGTAGATAGCATTTATGATCTGATCTGGGCCAAACGCATAGTCGACGGTAAAGAAGAAATAGTGACCTACGGCGATGTGTTCCACCAGAATGAAGTTGAAATGTCTGCATTTAACTTTGAACACGCCGATACCGAAAAGCTATTTGCGTTTTTTGATGATTGTGAAAAACAAAGTAAACAGCTTATCGAAAGCGGGCTTTCGCTCCCGGCCTATGAAATGGTAATGAAAGCATCTCACGCATTTAATTTACTTGATGCAAGACACGCCATATCAGTTACAGAAAGACAACGTTTTATTTTGCGGGTACGCACTCTTGCAAGAGCTGTTGCTGAAGCCTACTTTAATACACGAGCCGAAATTGGCTTTCCTCTGGCACCGGAAAAACTCAGAGAGCACGCATTAAATCAATATAACGCAAACAAGAAAACCTCAGCGGAGAATGAATAAAGTGAGCAGTACAACTATCCCTGTAGCGAATTTGTTGATTGAGCTCGGCACCGAAGAATTACCACCAACTGCGTTAAACAATCTCTCTAACGCTTTTACTCAAGGCATTATTGATGGCCTCCAGGCTGCTCGCCTGGGTTTTGATACAAACAGCATTCAATCCTTTGCCACTCCAAGACGTTTAGCGGTTCGTATTGATCAGTTACAACTTAAACAGGAAGATCAGGCTATAGAAAAATTGGGGCCTAATGTAGCTGCAGCGTACGATAAAGAAGGCAACCCAAGTAAAGCAGCAATTGGCTTTGCTAAAAGTAATGGTGTTGCGTTTGAACAACTGGAAAAAGTTGAAACAGATAAAGGCGAAAGGCTCTGCTTTAAATCAATTCAAACAGGTGAAGATACTGACAAGCTGTTAGAAGGTATTATTAACCAGTCACTTAAGAATCTACCTATACCCAAGCGCATGCGCTGGGGATCATCACGTGCCGAGTTCGTAAGGCCAGCCCATTGGCTTGTAACAATGCTGGACGATAAAGTTGTAGATGCCGAGGTGCTTGGCTTAAAAACGGGTAATATAACCTTCGGGCATCGCTTTCATGCACCTTCTGCTATAACAATTCCACATAGCGATAAATATGAAGAGCTGCTAAGCAATGAAGGACAAGTTGTCACTTCATTTGACAAACGCAAACAAACTATCGTTGATCAGGTAGAAAGCATCGCTCGTACATTAAATGGCTCGGCCGTTATCGAAGAAGATTTACTGGATGAAGTTACCGCCCTGGTTGAAAAACCTGTTGCTCTTGCAGGAAAATTTGATGATGAGTTTCTGGCTGTCCCTCAGGAAGCATTGATTTCATCAATGAGTGAACACCAGAAATACTTTCATGTCGTTGATGAAAACCAACAACTATTACCCCATTTTATTACCGTTAGTAATATTGAAAGCAAAGACCCTGATGTCGTCATTGCTGGTAATGAGCGTGTTATTCGCCCCCGCCTTGCTGATGCTGCCTTCTTTTTTGAAACTGATAAAAAGCTGTCTTTGGCTGAATTACGCAATCGCCTACAAACTGTTGTTTTTCAAAAAGACCTGGGTACTGTTTTCGATAAAACCGAACGAATTGCAACTCTCGCTGTACAAATAGCTGGTTTAATTGGAGGAGACAAAAACAAAGCCCAGCAAGCTGGCGAACTGTGCAAAGCAGATCTCTGCTCGGATATGGTGTTAGAGTTCGACAAGATGCAAGGTATAGCGGGTACTTATTATGCCAAGTCAGAAGGCATGAGCGATGAAGTCGCCAATGCAATTCAGGATCATTACTTACCAAAATTCTCTGGTGATAAAACACCTTCTGATCCAGTTGCCTGCGCTGTTGCTTTGGCAGATAGACTCGATACTATTACCGGCATATTTGGAATTGGACAGGAGCCAACAGGCTCAAAAGATCCGTTTGCACTAAGAAGGGCATCCATCGGCTTACTTCAAATTATTTTGCAAAACAACTTAAGCCTGAACCTTAATACATTAATCGAAAAAGCCTGCTCGCAGCATAAAATTATTGTTAGCTCCAATAACACAGACACAACCCTGGAACGTGTATATAACTATATATTTGATCGTTTTGCTGCTTACTATCAGGAGCAAGGTATCAGTACAGAGACATTTAATGCTGTACGCTGTATAAATGTAGAAGACGCTCTTGATTTTGATACACGAATACAAGCCGTCGCGGAGTTTGTAAAACAGCCCGAAAGTGAAAGTCTTGCAGCGGCTAATAAACGCGTAAGCAATATCCTCGAAAAGTCCGATAACTCATCAAAAACGCTTACTTTCGACGCTTCCTTGTTGGCAGAAAGTGCAGAAAAAGACCTGGCCAATAATATTGAAAATATAGAAAAAGAAGTCAATGCATTATTTGAAAGTAATAACTACAAAGAAGGCCTATTAAAACTGACTTCATTAAAAACACCCGTCGATACTTTCTTTGATAAAGTAATGGTAAATGCTGAAGACCCGGCAATTAGAAACAACCGCTTGGCATTGTTAACCCGATTACGGAATCTGTTTTTGCACGTTGCCGATATTTCTTTATTAGTTCCAGCCAGGAAGTAACAAGATTTTTAATTTCCTGCTAACTGCTTTAGAATTGCATCAACCAGTTCCGGATCAGTAGGTTTAGTTGAACTACCAAAATACTCTACAGTATCGCCACTGGTATTAATCAAATACTTATTAAAATTCCAACCTGGCTCCTGGCTCTTCGCATTAATTGCTTTAAATACCGGGTTAGCATCATCTCCTTTTACAGCACTTGGCGCTAACATCGTAAAACTTACACCATAGTTTTTGTAGCAAATGCTTGCTGTTTTGGCTTCATCACTGGACTCTTGAAAAAAATCATTACTGGCAAAACCTATCACTTGTAAACCCTGCGCGTGGTAACGCTGGTAAAGCTCTTCAAGCCCTTTAAATTGTGGAGTGAAACCGCAATGACTGGCAGTATTAACCACTAAAACCGGTTTGCCTTGAGTAAGCTTGCAAAGGTCAAGCTTCTCGGCAGAATGCAACTTACGCATAGAATGCTGAAAGATAGGCGCACAACTGGTATCTTTTACAAGCTTTTGAACTGAGCTGCTTTCAGCTGCGTTTAGACTTTTATGAAACAATGCCAACCCTGAAAGCATCAACAATACTAATAAACGACTGATAATCATAGACTTACCCACCAAAACAATTAACCCTGAATTAAAAATACGATAGTAAATGCCATTCAGATCTTGTTTTTCTGCACAGAAATAATCCTCGATTAAACCAAAATTTAAAATTAACACTTTATAATCAAGTGATTATTTTTTATACTATTCTGATGATAACTTTAATATTCTATTTCTTAAGAAAACTTCGCTCAATCTACCCATCAGCAATCACCCTGATGTGTACATTTGTGCTTGCAGCATCTGCACAGGCTCAAAATGAGCGAATACTGATCATGGGCGATAGCTGGGCCGCCTGGCTTTGGAATTCCGGCGCTTATCAGATTTCAATGACGAATAAAGGGCTTTCGCCTTCTCTGGTCAGAGGTGAAAAAACTGCGCAAATTGCATCACTAACCAGTGACTGGATTACACCAGAATACCTTGCATATATAGAAGAAGAAATAATAGCCGCACCAACACTCGATATTTTTCATATGTGGATGGGAGGCAACGATACATTCTTCTGCTTCGACCCCTGCGATGAAGATCAACTCTACGATGAAATTGCAGCAAATATACAAACCGTTGTCGATTTCATACTTAGTTTAAAACCGAATGCAAAAATATTCTGGACCACGTATGACTACCTTCCTTTAATGACCAGTGCCGACTCTCTGCCTTTAACCCAGAGAATGGTAGAGCAAGCAAACCAGACAGGCTCGTTTAAAGTCCTCAATATAAACGGGCTAACACAACACACTTATGGCTATGAGCCTTTCTTTAGTAGTGGCGAAAAACCCCTACCTGGCCAACATCCAGATTACATACCATTGCTCGGAGGCGACCCTGATTTTGATACCGATCCCAACTACATGTCCGACGAGTTTCATCTAAATTATGATGGCTACGTGAATGCGTTTGAATTCGGTATCGAGCAATACTATGCAGCCATTCTGGCAGATGATGAACTGAACGTTCCTTTTACTCCAGCACCGATTAATCTGTTTCTTGCATTAATTATTATTCATTGCGTTAGATCGATCAGATCAAACCATTACGCATAAAAGCCTGCCAAACATTTACTTAAGCTTTTATTATAAAAATAAGCTGTCTATAAGCATAAAATCACGACTGCTGGAAAATTATTAATAACTGCTATACCATTCCGTTAAATGGTTAAACTGGTTTCACCTGCATAATGAGTGACGGATGAGCGATAAACAAACAAATGGTAATAGCATGGGCCGGCTTCTGGCTGTATTGGCAATTGGTTTACTGGCAATAATTGCTTATCAGGTCGTATCTGGCGGTTTTATAAAAAAACTGAGGATATCCAAAGAAGAAGTTGAAATAGACTTTCATGGGAAAAAAGAACAACCTCAAACACAAAACCCACAAAATCAAACGACTCCGAATACAGCAACCAACGAAAACGTTATCCCTACTGTAAAACCACAAAAGCCAACTCAACGATTCACGACCGTTTATTTGGCTTATGCAGGCGACCAATACGGCTGTAGCTTACCCATAACGATTACCATTGGTGACCAAATGGTAATGCCACAAGGTAATTTGTTTCCGGTAGAAAATGTTGCTCTGGGCTCACAAGACTATTCAATTTATGGACAAATACATTGTCCGGGAATAGGCAGCTGTGAAGTGGACGGTGATGGTGTTGTTAATGTACAGCCTGAACGCACATTTAATATTATTTGGCAGAATGTAGACTTTGGTTACTGCTCGGCATTTTTGCAGTAAGTTGAAGACCTCTTATAACCCTATTATTTTCTCACTCTGTGTTTACAGTACCCAAAAAAATTTTATCAGTTCTATTGTTTCTAAAACTAAAAAATCAAAACAGACAATGCGATAAACACCTGGAGAGATAGCACTGTACTGCCAACAATAAAAGCGCCTCTTCTCATTGGAATATAATTCGATCCCATGTGGAAATATGCATGAAAAAACCTGGAAGCCACAAAGACCCAACTCAAGAATAATACAATGTTAGAAACTGCATGAATTGCCCAAAAAATGATTGAAACTACATAGAACAGTATGGGTAACTCGAACTGGTTATGAAGATTATTATTTACTTTTATTACATCATCTGTCCATGCGTTTTCATGCAATGCTGTTAGTTCACGGTCTATTGTTCCTTGTTTCACTGCTCTTTTTTTTCTACGTAGTAGTTCAATATAGACAAATAGAGTTAGCAGTATATTTAACAAAACCGGAATAAATATTGAATTTCCTTCCATACTCATCTTATATCTTAAACTCCTGATTGTAAGGTTTATTTAATCACTCTTCTTTTTACCTTTTACAGAAAAGTCTTCTGCATTCAAACCCATTTTCTTATGTCGTAATCTTCCATAACGTTTAGCCAGTAACTGCATATCGGTAATGGAGTCACTTTCATCTGTTATTTCTATACCAAGCAAAGTTTCTAACACATCTTCCATGGTTAGTAACCCTTTTGTGACGCCATATTCGTCAACAACCAGAAAAATATGCGTATCGTATTCTATGAATTGGGTAAATACAGTTAACAGCTTTGCCTGGTCCAGAACAGCATGCAGTTCTCGTTTGAATACTACCAGTTGGCAAGCCTGTTTATCATCAAGGTGTGCCGAAAGCAGGTCGGTACGAAGTACAAAACCGGTTATTTGATCCGGTTCATCATAAATTGGTATACGCGAAAAAGGGTTGTTTTTAATTTCATGAACAGCTTCTTCAACAGACGTAGCCTGGTCCATACTGAACATTACTGTTCTTGGTGTCATTACTTCGCGTGCACGTATCTCTTGTAAATTAAATAAATTTTTAAGAACAAGAAACTCGTTTTTTGCAAGTTGTCCTTCTTGCTCCCCAAGCTCGGCCATTGCAGAAAATTCTTTACGCGTAAAACCTGTAACGGCAGATTTATGCTTTAACCCCTTTGTTAAAAAGTTAGATAACCAAACAAAGGGATAAAGCACTTTAATTAAATGCGTAAGAAAATACGCTGTTGTAGGGGCAAGCGCTCGCCAGTACTGAGCACCTAGCGCTTTAGGAATAATTTCGGAAAACACCAATATCAATAACGTGAGTACCGCCGAGAATATACCAACGTAAACACTCCCAAACACTAACGCCGCTTGTGCACCCGCGCCCGCTGCACCAATTGTATGGGCAATCGTATTCAGAGTAAGAATTACCGCGAGCGGATCATTAATATTGCTTTTTAATGCTTGCAATCGCGGAGCAGACTTTTTGCCCTCGGATTCAAGCACAAGAATGTAAGGTGTGGTGACACTCAGTATGACGGCTTCGGCAATTGAGCAAAGAAATGAAAACACCAGGGCAATTAGCACATAGGTGGTAAGTAGTAGCATGCGTATTATCTAGGTTAGAACAATATGGCCATTATATCTGGTCTTGGCCAACTTCTCACTTTATTAGCTTATTTGTCGATCCAGATAACTAAAAAAGCTTTTTTATGCACTTACTTTTTGCTAGCGTTTATTAACAAAGTCGTGCAAAATCAATCACATAAGAATTTAATGTGGGTAGAGAGCCGGAAAGAACAAAGCTGGATAACGCGCATACGCAATATATAAAAGTGATGTTTTAGGAAGTTTCAGTGAAAGATAATAAAGTTCAGGAAAAGTTTAATGGCTATCCAGTTCATATAGCACCAAACCTTATTAAGTTGAGAGAGATTATCTTTGATGTTGCACAGGATCTTGAATTAGGAGAAGTTAGGGAAGAGCTTAAGTGGGGTGAGCCAAGTTATGTTGTAAAAGGTGGTAGCCCAATAAGGATGGATTGGAAACCCGATACTCCTAACCAATATTACTTATTTTTTCACTGTCAAACCAAACTTATTGAAACATTTCGGGTACTGTACTCAAGAGATTTATCATTTCTAGGAAATCGCGCTATTGTGTTTGAAACTGATAAACAAATACCCAGACTAATCATTCGACATTGTATTGAATTAGCAATGAAGTATAAAAGTATTAAACACCTACCACTATTAGGCGCTTGAGTGATTATAGATGATGCTAGAGAAGCTAGGAGAAAATTTGGACCGTTCATTGTACGCTTTGAACGTCCCTAGATTTGAGTCATTTAAACCTGTAGATCACTTACCGACAAAACACTTTCTTTGTCTTCTGGCTGCTGACTTTACCTCTGCATCGGATGGAGAAATTATTGCGCTTGCGAATTCACTTCTCGAATTTGGTGCATCGTACTTTGTATGCTGGGGTGCTGGTTGCGAGCGAGCACACGACCTTATAGATGATCTTACCCTTCTTGTTGAACCTCCTGTGCCCGATGACTCTATCATCATGTCAACCTGGCACGCCAACGAGACTCTCTCCGAAGCGCTCTTTTTTCTACTCTGTAACGCCTGGCCAGACTCTGCCTACGTCGATTCCACAGGTAGTTTAATAGCCGTTTCTGTTGGTGGCGGTGCTATTGCTACAGAAATCCGAGAGGCTCTATCAGAACCCGAGCAGTTCATTGCGAAGGTCTCTACCTGAGGTTAACCCTTTAGTAAATCGTTATAACAACTGAAAGATAAAAGAGTATGGAAATCAAATTTGAAAACTAGGGGCAGTATACTTATTTAATTCAATCAATTAATGAATAGATATACTGCCGCTAGATTAGAAAAATATATATATTTTTTATTAAGGGGTAACTATCGTCTTATCACTTAACCATAACCAGTTTGTACCGTCTGAATAAGCATGACCAGGACCATTATTTCCATCAGTTACCCAGACTATTGATCTAACGGATGCTGCACTTGCAGCCCCCGGTAAGCTATTGACTGTATATGAACGAAATTGGACCGGCAGCTTAGCGTCAATTGAATACTCTGACAGTTTTAATCTTTCAGTACCATTTGTCATAAATCGGTGCTTGGAAGGAGACTGCCAATTGATGTTACTACCAGAACGACTAAATGCAGACTTGTTATTAAGCTCATAAGCTGTTGCTGGATCAGAATTATCATTGATGTAAATTGCACCCATAACAATTGGATAGTTATGAACTGTCCGATACTTATCACCTATACCTAGTCCACTTATAGATACTTCCGTGGCCTGCCCTAGATAATTGAACTTAACTTTTCCATCGATGTTGGCTGTCCCAAATATATAGTCCGTTATAGGGTTTTCGTCAGGAATTTCAACTAATACATCTGTTGAAGATCCTGAGTCAAGAGTAAGGCCATTTGCTGCAATTATTCCTCCAGGCGTAAAATAAAATCCGTGGCCATCATGAAGATCAGCATATACATCTGTCATACCTATACGTACATCATCTACCTCAACAGCATAACCACCTGTACTACCCGAAATCCTGCCACCAGTAAAGTAAATAGCAGAAGTATATGATGTACCTGTAGAGTTTCTTATCGACATCCCTTTAGCACCTGTTATATTAGAACTACTGATTGTAAAATTTGTAAAATGAATATGTGCAGTTGAATAATTATGAGAAGAAATATCCAGACCAATGTCTGTAAAACCGTGGATGGTAACATTTTCAAAAATGCCTTCTCTTAGTCCATTAATTACTAAACCTTTCTCATCTGACTGACTACCATGTAAAGAAATATCTCTTAACCCACCACCTCTAACTTGTAAGTTGCCATCTCCCCACTGTACAACGGGCTTAGTGCTATCCCATGGTTGTAAACGAGGTGCGTATGGGGATATATCTTTCTGAATTGTGGCTAATCCTTGTATCGTTATTTTATCTTCCAATATCACCAGATTAATTTTGTGTGTACCTCTTGCTAAAATAACTCCACCACCTTGAGCCTTCAAATCAGCAACAGCATCAATAAAATATTGAGTTTCATCACTTGTACCATCACCAGGTGCGCCATAATCATCAATGATATTTACTATATTTATTGCTGTCGCCAAATTGGAATATAAAGCAACGATGAATGTTATCAGAACCGAAAATATTTTTAATGTGTTTTTCATGTTGTTTCCCTCAATTATAATAAGTAAAAAAACCTATAGACCAAATAGAACATTGGCCGAAACCTAGAATGGACATGAAAATTAACAAGTAAAAAACCACGTGGGCTAGCAGAAAAAATATGGACTACCATCTACACCTTCTAAGCATTTTACACTGTTATATAGATTTTTATTTGAAACTTCAATGTCACAGTGCATACACTAACAATGAAAATATCTCAAATCAACTTTTATAATATTAATTATTTATTTCAATTAATAAAACATCAGCTTACAAGTTAGTTTTAATTTGTAAGCTAATAAAGCCTGTTATTTTGAGTTACTAGAAGACTCAACTTTAATAAGTCTTAAAACCCGCCACCGGTTCTAAATCCTCCACCACCTCTACCACGAGATGAATATCCACCTGACCTGGGTAACCTGAAGCCGCCCTTTGTACTTATACCACCACCTCTTCGTGGGCCCGGCACATGCCATGGGCTTTTTCTTCTTCTACCCGGATGCATGATGCCTCCACTGCCAAAGTCTGGCCATGCACCCACATCGCGATGTCTTTGATGTCTCTCGATAACACGCCAAAGCTCACCGCTGTTAACCAACCCATTAAGAAATTGCCCTAACATAACAGCTATGAGTTCACCATTGCCAAAACCTGATCTTATATCGTCGTATCGTCTTTGTTTAAAGCGTCGCCGAACCGCTTCCAGTTCTTTTAGGCGCTCAAGCTTGGCTTCGTGCAATTGGCGATGATCATCCAGCTCTTCTTTTAAATCGTCGTATTGTTCTTTTAATTCACTGATTTCTCTCACCAAAAAATTATCTTCATGGTTATCTGTCTGATGTGCTGAATCACTTAAGCGCAATAATGATTTATTTTCCAGAGCTTCACTTAACGTTTTTAAGCTCTTTTCTGTATGCGGGTCTTTGGCTTTTGCAAAATCTGCTCGCTTTAAAAGTGCATCATTTAAAGCTTCTTCTTGCTGTTCTATGGCATTGTCTATATCGGAAAGTCTTTCCTCTGCCTGCGTCAGGGCTTCTTGCAATTGTGGCAGGCCTTTATCTTCTGCTATTACTACTTCTATATCTGCCAGTTTCTCAGCCTCTTGCTGTGCTTTTTCTTTTTCCTGCTCGGCATGCTTTAACATACGCCTGGGTATTTCCAGCAATGTCCAGTAATTTGCTCTATATTTACTGTAAGCACAAAGTTTATCTACCCAGGAGTCTAACACTTTAATAAGTGGGTTAGCCTTATATTCCATTGTTCCATAACCTTGACACCAAAGGTACATGAATAATTCATTTTTTTCGTAATCCAGACCTTTTTGTTGGCTATCAATTTCTGCCTGATTCGCTTTTTCTTCAGCGTTTAATGCTATAGATTCTTTTGAACGCGCTTTTTTTAACTGTGATTGATAGGCCAAGTCTTCCTCTAACCTGTTTTGTATGTCAGCCTCACAATCAATGACTGCCTGCGCACATTGTTCTACTTCACTTCTTTTTGATTCTCTTTTTTGTTCCTGCTGAAATAATTTTTCTGTTATTTCTTTTATATCCGTTTCTAATTGAGTAAATGCTATTTTTCGTTGTTCAAATAAATCAAGTGCGTAATGATCAGCGCTATCTAATGATTCAATTAATTCACCACTAATCAGGGCATCAAATCTTATTCTTGCCATTTGTTTTAATGTACGACCTTGTTGCAACTGGTTTTCATGAAGCTTTTCACTGACACGTGTTAGCTCATCATCAATACGATCTATCTCACGCCTGACCGAACCAAGCCCTTGATCTAGCTGCCTTAATGCCTGAACACCACTAATCATTTTTTTTACTCAACATTACCACTGTTACCACTCGGTAATCATACCGCCATGAATAGAAACAAAGTATTCTGCTTTATATTCTCCAGACACCTTCTTTCCAACCTTGCGGTTTTGAATAATACCGTCATCTCGCTTATCACTGGCGATACGATTAAACAGATCTGAACTCACACGCACACCCCATTTATTAACACTTCGCACTCTTCCGGTTTCTTCGCTTGTAATCGGTAAATAAAGCGACCTGCCGTTAGCATCAATAGCTTCAACAATTAAATAATAATTTCTGGCTTGTTGATTAACATCCGGTATTCGCCAAACGCCTGATGACTCACCTGGTCTTTGTACAATGCGAATGGTATAGGACTGCCCTATTTCTGTTTGCATAAAGCGGAGTTGCTCTATGATTTGCTCTGCATTTTTATACTCTTTATTTTTGATCGCTTGTTTAGCTTGCATATTTAATTCGTTAGCAAGCTGCAAAGCGGAGCTATCATCTGTCATACCTATCAGATCTGCCACTTCCCTCGTTAATTGTTGGGGCAGTTGTTCAATCGCAATTTTCTTTGGCTGTACTACTGTAAGCCAAAAGAGCAAAATCAATAATAGGAGCAAGCTCGAAAATACAATAAGAGGCTTTAACCATTTTTCGCGAGATATATACAGCCTTGCAAGTTTATGAGAAAAACCTTCTTGTGGTGGATTATATTTAAAGCGCTCTTCCTCTAACGCTTTAACACCTTCTTCCAGCATTTGATCAGTAACATCAAGCCCCTGACTTGCATAAATGTGTTTTAGTTTTTCTATAAGACGCTGGCGCCTGCCTTGTGCATCCAGCTCTCGGTCTACCAATTGCTGGCTATGGCGGAGTGTATCAACCACATCCATCGCAACCATCAGTTCTTCCAGATTAATTTTATCTGATGTGTTTGTCACAACGAAATTATTATATCCCGGTTTATTTTATATAAGCGTATCTTTGTCAAAAACAATTGGCTCTAACTTAAAACTTGTGAGGCAGAGGCAAAGAGTTACCACGATTGATAATTGCAGCTAATCGCTTTTTACCGTCTTCAACAGATTCACGAATTTCTTTTGCGTTTTTTGTTGAAAGTACACGCATTTCATCAATTATCTCTGTTGTTCTCAATTGGAAGTTCACCACTGAGTCTACCAGTTTTTTTACTGATTCAGCACGAATCGTTGGGCCATAGCCTGCTCTAACAGCTGCTTCTTGTACTTTACCTCCAATATCGGCGAGGTCCTCAAGACTTTTTGATACACCTTCTTTCATTGCTTCTAATGTTTGTGTTGATTCATGCAGTCCAAACAAGCCTGTAAACGATGCAGTTAATGCGGTAAGTACGGTTTCATTTGTACCAAAAAAGGTAATTGCCTGTTTATACACACGGTCTTTTGCACTGGTTGTCTGCATTAAACGCGCCATAATAACTTCCGATGTGTTATAGCTAACGGTTAAGTTATCGGAAATATCTTTGCTGATTTGAAAGCGGTCTTCAGCAAATTGTAATTCACGCATGCGTTCATCTCGCGCCAATTCCAGTTTTGCTCTTGCTTCCAGATCTTCTCCCGAATAATTATCTACAGTATCACTCGCTTGCTTTAAACGCCCTTTCGATTCGTTCCAAAGTGCTTCGGCCTGCTGCAAGATATTGAGAGCATCGATTTCTGACTGCTTTAATGCCCCACGAAAATCCTGGTAGGCATTAAGAATAATCCGCTCTCTTTCTATTTGGTCTCTCGAATCTTCTGCAACATTTAAATAGGTTTCTTTGATTTTCCCAAAACGTGAAGCAATATCTCCTCGTGTTACTTTCATCCAGACATTACTGACGCGTTCAAAGGTGTCAATTTTGCCATCTTCAACCTGTTTAACCATCGACTTTGCATCATCACGAATACTATTAAAGGTATTGGTGATCTCTTCATAACGCTCACCCAACTTCATCTGGCTAACCTGTTCGCGCACCACATCATTAAATACCGAAGCCTGAGACAAGGTTCTTGCAATAGATAGGCTGCGTGTTTCATCAATATCACTGATTCGTTCTATGAGTGAAAGTATTGGTGCCTCATCCACAGATTCAGGCACTAAGCCTAAATCTCTAAGCTGGTTCATCGCTCGATCGAGATACTGTATCGCTGTATTTTGAATCGTATTATTCGCATTACCGACTGGAGCATTCATTTCTATTCCTCAAAGGTTTTTAACTGATGGGGAGGTTATAGGTTGTTCAAAGAAATGCAATCTACCATGTTTCCTTTACTGTCGTTCATCATCAAAGCCCTATCCATAACATATTTTTACAACTTTGTTTTATTTTTATACTTTTCAATTCTTGCTCAATTTAGTCTTCTATTTTTTCAACAAGTAAGATCATCCCCTCAGTTGCCACTACCTTTATATTTGTCTTTTCTTCAAGAGGCCCGCTTGCTCGAACTCTCCAAAATGTATCACCCACCTGAATTTTGCCTTCGCCAGATGGCAAGCTTTCCTCCAGAACAAATTTTCGGCCAACCAATGTACCAGCTCTATCATTTAATTGAGCATTATCTGTTTTGTTATTAAATTGTTTAAAGACTTTCCAGTAAAGAACGCTAAAAATAATCGCATCAATGGCAAACATCGCTAATTGAAGCTGCCAGCTCGCATCCGGGAATATCCATAAAAAAACTGCCTGAACAAAAGCTGCTATAGAGACTCCCAATAAAAATCCTGCAAAGCCTTGAGTTTCAAGACTTAAACATAACACACCTATCGTTATCCAATGCCATGGCTGTAGTTCAAACATCTTTAGCTCTCTCTATTTTCTTTCTTTAATTTAGCATTCAACGCTGATAGGAAGGTAATTCATCTTCAGGCTTTTTAGGTGGAGGGCTACTCGGCGACGCAGGTGAACCTGATGGAGTAGGATTAGGCCCTCCCGAATTTCCTCCAAATGCTTCTTTAGCAATATCACCAATACCGGCAATAGAACCTATAACTGATGAAGCCTCTAACGGAATCATCATGACCTTATTATTATCAGCCCGTGCCAGTTCAGTAAGCGCATCTACATATTTTTGTGCAACAAAATAATTAATAGCTCTACTATCACCTGCCTGAATTGCATCCGATACATTTTTTGTAGCATTCGCCTCTGCTTGTGCCAGGCGCTCTCTTGCTTCGGCTTCTCTTCTTGCCGCTTCCAACTCCCCTTCTGCGTTAAGTATCTGGGCTTGCTTCGCACCTTCTGCTACCTGGATTGCAGCTTCCCTTTCACCTTCAGCTTCCAGGATTAGTGCACGCTTATCCCGTTCTGCTTTCATTTGACGTGCCATTGCATCAACCAAATCCTTAGGTGGCGAAATATCACGAATTTCAACACGGGTAACTTTAACACCCCAAGGGTCTGTTGCTTCATCTACCTTAATCAATAATGACGAATTGATTTTATCTCGATTTGATAATTGCTCATCGAGCTCCATGGAGCCCAGCACAGCACGTATGTTAGTCATCACCAGGTTCTGCATTGCACGCTCCAGATCATTCACTTCATATGAAGCCTTTACCGCATCAAGAACCTGGAAAAAACAAACGGCATCTGTCGTTACCTGAGCGTTATCTGACGATATAACTTCTTGAGGTGGGATATCCAGGACCTGTTCCATCATATTTATCTTCCGACCAATGGAATCAATAAAGGGAACAATTATTGTTAAGCCGGGCTTAAGCGTACGTGTGTACTTACCAAATCGTTCTACTGTCCAGTTGTAACCTTGGGGCACCATCTTAACCCCTCTTGATATTACAACTATTGCAAAAATTGCTATACCAATAATCGTTATTTCCACTTAAAACCCACCTCATCTCTTTAATACTATTCAGTAACGTTGCTTGTGATTATACCCTTGTAATCCTTTTACAAAAGCAGTATTTCGATCCAGGTTAATGTGCAAGCTTTTAAAAACCCACGCAGAAAAAAGGTAACTTGGAATCTAAGTCGTTTAAAATTGACTGATAAAGCACCATGTTAGTACTTACTATCGAATAAATGTTCAATAAAAGGTGTCTGGTTACTATCAAAGATTAGGCTTAGTCTTTGACCAAAGTGTTTACTCACAGACCAAAAAACAATTGTTAGTATAGAGTTAAAGGCTAATACAAAAGCAAATAAGCCACTGGAATGTCTCTTCAAGCAGCTAAATTTAAACTTAATTGTGTTAAAAAATGATGTGCGAAGCTAAGGTTTTGAGATGAAACCGTAACAAAATATCTTATTTTATTATTTAGTGGTCTTTAAATGTCGAGATTAGCAACAGCCAACGCATTTTCTTCAATAAATTCTCTACGAGGATCAACCTGATCCCCCATTAATGTTGTAAACATCTGGTCTGCAGCTATCGCATCCTCTATTGAAACCTGCAACATTCGTCTGACCTCTGGATCCATAGTGGTTTCCCAAAGCTGGTCTGGATTCATCTCCCCCAAACCTTTATAACGTTGAATCGAATAACCACGTTTGGCTTCATTCATTAACCATTCTAATGCTTCAGGGAAGTCAGCAACTTCTTGTTGTTTTTCGCCTCGTGAAACATAACCTCCCTCTTCAATCAATCCACTGATTTTTTCACCCAGACCAACTATTGCTTTATATTCACCTGACTGGAAGAACTCCTGATTAAACACTTCCATTTTAGTAAGACCATGTTGTGTTATTTCTACTTTGGGATAATAACTATTACGTTCTTTGTCAAAGTAGATTCCTGTGTTATAACGTTTCTGGCCAGCCTTATGATTTTCATTAAAACACTCTTGAAGTTTTTTGGACCAAGCTGAGACAGCTTCTTCATCTGACAATTGCTCAACATCCAACTTAGGCAAGTCAATAAAGTACGTAAGGATTTCTTTAGGGTAACGCTGAGAAAGGCGATCTATCATTGCCAATACAGAATTATATTCCGTTACCATTTGTCCTAACGCATCAGCTTTTATTGGTGGTGCTGACTCATTACTATAAATAGCTGCATTCTCTAAAGCTACCTGCTCAAAGAAACTATTCATTTCTTCATCATCTTTTAAATAACTATGCTGTTTGCCTTTGCCAATTTTATATAATGGTGGTTGAGCAATAAATAAATGACCTCGCTCTATTAATTCACGCATATGGCGAAAAAAGAATGTAAGTAACAATGTTCTAATATGAGAGCCATCAACATCAGCATCTGTCATGATAATAATCGAGTGATAACGAAGCTTATCGGGGTCAAATTCGTTGGTGCCTATACCACAACCTAACGCTGTCACCAAGTTGCCAACTTCAGCGGAAGTTAACATTTTATCAAAGCGGGCTTTTTCTACATTAAGTATCTTTCCCTTTAATGGAAGAATAGCCTGAGTTTTTCTTGCTCTACCCTGTTTAGCAGATCCTCCCGCAGAATCACCCTCCACTATATAGAGTTCAGAAAGTGCCGGGTCTTTTTCCTGACAATCTGCCAGTTTTCCTGGTAAGCCAGCAATATCCAATGCGCCTTTTCTGCGAGTCATTTCACGAGCTTTTCGTGCCGCTTCTCTGGCTCTTGCTGCATCGAGCATTTTATTGACTATAAACTTGGAGTCTTTTGGGTTTTCTAATAAGTAAGTGGCAAGGTTATCTCCCATCACTTGCTCAACAGCGCTCTTTACTTCGGAAGAAACCAGCTTGTCTTTTGTCTGTGAAGAAAATTTCGGGTCTGGCACTTTAACTGAAATAATCGCGGTTAAACCTTCGCGCGCGTCGTCACCCGATGTTGAAACTTTCGCTCCCTTACCCAACCCTTCTTTTTCAATATAATTATTAAGGCCGCGAGTTAGCGCACCTCTGAAACCAGCCAAATGAGTACCGCCGTCTCGCTGAGGAATGTTATTGGTATAACAAAAAATGTTTTCCTGGAAACCATCGTTCCATTGCAAAGCGACTTCTACACCAACATCATCGCTACTGCTACTAAAATAAAGCACTTTATTAATGGGTGTTTTATTTTCATTGAGATGTTCTACGAATGCCTGCAAACCACCTTCATAGCAGAAGTTATCCTGCTTGCCACTTCGTTCATCTGTTAGAAGGATATTGACGCCAGAGTTAAGAAAAGAGAGTTCACGCAAACGCTTGGCAAGAATATCAAAATGAAACTCAATATTACTGAACGTTTCTTCTGATGGGTGAAATCGGACAGAGGTTCCTGACTCTTCTGTCTCACCAATAATGGTTAGGGGGGCATCCGGAACACCATGTTGATAATTTTGTTCGTGGACCTGGCCTTTTCTTTTTATCGTTAAATTGAGCTTTTCGGAAAGCGCATTAACTACCGAAACACCAACACCGTGTAAACCGCCGGATACTTTGTACGTATTATCATCAAACTTTCCGCCAGCATGCAGTACAGTCATAATAACTTCAGCCGCTGATACACCTTCATCGTGAATATCCGTAGGAATGCCACGACCATTATCAGAAACAGTTATTGACTCATCTGTATGAATTGTGACTTTAATTTGAGAACAATGGCCAGCAAGCGCCTCATCTATCGAGTTATCGACCAGCTCAAAAACCATATGGTGCAGACCCGTACCATCATCCGTATCACCGATATACATACCCGGCCTTTTACGAACCGCATCAAGGCCTTTTAATACCTTTATACTGGAAGAATCGTAATCGGGTGAATTCTCGTCTGTCATTTATGATTTCCTGTAAAATCAAAAGCTTAGCAGTTTATTTTAGTCATTTTGTGTGTATATAGTGCTAGAGTCAAGCGCTTATAAAGGTAGTTATACATGACAGAGAAACATGCCTTTTTTACTGATTATCTTTTATTTTTTTGACCTCAATCTAAAGCGATTTTGCCCTGTTTCACGTGAAACCATTTTGGATCTTGCAGGTTTTTCCATGCAAAATGCGTTAATTGCTCTGATGAAATACAGGTTATAAATAGCTGAGTATTTATTTCATCAAGCACGCTACAAAAGGCTTTTTGATGCTCTGTATCTACCTCAGCAGGCAAGTCATCGATCAACAATATACTTTGCTTTTGTTTTTGGCGAACCAGCAGTTCTGTTTGGGCCAGGCGCATAGCAGAAACCAATAATTTTTGTTGCCCTCTAGACAACACCTGACCAGCATCTATCCCATGAATTTTTATTTTTATATCTGCTCGATGTGGCCCAATATGAGTAAGCCCTCGGGTCAGATCTCTATTTAAAGAGCGCTTTAGCTCCTCAGCAAAAGAAAATTCCTGATTCCAACCTGGAAAATATACAATCTCGATGCCTTCTAATTCAATTAACTTCTGCAATATGGTTTGGAAAAGAGGAACAAAGCTCTGCATATATAAAGATCTGGCTTTGTCTATTTGCTCTGATACAACGAGTAATTCGTTATCCCAAGGACTAAGCTGATTTACCGAAGATCTTGATCGTAATAGGGCATTTCTTTGTTTTATTGCTCGCTGAGCTTTTCGCCAGGCCTGATAAAACAAAGGTTCCACGTGGAACACCCCCCAATCCAGAAATTGCCTACGCTGCTTTGGGCCTCCCTCTAATAACAGGTAACTGGATGCATTTATTAATTGAAGAGGAAGGGCATCTGCAAGAGATACAACGCTCTTAATATCATTGCCATCAATACGAATCTTGAGCTGGCCAGACCTTTTTCTTAGAATACCTAAGGACTGCTCAATGCATTCACCACCATCAATCAGCTTTTGGGTCTTCCCAAAAATCGTGCAACTGTCTTTATTGTATTGAATAACCGGCTTAAGCTGAGTGCTTCTAAATGATCTGGCTAGCGCCAACAAGTGTATAGCCTCTAGAACAGATGTTTTCCCTGAGCCATTCTCACCATAAAAAAAGTTGATATCGCCTAATTCTTTAAGTTTTATATTGGATAAATTTCTAACGCCATCAATATCAAGCTCAACAAGTTTCACGTGAAACCTCCTGGCGATTAGAAACTAGGGTAAGGGTAAAATAAATTAAGCTAAGGCAACGAAAAGATAAAAGCAGACAATAATAAAATGAAATAAAGTGCTTCACGCTATTGGTTATAAAGTAATAAGCAGGGCAGGCTTTCTCCACTCAAAAAAACCATTGGAAAAGAGGGCAGCAATTATAAGCGCATGGGCATAACAACATACTGTGCCGTATTGTTTTTATCACCGTCCATAATTAATGCGCTACTATTAGAATCAGACAAGTTGATCGAAATGTGATCTCCATTTAGCACAGACAGCACATCGATCAGATAACTGACATTAAACCCCATCTCTAGGCTATCTCCTTGATAATTAACAGAAATTTCCTCTGAAGCCTCTTCCTGTTCCGGGTTATTCGCCTGTACTCCTACCAAATCATTTTCCAAAATAAATCGAACGCCTCTAAACTTTTCATTCGATAGTATTGCTGCACGTGCGAGCGCATCTTTGAGTACCTGCCTTTCAGCAATCACTTCTTTGTCCGCTGATTTTGGCAAAACACGCTGATACTCAGGAAATTTCCCATCGACTAACTTACAAACAAATACCAGGTTACCAGCGGAAGCGCGAATATGATTAGAACCAAACTCAAGCTCTATTTCTGCATCTTCTTCAGTAGAAAGTAAACGCGTCAACTCAAGCACGCCTTTACGGGGAACAATTACCTGCCTTACTTCATCAGACGGCTGAGTTGTCAGATCAATTTCTGAAATAGCTAACCGGTGCCCATCTGTTGCTACAGCACGTAATTTATCGGAGAGTTCCCAAAGCATGCCATTTAAATAATAGCGAACATCTTGTTGCGCCATTGCAAACGCTGTTTTATGGATTAACGTTGCAAATCCTTTTTGATTAACAGAAACAGAAAAGCTTTTTTTGTCTTGTTGTACAGACGGAAAGTCAGTTGCGGGAAGGGTAGCCAAAGTAAACCGACTACGTGCAGACTGAACAACGACTTTTTCATCATTCAATGAAAACGTGATTTCACTACCATCGGGCAAGGACTTGCAAATATCAACAATCTTTCGGGCTGGTACAGTAATCTCACCATCTTCACCTGATTCATTTTCTACAGAAACATTTGCACTAAGTTCTACTTCAAGGTCCGTTCCTGTAATAACCAACTTCTCACCTTCCAGCTTGAAAAGCATATTCGATAAAATTGGCATTGTTTGGCGGCGCTCAACAGCACCTGCAACAATAGCTAGTGGTTTCAACAGCTCTTCACGTGAGACAACAAATTTCATTCAAAGCTACCTCTGGGTAATAGTTAGTCCTTGCTGTTGCTTATAAGAATACAAAAGCATTAGCCATTCAAGAGATGAATACATTAATCCAATATAATTTTTTTATTTAATCACGAGACGGGCGCTATGTCGCTAATGTTCTTAGTAAATTCTTATAATCTTCACTGATATCGGCACTAGTATCCCTTAGTTCTTTTATCTTTCTGCAGGCATGCAAGACCGTTGTATGGTCACGACCACCAAAAGCATCCCCAATTTCTGGCAGGCTGTGGTTAGTCAACTCTTTAGCCAGTGCCATGGCTACCTGCCTTGGCCTTGCAACAGAACGATTACGGCGTTTGGCATGCAGATCCGAAACCTTGATTTTATAATAATCGGCTATTGTTCTTTGAATATTATCAATACTCACCTGTTTATCCTGAAGAGCCAGCAAATCCTTTAACGACTCTTTTATTAATTCAACAGAAATCGGGCGCTTTGTAAAATGGGCGCTGGCAATTACCCGTTTTAAAATACCTTCCAACTCCCGCACATTAGACCTGACTCGCTGACCAAGGAAAAAAGCAGCATCGTTTGGCATCGGCATATTTGCTTCTTCCGCTTTTTTCATCAAAATGGCCACCCGTGTTTCTAACTCCGGTGGCTCAACACCAACCGCCAGCCCCCAGCTAAAACGGGACTTTAATCGCTCTTCCATTCCATCTATTTCTTTCGGGTAACGGTCACAACTAAATATCATTTGCTGCCCACCTTCAAGCAAGGCATTGAACGTATGAAAAAACTCTTCCTGGGAGCGCTCTTTTTTGGCAAAAAACTGGATGTCGTCTATGAGCAAAACATCTGCTGATCGATAATAATTTTTAAAATCATTAATCGCATTTAACTGCAATGCCTTGACCATATCAGCGACAAAACGCTCGGAATGCAAATACACTACTTTAGCGCTTGGGTTTTTTTGTTTTAACTCATTACCAACAGCATGCATCAAGTGTGTTTTGCCCAAACCAACACCACCGTATAAAAACAGTGGGTTATAAGAGCCCCCTGGATTTTCAACAACCTGAGAGGCAGCTGCTCGAGCAAGCTGGTTCGATTTCCCTTCAACAAAATTCTCAAAACGATAGCTGGTTATTAAGTTATCTTCATGCCCATCCGGCCGATGAACACTTTGTTTTGGTGCGACATCAGGGTTTACGCTACGAATAGGTCTCTGATGATGCTCAACAACGGCTGTCATTGACGACTGATAGGCATCATTTACAACCTGTCTATTCAAAGAAAAGTCCGTTGCTTGTTGAAGATCAGATAATGATTGAACAGAAGGGGGTGAATCCACATTAATCGAGCGATTAAGATCAATAACCTCCAGTAACAAAGCGTCTCTATTGCCACCCATTTCTTCTATGAGCTGTTGAATACGGCAAAAGAACTTATCAGCTACCCAATCCCTAATAATACGATTAGGTGCAAGCAAAAAGTATTCTGATTGCCGCGCATCCGGAACCAGGGGCCTGATCCAGGTATTGTATTGCTGAGTAGGTAGCTCATCCATTAAAGACTGACAACAGTATTCCCAAAGTTGAAGCCAATTATTATCAGACAAATGTTGTCTCCAGAATTTAACGACTGTTAGTAAAACTTGTATTAAAAAAAGCGTCAAAAAACCCGCAAAAGAGGCGAACCTCTTCAGAAATTCATTAAAAGCTTGAATATGTAGCCAAAATCGAAATCAAAAAATAGAAGAATAAAACGCCTGTAAAGATTGAAATATCAATAATTAGAAAAAAATAGCGTTAATTGTATCGACCACTTGTTATTGTGACTTTAGCAACATCAGGATGGGAGATTATAAAGTCAAACTAAAACAATTATCCACATATATTTTTTGCCTAATTATTTGCAGACAAATGCACAACAAATAGACATTTCTTTTAAAATTAGTAACTTATCTTAATTATTTTCTGTAACGCAATAATCGCTTTATTTTACTCACAAGCAGCCTGACAACTTATTAACATGTAGTTTTTCTGTGGATATCTGTGTATAAGTTGAATATAACATCATAGTAGTAGGTAGCCACTTACAATATTAGGCTATCTATAGAGAACTCTTGGGCTTCTTACTCATAAAAGATTGAGAATTGAGTTAAAATTCTCCAAATGTGAATAACCATTTAAAAAATATTTTTGCCTTGAAAATAAAAAAACTCACTAATTAAATCATTGAACAATTGAATTACAATGCGTAGAATTGCGCGCCTTTTATATTTAACGTACATTTATTATGGTTAACCCGGTTTTTAATAGCCGATAAAGCTTATTCAGATTAGTGTACTTATACCATCGAGAACAGAAATGAAAAGAACCTTTCAACCCAGTAACTTAAAGCGTAAACGTACTCACGGTTTTCGTGCCCGCATGGCAACTAAAAGTGGGCGTCTTTTAATTAACCGCCGCCGTGCTAAAGGAAGAAAACGACTCAGCGCATAAAATAGCTGTTTTAAGTTTTGCACTTAGCCCTCGTTGCAAGCTTTCAACGAGGACAATATAAGAAGCAGATAGAAAAGGGCGCTGGCACTCAATCATTAGAAGTCATTTATTGAAAATGGTTTTGCTCAACGCCCAACCTTATATGTGCAAAAACCCCTCTCTAAAAAATCCCGAATACTGTTTTAAAAAATATCATCGATTACTTACACCGGCTGACTATCAGAGGGTATTTGATCAAGTTGATTTTAAACAGGGAGGTAAATATTTTTCTTTACTGTCTCGAACTAACGTTTATCCACACCACAGGCTGGGAATGATAATCGGGAAACGAAATGTAAAGTTAGCCGTCGAAAGAAATCGAATTAAAAGGATTATTAGAGAGAATTTTCGTCATCAAATACTGGCAAATATTGATGGCTTCCCAAAGCACTGTGATATGGTCTTTATTGCAAAAGCAAACATACAGCATTTAAGTAATAAAGAACTCAACAACGAACTGCAACGACAATGGCAAAAACTACTATTAAAAATAAAAGCCTGAACACTTCCAGAAAATACATGGAACGTGTTGCAAATGTTATTACATTGGCTATTCAATCCTTTTTCATTTTGCTAATCCGTTTTTATCAATTAGCCATTAGCCCATTGTTAGGGCCACGGTGCCGTTTTTATCCTACTTGTTCCGAATACAGTAAACAGGCATTAATTAAACACGGGCTCTTTAAAGGTACGCTTCTCTCTATTAAACGAATCAGTAAATGCCATCCTGGGCACCCTGGCGGTATTGATGAAGTACCCGAATGTTGTGAGTCCACAAAGCGATAATTTATTAACTCAGGTTAAATTAGTTTATGACCACCAGCGTTACAAAAAAACTACCTCAATACGGTTTATATGCTGCTATTGCTGTCATCCTTTATTTGTTATTACAAGAGTGGAGCACTTTCTCAAAAGAATTTGATAAACAGAAAAAGGCCTCTATAACTACTGTTGAAAGCGTACCATTACAAACGACAGAAACACCGCTTTTGTCTTCTGATGATAATCCCCTAAGTGGTGTACAGGAACCCGTGCTTTCTTCAAATGAAACTAACAGTTCAGATATTGCAACGGCTTCAACAGATCAAATATCAAATCAGGCAAGTAATGCTTTGTCTCGATTAATCACCGTAAAAACCGATACACTTCGTGTCACTGTTGATCGACTCGGTGGTGATATCGTTGAAGTAGCTTTACTGAAGCATCTGGAATCGCTTGAACCAGGTGCTGAGCCTCTGCGTTTACTTGAAAAAAATGCTCAAAGAACGTATATCGCACAATCCGGTTTAATCGGCGATAACGGTTCAAACGTTAAATCAGCCAGGGCTTTATTCCTGGCAAGTACTGACTACTATGAGATGAATGACAAAGAAACGCTCTCTGTCAATTTATCATTTAAAGATGCCAGCGGTGTTCTTTTAACAAAAACCTTTACTTTTAGAAGCAACGATTACCTGATCGATGTTTCATATGAAGTCAGCAATAAAGCTAAAACTCCATGGAGCGGCGTTTTTTATTCGCAAATTAGTCGTGATAATACAAAAGACCCTGGTACTGAAGATGCTGCTTTCGGTATGCAATCCTATCTTGGTGCTGCAACTACCACGGAAGATTCCAATTACAAGAAAATTTCGTTTAAAGATATAGAAAAGGAAAACTTCAGAAACACGCAAATCGGCGGCTGGGTTGCAATGATTCAGCATTACTTTGTGAGTGCCTGGATACCGAATCAGGAAGAAACCCAAAACTTCTATACGAAAAAAGGAAAAAATGGTCAGAATATTATTGGTTTCTACAGCAAACCAATAAATGTCGCCAATGGAGAAAAAGCAACTGTGAGCTCCAGCTTTTACGCCGGACCCAAAGACCAATACCGCTTAGATGAAATCGCAAAACATTTGGGGCTCACCGTAGACTTTGGCTGGTTATGGATGATTTCGCAACCTCTCTATGCGTTATTACACATGTTTGCCACAGGTGATCTGCATGTATTCGATAAAGTATTTCATGTCTTCCCCGGCTTTGGCAACTGGGGTGTCGCTATCATCGCACTAACCATAGTGGTCAAATTGTTTTTCTTTAAACTTTCTGCCGCTTCGTACCGATCAATGGCAAATATGCGAAGAATGCAACCCAAACTGATGCAGCTTCGCGAAAGATACAGCAACGATAAACAAGCACAAACCAAAGCAATGATGGAGCTGTACCAAAAAGAAAAAATTAATCCGTTAGGTGGCTGCCTTCCAATGCTGGTTCAGATGCCAGTATTTATCGCTTTGTATTGGGCGTTAATCGAAAGTGTCGAACTAAGACATGCGCCCTTTATGCTCTGGATAAAAGATTTATCCGTAATGGACCCTTATTTCGTTCTGCCATTAATTATGGGTGGAACTATGTACTTCCAACAAAAAATGAATCCGGCTCCACCAGATCCAATGCAGGCCAAGGTCATGCAATGGATGCCTGTGATTTTTACTTTCTTCTTCCTATGGTTCCCGGCCGGCCTGGTCATTTACTGGGTATCTAACAACATTCTTTCGATGTTGCAACAATGGGTTATTACACGCAACATCGAAAAAGAGGGTGCTAAAACTTAAAAGAAGATGAAATAAACCCATGACAGACACGATCACAGCCATAGCAACAGCAACCGGTAAAGGCAGTGTCGGTATTGTCAGAATTTCAGGTCCTGAAGCAAAAATAATTGGCGAGAGTATATGTAAGCAGGAATTAAAACCTCGCCATGCGACCTTTACTGCTTTTTATAACGTTAATAAAAACGATGAACAGTCCCAGCTCGACGAAGGCATTGCAATCTATTTTAAAGCACCCGCATCATTCACTGGCGAAGACATTGTAGAATTTCAGGCTCATGGTGGTATCTTTCTACTCGATTTAATCCTGAAACAAACCATCACCCTAGGTGCAAGGTTAGCCAGGCCTGGTGAGTTTTCTGAACGCGCTTTTTTAAATGATAAAATCGATCTGGTTCAAGCTGAAGCCATAGCGGATATCATCGAAAGCCAATCCGAAAATGCATTGCGTTCATCATTAGTATCGCTTAACGGCGAATTTTCAAAAAAGATAGATTCCCTTGTAACCAAAACAACTGAACTCAGAGTTTACGTAGAAGCTGCGATTGACTTTCCGGACGAAGATATCGACTTTGTATCTGATCAACATATTGCTACATCATTAAATAACTTAATTCAGGAAGTCGAAAACATCCTTGATCAGGCAAAAACCGGTGCAATATTAAGCGAAGGCCTTAACGTTGTTATATTAGGTAAGCCCAATGCCGGTAAATCCAGCCTGTTAAATGCTTTAGCACAAGATGATATTGCTATCGTCACTCATCAGGAAGGCACTACACGAGACATTCTTAAACAGCAAATTATATTAAATGGCATTTCTTTAAACTTAATAGATACCGCCGGGTTAAGAAAATCTAACGATCTTATAGAACAAGAAGGAATAAAACGAATTAGCAAAGTTGCCAAATCTGCCGATGTGGTTTTATATTTAAGAGATGCCTCTTTAGAAACTGATGTTATAAATAAAAGCTCAATTAAATCGTTAGTAAAAGAACACGAAATACAACTTGCCAAAAATGCTTATATTATCGTATTAAATAACAAAATCGATTTAACTGATAACAAATCATCTCAACAAGAAATCGATGAATTACCTGTGTTATCGATCTCGGCTAAACAAAAAACTGGTCTTGACTTATTAGGCAACTTAATAGAAACACACTACGGAATAAACAACGATAACCAGAATGTATTTACTGCTAGAACCAGGCATATAAACCATTTAGAAACAGCGCTGGATTTTTTATACCACGGTAAAAAACAACTGAATAACTTACAAGCTGGCGAACTGTTGGCAGAAGATTTAAGGCAAACTCAAAACAACCTTGGAGAAATTACCGGGAAAATCAGCTCGGATGAATTGTTAGGAGAAATCTTTTCAAGTTTTTGTATTGGGAAATGATAACGTGATTATTGATTACCTGATAAAAAACCACACAAAACGCTAAGCCACTTGCTGCCAACGTCTGTTATTCGTTTTAAACCTTGCCTTGAGATATTCCATTTGATCACCAATAATCTGGCGATTACTCAAATACATGAACTCATAAATATTTGGTGTGAAGGGTACAGCCAGTAATTCCATATTGGCTTGTTCAGGTGTTCTACCGCCTTTATGGTTATTGCAACGTTGGCAGGCAGCCACAACATTATTCCATTTATTGGCGCCACCTTGTGAGATAGGTATGACGTGATCACGGGTTAACGTTTTATCGCTAAATTTATTGCCGCAATACATGCAGTAATGATCATCGCGCCGAAAAAGGGTTCTATTAGTAAGAGAGGGAGTCAGCCTGGTTTTTTCTACATCACCATCACAGGCAAGAATGGTTGGAAGTTTAATAATTGATCGCAAACCGGAACAATTATAGCCACCACGCATGGTAATTATATTATCACCAAGAGACCATATAATTTGATCACGAACAGCTAAAGTGACCGCTTCTTCTACACTGATCCAGGCGACAGGAAAGCCTGTTTTGTCCAACCGAAGAACCCGCATTACATCACCTCTAATGAGATAAAAGTTACAGCTCTTTTTATTAATTGTTAAAGTAAGTTATGACTACTTCTTCTTTCTTTTCATTCTTACGCTGTATTGAACGAATAGTATCACTAATTCAATGGCTTAGCACTTTGCAGGAGTTTTATGTAATTTTTATTAAATATCTTCGAAAATAACAGCTTTTACCAACTTATTAACAAGTATTTCGTGGTTTTATCCTTTTGCTAAAATAAAAAATTTTTCAATGTGAATAACCCGGTAAACAAGCTTGTTATAAACTGGGTTTGTTTTTAAATTAAATTTCCAAGGTATTGGTTACCCAGTTTTTATTACTAGCATGAGAACATGCTATACGTGATTTTTCCTTAGGCTTATCCTTGATATAACTTATTGTTTTTACTTGTATTATTAAAGTTATACAGTAAAGCTACTTCCTCTAATAACTATAAGTTTAAATATCTATTCTATATAAAATATTTATCTATTTATTTAATTAATTATTCAATCAACAAGCGTAGAACAAAAATTCAGGCATGGATAAATAACTTTGAATTTTCCCGATTTCCTGTATGATAATTTCATTCCACACTTACTAAGTTAGTAACCACTTTCACTTTAATCAATTTAAATATTGATCAGGCAGTCTGGTAAATTATTTTGATGGACTACAACGAAAAATTTGATGTCATCGTTATTGGTGGTGGCCATGCAGGTACCGAAGCTGCTTTAGCTGCTGCACGCCGTGGTTCCAGTACGTTATTACTCACTCATAACATCGAGACACTTGGTCAAATGTCTTGTAATCCTGCGATAGGCGGAATTGGTAAAAGCCATTTGGTGAGAGAGGTTGATGCGTTGGGTGGCATAATGGCTCAAGCTGCTGATAAAGCCGGTATTCAGTTTCGTATTCTAAACAGTCGTAAAGGCCCGGCTGTCAGGGCAACCCGGGCCCAAGCCGATCGTATTCTGTACAAAGCTGCCGTTCGCTATAAACTGGAAAATCAACCCAACCTCAGAATCTTTCAAGCAGCCGTCGATGATTTAATTGTAGATGAAACAACAGATGGACAACGCGTTACCGGTGTTGTGACTCAAATTGGCTTACGTTTCTTTGGATCAGCTGTTGTATTGGCAGCTGGTACATTTCTCGGTGGAAAGATTCATATCGGCCTCGACAGTTATTCAGGCGGAAGAGCAGGAGATCCCCCATCAATTGCTTTAGCTGATCGATTGAGAGATTTGCCGTTTAATGTTGCGCGATTAAAAACCGGTACGCCACCACGGGTTGATGCGCGAACGGTTGATTTTTCAAAATTGATTGAACAGCCTGGCGATATACCACTGCCGGTTATGTCATTTTTGGGTTCTGAAGCTGATCATCCGCAACAGGTGAGTTGTTATATTGCCAGGACCAACGAACAAACCCATGAAATTATTCGTGAAGGTCTGGATCGTTCACCGATGTACACAGGTGTGATCGAAGGTATTGGTCCCCGTTATTGTCCATCGATAGAAGATAAAATACATCGCTTTGCTGATAAGGATTCTCATCAGATCTTTGTAGAACCGGAAGGTCTAACTACACATGAGCTTTACCCGAATGGTATATCAACCAGTTTACCGTTTGATATACAAATGCGGTTACTGCGATCTATTGAAGGTTTTGAAAATGCCAGTATGACTCGTCCAGGTTATGCGATTGAGTATGATTTTTTTGATCCCAGAGATTTAAAGCCGACACTGGAAACACGTTTTGTAAATGGTTTATTTTTCTGTGGACAGATTAATGGAACTACAGGTTATGAGGAAGCAGCGGCGCAGGGTTTGGTAGCAGGTGCTAACGCATCACTTATGGTTGAAGAAAAAGATCCAATGATTTTGTCTCGTGATGAATCCTATATAGGTGTGATGATTGATGATTTAATTAATCTGGGAACGCGTGAACCCTATCGTATGTTTACCAGCAGGGCAGAGTATCGTTTGATTTTGCGAGAAGATAATGCTGATTTGCGCCTGACTGAAAAAGGTAGAAATTTCGGTTTAATTGATGATTTACGTTGGAAAATTTTTGAAGAAAAACGCAATAGTATTGAGCGAGAGCAACAACATTTTAAAAAGACCTGGATTCAACCAGATTCAAAAGAGGCAGAAAAGCTGAATCGTTATTTTGAAAAACCATTATCACGTGAATATTCATTAATGGAATTGTTAAAGCGGCCAGAGTTAAATCTGGAACAATTAGCAGAAGCGGCAGAAATAGCAATTGAAAACAAGCAAGTAGCCGAACAATTGGAGATTGCTGCCAAATATTCGGGTTATATTGAACGCCAACAAGAAGATATTGAAAAGCTGCGTAGTAGTGAAGCTATAGTAATACCGTTAGATTTTGAATATGATGAAGTTAATGGGCTTTCAAATGAAGTTAAACAAAAACTTACTCAAGCAAGACCGGAGACAATAGGTAGAGCGATTAGAATACCAGGAATGACACCAGCAGCTATTTCTCTGTTGTTAATCTACTTAAAGAAAAAAGGCATGATTAATAAATCGCATTTACAAAAACAAGCTGGATAATTTAAGTTAATCCTTTTTTATTGTGTCTCCATTAAAACAAAAAAAGTCCGAGCAAGATGGGTTAATTTATTTAGCTAAAGAACAATCGATACAAATAGCTAATGAGCAAGCCGAAAAATTAATATTATTTTTGGATTTGATACAAAAATGGAATAAGGTTCATAATCTCACAGCAATTACAAATAGAGAAGATATGTTAGTAAAACATATTCTCGATAGCTTGAGTATATTACCTGAATTGTGGAAATATGAAACGACGCATAATTTTCGAAAAATAGATAAAGTGTTAGATATTGGTAGTGGTGCAGGTTTACCCGGAATACCTGCAGCCATTATTGAAGCTGAAAGAGAATGGGTATTGGTTGACGCCAGTAGTAAACGGGTTGCTTTTATTAATGAAGTAAAGAGACAGTTAAAATTAGATAATGTATTCGCCCATCATTCACGAATAGAAGAATTTAATAGTCATGATTTTAAGGTTATTACTTGCAGAGCGTTTAGCTCTTTAAAACATATGGTAGAAAAATCCAGTCATCTATTAGCTCAGGATGGTTGTTGGCTAGCAATGAAGGGTATTATCCCTGAAGATGAAATCAAAGAGTTACCCGATAGTGTTAAAGTAGAAGAGGTTACACCATTGCTTGTACCCAATTTAAATGCAGAAAGGCATTTATTAAAATTAATGGTTTCACCTTCAGAGCAATAAAGGTGTATTATAGGGGGCCGACTTAAATAGATAAAAAAACGGCAGATAGAGTCATTAAAATTAAAGCCAGCATTATTGTTATTAAGTTAAAGTGTAAATTGAGTCAGAAGAAAGCCACAAACGAGAAAAATTTTGTCCAGAATTTTTGCAATCACAAATCAAAAAGGTGGTGTTGGTAAAACCACAACATCAGTCAACCTTGCGGCGTCATTGGCTGCATTTAAAAAAAATGTTTTATTAATTGATCTGGACCCACAAGGCAATGCGACAATGGGAGCAGGCGTTAATAAAAATCGATGTGATTTTACTATTTACGATGTTATGGTTGGCGAAACTGGTGCCGAAGAAACCTTGCAAAGAAAAACAGTGGGTGGTTTCGATTTACTCCCGGCAAATGGTGATTTAACAGCAGCTGAAGTTCATCTATTGTCAATTGAAAATAAAGAATACCGTTTACAGGATGCACTAAAACAAATTCGTAAAGACTACGATTTTATTTTGATCGACTGCCCGCCTTCACTCAATATGCTTACGCTCAATGCGCTTGTTGCTGCTGACGGCGTGTTAATACCAATACAATGTGAGTATTATGCGCTGGAAGGTTTATCTGCTTTGATGAATACCATCGCACGTGTCGCTGAAAGTATTAATCCAATGATAAAAATCGAGGGCTTATTGCGTACCATGTACGATTCACGTAATAGCCTGACGAATGATGTTTCTGAACAACTCATTCAACATTTTGGTGAGCGTGTATATAAAACGGTTATTCCCAGAAATGTTCGTCTTGCTGAAGCGCCCAGTCATGGAGAGCCGGTATTGATTTATGATAAAGCATCAAAAGGTGCGGTATCGTATCTTGAGATGGCAGCAGAATTGATTCAGCGAGAGAAAGCCAGGCAACCACAACAATCGTTGTCCGAAGATAAAGATAAGGCTGAAGAAACCGGTATTGCAGAACATGCTTGAGTTTTTTCCACTGCTTTTTTGTAGTAGGCCTTTGCTTCTAAATTTTAATTTTAATTGTAAGGATTTTTAATGTCTGCCAGAAAAAAAGGCCTTGGTAAAGGCCTCGATGCATTGCTTGGTGATTCCATGCGACAACCAAAAGAGGCAGGTCGTACAGAATCCGTGAGTGAATCTTCACCTAAGGTTATTACGGATACAGCGGTTATTAAAGAAAGCATTAAAACAAATCCTGCCACCAAAGAAGGAACACCTCAAAATACTCCAGCCGCAAACACGGAAAATCGCGTTTTACAAATTCCGGTAGAACAGTGTCAGCGAGGAAAATATCAGCCACGACGAGAGATGGATCAGGAAGCACTGGAGGATTTAGCCAGTTCAATAAAAAGTCAGGGCGTGATCCAGCCAATTATTCTTCGTCCAATCAATGATGCTCCAGTAGGGGTAAAGTACGAGATTGTTGCCGGCGAACGTCGCTGGCGAGCGTCGCAGCTAGCCGGTTTAATGAAAGTACCGGCCATAATCAAGGATGTTGATGATAATGCGACCGTAGCAATGGCTTTGATAGAAAACTTGCAGCGTGACGACTTAAACCCAATGGATGAAGCATATGCTATTGGCCGTTTGCAGGAAGAGTTTGAATTAACTCATAAAGAAATTGCTGAGTTATTAGGTAAATCCCGCGCTTCGGTCACCAATAGCTTGCGATTATTAGGATTACAGGATGATGTAAAACGCATGCTAGAGCGAGGCGACATTGAAATGGGACATGCCAGAGCATTGTTGGCACTTCCCTCTGAAGAGCAAAATAAAATGGCACTTCAGGTCATTCAGCAATCATTGACGGTGAGACAAACAGAAGCGCTCGTCAAAAAATGTTTAAAGCCCGAAGAACAAAAAACAGCACAACAGGAAGTAACAGATGATGCGAATATCCGCCATCTGCAAACTGAGCTTTCCGAGAAAATTGGCGTACCTGTTAGCGTAAAACATAAACGAAATGGGACTGGTCAGGTAATTTTAAATTATAACAACCTCGATGAACTGGATGGCATACTCAGCCATATCAAGTGAGTTATATTACCGATTGATGAATTCTTTCGATTTACAGATATTGCTCAAAAAGAAAAATGGGTAATATATCGCTTAATGTCCAAAAACAGAGCTTTCTTGCAGGTTTGCTTAGTGAAGCGGCTTGCTACACATATAGCCATTTCTTATAATCCGCGCGCGTTGAACTTGGCCGGTCTTTGAATTGATACCGCTGCAGCTTTTAATTGTCATTGTTATCTCCTGTTCGATTCTGGTAATCAATGGAAATATCGATGCGGGATACTCCGCTTTTTTAGGTAGTGTAATAGTCGCGGTCACTAATATCTGGTTTTTTCGGCAAATGGCCAGAGTATATCGACACGGCTCTCGACAAAAGAACCAGCAGCTCGATGTACCGGATTCAACCACTGTATTTGCAGCCTATTATAAGGCTCAAATTATTCGATATATATTAGCCTCAGCGTTAATTGGTACTGTACTGTTTATCAGCAAACAGCAAGGACAAGTAGAGAGTTTTCAAAACTTGTTAGATAAAACGGTAACGCTGGAGCTAACAGCTTTTTTTATCGGTTTTGTTTTGAGTGCTCTGATTTCGATACCCCTGACAAACCATCAATTGAGAAAAGTTGCTGACAAGTTTTGAGATAACTATTCCGGAATAATATGTGCCGGAATTAAAAATACAAAAAATTGATTGAGTAGATTAAATAGATGGCTGGCGATACGCTCACGGTTAACAGTTATATAAAACACCACCTGACCAATTTGACCTATGGTAAGTTGCCAGCAGGTTTTGAGCGTCATGACTATGATGGCAATCATCATGTATTGCAGCAGGATACCTGGACCTGGGCTCATGGAGCTGAAGAAGCTACAGCGATGGGCTTTTATGCTATTCACGTTGACAGTATGCTTTGGTCGATAGGCCTTGGTCTTATTTTCCTTTTCATGTTCAGCCGTTTGGCAAAAGCCGCTAACTCTGGTGTTCCAACGGGCTTAAACAACTTTCTCGAAATGATAGTCGAGTTTGTTGAGCAGAATGTTAAAGATATATTCCATTCAAAAAATGCGTTGATAGCACCTATGGCGCTGACCATTTTTGTCTGGGTGTTTTTAATGAACCTGATGGACCTGGTGCCGGTTGATCTTATTCCGTGGACACTGCAGAACTTTTTCCATGTTGAATACCAGAAAATTGTTCCATCCACAGACCCGAATGTTCCAATGGGAATGGCTTTGGGTATCTTTATTTTAATGCTCTATTACAATATCAAGGTTAAAGGTTTTGGTTTTGTTAAAGAGCTATCCATGACCCCGTTCAATCACTGGGCATTCATACCGCTTAATTTGTTTATGGAGATAGTCGGTTTCCTTGCTAAACCTTTTTCTCTAGGCCTGCGACTTTTTGGTAACTTGTATGCAGGTGAAATGATATTTATATTAATAGCAGCACTGTTTAGCGCAGGGCTTGCCTGGATGCCAGTAGCTGGCGTATTGCAATGGGCATGGGCGGTATTCCATATCCTGGTAATCACTTTACAGGCTTATATATTCATGGTGTTGACTATCGTATTCATGTCGATGGCACATGAACACCATTAATTAGTTTTAATTATTTATTTACCAACAAAAATTAGGAGTCCAATATGGAACTTGTATATGTAGCTGCCGCGATCATGATGGGTTTAGGTGGTTTAGGAGCCGCCATCGGTGTAGGTATTTTGGGTGGCAAATTACTAGAAGGTTCTGCGCGTCAACCAGAACTGGCTGCAAAGCTTCAAGGTACTTTCTTCTTGGCAGCGGGTCTTATCGATGCGATTCCAATTATCGGTGTTGGTATCGGTATGTACCTTATCTTCGTAGTTGCTTAGTAGTAACCTAATCGAGTAGCAGGCATTAAACGTTGCTTTAAGTATTTAATGATTTAAAGCAGCGAAGATAACATTGTCATTGAGGAATAAAGCGTGAACATTAATCTTACGCTAATCGGACAGATGATTACTTTTGCAATCTTTGTCTGGTTTTGTTTCAAATTCATTTGGCCACCAATACTGGGCGCCATGCGTGAACGTGAGCAGAAAATTGCAAATTCACTTCAGGCTGCAGAAAAAGCCAAAGCTGATTTAGCTTCTGCACAAGATGAGGTTCAAAAGCAGCTTCAACAAGCAAAAGAAGAAGCGGCGGCAATTCTGGACCAAGCAAACAAGCGTGCTCGTCAAATGGTAGAAGACGCAAAAGAAACGGCTGTTTCTGAAGGTGATCGATTAAAAGAAGCAGCGAAAGCTGATATTGAACAAGAAGTTAATCGAGCGAAAGAGTCCTTGAGACAACAGGTTTCCAAGCTTGCTGTTAGTGGAGCTGAACAAATTCTTCAATCAGAAATTAATGAAGAAAAACATAAAGGCCTGCTCGATAAACTCGCTGCGAATCTATAACAGAGTAATTACAAGAACATGGCAGAATTAAGAACCTTAGCAAGACCCTATGCAAAAGCAGCTTTTGAGTTTGCTAATGCGAGCGGCCAACTGACACAGTGGGCAGAAAGCCTGGCAACGCTATCTGCAGTTTGTCAGACGAAGCCACTTCAGGCATTAATTGCTTCTCCATCGGAAACGGCTGCCGTAAAAGCTAAGAAGTTGTTGGATGTATGTGGTGACACGATTAATTCTGCAACTGGCAATCTTGTTAATCTTTTAGCAGAAAATAAGCGCCTTGCGTTATTACCTGAGCTTTACGAGTTATTTAACGAATTAAAGCTTGAACAGGAAAGCTCAGTCGATGTGTTAGTGAAATCGGCATTTCCTATTAGCACCGAATTAGAAAACAAGTTGAGTTCAGCGCTTAAAGAAAAGTTAAAGCGTGAAGTTTCTGTAGAGACAACCGTTGATGATACGTTAGTAGGTGGCGTATTAATTAAAGCGGGCGATATTGTCATAGATGACAGTATCAAAGGCCGCTTGGCCAAGCTTTCAGAAGCAATGAATTTATAATTTATATGTAAACCGATAGTTACTACTAGCGATAGTTTTAGGACACAGATCATGCAACAGCTGAATCCATCCGAAATAAGTGAAATCATTAAACAGCGTATTGAGAGCCTGGATATCTCAAGTAAGGCACAAAATGAAGGTACAGTTGTATCGGTAACCGACGGTATTATCCGTATTCATGGCCTTACTGATGCAATGTATGGTGAGATGATTGAGTTTGAAGGCGGCTTATATGGCTTGGCTTTAAACCTTGAGCGTGACTCTGTCGGCGCAGTAATCCTTGGTGATTACACATCAATTACTGAAGGCCAGACATGTCGTTGTACTGGTAGAATTCTTGAGGTACCTGTTGGTCCCGAGCTTCAGGGCCGCGTAGTTGACGCGTTAGGTAATCCGATTGATGGTAAAGGCCCAATTGAAACTAATTTAACAGATGCAATTGAGAAAATTGCACCGGGTGTAATCGCTCGTCAATCGGTAGATGAGCCTGTTCAGATTGGTTTAAAAGCGGTAGATTCGATGGTGCCAATTGGCCGAGGTCAGCGTGAATTGATTATCGGTGACCGTCAGGTGGGAAAAACTGCGATTGCGGTAGATGCCATCATTAACCAGAAAGATTCCGGTATTAAATGTATTTATGTTGCAGTAGGCCAGAAAGCGTCTTCTGTGAGTGCGGTAGTGAGAAAGCTTGAAGAGCATGGTGCAATGGATCATACAATCGTTGTTGCCGCAACAGCATCTGACCCGGCGTCAATGCAGTTCCTTGCACCGTTTGCCGGTTGTACCATGGGTGAGTATTACAGAGACCGTGGCCAGGATGCATTGGTTATTTTTGATGACCTGACTAAACAAGCTTGGGCTTATCGTCAGATTTCATTGTTGTTACGTCGCCCACCAGGCCGTGAAGCATACCCGGGTGATGTTTTCTATCTTCATTCTCGTTTGCTAGAGCGTGCATCTCGAGTTAATGCCGAATATGTAGAGCAGTTTACTAACGGTGAAGTTAAAGGGCAGACAGGTTCTTTAACAGCGTTACCTATCATTGAAACGCAAGCTGGAGATGTTTCGGCGTTCGTACCGACTAACGTAATTTCTATTACTGATGGACAGATCTTCCTGGAATCAGATTTGTTTAATGCGGGTATTCGTCCAGCGATGAACGCTGGTATTTCGGTATCACGTGTTGGTGGATCCGCTCAGACTAAAATTATCAAGAAACTTTCCGGTGGTATTCGTACAGCATTAGCACAATACCGTGAATTGGCGGCTTTCTCCCAGTTTGCATCTGATCTTGATGATGCGACTAAAGCACAGTTGGATCATGGTGAGCGCGTTACAGAATTGATGAAGCAAAAACAGTATGCGCCACAAAGCATTGCTGAAATGGGCTTGCTGATTTACGCAGTAGATAATGGTTATCTTAATGATGTTCCAGTTGAAAAAATTGGCGCTTATGAAGAAGCATTACTTTCTTATGCAAAATCTGAGCACGGCGATTTGTTAGATGAAGTTGTAAAAAGCGGCGCCTGGAACGATGATATTAAAAGCAGCTTTGTAGCATTGTTAGATAACTTTGCGAAGACGCAAACGTTTTAATTAGATAATTGACTCTTGTTTATATTGAGTAAGTAAAGATATGGCTAGCGGAAAAGAGATACGCACGCAGATTTCGAGTATTAAAAGTACTCAGAAGATTACCAGCGCAATGGAAATGGTAGCTGCGAGTAAAATGCGTAAAGCACAAGAACGCATGTCGAAGGGCAAGCCTTATACGCAAAAGCTTCGTTCTGTTATAGGCCATATTGCAAATGCCAGCTCTGAATACAAGCATGTTTTTTTGGAGCAAAGAGATGTCAAGCGAGTAGGTTATATTATTGTTTCTACTGACCGTGGCCTTTGCGGTGGTTTGAATATAAACCTGTTCAAAAAGTCTATTAACAGTATGAAAGAATGGGCAGACAAAAATATTGAAGTTGATTTATGTCTGGTTGGAGCAAAAAGCGCGGCTTTTTTTAACAGTTATGGCGGCAACGTAGTTGCTGCGGTTAGAGATTTAGGTGAAAGCCCAAAAGTTAAAGATTTAATTGGTAGCGTTAAAATAATGCTGGACGCCTTTGAAGAAGGCAAGATTGACAAATTGTTTTTGGTGGGGAATGAGTTTGTTAATACCATGACTCAAACACCAACGGTAGAGCAGTTATTACCATTACTACCAGAAGAAGATGAATCTTACAAGCATCATTGGGATTATATCTATGAGCCAGATGCAAAAGAATTGTTAGATGAGCTGTTTGTGCGCTATGTAGAATCGTTAGTATATCAGTCAGTTGTTGAAAACGCTGCTTGTGAGCAGGCTGCTCGAATGATAGCAATGAAAAGTGCAACTGATAACGCAGGCGATCTTATTGATAACTTGCAGCTTGCGTACAACAAGGCTCGTCAGGCAGCAATTACACAAGAGCTTTCAGAAATTGTAGGCGGCGCAGCTGCAATTTCATAGAAATATTGAATAAACATTTTTTAAATAGACATTGAATTAAAGATTAGAGGAACGCGAAATGAGTAGCGGACGTATCGTACAAATTATCGGCGCGGTAATTGATGTGGAATTTCCACGTGATGCAGTACCCGACGTTTACGACGCACTGGTTGTATCTGATAAAGGTTTGACTTTAGAGGTACAACAGCAATTGGGTGACGGTATAGTTCGGGCTATTGCCATGGGTTCTTCTGAAGGCTTGAGTCGTGGCTTGAATGTTGATAACACAAAAGCACCTGTTTCCGTACCGGTTGGAAAGGCAACACTTGGTCGCATTATGGATGTGTTAGGTAATCCAATTGATGAAAAGGGTCCACTTGCCGAACACGAAAAATCATCTATTCACCGTAAAGCACCGGCTTATGATGAATTAGCAGCATCTGATGAGTTACTAGAAACAGGCATCAAGGTTATTGACCTGGTTTGTCCATTCGCCAAGGGTGGTAAAGTGGGTCTGTTTGGTGGTGCGGGTGTTGGTAAAACCGTAAACATGATGGAATTGATTAACAACATTGCAACTGAACATTCAGGCCTTTCGGTATTTGCTGGTGTGGGTGAGCGTACTCGTGAGGGTAATGACTTCTACTACGAAATGCAGGAAGCTAATGTTGTAAACGTTGAGAACTTTGAAGAATCAAAAGTTGCAATGGTTTATGGGCAGATGAATGAGCCACCTGGAAACAGGCTACGTGTTGCATTGACGGGTCTGACAATGGCGGAGAAGTTCCGTGATGAAGGTAAAGATGTTCTATTATTCGTAGATAATATTTATCGTTACACGCTTGCGGGTACAGAGGTATCGGCGCTTCTAGGTCGTATGCCTTCGGCGGTAGGTTACCAGCCAACACTTGCTGAAGAAATGGGTGTACTTCAAGAACGTATTACTTCAACCAAGACAGGTTCTATCACTTCGATTCAGGCGGTCTATGTACCTGCGGATGACTTGACTGACCCATCGCCAGCAACAACGTTTGCTCACCTGGACTCAACAGTTGTACTATCTCGTGACATTGCTTCCAAAGGTATTTATCCAGCGATTGATCCACTGGATTCTTCTTCTCGTCAGCTTGATCCATTGATTATTGGCAAAGAGCATTATTCTGTAGCGCGCGGTGTACAGTCTGTATTACAACGCTATAAAGAACTTAAAGATATCATTGCTATTCTCGGCATGGATGAGCTTTCTGAAGAAGATAAGATGACCGTAAACCGTGCTCGTAAAATTGAGCGATTTTTGTCACAGCCATTCCACGTAGCAGAAGTTTTCACCGGTGCACCGGGTAAATACGTTTCTTTAAAAGAAACTATCAGTAGTTTCAAAGCCATACTTGCAGGCGAATATGATCACTTGCCAGAGCAGGCCTTCTACATGGTAGGTGGTATTGATGAAGCAATTGAAAAGGCTAAAAACCTTTAATTAGCTAATTGATTTCTTTTTAATAAAGAACGGAAAAAGGTTTTAACTATGGCAACTATTCAATGTGATATCGTAAGTGCTGAGGAAGAAATTTACTCAGGTGATATTGATATGCTGGTTGCTACTGGCTCACAAGGTGAGATTGGTGTAACGCCAGGTCATGCGGCTTTATTTTGTGATTTAAAGCCAGGGCCAGTAAGAGTACTAAAAGACGGTGAAGAAAAAATCTTTTATGTATCGAGCGGGTTTTTAGAAGTACAACCTAAGATAGTAATCATTCTGGCTGATACTGCAGCTAGAGCGGATGATCTTGATGAAGCGGCGGCGATAGAAGCACAAAAAGCAGCCGAAGCGGCTATAGCAAATCAGGCTGCTGACCTCGATTATTCGTTGGCAGCCGCTGAGCTTGCAGCCGCAGCGGCCCAATTGCGTACTATTCAGCAAATTCGTAAAACTTTAGGTAAGTAATTAAAAATCTGGTTAAAAAGATACAATTCAACAGTTCTGTAATAAGAAAAAAGGGTAGCATCTGCTACCCTTTTTTTATAACCCTAGAAATAAGCTATTTAGTTGATTCAGAAGCATAAATTTGAAGCAATTAATGAGCAATCTGAGAAAGAACAGGATCATAAGAGTGAAAATAGACGTAGTTATTCTTGCCGCAGGCAAGGGAACCAGAATGTACTCTGGAATCCCAAAAGTACTGCATAGTATTGGCGGCAAGCCCATGGCACAACATGTTATTGATGCAGCCTCATTATTGGGTGATGTTGCAATGCATGTTGTGGTTGGTCATGAGGCGGAACTTGTAAAAGCATCGTTAAATGGTGTGGACAGCTTTGTTGAGCAAACGGAACAATTGGGTACAGGGCATGCTGTTGCACAAGCATTACCCGTTCTACGCGAAGGAGCTATAACATTAATACTTTATGGCGATGTTCCCTTAATTCAAACGGGCACACTTGAAACGCTGATTGATTTAGTTAATGAATCTACCATGGCTATGCTGACTATCTGTATGGATAATCCTACAGGTTATGGTCGTATTGTTAGAGAAGATGATGAGGTTAAAGCAATTGTTGAACAAAAAGATGCCAACGATGAGCAATTGCAAATAAAAGAAATTAATACAGGCATTATGTGTATTCATCAAAAGCATTTATCAAAATGGTTACCTGCACTGTCAAACGATAATGCACAACAGGAATACTATTTGACTGATGTTGTTGCTATGGCAGTAAAGGATAATATTGCGATCAAAACAGCGGAACCACAAAACGAATATGAAGTGGAAGGTGTAAATAACAAGCTTCAGTTAGGCGCACTTGAGCGTGTTTACCAAAGAAAGAGAGCTGAGCAATTACAAATTGCAGGTGCTACAGTAGCTGATGTAAACCGTCTGGATATTCGCGGAAGTGTCATTGTTGGTAAAGATGTTTTTATTGATGTGAATGTTGTACTCACTGGAGATGTGGAGATAGGTGACAACGTTAGTATTGGGCCTAATTGTGTTATCCATGAAAGTATTATAGACACAGGTGCACAAATTCATGCCAATTGCGTTTTAGATCAAGCGCATGTTGGTAATGATGCCAATGTAGGACCTTTTGCAAGATTAAGGCCTAATGCACTATTAAAAGCCAAATCTAAAGTCGGTAACTTTGTAGAAGTTAAAAATGCGACGATGGAAGCTGGCAGTAAAGTCAATCATTTAACTTATATAGGTGATGCTAATATTGGCGCGAATTCAAATATTGGTGCTGGCACGATAACCTGTAATTATGATGGCGCAAACAAACATCGAACTGAATTGGGTGAAAATGTTTTTATAGGCTCTAACAGCACATTAGTGGCGCCATTGACGATAGCAAATAACGGTTTTGTTGGAGCGGGTTCAGTGATTACTCAGAATGTGCAAGAAGAAACATTAGCTGTCGGGCGTAGTAAACAGAAAAATATTGAAGGTTGGAAACGGCCAACCAAAAAGTAATTAGTATTCAGATAAATTTATAGTTAGTAAGCATGGTAACGTAATATGTGTGGAATAGTGGGTGCAGTAGCACAACGTGATGTCGCAGCAATTCTTGTAGAGGGATTAAAGCGCCTTGAATATAGAGGTTATGATTCTGCCGGAATCTCTATAACTAAAGAAAAAGGGTTAACAGAACGCGTAAGAGCGGTAGGTAAGGTTAAGGCACTTGAAGATCTTGTAACTGAACAAGGAGTACCAGGTGGAACAGGCATTGCACATACACGTTGGGCAACACATGGTGAACCCAGTGAAAGAAATGCACACCCTCACACATCATCAGATAGAATTTCAATTGTTCATAACGGTATTATCGAAAATCATACCGAACTAAAAGAGCAGTTAAAAGAAAAAGGTTATGAATTTGTCAGTGAAACTGACAGCGAAGTCATTGCCCACTTAATTCATCATGAGCTTAAAACTTGTGGCTCTCTACTTGAGGCAGTACAAAAGGCTATACCTCAATTAGAGGGAGCATATGGCACGGTGGTTATGGATAATGAAAATCCTGAGCATTTAATTGTTGCGCGCTCGGGTTCACCATTAGTTATTGGTTATGGTATAGGAGAAAACTTTATTGCCTCGGATCAATTGGCATTGTTGCCAGTTACGCGTAAATTCTCCTTTTTGGAAGAGGGTGATATTGCAGAGATTACACGTACATCGGTTAAGTTTTTTGATATAAATGGCAAGCCGGTAGAAAGAGAAGCAAAAGAAAGTGAAGTGTCACATGATGCTGGAGATAAAGGCCAGTATCGTCATTACATGCTTAAAGAAATATATGAGCAGCCTATCGCTTTACAGAGAACGTTAGAAAGTCGTATCGCAGACGGTAAAGTACTTGATACTGCATTTGGTACAAAAGCATCTGAATTACTGCCGACAATTGAACATGTACAGATTATCGCTTGTGGAACCAGCTTTCATGCGGGCATGACAGCTCGTTACTGGTTTGAAGCCTTTGCAGGCGTTTCATGCAATATAGAAATAGCTTCCGAGTATCGCTATAGAAAATCGTTTGTAAGACCCAACAGTTTATTGGTAACAATCTCACAATCGGGTGAAACGGCTGATACTCTTGCTGCATTACGGCTTGCTAAAGAACAGGGTTTTGCTGCAAGTCTTACTATATGTAATGTGCCAGGCTCTTCATTGGTAAGAGAATCCGAGATGGCATTTATGATGAATGCCGGTGCAGAAATCGGTGTAGCATCTACCAAAGCATTTACTGTACAACTCGCAGGATTATTAATGCTCGCGACAGCGATTGCCCATCACAAAGGCTTATCACCTGAGCAGGAAGCTAGCATTGTAACAGCCTTACAAAGCTTACCGTCCAAGGTTGAGCAATCACTGGGTATGGATGAAGCAATTGAATCATTAGCCGAAGACTTTGCCGACAAACATCATAGTCTGTTTTTAGGGCGTGGTGAACAATACCCTATTGCAATGGAAGGTGCACTTAAACTGAAAGAAATCTCTTACATTCATGCTGAAGCTTATGCAGCAGGTGAATTAAAACATGGTCCATTAGCGTTAATTGATGCCGATATGCCAGTAATTGTTGTTGCACCTAATAACGAACTGTTAGAAAAGCTCAAATCCAATGTTGAAGAAGTGCGTGCGCGTGGTGGCTTAATGTATGTTTTCGCAGATAAAGATGCAGCTTTCGCATCAGACGAGACCATGAAATCATTAACTGTCCCAGCTTGTGATCCATTGATCGCACCGATAATTTATACTATACCGTTGCAATTACTTTCTTATCATGTGGCTATAATTAAAGGCACCGATGTTGACCAGCCACGTAATCTGGCTAAATCGGTAACCGTGGAATAAAATAGTTATTAATTTCTTATATAAATAAGCCTGATGAATAGATCAGGACAAAACTATTGTCTGTTTAAGATAAGCTTTGCTTTGTTAAAAAGGTGATTGTTAACAAAGAAAAAATCGTGTTAGTTTGATATATAAAAATAAATATTCATTTTTAAAGTACAAAATTATTTGTGTTGCTTTATAGCAGGATTTTTATGGACTTCTCGTATACATTTTTACACGCATTTTTTTGGGGCATATATTTAATAGCGCCAATAATAATGATGTTATGTGCACTAATTATTCTCTTGGGGGCTATAGTCGGTAATATTGAATCATGGAAATTTTTTAATGCAATTTATTGGGCGTTTATTACGGCACTAACTGTTGGTTATGGTGATATTAGACCATTGCATAAAGTTTCCAGAGTCTTATCTGTTATCATTGCTTTGATAGGCATTATGCTAGCCGGCATTGTTGTGGCAATTACGGTTGAGTGTGCTTCTATTGCTTTTGATAAGCATGTAGATAGGGATATAATCGAGAGGATCAGGGGCTGATAAAGATATTATCTACTTAAAAAAGCTATTTATTAAATAGTATAGATAAAATTTTTGAGCAGTATACTTTTTGGTGTTATCTAACGAATTAAGTATACTGCTTTAGAAAATTTAAAAAAACTAACCTACTTTTAGCAGCTCTACTTCAAACACTAAAGCCTGATTAGGACCAATAGCGGCACCTGCTCCCTGGTCTCCGTAGGCGAGAAAGCTAGGAACATGAAAGCGGTATTTAGCGCCTTCTTTCATCAGTTGTACGCCTTCAGTCCAACCACTAATCACCTGATTCAATCCAAACGTGGCGGGCTGTCCTCTTTCCATTGAGCTGTCAAACACTTCACCATTGGGTAATGTGCCATGGTAATGTACAGTTACCTGATCTGTTGCAGAGGGAGAGTTGCCATTACCTTCGGCCATCACTTCGTATAGCAAGCCGGAATCTGTTTTTATAACACCATCCTGGGTTTCTATACCTGCCAGATACTCGGCACTGGCTTTAGCATTGATATCGCCAGATTCAGCCATACGTGCTTGTTGCTCTTGCTGGGCCTTAATCTGTGCTTGCTGCAATATGATTTGCATTTTTTCCAATGCAATTTCCGGTTTTTCATCAGCAAATACAGCGTTAATGCCTTTGGTTAAACCTTCAATGGAAAAATCACTAAAATCTGATTTTAACTGGTGGCCTATATTAAAACCCAGGCTATAGCCTAATTCATATTGCTCGTCACTTTGTTCGGAACTCATATTAACTCTCGCATTTGTTTAGATGAAGCTGACACTATAAACATTAGCGGAACTTTGCACAACGAGATTTACGCTGTCATTGTGGATGTTAAATTTGATAGTTGATTTATTTGGCGTTATAAAATTTCAATGCTGTAAAAACAGTGAAACATTTAGCTGTCATTATGACTCAAAATTTTACTGGTTAGTCTAATGCTTAATAATTTCGTTCTTCTGCATTCATTTGTTGTTTATTTCCTACTTGCTTTTTCCAATCTCTATGCGGCGGCCCCAACGGGTTACTATGACAGTGTAGATAGCTCCTCATCCACAAATTTACGCTCTACTTTGCATGAGGTGATTGATGATCATACTTATTTTCCCTATACATCATCGAGCACGGATACGTGGGATATTTTAAATCTCGCTGATGAAGATGAAGATAATACAAATAATATTACGGCTATTTATAAAAACGCGAGTTATGGAAAAATATCGGGCGGCAATGGTGCTTATAATCGGGAGCATACCTGGCCAAACAGTTATGGTTTTCCGGATAGAGGACCGTCAAATTATGCATATTCGGATACACATCAATTATTTCTTTCGGACGTAAGTTACAACTCTGACAGAGGCAATAAATATTATGACGATTGTACGTCAGGTTGTACGATAAGAAATACAGTATTTAATGATGGCCAAGGTGGTTCTTCAGGTGAAGTAAACCTGTTTGATTCTAACAGCTGGGAAGTGTGGTCAGAGCGAAAGGGCGATATAGCACGAGCCATGTTTTATATGGATATACGCTATGAAGGTGGAAATCATAATGTTACCAATGTATCGGAGCCGGATCTGATTCTTACCAATAACTCTGCGCTTATTCAGACTTCGGGAGGCAACAATGCATCAACTGCTTATATGGGCCTGCTGGATGTTCTGATTGAATGGCATCAGGAAGACCCTGTAGAACAGGGTGAGGTAGATAGAAACGATATTATCCAATCATTCCAGGGAAACAGGAATCCGTTTGTTGATAATCCCGAGTGGGTTGAATGTTTATATCTGGATCAGTGTGATGAGCCAGAGGTTTTCAGCATACCAATTACATTATGGGTTCCATTATTTTTGGGTTTTTCGTTAGTTTTACTTTATCGAAAAATCTCATGATTAAATAAACAATAAATAAGCGTTAGATTTTTCCTAAAAATTTATAAAGAACTTACAAATATAAACAAAACGCTATATTGTCAAATATGTAAAACTGCTTTACTGTACCGCTTTAATTATCCCCACGCTTTTAGGTAGTAAGTAGTGAAGTACGTAGTTAAACGCAGTAAGATTCATGGAAAGGGTTTGTTCAGTACCCGATTTATTCCTCAGGGTACTTTGCTTGGAAAGTGCCAAGCAGTAGAAACCCAAAACCCGAATGGCTATACATTGTGGCTGGATGAAGAGACTAATAAAATGGTCGATGTTGTTTGTCAGTTTAAATACATTAACCACTCTGAATTACCAAACGTTGCTTATTGTGATGATTTGTCGGTAATTGCTTTAAATAACATTAAAAAAGGCACGGAGCTCACTCACAATTATGAAGGTGAAACAAACACAGAAGTTGAGTACGAAATAGAAGAAGAATTAGAAATACAAATAGCGTAAAGCTTTTTAATGATTATGATTAATCGTCTAGTGACAATTTTAAGTCTCACCATTCATCTTCTTTTTTATCATATTCATCGTCATAATCTTTTAATTTGCTTTTATCAATTTTTTTATAGGCTTCGCTATGCTTTTTCATTTGTTGATAAGTTTCAAAAAGCATATAGATAAGATAGACAACGGCAAGGCCAATAACAATAAAACCTATATTCATAATGATTTTGCCTTTTGAGGGATTTCTTCGCTTTTGATAATAGTAAAAGAAGAAGTAAATAAGCTCTCGTTGACTATGGCATCAGTAACCAGTTTTGCAATATCGGTCACTTTAGTAAATTGTGAAGGCAAAATGCTGGTACCAACGTCCATAAAAAGATGAAGTGGAATGGGCAAACCTGTTTTTGAGTGGCGAGTTCCTGAAATACCGCCTGGTTGAAATAGCATGGCTTTGTGTTCATCTGATGCTTGAGCAAAGTGTTTAGCAGCTTCCAGGCTAATCTGTTTACCTTTGGCATAACCAAACCATTCTTTATCAATAACGTTTGGAATTTTAGCGCCAATAAATATCAAACGTTTAACACCGGCATCTAACGCTACCGAAGCAATATTGGCATTTACGTGACCGTTGTTGTGAACCTGATTTTCAAAAGAAGCTTTTGAAAATGTTGGTAGCGGTGGAGAGCCTACAGTTGAAATAACAGCTTGCTGGTTTTCGAGTAGAGAGGGTGATATAGAATTGCCATCACCTTTAATCCAGCTCACATCATTTGCCCATCCCTGGTTTTTTAGGTGTGCTGGAATAGTGCCTGTCCGGGAAACACTTTGTACAATGACACCCGCTTCACAAAGTGCTTCGCAGATATGTGTTCCTACAAAACCATTACCGCCAAAAACTGTTACAGACATAGTGAGCACCCAAATCAATTTTTCTGGTAGCTTTTTTTACATTGTTACAGTACAAAGTACAAAAGTGCTAAAAATAATTCAATTCATAATGTAACAAATATCCGCTATATTCAAAATCATTTTTTAAAGTACATATTTTTTATACGATATTGGAGCAAGAAATGACTTCAAAAGCAGACCGTGATATTGAAAAAAGCTATTCAACCAGTGAGTTTGTAGCAAAACTTAGGCGTTTGGCCGATGCGTTGGAGCAGGGAGAAAAGTTTGAAATTCAAATAGCAGGTGAGAGAATATATGTTCCAGTACGCGCCAAGTACAACATTGAGCATGAAAGGGAAGAGGGTAGAGAAGAAATTGAGTTTCAGATTTTCTGGTCCGATGAAGCAATGTAATAGAATAGTTAGTTTAGTTCCAGCTCGCCTTGCTGGTTACAGTCCTGCGCAACTCTTGGAATGCCAACTTTTAAAATGGGAGTTATTTCGTTACGTGGTAAAGGCTTACTAAGATAGAACCCCTGAATTACATCGCAGCCAAGATCTTGTAATAAACCAACGTGTTCTTTCTTTTCAACTCCCTCAGCAATCACTTTCATTTCTAACGCATGTGCTACGTTAATAATTGCCTGTGTTATTGCTGCATCGACCTTATTATTGGCAACATCGAGAATAAACATTTGATCAATTTTAAGAATATCTACAGGAAGCCGTTTTAATAGCTTAAAGGTTGAATATCCTGTACCAAAATCATCGATAGCGATTTCAATGCCCATTTCCCTTAAGGCGTTAAGTGTATCGTGAGTTTTTTCCAGCGTATCGATAAGTAATGATTCGGTCAGCTCTACTACCAGTAACTCAGGTCGGAAGCCGGTACGTTTTAGAATACGTTTGATTACAGAAGCCATATCGGAACGAATCAACTGTTTAGCAGAGAGATTGACAGCGATTTTAATTTCAATACCCTCTTCACACCATTTTGTGCCGTGTCGACATGCAGTCTCCAGAACCATTTCCCCTATTTGAGAAATTAATCCCGCTTTTTCAGCAATAGGAATAAATTCAGAAGGTGGTATCCAGCCAAGCTCATCGTGTTGCCATCTTACTAACGCTTCAAGTGCGGTGACTTTACCGGTAGAGAGATCCATTTTGGGCTGGTAATGAACAAGTAAATCCTTACGAGAAATTGCATGTCTTAATTCAACTTCCAGTGTTAATGTACGCATTTGAGCAGCATTAGAGCTGCCGCGTGAATAGAATTTTATATTGTCGCCACCAATTTGCTTGGCACCTGCTAAAGCAATAAGGGCTTGATGCAACAGTTCCTGATCATTTTTCGCTTTATTTGGGTAATTACTAATACCTATACTGGCCGTAATTAATATTTCTTGTTCATCAAGGTAAAATGGTTTTTTTATTGCGCTAAGTAAACGATTAGCGAGTTGGCGTTGTTGAGACGAGCTGGTTACGGACTCGCATAGAATGGCAAACTGGTCTGAGCCAATATGGACAAATATATAATCGCCGTTGAGAGCATGCAGTAGTTTGATTCGTACCTGATCAATTAACTGTTTGCCGGATTCGAGTCCTAATGTAGAAGTTATTGTCGAAAAACGATCAATATCCAGTACAAGAAGGGCAAGAGCATGCTTGTGAAAGCGCGCTTTGGCGATAGCTAACTGTAAGCGTTGTTTTATATCGATACCGCTTGCCAGATTATTAGCATTTTCGAAAACAGACGCATTTATCAAGGCATTGGCGTTCAATTGAACTCTCCAGACAGCCGTTAATGTTATCGTTTTTGTGCGTTCTAATAATCATAAACCAAAAAACTAGTAACCACTAACAAATTGATTTAGCTGTATAACAAACGCACGCTCTTATTTAACAGGAAAATTAATGACATTCGCAAGCAAAAAATCATTAAAAAACAATAATTACCAACAATCTCTTAAAATTTTTATTATGTATGCAGTATTGTTTTAACACAGTATCATTTGCTATGTTGGCTCGACTTGACACTAAATCCGGAAATACGAATAGATTAACCAATGGATGTTTCACGCTTATTAGATAACCTGAATCCTGCTCAACGAGAAGCTGTTACCAGTGATATTAAAAGTTTGTTAGTGCTTGCTGGCGCTGGCAGTGGTAAAACAAGAGCTTTGGTGCATCGCATTGCGTGGTTATTACAGGTAAAGAATCTGCCAGCATCGAGTGTGTTAGCAGTTACTTTCACTAATAAAGCAGCAAAAGAAATGCGAGCCCGTATTGCTGAAATTCTACAAATGAACCCTTATGGGATGTGGGTAGGCACTTTTCACGGCATTGCGCATCGATTGCTGAAGGCTCATTGGCAAGATGCAGGTTTGCCACAAAATTTCCAGATAATTGATAGTGAAGACCAACTTCGCATAATCAAGCGCTTAATGAAAGAATACAATCTGGATGAGAACCAATGGTCGCCCAAATCCATGCAGTGGTATATCAATGGTTGTAAGGATGAGGGTAAGAGGCCACAAAATATTGATTGCGGTAACGACCCCTTTGAAAAAGTGCAATTAAAATTATATGAAGCTTATCAGGAGGCTTGTAATCGTTCAGGACAAGTTGATTTTGGAGAAATTCTTTTACGCTCTCATGAGCTTTGGTTAAAGCATCCAAATTTATTGGCACATTATCAACAGCGATTTAAGCATATTCTTGTTGATGAGTTTCAGGATACCAACACGATTCAATATGCCTGGCTACGTGTTCTATCGGGAAAAGAAACGGATGTTACCGTGGTGGGTGATGATGACCAATCTATTTATGGGTGGCGTGGCGCTAAAATAGAAAACATTCAACAGTTCCAACAGGATTTTCCAGATGCGAAATTAATCAAGCTGGAGCAAAATTATCGTTCTACCTCTAACATATTGGATGCAGCTAATGCAGTTATTGCCAATAACAGTGGTCGATTAGGTAAAGATTTATGGACAGAAGAAGGCGCAGGTGAGCAGATACTTTTATATAGCGCTTTTAATGAACAGGACGAGGCGCGGTTTATTGTCGAGCGTGTAAAGCATCATTTCGAAGAAAATACCAATTATAACGAGCAGGCAATACTTTATCGTTCTAATGCCCAATCCCGGGTTATTGAAGAAGAGTTGATTCGTGCCGGTATCCCTTACCGAATATATGGTGGACAGCGATTTTATGATCGGCTTGAAATTAAAAATGCTGTCGCCTATATGCGTTTGGCATTTTTGCAACAGGATGATGCCGCTTTTGAACGCATTATAAATACACCAACACGAGGCATAGGCAATAAATCTGTTGATGAAATACGTCAGCGTGCGCGTGCTCAAAATGTTTCTATGTGGCAGGCAGCAGAAGAAATAGTTAATCAGGGTTTGCTCTCCGGGAGAGCAGTCAATGCGATAAAAGCATTTTTTGAATTAATTGATAGCATAAAAGCAGTTATTGCTGGCTTACAAACTGAAGAAAAAACATTAGGTGAATTAGCAGATTTTGTGTTGGATGCGACAGAGCTTAGTCAATTCCATGCAAAAGAGCCAGGTGAAAAAGGGCGTGCCAGAGTAGAAAACCTGAAAGAATTAGTTAGTGCTTGTAACAGCTTTGAAGCAGAGGATAAAGAAAATACATTGAGAGAGTTTCTTGATACTGCAGCACTTGACGCTGGAGAACAACAAGCCGATGACCATACTGACGCTTTGCAACTAATGACCTTGCATACAGCCAAGGGGCTTGAGTTCCCGGTTGTGTATCTGGCTGGATGTGAGGAAAATCTGTTTCCTCACAGAATGTCAGCAGAAGATCCGGCGCAATTACAGGAAGAGAGACGACTATGTTATGTCGGTATAACCAGAGCAATGCAAAAGCTTTACTTAACCTATGCTGAATGTCGACGTTTGTTTGGGCAAGAAACCTATAATTCTGTTTCCAGATTCATTCGTGAAATACCAGAGCATTGCCTTCAGGAAGTGCGTATGAATGCAACTGTTAGTAGAGCGTCGAGCTTTACATTATCTGCCGGTTCAGTAGAACAAAATGGTTTGTCTTTGGGGCAAAGAGTTATGCATAAGGTTTTTGGTGAAGGTGTTATCCTGAATATAGAAGGGCAAGGAGATAATGCCAGAGTCCAGGTAAACTTCGATAGTGAAGGCAGTAAATGGCTGGTTGCTGCGTTTGCTAATTTACAAACACTATAAACAGAGAAAAAATTGAGGCTAAAATGTTATTTCGTTTAATGAGTTTGTTCATCACCTTACTTTTGATATTAGGTGGTTGTACTACAGAGTCGAATCCGACTATAGAATCTGCAACTAAAGAGAAAGCAAAAACATATAACTGGAAATTGGTAACAACATGGCCAAAAAATTTTCCTGGGCTTGGTGCGGCGCCTGAGAATTTCGCTAAATACGTGAATGTCATGAGCAATGGGCGTTTGAAAATAAAAGTATATGGTGCTGGTGAAATAGTGCCTGCGTTAGAGGTGTTTAGTGCAGTTTCGAGTGGAACAGCCGAAATGGGGCATGGGGCAGCTTACTACTGGAAAGGAAAAATACCCGCAGCAGTTTTCTTTACAGCCATACCGTTTGGAATGAATACGCAGGAGATGAATGGCTGGCTACATTATGGTGAAGGTATGGAATTATGGCGTGAAGCATATGAACCATTTAACCTGATTCCATATGCGGGTGGATCTACCGGAGTGCAAATGGCGGGATGGTTTAATCGCGAAATAAATTCGTTAGAAGATTTTAAGGGATTAAAAATGAGGATTCCAGGCTTGGGCGGAGAAATTTTCAGTCGGGTTGGTGGTACAGCGGTAAATATTCCTGGTGGAGAAATTTATACTTCATTACAGACGGGTGTTATTGATGCTGCTGAGTGGGTAGGTCCTTACAATGATTTAGCGTTTGGTTTTCAGGATATTGCTAAATATTACTATTATCCAGGCTGGCAAGAACCAAGTGCAATGTTGGAATTTATTGTTAATAAAAAAGCATTGGAAACTTTACCAAAAGATTTGGCAAAAATAATAGAAGTGGCTGCAAGAAGCGTTAACCAGGATATGTTGGATGAATATACGGCAAGAAACAATACAGCACTGTTAGAATTAAAAGAAAAAGGTGTAGAAATCAGGCCATTACCAGATGACGTTATAGAGGCATTAAAACAAGTAACGACCGAAGTGATAGACGAAAATGCAGCTAAGGATGATTTATTTAAAAAAGTTTACGAGTCATTCACTGAATATAAACAATCAGTGGTAGATTATCATACAATCAGTGAAGAAGCTTTTTATAAAATACGTGATTAAATGGCGCGAGTGTGGCCTTGCTTATCAATAGCGACAAAAACAAATATACCTTCAGTCACTTTGGTTTTTACAGAGTCTTTGCAATTATCTTCTGTCCAGACTTCGACAAGAATTTGCATAGAGCTACGACCTATGTTCATGATTTGGGTATAGCAGCTAACAATTGAGCCAACCTGAACCGGAACCAGAAAGCTCATGTTATCGATAGCGACAGTAACAACTCGCCCACCTGCAATTTTTGTTGCGGCGACAGACGCCGCAAGGTCCATTTGAGACACCAGCCAGCCACCAAATATATCGCCACCTGCATTTGTATCTCTTGGCATAGCGACTGTTTGTAAAGAAAGTTCACCGACTGGTATAGGGTTTTCTTCTAAAGCTTCGTTCATTGTTTATGATCCGGTATGTCTTTGCGAAGTTTAATTGTAGACTTTTTCTGGCAGCCAGGTAACTAAATCAGGAAAAAGCGCCAAAATAATCAAAACAAAACATTGAATAATAATAAAAGGTATAACCCCTCGATAGATATCTTGTGTTTTTAAAGTCTCAGGTGCAACGCCCCGTAAATAGAATAATGCAAAGCCAAAAGGGGGCGTTAGAAATGAAGTTTGCAAATTAACAGCAATCATAATTCCTAGCCAGAGAGGGTCAAATCCTAGCATTAACAGAATTGGTGCAACGATAGGTACTACAACAAAAGAAATTTCAATAAAGTCTAAAATAAACCCCAAAAGAAAAATGATCAGCATGACTAAACAAAGCGCTGACCACTGCCCTCCTGGTAGATTATTGAATAAGGTCTGAACACTTTCATCGCCACCATAGCCACGAAAAACCAGTGAGAAAATGGTTGCGCCGATAAGTATCATAAATACCATAGAAGTGAGTTTCACACTACTCATAGAGACTTCAATTAATTGTTTTAATGAAAGCTGTTTATTAATCAATGCCAGAAGAGTGGCTCCTAATGCACCTATACCAGCTGCTTCGGTTGGTGTTGCAATACCAGAAAGAATAGAGCCTAGTACAATAGTAATAAGTCCCAAGGGAGGTATTAATGAAACAAATAATTGACTCGAAGATAGATTTTCTTCATTGGTATTTATTGATTTTGCTTGAGGATTAAATCGAGTAAAAATAAATATGTATAACAGGTATAAAGATACCAGAATAATACCGGGAACAATTGCGCCAATAAACAAATCACCTACGGAAACAGTTTTTGGATTAAAGATACCCTGATTAAGTTGTGCCTGTTGATAGGAACTGGAAAGAATATCGCCTAAAATAACCAGTGCAATAGAAGGGGGGATGATTTGGCCCAGAGTGCCTGTTGCAGCAATGGTGCCAGATGCCAAACGAGGGCTGTAGTTTTGGTTGAGCATGGTTGGTAAAGACATCAAACCCATAGTGACAACGGTAGCCCCTACAATACCGGTGCTTGCTGCTAGTAAAGCACCAACTAACACAACAGCATAGGCCAGGCCGCCTTGAAAGCGGCCAAATACAGCAGCCATATTTTTAAGCAAAGCCTCTGCAATGCGAGACTTTTCAAGCATTACGCCCATAAAAATAAACAAAGGAACAGCAACCAATGTGACATTAGACATGGTACCGAAAATACGGCTGGGTAATGCTCCAAGAAGTGCAAGATCAAAATAACCGAATAGAGAGCCAATAAAGGCAAAAATTAATGCGACTCCCCCCAAGGTAAAGGCCACTGGATAGCCAAGCAATAAAGCGAGACAGACACAAATAATTAAAAGTATTGCGATCATTGATCAGGCCCCTAGTTAACTTGCTGATGTCTGGAAGCCAGAATTTTTTGACAGTTTTTTAATAGCTCTGCAATTGCTTGTAAAAACAGTAAAAATGAGAACAGTGGAATAAAGGATTTCAAAATATAAACGGCTGGAATGCCATCGCTATCAGCAGATACCTCCATAATTAGCCAGGATTGTTTTACATAACCAAAGCTTAAAAAGAAAATACACGCCGTGAAAGGCAATAAAAACAAGAGTGAACCTAATAAATTTACCCATGCTTTTGTTATGACAGAAAAGTTTCTGTAAAACATATCAACTCTGACATGATTGTTTTGCATAAGCCCAAAAGCGGCCGCCAATAAAAAGGCAAAAGCGTGCAAATAAATAATCGATTCCTGAAGATAAATGGAACCAAAATTAAGTCCGTATCGCAAAAATACAACGACGCTTTCTATCATAACCATTAGTATTAAAGCGATAGCACTTAAATAGCCAAAAGTAATAGAGAGCTTTTCAATTTGGGCGATTAATTTGTTCAGAATTTGCATAAAGTTGTTTGTATTTTGTTCTATTTGGTCAAGTTATTGTTTTTTAGAAAGAAAAAAACAGCGAGCAAAAAAATTGTTGCTACACTAATTATATACTTATTACAGAAATGTATTATTTAGCCAGAATATATGGACTATAAACAGGGAATTAATTTTTGGATCAAGGAGATAACATGTCTAGGCAGTCAAAACGTTTTTTTTACTTATCTTTAACACTTTCTGCTATTTCACTGACAGCTTGTACAAAAGGCTTGAATGTATCGGACCAGTTTTTAACTGACGAAATGGAGAAGTGCCATAACGAGCAAAACAAAACCCCAGGTAGAGCGGTAATTTGTGGCAACTATCAGGAAGAGTGTGAACGAAGAGGGAAAAAGACAGGCAACTACTTTTGTTAATTCACCTAAAGTTGCTGATTACGTTTGGTTTATCCTGAACCAAGAAAAAATAAAAAGCGCATTATTTTTTAATCCATTACATTTTTTAAATGTGATTGTTTTTGTCTGCAAACAATTTTTTTCGTGATACATTTAGCATAAATTTGTATACTGTAGAAAATCTTATAGTGTCGTTTTCATTATGTTAGTTGTGTTATCACCTGCCAAATCGCTGGATTTTGAATCGCCAGTAAGCTCAATTAAAGCAACCAAGCCTGCTCTATTGAAAGACAGTGAAGAACTGGTAGATCAGCTAAAATCCTATACACCGGAAAAACTGGTTGGACTAATGGGAATCAGTGAAAAGCTTGGTATTCTAAATGCTGAACGCTATATGAGTTGGTCGGTCCCTTTTACTAAAAAAAATGCCAAACACGCAATATATGCTTTTAAAGGTGATGTTTATACGGGTTTAGAAGCAGAGTCTTTTTCACAAGAAGATATTCTTTTTGCACAAGAGCATTTAAGGATATTGAGTGGTTTATATGGCATTCTCCGCCCCCTTGATTTAATCCAGCCCTATCGATTGGAGATGGGTACAAAACTGAAAAATCAAAGAGGTGACGATCTTTACGATTTTTGGGGGAATAAACCGGCTAAAGCCATCAACAAACAGTTAAAAGCCCTCAAGCAAAACACACTGATTAATTTAGCCTCTAATGAATACTTTAAGTCAGTCGACTTAAAAACCCTGGATGCAGAAATCATTACCCCTGTTTTTAAAGACTATAAAAACGGTAAATATAAAATTATCAGTTTTTTTGCGAAAAAAGCCAGAGGCTTAATGAGTGCTTATATTATAAAAAATAAAATCACATCGCCTGATGGTTTAAAAAAATTTAAAGTTTCAGGTTACAGGTTTGATAAATCATCCTCAACAGAGAATGAATGGATTTTTCTACGTGATGAGCCCAATACATGATGAATTAAAGTAGTGCCAGATTAAGGGAAAGTTATCTTATACGTAAACGTTTAACAGAGTGACAATACCTATGCCATTATTAGACTCTCTAACGAATCATCTACTTATTGCAATGCCTAGCCTTTCTAAAGGTATATTTAAATCCAGCGTAACGTATATTTGTGAGCACAATGAAGAAGGTGCAATGGGCATTATCATTAATCGCCCTTCTAATCTTTCTGTGCAGGATATCCTGAATGACATTAACAATAATCATGAGCAGGAAGAAAAGGAGCTCCATGAGGGAGGATCTGAAGAGTTTGGTTTATTTGATGAGTTACCCAAAGACAGGGCTATTACTTCTCCTGTCATGGTTGGTGGGCCTGTTGGTTTGGAAAGGGGGTTTGTGTTACATCAGACACAGGCAGAAGATACGAATTGGGAGTCCAGTCTTCAGGTGACAGAAGATATTGCGCTCACCGGTTCCAAAGATATATTACAGGCATTAGGCCAGGGTCGTGGGCCACAGGATTACCTTGTTGTGCTTGGTTATGCTGGATGGGATAAAGGTCAGCTTGAGCAGGAATTAGCTGAAAATGTCTGGATATCAATACCGGCTAATAAAGAGATTCTATTTTCTACGCCTTACCATAAAAGAGCAAGTGCTGCGGTGAAAACGTTGGGAATTGATCTTGCTTCGCTGGCGACTTACGGTGGAAACGCCTGATTAGAAGGTCATATGATTATTGAGTTATATAAATTTGTCCGATAATAACAACAAAGTATTCCTTGCTTTTGACTTCGGTCTTACCCAGATAGGTTTGGCTGTAGGTCAATCACTCACTAAAAACGTTAGGCCGTTGTCGATATTGAAAGCCAAAGAAGGCCAGCCACAATGGCATGAGATCCAAAAAATTCTTGAAGAGTGGCAACCAAATAAAGTGTTAGTCGGTTTGCCATTAAACATTGATGGAACAGAAAGTGACATGTCGATTAGAGCAAGAAAATTTGCGAATCGTCTACATGGTCGATTTGGTTGTCAGGTAGAATTGCACGATGAGCGATTGAGTTCAGCTGAAGCACGTAGTCTGGTCGAGAATGATGAAGTCCTGGAAGGAAGTTTTGGCAATAAAAAAAAAGCACCTGATAAAATAGATGCTATTGCTGCTGCTCTGATTCTGGAAAGCTGGTTTGAGCATAACACTCAAATATAATGTTATCTGAAATGCCTGCTGTTTTCTTTTGGATCATCAAGCGTTAGTGTGTCACTAAGGCTTGGTTGTTGAGCGGGATTTGTTTTTCCTGAGCCTTTGCTGTCTGGTGAAGCAGAGCGATTATCCAGTTTAATCATTAAACGTAAATCGTTAGCTGAATCAGCATGTGCCAGAGCGTCTTCGTATGTAATTTCTCCACGCGTATAAAGATCAAATAAAGCTTGATCAAAGGTTTGCATGCCTTGCTCAGTAGAGCGTTTCATTAATTCCTTGAGTTTTTGTACTTCACCTTTTCTGATCAGATCAGATGCCAAGGGTGTATTGAGTAAGACTTCAATAACTGCACGACGACCATTGCCATCGGGTGTAGGTATTAGCTGCTGGGCCACCATACCCCTTAGGTTTAATGATAAATCCATCCAGAGTTGAGCATGACGTTCTGGTGGGAAAAAGTGGAGAATGCGATCTAACGCCTGATTAGCATTGTTAGCGTGAAGGGTGGCAAGACATAAATGGCCTGTTTCAGCAAAGCTGATAGCATGTTCCATAGTTTCCTGGCTGCGAACCTCCCCAATCATAATAACGTCAGGCGCCTGTCGTAGCATGTTCTTAAGAGCAATTTCAAAACTCTCAGTATCAATACCTACTTCACGCTGTGTAATAAGACATCCCTGGTGTTGATGGATAAATTCAATAGGGTCTTCAACACTAATAATATGGCCGCGGCTATTTTGATTTCTATACCCGATCATCGATGCAAGAGATGTAGACTTACCGGCACCGGTAGCACCCACAAACATAACAAGGCCGCGCTTGGTCATTGCGAGATCTTTAATAACAGCAGGTAGCCCCAGGTCGTCTATTTTCGGGATGATGGTTTCGATGCGACGGATAACAATGCCGACAAGGTTTCTTTGATAGAAAGCACTTGCACGAAAACGGCCAATGCCTCGAGCACTTATAGCAAACTGTAGCTCCTTGTTTCTAACAAACTCATTACGTTGCTCTTCATTCATGGTGCTTAGAACAAGTTCACGAGTTGCTTCTGGTGAAAGTATGTCGTTATTCAGAGGTACAAGCTTTCCATTTAATTTAATACTGGGCGGAACACCAGCACTAACAAAAAGATCGGAGGCGCCTTTTTCTACACATGAGACTAACAGGGATTGTATATTCATTACGTTTTTTTAGAGTATTAGGTTAATGTAAGTTAAAGAGTAATTATTAAGATTCATTAAAAGTTTTCAGGCATTTTGGCTTTTTCGCGTGCTGCATCTTTTGAAATGATGCGGCTGTCTACCAGGTTTGTCAGACATTGATCCATTGTTTGCATGCCAATGTTTGATCCGGTCTGGATGGCAGAATACATTTGGGCGACTTTATCTTCTCTTATAAGATTTCTTATCGCAGCAGTGCCAATCATTATTTCGTGTGCTGCAACACGACCACCTTTAGCGCGTTTAAGAAGGGTCTGAGAAATAACCGCCTGTAAACTTTCTGAAAGCATTGAACGCACCATTGCTTTTTCTTCAGCAGGAAAAACATCAACAACACGGTCAATAGTCTTGGCTGCGGATGTAGTATGCAGCGTACCAAAAACCAGGTGACCCGTTTCTGCAGCAGTTAAAGCCAGTCGAATAGTTTCAAGGTCACGCATCTCACCGACAAGTATAATATCCGGGTCTTCACGAAGTGCTGAACGCAAAGCGTTGTTGAAACTGAGAGTATCTCGATGAACTTCTCGTTGGTTAACCAGGCATTTTTTACTTTCGTGAACAAATTCAATAGGGTCTTCAATGGTCAGGATATGGTCGTATCGGTTTTCATTGATGTAATCCATCATTGCTGCAAGTGTTGTTGATTTACCAGAACCTGTTGGCCCCGTAACCAATACTAATCCACGAGGTACAGAAGAGATATCTCTGAATACTTGCCCCATGCCTAAATCTTCCATGGATAATACTTTCGATGGAATCGTTCGAAAAACGGCACCAGGCCCACGGTTTTGCATAAAAGCATTAACACGAAAACGAGCTACACCTGGCACTTCGAAAGAAAAGTCCGTTTCCAGATTTTCTTCAAAGTCCCGGCCTTGTTGATCATTCATGATGTCATAAATCAGATCATGCACCTGTTTATGATCCAGCGGCGGCAGGTTAATACGTCGAACATCGCCATCCACACGTATCATTGGAGGTAAGCCGGTACTTAAATGCAGGTCAGAAGCATTCTGTTTTGCGCTAAATGCTAATAGTTCTGTAATATCCATTCAATTGTTTCTCTTGAAAAGTCTGTTGGTCAGGCGATTGCGTGGGTATAATCTTGTTTAGTATTCATCAACGCTCAAAAATTGGGGAGCTGCTTCATTAGTCACAGCGGCTGCCCGAGTACTGTTTTAATGATAGACATAGAAAACAATATTGCTGAGATAAAGTCTAAAATTCAGCAACTTGCCACAAAAAAAGCGTTAGCTCCAACTCATCATAGTGCCAATTCAGTCACATTAATTGCGGTGAGTAAAAAACAGTCAGCAGAAGCGATAAACAAAGCTATTTCTGCAGGCCAAAAACATTTTGCAGAAAACTATTTGCAAGAAGCTGAATTAAAAATGAAAGAGTTGTCGCATTCACTGCTTGTTTGGCATTTTATAGGCTCAATACAGTCTAACAAAACGCGTGTATTAGCGGAAAAGTTTGATTGGGTTCACACGGTAGAGCGTTTGAAAATTGCCCAGCGTTTGAGCGCTCACAGAATTGACAATGCGCAGGAGCCATTGAATATTTGTTTACAAGTCAATATAGATAAGGATCCCGCTAAATCAGGTGTCTTTCCAGAAGAGTGTAAGGTGTTGGCAAAAGAAGTACATCAGTTACCAGGAATTTGTTTAAGGGGGCTAATGACTATTCCCAGGAATAACCCGGAGACGAGTAAGATAAGAGAAAGTTTTGCTGCCATGAAACATTTGTTTGAAGAAGTTAAACAGCATTTAAACAACCCTTATTTTGATTCTCTCTCTATGGGCATGAGTGGTGACTGGCAAATAGCCATTGAAGAAGGGGCAACCATGATACGCATTGGAACGGCTATATTTGGTCAACGGTAAATAAAAATCTCGTATTATTCTAATGAAACTTTAATCTATGAATTCACAACAAACAAAGATAGGCTTTATCGGTGCCGGCAATATGGCGCAAGCGATATTAAGTGGTTTGCTCGAAGAAAACTGGAATAGCAGCCAATTTATAGCATGTGATCCGGCAGAAGTAAGTCAGCAAAAAATGAAAGCATTAAATGTCTCATTAGCAGAAGATAATGCTACTCTTGTTGAGCAGGCAGACATAATTGTGCTGGCAGTTAAACCGCAAATGGTATTAAAGGTATTGGAACCACTGACGGATTTACTCAGTCAGCAAAAGCCTCTTATCATTTCTATTGCAGCAGGTGTGACAATAGAAAGTTTACAAAAGCTTAGTGGGGGTGATTGTGCAGTTGTTCGATGTATGCCTAACACTCCTTCTTTATTGCGTTTAGGGGCAACGGGTATGTATGCTTCAGAGAAAGTAAGCGATGCTCAGTTAGCAATTGCTGAAAGCATTATGCAAGCAGTTGGTTTAGCGTTTTGGGTAGACGATGAATCTCTCCTCGATGCGGTAACAGCTGTTTCAGGCAGCGGTCCGGCTTACTTCTTCTTATTAATAGAGGCGATGCAAAAAGTTGGGGAAGAACTGGGTTTAAGTCAAGCAGTATCTAGAGATTTGGTTATCCAGACAGCGATAGGAGCCGCACATATGACCAAAGAAAGTGACCTGGATGCACAGCAGCTTAGGAGAAATGTTACTTCACCAAATGGGACAACTGAGGCGGCAATAAACGACTTTAAAAATAATAATTTTGAGGCAGTTGTACAAAGTGCACTAACTAAAGCTTTTAAACGTTCACAAGAATTGGCTCAGGAAATAACGAGCTAAAATTATTTTTAGAGAAAATCTTTATGGCAAATGAAATTTTAGAGTTATTAATCAATACAGCAGTAGACCTTTATACGTTGGTAATACTTGTACGTCTATTTTTGCAAATAGCAAGAGCTGACTTTTATAATCCGGTTTCCCAGTTTGTGGTAAAAGCTACAGATCCTGTCATCAAGCCATTGAGGCGTTTTATTCCCGGGTTTGGTGGTATCGATATAGCATCAATTGTTTTTGCTATATTGGTTCAAGCTTTAGGCGTATTTTTGCTTTTACTTTTAAAAGGGGCGTCAGGCTTTAACCCTTTGTTGCTTTTAGTGTTTGGGGTGTTTGGTGCTGCAAAAGTGGCATTGAATTTATTTTTCTTTGCCATATTGATTTTAATTATTATCAGTTGGGTGGCTCCTGGCAACTATAATCCCATAGCCAGTATACTTCAGCAGATTACAGAGCCATTAATGGCACCGTTTAGAAAATTAATACCGCCAATGGCTGGCCTGGATTTTTCGCCGATGGTTGTTTTGTTGGTTATCCATATTCTAAACGGGATTGTCTTACCTGATTTACAAGCATCTTTGTTAAGAATAATATAATGAACGATTGTATCTTTATCGATTGATTTTATAGCGGTGAGTAATATGAAAAAAGAATATGACTTGATTTTATTTGGTGCTACCAGCTTTGTCGGTAAGATAATGGTGCGCTATATGCTCGAAAAGTATGGTGAAAACAGTGATGTTAAATGGGCGATAGCGGCTCGTTCTGAAACTAAACTAAGAGACCTCAAGCAGGAGTTAGGTTCAAAGTCAGAATCGATACCCACGTTTATTGCAGATATTGTAGATGAGCAGTCATTAATTGAATTAACAGAGCAAGCCGAGGTGTTAGTTTCTACAGTAGGGCCTTATGCTATCTATGGGGAGCCAATGGTGAAAGCCTGTGTTGACACCGGAACACATTATTGTGATTTGACTGGTGAGACACAGTGGATTTATGACATGCAGAAAAAATATGAAAAGCAGGCGCAGGAGTCGGGTGCGATGATAGTGCATTGTTGTGGTTTTGATTCAGTACCGTCTGATATGGGTGTCTGGTTTTTGCAAAGAGAAGCTAATAAAGAATTTGGAAAATCCTGTGACAGAGTAGAAATGTTTGTGAAAGTACTAAAAGGCTGGATAAGCGGTGGTACTGCAGCCAGTATGGTGAATGTAGTCAAAGCGGTAAAACAGGAACCGAAATTACGAAAAGTATTAGCAAATCCCTATAGTATTTGTCCGAGTGATCACAAGTTTACTGCAAAGCAGCCAACCAAGTTAACAGGCTATAGTAAAACACTTAATAGTTGGTGGGCTCCTTTTATAATGGCGGCTATAAATACACGCGTGGTGCATCGCACTAATGCATTGTTAAACAGCCATTATGGTGAACGGTTTATATATCAGGAAGCCACGTTAGTTGGTAAAGGCTTTAAAGGTGGCCTAATAGCTAAAACTATGGCCGGTTCTTTAGCATTGGTAATGCTTGGGCTCTACTTTTCACCAACACGCTGGTTATTAGAAAAGTATGCTTTACCCAAGCCCGGAGAAGGTCCATCGCCACAAGCGCAAGAAAAAGGTTTTTATGATTTACGCTTTGTTGGTACTTGCGAGTCAGGAGAGCAATTAATAGTTAAAGTGACGGGTGATAAGGATCCAGGTTATGGCTCCACAGCAAAAATGTTAGCAGAGTCGGCATTATGTGTTGCTAATGACGTCGCTCAAAAAGAGGGGGGCTTCTGGACACCGGCGTCATTGATGGCAGAGCAACTATTAGAGCGTTTAACAACTAACGCTGGTCTGACATTTGAAAGCCTTAAGCCTGGGAAATAATTTTATAAAGGTTAAAGAAGATCTTTATAATATCTGGTTAGCTCCTCATAGCGTTTGCGGTTTAATCCTCTGTCTGAATAACCTGCCCGACTTGATGAGCGATAGTGGACTTTCTTTTCTCGTTTATCCAGCCAGAACTCTACATCATCTTTCCAGCCAGCTTTAGGTGTTTTAAAAACAGCGTAGATATAATCGTCTTCTTGAGTAATAATTTGTGCGCCACCGTATTGTTGAATGGCATTTAAAAGGTTCTGGATCGTTTCTTGCTGATTTTCAGAAAGTGGGAGGGTTTCGACCATTTTAGTTGCATCGTTTGCTTGAGAAGAAACCCCATTAGGCGAGCTTTTTAATGGTTTGAATTTACCACCCACAACACCAAGTTCAGGTACTTTATTGTTCTGGTAAAATAAAGCTAAGACTAAGGTAATAGTTAATGAAGCAAACAGGTAAACAATAAGTCTCATAATCAGGATCTCCCTATAAAAAGATTATGATGCAACACAATCCTTTTTTATTTTATCTTTTAAAACACATCAATGGCCAGTGATATGAATTTTTTAAAGTTAGGTAGTAGTACATTAAAAGTTTCAGACGTGTGTCTTGGAACAATGACGTGGGGAACACAAAACAATCAAAAGGATGCTGATGAGCAAATTGATTATGCCCTATCAAGAGGAGTGAATTTTTTTGATACGGCAGAAATGTATTCGGTTCCTCCTAATAAAGAATCTTATGGTAAAACTGAAACAATTATTGGGGATTGGCTATCAAGAAATCCTGAGCGTCGTCAGGATATGGTGTTGGCTTCAAAAATAGCAGGTCCAGGCTTGCCTTATATTCGACGTGGCGGTCCAATCACAGGTGAGGCTATAAAAGAAGCTGTTGATGGCTCACTAAAAAGATTGCAAACAGATTATCTGGATTTGTATCAATTACATTGGCCAAACAGGACCTCACCTCACTTTGCCAAACACTGGCCTAATCATGTGAGGTTTAGTCGTGCACAGCCTGAAGAGCATATAGCTGGTATGCTAGAAATTCTTCAGGCACTCAATGAATGTGTTAAGGCAGGAAAAATTCGTTATTGCGGATTATCGGATGATACAACCTGGGGGATTAGTACTTACATCAATCTGAGTAAGCAATATGATTTACCAAGAATGGTTTCTATTCAAAATGAATTTAACTTGCTCCATACAAAAGACTGGCCTTATCTTATAGAGCACTGTGTGATGGAAGGTGTTGCTTATTTGCCCTGGTCGCCTTTAGCGACAGGCGCTTTAAGTGGAAAGTATTTAAATGGCCAGGTTCCGGAAGGTAGCCGCTGGAGTATGGAGCAGCGTAATGGATTGTTTAGAAATACTGAAAAAACACATCAGGCTGTAGCGGCCTATAAACAAGTCGCCGATAAATTTGGTTTAACGGCAACACAACTTGCATTGTTATGGTGCCAACAGGTTGATGGAGTGACATCAACAATTATTGGTGCAACTAATCTGGAGCAGCTAAAAGAAAATATTGATGCTTTTAGTCTTGAGTATACAAAAGAGATTGATAGAGAGGTAAGAGAAGTACTAAAAAGCTATGCGATGTCATTTTAGTACTTCACAATAAGAATAGTTTGTTATTGCTTTATTCTTCTTCAAGCAAGGTTTTAAGAGTAATAAAGTCTTTTTGTAGATCTGTTTTAAAATATCGGTTGTAAGTAGAAACGGGTGGTCCTTTTCCTGGGTTAGCCTCTGAAATCCAGGTAAGCTTCGAGCTGCCTTGATCATCAACTATCGTAAATTCATTTTTTATTGTCATAAGGACTTTTTTCTTTGGTATTGGCTGCTCGGATTTAGCAGGACTGTACGTTACAACCGTTGTATTATTATTAGTGTTTTCAATGGATCGTTGAAACACTACATAACGGTCTTTAAAAGGCCAGACAAATTTAAGAATCATGAAACCCGCATCTGGGTTTACAGCCTGATCTAGCGGCCCCGCCGATTTACACCGACTTAACCAGACCGGGCATTCTAAAGAGTTTCCTATTTCTTCGATAATTTTTTCGCTAGGTGCATTTATAGATGCAACAATCTTTATATCGATATAAGGCGTAAGGATATTCTCTCGAGTAAAGACCTGGTAATCATCTTTATTGGTAATCAGTTCCCAGGCATTGGGTTCTTTGTGCTCTAGATTTGGGCTTATGTTAGCCTGTGATACGCTCGTTAGGGTGATGGAGATAAATAAAACAAAAAGTTTAATCAATTTCATTGGTTTTATTTTCCTTTAAATAATCATTTTTGAGTTTAACGTAATTGTTTGCTGTATAGCTAAAAAAAGATATTTCTTTTTCGGTTAATGCTCTGGCCTTTTTGCAAGGTGAACCAACGTATAAATAACCGGATTCAAGCTTTTTGCCAGGGGGTACTAGACAGTTAGCACCCACTATACAATTTTTTGGAATAACAGCACCATCCATAATAATTGCGCCGTTACCTACCAAAACATGGTCATGAATTTCACAACCATGTAATACTGTCTTATGACCGATAGTTACTTCTGAGCCAATGGAAAGTGGCCAGCCATCTTTATTAAACGGTCCTGCATGAGTAATGTGAAGAATAGAGCCATCCTGAATACTGGTTCTTTCGCCGATCCTTATTTTGTGCATATCACCTCGAATAACAGCAAGTGGCCATACAGAGCTATCCGAGCCGATAACGACATCACCAATAACAACAGCTGATAAATCGATAAAGACACTGTCATCAAAACTTGGTGACATTGTTTTGAAACTTCTAATATTACCCATGTTAAAATATGATCTACGGCAGTTCGACAAAAAGGGTTTCTTATAGTTCCTATAGCCTAACATTTTTTAATGATAAGCACTAAAATACTGATTCCAAAGCTTAATTTTTGTAATATAAACGAGCCATCTCTATGAATGCAGATCAAACAGGCAATCCTTTACTTCGTAATCATTCTAACGAGAATGCTATTGAAAGCGCTACTACATTACCGGACTTCAAGAGCATTGCAGCGAAGCATTTTTTACCCGCAGTTGAAACGTTAATTGTTCAATGTGAGCAAAAAATAGAAGACATCCTTTCAAAAGGCTATTCTCCTACATGGAAAAACCTTCTTTTACCTATAGAAGAAGAGCTGGATAAATTAGATCAAGCCTGGTCTGTAATCAGTCATTTAAATGCGGTAAAAAATACCGATGAAATAAGAGAAGCCTACTCTGCATGCTTGCCCGGTCTAACCGAATTTTCAACACGTTTAGGCCAGCACAAACAATTATTTAAAGCGGTGAATGAAATAAAAAAAAGTGAAGAGTTTGAGCAATTAACGCCAGAAAAGAAAAAAGTTGTTAACAATAAAATAAGGGATTTTAAATTAGCAGGCGTAGATCTGGTAGAGGAAAAGCAAAAACAATTTGCTGAGCTAAATAAAGAGCTGGCACAGCTGACTACAAAGTTTTCTGATAATGTTCTTGATGCAACGGAAGCATTTACAAAACATATCCATTCAGAAGAAGAGCTTAAAGGCGTGCCGCAAACTGTAGTCGACCAAGCTGCTGTTATAGCCAAAGAAAAATCGTTAGAGGGATTTGTTCTGACCTTGCATATGCCATGTTATTTGCCGGTGATGAAGTATTGTGAGAATGCAGCACTTCGTGAAGAGCTTTATAGGGCATTTACTACAAGAGCTTCAGAGCTAGGCCCAAATGCTAATGAATATGATAATACGGCATTGATTGATTCCATTTTGGAGAAGCGTTATCGAATAGCCAGCATTATAGGTTTTGAAAATTATGCTGAATTATCAATACAAACAAAAATGGCAGAATCTACACAACAGGTTATTGACTTTCTAAACGATTTGTCAAAAAAATCATTAGATTATGCAAGAAAGGAATACATTGATCTGGAAAGTTATGCAAAAGATAACTTAGGATTTGAGTCACTGAAACCATGGGATATTTTATTTGTAACTGAGAAGTTACGCGAACAAAAATATGCATTATCACAAGAAGAGTTAAGGCCATATTTTTCAGCAGAAAATGTTCTGCAAGGCATGTTTGATATTGTTAAAAGGCTTTATGGAATTGTTATACGTACGGCGAGTGCGCCAAGCCTTTGGCATGAAGATGCACAATACTATGAAATTTTTAACGAACAAGGTGAGCTGCAGGCTGGATTCTATCTTGATTTATTTGCACGCCAGGGTAAGCGAGGTGGGGCATGGATGGCAGATTGCCATTCGCGTAGAATAAAATCTAACGGTGAGTTACAGCTGCCAATAGCGTTTTTAAATTGTAACTTTACACCACCTAATGGTGATCAACCCAGTTTATTAACTCATGATGAAGTTACAACGCTATTTCATGAGTTTGGTCATGGTTTGCATCATATGCTAACGCAAATAGACACTTCTTCAGTGTCAGGGATAAATGGTGTGGCATGGGATGCTGTTGAATTACCCAGTCAGTTTATGGAAAACTGGTGTTGGGAAGAGAAAGGATTAGCCTTGATTGCCAGGCACTATAAAACGGGTGAGGCCTTACCAGAAGAGTTACTTGCAAAAATGCTTGCAGCAAAGAATTTCCAGTCAGCTATGCAAATGATGAGGCAATTAGAGTTTGCGTTATTTGATTTTATTTTACATTCTCAATACGGTAGTGAGAATTTTGTTAGCGTTAAACGTATTTTAGGGGAAGTAAGAGCAAAAGTTTCTGTTTATGAAGTTCCTGAATTTAATCGTTTTGAAAATGGTTTTACCCATATTTTTGCTGGAGGTTATGCCGCAGGGTATTATAGTTATAAGTGGGCAGAAGTTTTATCGGCAGATGCTTTCTCATTATTTGAAGAGAAAGGTTTATTTGACAAAGAAACGGGCAGCAAATTTCTAAAAGAAATTTTATCTCAGGGTGGAAGTAAAGAGCCAGCAGAGTTATTTAAAAATTTTAGAGGTAGAGAACCAAAAATAGATGCGTTATTACGTCATTCCGGAATTGCTGCATAAACCATGGTTGTTATTTGAAAAGAGTGATGAAAGCTAAACGATTTATCGCAGGTGCAATTTGCCCCGCTTGTAAAGAGCAGGATAAAATCTTTATTTATGAAAAAGATTCAAAAAAATGGCGTGAGTGCGCAGCTTGCAATTTCAAAGAGTCTATTTCAGAGTTAGATTCGTCAGTTGAAGAATTGCCAACAAGGGTGAATCAGCCGCGTTTGAATGAAGATGTCTTGGCGCATGAAGTGCCGATTGAAACGATCAGGATTTTTGATCCTAAGTAAGTCGAACAGGTGTTTGAAGTTTTCTTAGTATAGAGAGCCAATATAAACTTAAGCTAATACTCCTGCTGGTAATCCAGACGGTAAATGCATACCACAAAGCAATATTACCTTCACTTTTCATAAAGTACCAAACAATAAAAAATAAGAGTGATGAAAATAGCATGGTAATAAACATGCCCTTTGTTTTTGAAGTAGCAATAGAAACCCCATCGAATAGGAAAGCAAGTGCGCCAAGAACAGGTAGCCAGCTGACCCAATGAAGATACTGGTTAGCAGTTGATAATACTGAATCTGATTTGGAAAATATTTCCAGAATTATCTGACCAAAAAGTAAATAGACAAGACAAAAAATAATAGAGCAAATCAGAATCCAAAGACCGCATAAGTAAATATTGATTTTAAATGAAGAATAATTTTTGGCGCCATAATGCTCACCACAAAGTGCTTCAGCTGCGTGACTAAAGCCATCCAGTACAAATGCTGCCAGAAGAAAAAATTGAATAAGAATAGCATTAGCAGATACTACGTTATCCCCCAAGGCAGCACCTTGAGCAGTAAAAAAATTAAAGACCAACATAAGCATTAAAGTGCGCAACAGTAAATAGCTGTTCATACCAAGCATTTTGCTTGTATCATTATTTTTTAGCCAGCTTAACCACATTGTTAGGTTAAAAGCATTGCTGTATTTTTGTAGGAGCACTATACCAATAAATAATTGTATTGTTTCGGCAAGACAAGTTGCCCATGCAGCGCCATTGCTTCCCTTTTGTAGATAATAAATAAAGAAGATATCAAGAATGATGTTTATACAGTTTGTACCAGCAACCAGAAGGAGTGCCAATTTAGCTCGTTGAATACCAACAAGCCATCCGGTAATAACGTAACCAATCAAAGCTGGCACTGCACTGAAAGATCGAATTTTTATGTAATCAGCGGCCAAAGGTGCAAGCTTATCGCTTGCTTGCATGAGTGAAGCTATCTCGAAAGCGTAAATAGGTAGAAGAATAAAAATCAATATGCCAAAGAGCGTTGCAAAAAATAAACCCCTGCATAAAATCGCATCGATGCCTTCGTGTGAATTTAAAGTTCCAGCCCCATCTTTTTGTAGCTGTTTATTTTGTCCAAAAGCCTGGGCAACCATTCCTGTTGTTCCCATTCTTAAAAAGCTTAAACTCCAGAAAACAAGCCCTAAAAAAGTTGAGCCAATAGAAACAGCACCTAAGTAGGATATAGAATCAAGATTGCCTAGTAATGCTGTATCGACAATGCCCAGCAGAGGTATAGAAAAGCTGGTGAGCATCATTGGCCATGCGATAGATAGAATTTTTTTATTGTGGTTTTTTATATCGGGCTGTGTAAGGAGTGTGAGCATCTTGCAGGTTCATTGGTTTTAAAATACCAAAGACAATAAATAGAGTGTAAATAGTTGACAATAAAAAGCAGAGCGGCAATTTATCCTACTAGATGTTGGGCGCTTGCCCTAACATTCAAACAACTTATTGGCCTTCATAGTTTAAGATTAGGTCAGAAAAAAAATTTATAGTGCGTAAGATAAAGGTTTTGATATACTTGCGCGCGTTCATATATTGTACCTTGCTGAAGCGGCTGAACATTAATAACTTTTTAGCGCTTTAGCCAAATATTGGTTTTGTTGTTTTCCGATAAGTAATAATTATTTAATCGTGTACAAAAAAGGCCGATAACTATTTTAGTTGTCTGTATCGGCAAAATGCAAAAACAGTTCCTAGGTTTTTGTTAATGGTGTGTTAAAGAAGTAGTATTTCTGGGAGATCAAAAATTATGCGATCTGTTGTCGCTCAATTCTCGAATGGCCTGTCTCTTTTTAAAGCGTACAGTTTAAGAAGCAAAGGTTTGCTAATGTCGCACACGGGCTATTTACTCATTATATCGCTTTTGTCTTTACCCTTCTCTTTAGCGAATGCAGCTGATTCTTCTTCGCTTGAGGCTCAACGCTGGGGAACCAACATGACAGAAAGTGTCACCGATGTTGGAAAAGATATTTATGATTTACATATGCAGATTTTCTGGTGGTGTGTATGGATAGGTGTTGTAGTTTTTGGTGTGATGTTTTACACCATGATCATGCATCGAAAGTCCTCAGGTGCTAAGCCAGCTAAATTCCATGAAAGTACGACAGTAGAAATTATATGGACAGTGATTCCAATTATTATTCTTGTGTTGATGGCGGTTCCTGCTACTTCAACACTTATCGATATATACGACACTGAAGAGCCAGACCTCGATATAAAAATAGTTGGCTACCAGTGGAAATGGCAATATGAATATTTGGGTGAAGATGTTTCGTTCTTCAGCAATTTATCTACTTCACAAGATGAAATTTATGGTAAAGCACCAAAAGGTGAGCATTACTTATTAGAGGTTGATGAACCTCTTGTGATTCCGGTCGGTAAAAAAGTACGCTTTCTTATTACAGCGAATGATGTAATTCACAATTGGTGGGTACCCGAGTTAGCGGTTAAGCGTGACGCGATACCTGGTTATGTTAACGATGCCTGGACTAAAGTGAATGAACCCGGTATTTACAGAGGACAGTGTGCCGAACTGTGTGGTAAAGATCATGGCTTTATGCCTATTGTTGTACATGCAATGGAAGAGCAGGATTACTCCCAATGGTTAGCGGTTAAAAAGCAGGAAGCAGCCGAGATTAAGAAAGCGATGGCGCAAACGTTTACCATGGAAGAGTTAATGGAACGTGGTGAAAAAGTATATAACACCAGTTGTGCTGCCTGTCATGGAGTCGATGGTAAAGGTGGCGTAGGTCCATCCATGATTGGCACCAAAGTAACAACCGGTCCGATGAATGACCATATAGATGTCATTGTAAATGGTGTGAGTGGCACCATGATGCAGGCCTTTGGTGGTCAACTAAACAATATAGATTTGGCAGCAGTCATTACTTACGAGCGTAATGCCTGGGGTAACAATATGGGCGATATGTTGCAGCCAGTTGATATTTTAACTTTCAAAAAGAATCAGTAGCAGAGGTTTCTGACAATGGGTGATCATGGTCCAGCTAAAGGTTTAGGTCGTTGGTTTTATACTACTAACCATAAAGACATTGGTACGATGTATCTGTGGTTCAGCTTTACAATGTTTTTGTTAGGCGGTGTATTTGCATTAATTATACGCGCTGAATTATTTCAGCCAGGTTTGCAATTAGTCGATCCAAACTTCTTTAACCAGATGACAACAATGCATGGTCTGGTTATGGTGTTTGGTGCCGTAATGCCTGCATTTGTGGGTTTGGCTAACTGGTTAATACCAATGATGATTGGTGCACCGGATATGGCATTACCGCGAATGAACAACTGGAGTTTCTGGATACTGCCTTTCGCTTTTGCAATGTTGACATCAACGTTATTTATGGAGGGGGGAGCGCCTAACTTTGGTTGGACTTTCTATGCTCCTCTATCGACAACCTATGCTCCGCCTAGTGTTACTTATTTTATATTTGCCGTGCATATCATGGGTGCGTCTTCGATTATGGGTGCCATTAATATTATCGCTACTATCCTGAATATGCGTGCACCAGGTATGACATTAATGAAAATGCCGTTATTCGTTTGGACGTGGTTAATTACTGCGTATTTGTTAATTGCGGTAATGCCGGTATTGGCAGGTTGTGTAACGATGATGCTAATGGATATCCATTTTGGAACCAGCTTCTTTAATGCTGCTGGTGGTGGAGATCCGGTCTTATTCCAGCATGTATTCTGGTTCTTTGGTCATCCCGAAGTTTACATTATGATACTTCCGGCATTTGGTATTGCATCTGCAATCATTCCAACCTTTGCTCGAAAACCATTATTTGGTTACGCTTCCATGGTTTATGCAACAGCATCAATTGCATTCCTATCGTTCATTGTATGGGCGCACCATATGTTTACCGTTGGAATGCCAATAGCCGCTGAGCTTTTCTTTATGTATGCAACAATGCTAATAGCTGTTCCTACCGGTGTTAAAGTATTTAACTGGGTAGCTACCATGTTTAAGGGCTCAATGACATTTGAAACGCCAATGTTGTTCGCAATTGCATTTGTTATTTTATTTACTATAGGTGGTTTTTCTGGTTTGATGCTTGCAATAGCTCCTGCTGACTTCCAATACCATGATACATACTTTGTGGTTGCGCACTTCCATTATGTGTTAGTGCCTGGCGCGATCTTCTCTATCTTTGCTGCGGTTTATTACTGGTTACCTAAATGGTGTGGAAAAATGGTTGATGAGCGTTTGGGTAAAGCGCATTTCTGGCTATCGTTTATTGGTTTGAACATCACCTTCTTCCCAATGCATTTTGTTGGATTGGCCGGCATGCCACGTCGTATACCGGATTATGCTCTTCAATTTGCAGATTTTAATCAAATAGCTTCATGTGGTGCATTCTTGTTTGGATTGAGCCAGGTGTTTTTCCTTTATGTTGTAATTAAAACGATTCGTTCTGGTAAACCGGCAACTGATGAAGTTTGGGAAAACCCGGAAGGGCTGGAATGGACGATTCCATCGCCGGCACCTTACCATACATTTTCAGTGCCACCAGCTGTTAAATAATCGACAGCTATAAAGTAGTTGTTTAATACACAATGAGCGAAACAGAAAACAGACAGCAAGATGGAAATGCCAGATTAGTAGGCCGATTGTTGCTGATCGTTGTTGCAATGTTTGGCTTTGGCTTTGCGCTAGTACCGCTCTATGATTTGTTTTGCGAAGTTACCGGACTCAATGGAAAAACCAACACGGAAGCGTATATACCATTAACTGAACAAGTTGATAGGAATCGCACGGTAAAAGTCCAGTTTCTTACAACTAACAATGAAGGTATGCCGTGGGAGTTTAAGCCTCAAGTATTTGAGATGTCTGTTCATCCGGGTGAAGAAATTAGAACTACCTTTTATGCACGTAACCCGCAAAATAATATGATGGTTGCGCAGGCTATACCCAGTGTGGCGCCAGGAAAAGCAGCTGCTTATTTTCATAAAACGGAGTGTTTTTGTTTTAATCGACAAGAGTTGAATGCTGGTGAAGATATTGATATGCCAGTCAGTTTTATTGTTGATATTGATTTGCCGGAGAGTGTGAAAGTCATTACTCTCTCCTATACTTTATTCGATGTTACGGATAAGCAAGGTTTTGAAGAGCCAGATTCGGAAGAAATATCTGACAGCAGTAAAGATATTCATGCTAATCAACTTGCGGTATTGGGTTTTAACTGATTATTTAAGCGCGAACCTGAGAAATCAAAGCTGAAATATCGAGAGTAAACAGAAAGAAAATACATTAAGAAATTTAAACCGGTAAAAATATTATTACCAGATTAATTTAAAAATGGAGAGCCCGTATGTCGAGCCCATCAAACACTAAAGGCCATGAAAGTTATTACGTCCCCGAACAGTCGACGTTTCCTATTACGGCCAGCATATTTCTGTTTTTAACAGTATTTGGTGCAGCAACATTTATCAACAGTTTGGGCACAGATGATTCTGGCCAGGGCAGCAAAATACTTTTGTTAGGCTTGGGTGGGTTTCTTGTTGTTTTATTTTACTGGTTTAAACAAGCGATTACAGAAAATATGCAGGGTTTGAACAGCGCACAGCTCAAGCGTAGTTATGTTTGGGGAATGGGCTGGTTTATTTTTTCTGAAGTAATGTTTTTTGCTGCTTTTTTTGGCGCTTTGTATTATGTAAGAAATTTTGCAGGCCCCTGGCTAGGTGGTGAAGGTAGCAAAGGTGAGTTCATGCATTTACTCTGGGGTGACTATAAATATAGCTGGCCAGCACTGACAACACCTGACGAAGTGGTAAATGGGGCAAAAGCTGCATTTGTAGGTGCGGGTGAAGGCAACTCTATGTATCCTCAAGATGCACATCATGGTTTGGCTATGTGGTTACCATTGTGGAACACTATAATTTTATTGTCGTCTTCTGTAACAGTTCATTTTGCGCATACAGGCTTAAAAAATGATAACCGTAAAAAGTTTACTCTCTGGTTATTGATAACAGTGATTCTAGCCGTTATTTTCCTTTTCTTACAATATAAAGAATATGTTGAAGCGTACCAGGTATATGGTTTAACACTGGAAACAGGCATTTATGGTACGACTTTCTTCATGCTAACAGGCTTCCATGGCTTTCATGTATTCCTGGGCATGACCATGCTGTTGATTATGTTGCTACGTGCATATAAAGGACATTTTTCGCATGATGATTGTTTTGGCTTTGAAGCGGCATCCTGGTACTGGCATTTCGTAGATGTTGTTTGGGTTTGCCTTTTCTTCTTTGTTTATATTATTTAAAGCAAAGTTGTTTTTAAAAAAGCCCGTGCTTCTGGTACGGGCTTTTTTATTGGAAGGTTCTTATTCGTTAGTAATAGGGGGTGTTGTTGATGGTGGAGTGACGATATCCGATTGTTGAACATTGTTAAACTTTCTGGCATCCCATGGTGCACCAATCTGGAGTTGGCCAGACATAAAGCCGTAAACTGTTGTCGCCATTAGTAAAGAGGCCAGGCATATTCTTACCCCCAGTGCATAAAGCGTACGTTTAGAAGTGCCGACATCTTTAAAAAGAAAAATTAAACCGCTGCTTAAACTGATAATTAATCCAATCAGTAAAATAACGATGATCGATTTGATTAGCATAATCGTAGCTCTTTAGAACAGGTTTGTATTTAAAATACGTTGAATGAGTAATTAAATGACTAAAAGTATTTCCTCAACTATTACCCAATTTGTTAATGATTAAATCAATTTACATGTCAAAAGCCAAGTTAAGTATTCTGGTGCTATTGATCCTCATAATTCCTGTTCTGATTAAATTGGGTTTCTGGCAGCTAGAACGTGCAGATGAAAAAAAATTATTACTTCAGCAGCTTGAGGAAAATTCAAACCGTTCAGTACTTTTACCTCAACAGTTGGCCGGGTTGAGTCAAGCAGACTTAGCGTATAGAAAAATTAAGTTAACAGGTTATTTTAATAATCGGTTCAGCTATCTTTTGGATAATAAAATTCAAAATGGTAAGGTTGGTTATGAAGTGCTCACTTTATTTGAGGTTCCTGGCAAACAGAGCTTTTTGGTGAACCGAGGCTGGATTCAGGGAAATGCAGAGCGAAAAATGCCCGAAATACCTGAAGCCAATAATCAAGTAACAATCGTATCCTCTATATACATACCTGAAAAGCAAAACCTTGTTCTTAAAGAGCAGAGCCTGGAAACGTTTTGGCCCCAAGTGATACAAACAGTCAATATGGATAAGATCAAGTTACAAATTGAACCTAAAACAGCAACATCTTTATACAGGCATGAATTGCGTATTGATGCAGAATATAATGGCGCATTATCGGTCTATTGGCCCAAAATTGGTGTCGATACGCATAAGCATTTAGGCTATGCCGTACAATGGTTTGTTATGGCTCTTGTTTTACTGGTTTATGGCGGGTACATGATTATAAAGCGCCCATAGTATCTGCTTTGAGATCGAATAGAAATTCAACCGAAAAAGAGAAATCTACATTGACTGATCAACCCCAAGCTGCAAGCCAGCGAAGAAGCAATCAAATCAAGCTGCTGATTTTATGGCTGGTTCCGGTTATTTTAATGGCAACTGCCTGGTTTGCTTACTATCTTATAGAAACAGGTCGAATTGAGATAAGCAGTAAAAATAAAGGCGACCTGATTAACCCTCCTTTAAAGGTATCAGAAATAATTGATCTGGCTGATAACAAGGCATTGGCATCAGTATGGGAAGATAAATGGACTATCGTTATTCGTGCATCGAAAAGTTGTGATGACGCTTGCAAAGAAACACTGTATTTAACCCGGCAAATACATATTCGTTTAAATAAAGATGTTAACAGAGTGCAACGTGTACTTTTAATTGATGAATTCAAAGAAGATCAGTCATTTCTTGATTTTCTTGAGAGAGAGCATAAATTGTTAAAAGTCTTCGTGACTGATGAGGAAGCATTAAATAATTTTGAAGCGGCAATTAAACAGAACATTCAACAAAAAGAAGATATAAAGCCGGTATTTTATTTAGTAGATCCTAAAGGTTGGGCGATGATGGCTTATGACAAGCAGCATGAAGGTAATGAAATCCTGACGGATTTAAAATTCCTACTTAAATTCTCGAGAGAAAATTAGCAGTGAATCAAACAGCAAGCTTATATAATCAAAAGAAGCCTGGTTACAGGTTTGCTGTGTTTGCAACACTCTTCGCTTTGTTGGTTATTGTGCTTGGTGCGTTTACACGCCTGGTTGATGCTGGCCTTGGTTGCCCGGATTGGCCTGGATGTTATGGGCATATTTTATGGCCTATGGCTGAAGAAGAAGTAATAAAAGCCAATGAAAAGTTTCCGGAAACGCCAGTAGAGCATGATAAAACATGGCCAGAACAGGTGCACAGACTTCTCGCCGGAAGTTTAGGCTTTTTTTGTATTATCTTTGTTGTAATCGCGTACATTCAGCGATATAAAGAGAAAGACAAAAGTTATCCATTAAAGTTGCCGATACTACTTTTGATTGTAGTGATTATTCAGGGAATTTTCGGTTGGAAAACAGTATCTCTGAAATTATGGCCGCAAGTTGTTACCGCGCACTTACTGGGTGGTTTTGCCACAGTGAGTTTGTTAGCGTTATTGGCATTGCGTTTGCGAAATAATTTTTGGCATGTAAGCGCTCATCAGTTGCTTCAATTAAAAAAGATTCAGCCTCTTTTGCTAATAATGTTGCTGCTGGCAATAATTCAGATTGCGCTTGGAGGTTGGATGACGTCTAACTATGCAGCTCTGGCATGCCCTGATTTACCAAAATGCCAAACCAGCTGGTGGCCAGAGATGGATTTCTCCCAAGGCTTCAATATTTTCCAGGATATTGGGCCTAATTATTTAGGTGGAATCATGGATAGTGCTTCACGTACGGCTATTCACATAACACATAGAATTGGTGCAATAATACTGACCTTATTTGTTATATTTACTGCCCTGCTATTAATGAAAATAGGTGACCCATTAGTAAAACGTTGGGCATTGGTTTTAAAAACTGTGCTGTTATTACAGTTATTATTAGGAATTAGTAATATAGTTTTCGCTTTGCCATTAGCTGTAGCAGTGGCTCACAATGCAGTAGGCGCCATTTTTCTATTAACAATGGTAGCTGTAAATTACTTTACTTTTAATGCAAAAGTATATCGTTAGAGTTTAGCTTATGAGTGCTGAAAAAATAGAAAATGTTGAGTCGCTAAAAGAGGTTGGATGGCGAGATTACCTTGAATTAACCAAGCCTAATGTTGTAGCGTTGATGATAGTCACTACATTGGTCGGTATGTTTCTATCGACAGATGGTATGGTTAATTGGGTGATTTTAGTGGCTGGCAATATAGGCATCGCACTTTGTGCCGGTTCAGCTGCAATTATTAATCATGTGGTTGATAAGCAGATAGACACTTTAATGCATCGTACCAGGAACCGCCCGGTAGCCAGGGGGCGTATTAGTGATAAGCAGGCTTTACTTTTTAGTTTGATTCTTGGTCTAACAGGTATGTCTATTTTGTTGGCCTTTGTTAATCAGCTTACAGCGTGGTTAACTTTCAGTGCATTAATAGGTTATGCATTAATTTATACTTGCTTGTTAAAAAGAGCGACACCTCAAAATATTGTGATTGGCGGATTGGCTGGTGCGGCACCACCCTTGTTAGGTTGGACGGCTGTTACTAATGAAGTCCATGGTCATGCATTATTGTTAGTATTGATTATTTTCGCCTGGACCCCTCCTCATTTTTGGGCTTTGGCTATTCATCGAAAAGATGATTATGCGAAGGCTGATATCCCTATGTTGCCAGTTACGCATGGAGAAAAATATACGCGTTTACATATATTGCTTTATACGATCATTATGATCATTGTGACGCTACTACCATTTTCCACCAAAATGTTTGGCGGTTTTTATCTTGCCTCAGCTGTATTGTTAGGGGCTGTTTTTTTATATTGGGCAGTTCAAATGGTGATAAATAAAAATGATAAAGCACCTATAGAAACGTTTAAGTACTCGATAATTTACTTGTTTGCATTATTTGCAGCGATGTTTGTAGACCATTACTTTTTTTAGTGCGAAAAAATAAAGCATGCAAAATCGTACTTCTGAACAGGAAAAAGGCATTCAAAAAACAGTAATAATAATAGTTGTTGTTGTCTTTGTGATTCTGGGGTTATTTATTAATCGTATATTAACGCCCAGGGAATTAAGTCCAAAAGAAATGGTTTCTAATGGTGCGATAATGTTTTCGACACCAAGAGAAATTTCGGATTTTGAGTTAACCGATAAAAATGATCAGCCTTTTACAAAAGAAAATTTAAAAGGGCATTGGACATTGATTTTTTTTGGCTTCACTCATTGCCCTGATATTTGTCCAGCAACTCTTGCATTATTCGGTGATATAAAAGAAGAGTTAAGAGAAACGCCTTATTATAATGATACGCGTTTTCTATTTGTAACTTTGGATCCTGCGCGTGATACGGTTGAAAAAATTAATGAATATCTAAAATATTTTGATGGATCATTAAGAGGAGCGCCTGATGATTGGCTAAATGGCGTTACCGGTGAGTTCCTTACTCTGAGAAAGTTTGCCACTCAGGTTAATGTGCCTTTCCAGAAAGTGGTGTTGAATCATGATATTGGTGATTACACCATTGATCACTCGGGTAATTTAATTGTGATTAACCCTTACGGGCATTTTCATGGCATTTATCGCCCGCCATTGGATGTAAAAAGAATTGCCTTAACCTATCGCTCTTTACGCATTGGTTTTGATAAAGATAATAAATAAATACAGGCAAAAAAAAGCAAGCCTGGTTAGATAAAAACGCCGGCTTGCGTAAAGAGGATAAGTCAATCAGTACAATTGAATTAATAACCGCTTAAATCCATCAAGCGTTCTATTTCAGCATCAATTGATTGTTCAAAAATAGCGCTTGTTTGTCCTTCAAGCTTTGCCACTGGTGTTTCCAATGCAGTTTCTATAGTGGCATTAAATGGTGTTGATTCAGTTGTTTCTTCAGCAATCACTATACAGCTTAACAATGATGAGCAGGCCAATAAGGCGATAGTTGATAATTTCATGGTAGTAACTCCATATTTCCTTTTATAAACAATAAATGACATTGAGAAGCATGACGGGCAACTGCTTTGATACCTTTCGCCACGTAACTTGTTACATATAGTAACAAAGAATGCAGAGATTACCAGTTTTTTTCTTTGATAAGATTATTAAATGTAAAGTGTTACCGCTTTTTTTGTTAACGGTAACACTTTTTTAAGAAAGTTGATCGTTTGTGCGAACAATTAGCTGTGAATTATTAGTCTTATGCGATAACTAAAGCGAGGCAATTGATTGTGCTATCTCGAGTACAATAACGATAAAACATCCCTATCATCATTCTTTGAACGTTCTTAATTTAATAATGAGCAAAAAATCAGAAAAACAGTCACCGCTTATATTGGTGGATGGCTCCTCCTATTTATATCGAGCTTTTCATGCCTTGCCACCCCTGGTTAATTCAGCGGGTCAGCCAACAGGGGCTGTAAAGGGTGTTATCAATATGATAAAGAGCTTGCAAAAGGAGTATTCAGATAGCGAGCTGATCATTGTTTTTGATGCAAAAGGAAAAACATTTCGTGATGATATTTTTGCCGAATATAAAGCAAATCGCCCACCCATGCCCGATGATTTACGCGTTCAGGTAGAGCCGATATTTGAAATTATTCGTGCAATGGGTTTGCCTTTGGTGATTATTGATGGGGTAGAAGCCGACGACGTTATAGGAAGTCTGTCAAAGCAGTGTAGTGCCAAAGGGGAAAAAGTCCTGGTTTCAACTGGCGATAAAGACATGGCTCAATTGGTGGATGATAACGTCACGTTGGTAAATACCATGACAAATACTGTCCTGGATACGCAAGGTGTTATTAATAAATTCGGGATTCCGCCGGAATTGATAATCGATTTTTTAGCATTAATGGGAGATAAGGTCGATAACATTCCAGGTGTAGCAGGTGTTGGCGAAAAAACTGCTCTGGCATTGATTCAGGCCTTAGGCGGTGTTGACACTATCTACAATAAGCTGGATGAAGTTGCAGAAGTTAAGGTAAGGGGAGCAAAATCGTTAGGAGAAAAGCTTAAAAAAGAAGAGGCTAATGCTAAATTGTCTTACAAGCTTGCAACAATTAAAACGGACGTGGATGTGGATTTAAATTCTATTATTGAAGAATTTAATCATAATAAACAAGATAATATAAAATTGTTGGAATTATTTACTCGGTTAGAATTTAAAAGTTGGGTTAGTGAGGTTTCAAAAAAACTGGATCCAGATGCCCGGGAGGAGAATAATTCAGTCAATGAAAAAAAATATGAGGTTATTCTTGATAAAAAAGATCTTGATGGCTGGATAAAAAAATTAAAAAAAGCTGAGCTCTTCGCATTTGACACAGAAACAACCAGTTTAAATTATCAGGAAGCGAGAGTGGTGGGAGTTTCTTTTTCTTGTGAGCACGATAAAGCGGCTTATGTACCATTTGGTCATGACTATCTTGACGCGCCGGAGCAGCTGGATGAAGAAGAAGTGCTAGGCAAATTGAAGCCATTACTGGAAGATGAAAAACAAAAAAAAGTGGGTCAAAATCTGAAATACGATAAACACGTTATAGCCAATCACGGTATAGAGCTGAACGGAATTGCGGATGATACGATGTTGATGTCCTATATTATTAATTCTGTATCAAATCGTCACGATATGGATTCGTTAGCATTAGCTTATTTAAATCATCAAACTATACATTTTGAAGATATTGCTGGAAAAGGCGCAAAGCAATTGACCTTTAATCAGATTCCATTAGAAACAGCAGGACCCTATGCTGCAGAAGATGCAGATATTACGCTAAAGCTGCACCATGAGCTTATGCAAATTCTGAAAAAAGACGAAAAACTTTATAAGCTCTATAAAGAAATAGAGCTGCCGCTATTAACGGTCATTACGGAAATAGAAAAGAATGGCACATTAATCGACAGTAAAATGTTGTTAGAGCAAAGTCAACAGCTCAATAAACGCATGCAAGAATTAGAAAAAAATGCTTATGATTTGGCAGGTGAAGAATTTAATTTAAGTTCGCCCAAACAGTTGCAGGCGATACTATTTGAAAAACTAAAATTGCCTGTTATTAAAAAAACACCCAAGGGCCAACCATCAACGGCTGAACCTATTTTGCATGAACTTGCGCTAGACTACCCATTACCCAAAGTGATTATGGAGTATCGAGGCTTAAGTAAACTAAAATCGACTTATACCGACAGATTGCCAGAACAGGTATTTGCCAAAACCGGCAGAATACATACTTCCTATCACCAGGCAGTTACAGCGACAGGTAGACTATCTTCGAGTGATCCAAACTTACAGAATATACCAATAAGAACGGAAGAAGGAAGGCGAGTTCGTAAAGCATTTGTTGCGCCTGAGGAATTTTCGATTTTAGCTGCAGATTATTCTCAAATAGAATTGCGTATCATGTCTCATTTGTCTAAAGATAACGGCTTGTTGCAAGCGTTTAACGATGGGCTTGATGTACATAAAGCAACTGCTTCGGAGGTTTTTGGAGTTGGTATTGAAGCAGTCAGTAGTGACCAAAGAAGAAAGGCTAAAGCAATTAATTTTGGTTTGATCTATGGTATGTCAGCTTTTGGTTTGGGAAAGCAGTTAGGTATAGGGCGTAATGATGCACAAGCCTATATCGATAAATATTTTGAGAAATATCCAGGCGTCAGAGAATATATGGATAAAACACGGTCTAAAGCAGCTGAGCAAGGCTATGTAGAAACGTTATTCGGCAGGCGACTATATTTACCGGAAATTAAAGCCAGTAATGCTATGCGAAGGCAAGCTGCTGAGAGAACGGCAATCAATGCACCTATGCAGGGAACAGCGGCAGACATCATAAAAATTGCAATGATAAATGTACATAACTGGATTCAAAAAGAAAATAATCATATAAAAATGATCATGCAAGTTCACGACGAACTGGTTTTTGAAGTACCCAATAAAATTGCAGATTCAGCAAAAGAAACAATCTGTGAAATCATGTCGAGCGCAGCGACAATAGATGTGCCCTTGGTTGTCGATGCGAATGTAGGAAGCAGTTGGGATGAAGCGCATTAAAGTACGTTGGATATTTAAAAATAAAAAAATTATGGTGAAAAAAAGAATTTCATTGTCGTTAGCCCATAAGTGAAAGGTTATAAAGTGATTTCAGGCGTTCCTTCAGAAGTATATAGCTTGCTTTCAAAATTTACAGAAAGTGTAGATGCTATGCAGGAATTCTTGAAGTCTGCCCAGGTAGTAAAGTTTCAAAAAAATGACATTATCTTTGGTATAGAAAAACCATGTGACAAAGTTTTTTTCTTTAATACTGGTGTAGTACGTTGTTACCGTATTATTGATGATATAGAAGTCAATTTTCGTTTGTTAGTTCAGCCGAATGTCGCTGTTCAATATGCAAGTTTTATTACTGGAGAAAAGCCGGGGGAATATATTGCTTGTGTTAGTTCTTGTCAGGGATTTTTTATTCGAAAGTTGCATTTTAAAAAGCTATTTGAGAAATACCCGGAGCTATTTGGCCTGCAATTAGAATTGGCTAATAGCCATTATTTGTCAATGGAGCAGCGAGTCAATATGTTGCATTTAAAAACGGTTAAGGAGCGTTATCTTTTTTTTAAAAAACAAATACCAGCCGATTATATTAAAAAAATTCCGGCTTATCATATAGCATCATATCTGGGCGTAACACCTGAATCATTGAGCAGGGCCATAAAAGAAGAGAAAATATCTTGATAGATGATAAGGAAATAAATAATAAATAGATTTATAGTTTGGGTAATTAATAAATAGTATAAAAGAGGTGCCCAATGAAAATGACAGTTTATATAATCACTATCCTATTGGCTTGTTTGCATAACTCGTCTTATGCGAACAATTGTAATGCTGCAGAAAAATATATTGACCACGACGGTATAAGTTTTTTTGCCAAGCAGTTTGGTGATAGAAGTAATCCAACAATTTTATTGATACATGGTTATGCGGATGAGCAAGCTATTTGGTCAATGCAAATAGATCGACTAAAGCAGGAGTTTCATTTAATTACGTTTGACACACGTGGCGCAGGGGGATCGTCTAGCCCTGATTCTAACGAGGGCTATAAGCTAGAAGAAATGAAAGGAGATATTGATGCTATATTGTCTGGTTTTTGCATTGAAGACAATCAATCAATTCATTTGATTGCGCATGACTGGGGAGGTGGCCTTGCTTGGCAATATATTGATTCCTTAGTAAGAGATAATAGGCAAAACCGCCTAAAAAGCTATACGGCAATATCTGCACCGCATTTGGCGATAACGTTTGATTTTGTTGAGAGATATAAGAATGAGTGCTTCTTTATAATTTGTACAGAGAATGCTAAAACAGCAAAAAACCAAATAAATAAATCTTTTTATGCTGATGTGATAGTTAATTTTCCATTATTCCCGGAATTATTTTTGTTTGTTGGCAATTATCCATTTTATTATGTGTTATCAACAGGCAATGGTTTTTCGGTAGATGATACTTATCTGACACAACGTAACTTTCTTGAGATGTCACGTACATCGTTTAATGGACTCAACCTTTATCGACAAAATTGGGAATCGAGTAAGCATCAGGATTTAACATCATTTGCATCAATGCAGATACCGATAATGCTTATAGTTCCTGAAGAAGATATTTTCTTTGAGCCAGATATTTATCCTTATTATTATAATTATATTAACAATTTAACATTAGTGAATATAGATAATGGAAAGCATTGGATAATGCGTCAATTCCCTGATCTTATCAGTTTTGAACTAAAAGCGTTTATTCAAAGTAATGAATAAAAGGAATAACTATTTATCTCTCCAGCTATAATTATTTGTTGTTAAAAATACAGTAACATAAACAATTTTCATGTGCTGGAAAATGTTAGAAGCTGTTTGCTAGAATGTCTCTATAAAATAAAACTTGTAGACAACAATCTGGTGAGTATATGCAGCAGCTTAATTCCAACTGGAGTGTGTTCAGCTCGCTGGGAACTGCAGTTGTTCAGGCTGGTGAGCATCTGGGAGCACCAGTCGATGCCTTGCTTATAAAGGCTGGTATTGATAAGCGTCTGCTCAAAGATCCAGAGCATCGTTTTTCTGTTTCTAAATTACTTAAATTAATTGAGTTAATTAACGATTATACTCATCGCTCGGATCTGGGGCTTTATGTTGGGCGTATTAACTATATTAATTCGCTCAACTTACAGCTCTATATGTCAACGGTCTGTAATACCTTCCGGGACTATCTCAACCTAATGCCGAGTATATTGCGTTTTTGCGGCGATATAGGTGAGGTAGTCATGCGGACAGACAATGATTTAATTAAGCTGGAGTGGCAACCATTATGGCAGCCAAGCTCAAAGCAACCTTTTCTTAGTGACATGGTGTTAACTACTTCAGCCTATATAGTAGATTCATTGTGTTTACTACCTATTCCAGTAAGGAAAGCCTGTTTTACTTACACCAAGCCTGATAAGCCTGGCATGTTACAAGATACTTTTGGCGATAAACTATTTTTCGATCAACCTGTTAGCAGTCTTTATTTTGATCGCAATAGTCTGGATTATCCTTTGACACGGATGCATTGGGAGTTGGCATCCAGCTTTGCACTTCCGTTAGATAACTTTTTTACCGATAATCAATCTTCAGACCTTTTTTTAATTCAATTGCGTCAAACTATTGCGCGGTTTTTGCCTATGGGTAATCCCAATATTGACCGGGTGGCAAATGAGCTGAATCTATCACGAAGAACGCTGCAACGGCGTTTATCAGATCGCAATACTCATTATAAGCAAGAGTTAAAACAGGTTCGGGTTGAGCAGGCAATGAGATATCTTGCTGATAAACGCCTGACAGTAACAGAAATTTCTTTTTTACTTGGCTATGGTGATCAAAGTTCGTTCTCTGCTGCTTTTAAATCGTGGCATGGAGTTTCTCCGCTGGAGCATCGCCAGCAATTATCCTGACCTCAATTCTTGGCACTAATTCTTACACGAATGGCGCGCAAAAAAGGGCGTTATGCAGCCATAGCACTACAATGCTTACTTCATTTATCATAACTGGTAATTCTGCTTACTGTTTTTTGTTTTTGAAAAGGATGGATATTGAATGCCCTTAGATTTCGATACTGCTCGAATTAACAATCCTTATCTGACATCCGATCATAATGAGTGGCGAACAAATATACGCCGCTTTGTTGAGCGGGAAATTATGCCTTATGCCGCTGAATGGGATGAAGCCGGAAAAATTCCAGACGAGCTCTGGTTAAAGGCTGGTGAAGTCGGAATTCTTGGGCTCGGCTATCCGGAAAAATACGGTGGTATAAGTGAAGGAATAGACATCTGGTATCACAATATTCTTGGAGAGGAATTATCACGTCCTGGTGTCGGTGGGTTAGTTGCTAATCTAACGGTCCACAGCATAGGGTTACCACCAGTAGTCAATTTTGCAACTGAAGAAGTAAAGCAGCAGGTGGTGCCAAGTATACTTGATGGCAGCAAAAGAATATCGTTAGGAATTACAGAGCCTAGTGGGGGTTCAGATGTGGCCAATTTAAAAACAACAGCCAGATTAGAAGGCGATTATTATATTGTCAATGGCTCAAAAACTTTTATAACGGGTGGTATGAATGCCAATTGGACGTCGACTGCAGTACGCACAGGTGGAGATGGTACAAGTGGCATTTCAATGTTATTAATTCCTATGGAGTTAGAAGGTGTATCCAGAACCTCACTCGATCGTAAACAAGGTTGGTGGTGTTCAGATACAGCAACCCTTTATTTTGATAATGTCAAGGTGCCGGTAGAAAATCTAATTGGTAAGGAAAATCAGGGATTTCCGGTCATCATGAATAATTTTAATTCTGAAAGAATGTGGCTATGTATCAGTATGGAGGCTTCATCTCGTATCTGTCTTGAAGAAGCTGTTAGTTGGGCGCAGGAGCGGAGAACTTTTGGTAAGCGCCTTGCTGACCACCAGGTTATTCGACATAAAATTGCTGAAATGAAACAGCGTATTAACGCTTGTCAAACATATATAAATCATTGTTCGTGGGAGATTTCAGAGGGTAAACCCAACCCTGGTGATATTGCTTTACTCAAAGTTCAGTGCAGTCAGACTATGGAGTATTGCGCTCGAGAGGCAATGCAAATAATGGGTGGAATAGGTTATATGAGAGATAGTCGTGTAGAACGGATTTACAGGGAAGTTCGAGTTAATGCCATTGGTGGTGGCTCAGAAGAAATTATGCGTGATTTGGCCTCACGTCAGTTTGGGATTTAATGATTATGAATATCAGGCTTTGGCATTGTCATAATGCTCGTTCTCTGCGAGCACTTTGGGCATTAGAAGAAATGCAGTTTGACTATGAACTTGAGGTTTTACCTTTTCCTCCGCGGTATATGAAGCGCGAGTATTTAGAGATTAATAAACTGGGCACTGTCCCTTATATGATAGATGGTGAAACTCATATGACAGAGTCTTCGGGTATTCTCCTTTATCTAGTTGAAAAATATGATCAACACCAGTTTGGACTAAAGCCTGATCATGCTGAATACGGTGATTACCTTAATTGGCTATTTCATAGTGATGCTACATTGACTTTTCCACAGACTGTATATATTCGTTATACCTTGCAAGAATCTTCTGAGCGCGGACTTACAGAGGCAGCGACAGATTATGCCAAGTGGTTTCATGCACGTTTGTGCAGGTTAAATGCTCATTTGGAAGGTGGCCGAGAGTATTTGGTAGATAATCGTTTCACGATTGCTGATATTGCCATTGCATATGCACTTCACTTAGGTGAAGCACTAAAGCTTGATTCTCCCTATAAGCCTTATGTGAGAGACTATCTGAATCGAATGCGAGCTCGTCCAGCTTTTCAAAAGGTAGTGGTAATCGGGCAAGATGGCAGTGTTTTTAAATAATAGTATTTTTGTTAGAAGGTACCACAAAATAAAAACGAGTGACTAAATTATGCAATTTACAGAACAGCACGAAGCAATACGCAAAACTATTTCCCAATTTATAGATAAAGAAATAAACCCCTTTTGTGATCAATGGGAAAAAGAAGGTGTATTTCCTGCTCATGATTTATTTAAAAAAATGGGTGACTTAGGGCTATTAGGTATTTCCAAACCAGCAGAATATGGTGGTATGGGTCTGGATTACAGTTATCAGATAGTATTATCTGAAGAGCTTGGTCGTATTCATAGTGGAGGAGTGTCAATGGCTATTGGGGTGCAAACAGATATGGCTACGCCAGCGATAGCAAATTTTGGTAGTGAATATATAAAGCAGGAATTTCTAACAAAGGCTATTAGTGGTGAGGCGGTTTTTTCAATTGCAGTTAGTGAGCCCCATGCCGGTTCTGATGTGGCGAATATTAAAACCAACGCCGTGAAGGATGGGGATGACTATATTATTAACGGCAGCAAAATGTGGATAACCAATTCCACTCAAGCGGATTATCTATGCTTGCTTGTCAATACCGGCGGCGGTAATCCACACTTGAGTAAATCGTTAATAGTAGTACCGACTAAAACACCAGGAATTTCTTTTTCTGAAAGGCTGGACAAGCTGGGCATGCGTTCATCGGATACTGCACAAATATTTTTCGATAATGTGCGAGTGCCGCAAAAAAACCTGATTGGAGAAGAGGGAAAGGGTTTTACCTACCAAATGATTCAGTTTCAGGAGGAGCGACTTTTTTGTGCCGCGGGAATACTTAAAGTAATGGAGCATTGTATTAACAGTACTATTGATTACACGCGTGAGCGAATAGCATTTGGTAAACCATTACTTGATCAACAAGTGATTCATTTTCGACTTGCGGAGCTGCAAACCGAAGTCGAAGCCTTGCGTGCCCTGACATATGATGCTGTTGAAGGTTACATTAATGGCGTTGACGTGACACTGAAAGCATCGATGGCGAAACTTAAAGCTGGTCGTTTGGTGCGTGAAGTCACTGATGCTTGTTTACAGTATTGGGGTGGTATGGGTTTTATGTGGGACAATCATGTTTCCCGAGCTTACCGCGACCAGCGAGTATGCTCTATTGGTGGAGGGGCTGACGAAGTTATGTTGGGTATTATTTGTAAAAAAATGGGTACTTTACCTGGTAACTAACGTAGCTTTCCTATTGCTTCCCTATTTCACTTTATAAATTCTTTTAAGATAAACGGTTACAGGATTATATTATGGCGGTTATCGAATCCAAGCTTGATACCCAGTCCGATACCTTTAAAAATAACGCTAAATCGATGTCGGATTCAGTAGAACAATTTCGCAATATTGAACGTCGTGTAATTGAGGCAGCGCAAGCTAAAGCACCTCGTTATATAAAAAAGGGCCTTATTCCACCACGAGAGCGTTTGAGTTTACTTCTGGATGCTGGTGCACCGTTTCTGGAATTATCCACTTTGTGTGGATACATGCAAGAAGAAGACACGGATGGTTCTGCAGCTGGTGGTAGTTGCATTGCCGGAATAGGTTATATAGCGGGTGTTCGCTGTATTATTTTAGTTGATGATTACCTGACTAAGGGCGGCACCATTACTCCGTTAGGAGGAAAAAAACGTGGGCGCATGTCCAGTCTCGCACTAGAGAACAAGCTGCCAATGGTAGTTCTGGCGCAGAGTGGTGGTGCAAATCTGAAGTTAATGGGAGATTTTTTTGGTGAATCAGGTTCAGGGTTTGCCCAGCAGTGCCGTTTGTCAGCAGCTGGTATTCCTCAAATAACAGTGGTTCATGGTGGAGCGACGGCTGGAGGTGCTTATCAACCTACGCTGTCGGATTACCTGATTTTAATTCGCAAACAATCCACAATGTATTTGGCAGGACCACCGTTATTAAAAGCGGCAACTGGTGAAATCGCCACAGATGAAGAGCTTGGTGGTGCGGAAATGCATAGTGAAATAGCAGGCACCAATGATTATCTGGCAGAAAATGATGCAGATGGTATACGAATCGCGCGAGAAGTTACCCAGAAACTCGGATGGAATAAAAACTTGCCACTACATGCAAAAGTTAGTTATCAAGAGCCAATCTATGCAGCTGAAGAGTTGCGAGGTATTGTACCGGTAGATCCAAAAACCCCGTTTGATATGCGAGAAGTGATTGCGCGTATAGCCGATGGTTCCGACTTTCTAGAATTTAAAGCAGATTTTGATAATGGCACTTTATGTGGGCATATTGAAATCGAAGGCCAACCCTGTGGTGTAATTGGAAACAATAGCCCAATTACATCTAATGGTGCAGTAAAAGCAGCACAGTTTATACAGTTATGTGAGCAGTCGGGAACACCGCTATTATTTTTAACTAACACAACAGGCTTTCTGGTAGGTACTGAGCACGAACAATCGGGCATTATTAAACATGGAGCCAAATTTATTCAGGCGGTAACCAACTGCTCCGTACCGAAAATTTCTATCATTATTGGTGGTTCTTACGGGGCGGGTAATTACGCTATGGCAGGTCGTGGTATGGCTCCCCGTTTTTTATTCGCCTGGCCTCGAAGTGTCGTGTCAGTCATGGGCCCTGCTCAGGCAGGTAATGTTATGCGCCAGGTAGTAGAAGCAAAAATGGCACGCGCTGGTGAAGTAACTGATGAAATGAGAGCAATGGTTGACAAGGTAGAGCAGGACACGATCAAGACAATGGAAGCTAAATCCAATGCGCTCGCTAATACAGCACGTGTTTGGGATGATGGCATCATAGATCCAGCTGATACCCGATCTGTTGTGGCTTTTGTTCTGAGTGTCTGTCGAGAAGCTGATGAGCGTATGGTTAATGCTAACACATTTGGTATTGGGCGTTTATAAAAATATAAACTTTACGGTTTAACTTAGGAAACAAGAAATATGAGCAACTTCACAAAAGTATTAATTGCCAACCGTGGAGAAATTGCTGTCCGGGTGATGCGAACTGCTCGCGAACTGGGTTATCGTACTATAGCAGTTTACAGTGAAGCCGATGTCGATGCCCTACATGTATGCGAAGCTGATCAGGCAGTATGTATTGGGCCGGCAGCTGTAGGTGAATCTTACCTTGCGGCAGATAAGATTCTCGAAGCCGCAAAAAAAACCGGTGCAAATGCTATTCATCCTGGTTACGGTTTTCTATCAGAAAATGCCGAATTCTCTAAAGCTTGTGAAGAAGAAAATATTGTATTTATTGGTCCGCCAGCTAAAGCCATTGAGTTAATGGGTAGCAAGCGATTATCAAAACTGGCAATGCTGGATGCCAGTGTTCCATGCATCCCAGGTTATGAAGGTGCTGAACAATCTGATGAAATATTATTGGAGAAAGCCAAAGATATTGGCTTTCCATTGATGGTAAAGGCGTCAGCGGGTGGTGGTGGTCGCGGCATGAGATTAGTGTTAGAGCAGGGCGATCTGTTCGAGCAAATCCGTACGGCACGATCTGAAGCTGAAAATGCATTTGGTAATGGCGAATTGATTCTGGAACGTGCAGTCATTGAACCGCGCCATATTGAGATTCAAGTATTTGCTGATAACCATGGCAATGTGGTTTATTTAGGTGAAAGAGACTGCTCTATTCAGCGTCGTTATCAAAAAGTGGTAGAAGAAGCACCGTCTCCTTTTGTTGACCCAGACTTGCGAGAACGAATGGGTGAGGCGGCTGTGAATGCAGCAAAAGCCTGTAATTATAGAGGTGCAGGAACAGTAGAGTTTCTGGTAGATAAAGATAAAAACTTTTACTTTCTGGAAATGAATACACGCCTTCAGGTAGAGCATCCGGTTACCGAGATGATTACGGGTCTGGATCTGGTCGCCTGGCAATTAAAAGTTGCTGCTGGTGAGCCATTACCATTTAAACAAAATCAAATTGAATTAAAAGGCCATGCAGTGGAAGTGCGCCTTTATGCCGAAGACCCACGTAATCAGTTTATGCCGCAAACAGGCAAAGTGCAGTTATGGGATTTTCCAGAGCGTACAGGAATACGTATGGATCATGGTATACAGACTGGTCAGGATGTTAGTCCCTTCTATGACCCAATGCTTGCAAAAGTTATTGCTCATGGAGAAACCCGAACAGAAGCAATTCGGCGCTTAGCCTCTGCTGTTCAAGATACCAGGTTGTTGGGCTTTAATAACAATAAGCTTTTTCTACAAAATATACTGCATCACGAAGTTTTTATATCCGGTCAAGCTACTACTGCGTTTATTGAGCAGCACTTTAATACTGATACTGGTAAAGAACAAAAACCTTCTTCTGACACACTGGCAAAAGCTACATTGATTTACTATCAACATGCAATTATTACTGCAAAAGAAAAATATTTTAATGTTGGACGAGCAGTGCCCCAAAAATATATTTACAAGCTGGAATATGATGGTGAAACCAATGTTGTAGCTCTTACAAAAGAGGATCATCATTTTGAGATTAAAGTTGGAGAGACCAGCATCAGGTTAAAGCTTGTAGGTATGGAAGAAAATTGTTGTGTGTATATTGAAAACGATGTGCGTGATTTTTTATATTATGCTTTCGATGATAAAACATTATATCTGGATGATGGAAGCGGCCACTTTATCTTTAGAGATATCACTCAGCAGCCAGCCAATGCTGTCAGTAGTGCAGGTAGTGGGCAGGTTAAAGCTTCTATGGATGGCTCCATTGTTGATCTGTTAGTGAAAGAAGGCGATATAGTTGAAGCAGATCAGACTCTGGTGATACTGGAAGCAATGAAAATGGAACATTTATTGAAGTCAGGCATTTCAGGTAAGGTGACAGCTATTCATTGTAGGTTGAGACAACAAGTGAAATCCAAACAATTATTGATTGTTGTAGAAGAAGAGTAATACTATGCAAGATGTAATTAAAATAGCTAATTGCAGTGGATTTTATGGTGATAAATTGTCAGCTGCTAAGGAGATGGTAGAAGGCGGGCCCATAGATGTATTAACAGGTGATTATCTGGCTGAGTTGACTATGGCAATTTTATACGGCCAGAAAATGAAGCGAAATGCAGAAGGCTACGTTGGAACTTTTTTGAAACAAGTACGAGAAGTATTATTACCTTGTAATGAAAAAAATATAAAAATCGTTAGTAATGCTGGAGGGCTCAACCCATCAGCAATGGCGACCGCTGTAAAAGGTATTGCAGAAGAATTAGCTGTTGATATTAAAGTCGCCTATATCGATGGCGATGATTTGATTCCACGTATAAAAGATTTGCAAAGTCAGGGTGAATCTTTTAGCAACATGGATACAGGCGCTAAACTTGCTGATAATAAAAATACCTTATTGACTGCCAATGTTTATTTGGGTGCATGGGGCATTAAAGAAGCACTGGATTTAGGCGCTGATGTGGTCATTTGTCCAAGGGTAACAGATGCTGCTCTGGTTATTGGAGCTGCAGCATGGAAATTTAAATGGCAACGTAATGATTATGATGAGCTTGCGGGTGCTTTGGCAGCCGGCCATATCATTGAGTGCGGGCAACAAGCGACTGGCGGCAATTATGCTTTTTTCGAGGAAGTTCCAAGTTTCGATAATCCTGGTTATCCTATTGCAGAAATCGAGGCCAATGGCAATTTCACTATTACCAAACATCCAGGCACGGCGGGTTTGGTATCTGTTGGCACCGTTAAATCTCAACTGCTTTATGAGATTAGTGACCCTGCGTATATAAATCCGGATGTAGTTGCGCACTTTGATACGTTGAGCATTAAGCAGGTAGGAGAGAATCGTGTCTATGTGAGTAATTGTAAAGGTTCATGCCCTCCGCACAACCATAAAGTTTGTATCAATACGCTGGGTGGTTATAGAAATGGCTTTGAAATTTTAATTGCTGGTTTGGATATTGAGAAAAAAGCAAAAATATTGACTGATACATTTTTTAATAACCTGGGTGGAGCATCTCAGTTTGATGATGTATCGGTAGAGCTTGTTCGCAGTGAAAAGGAAAATCCGGATACTAACGAACAAGCTTTTGCGCGTTTGAGAATAATTGTAAAATCCCGAGATAAAGAATTGGTTGGCCGGTTGTTTAATGCCAGAATGATTGAAATAATGCTGGCAAATATTCCTGGACTCGGTGTTATTAACCCGATTGGAAACGGTGAAAGCTTTCTTGTTTATTGGCCTGCTTTGGTAGACAGTAAATACATTGTTGAAAAAGTACATATAGATAATCAGATAATTGAGGTTGTACCAACCAGTCAACTTGATTTAACACCAGTTCATTATTCAGTACATCCCGAATCAGTTCCAGCATTTTCCAATGATAAAACCGTTAGTATACCTTTTGGGCGTTTGTTTGGTACACGTTCTGGCGATAAGGGTGGTTGTGCCAATATAGGTGTTTGGGCAACCAGTGATGAAGCTTATGGTTTCTTATATGAATTTTTAACGGTAGAAAATTTTAAAAAACTATTGCCGGAGACAAGAAATTTTGAGGTGTTGCGCTACGAACTAATCAATATCAATTCACTGAATTTTTTTATCAAAGGAATTTTAGGCGAGGGTGTTGCTTCATCGGTACGTATGGACCCTCAAGCAAAATCGATGGGTGAATATCTTCGCGCCAAAATCATAGATGTGCCAGCAGTATTATTAAAAGATAATCATTAATGGTATACATCTCTGGCAATATATTTAAATACAAATAGAGAGAATAGTGATGACAGAAGAAAAATTATCTCTGGATGGATTAATTTTTGAAGCGGTAGAACTCGAAATAAAAAATCATATATTAACTATTCGTCTCAATCGCCCAGAGCGTAAAAATGCAATCAATGAAGTTATGGCAGCAGAGATTATTTATGCGCTCGACTATGCCAAACAGCAGAGAGATATTCGAGTGGTTGTACTGTCAGCAAATGGTGATGTTTTTTGTGCAGGGGGAGATCTGTCAGTGATGAGTGGTAAGATTACTCAAACCAACTCAACTGTTCCGGTTCGAGGTAAGCTGGATGATATTGCATTGCGCTTCCGGCATCTCTATAAACCGGTAATTGCTTCGATTCAAGGCGATCTTTTTGCTGGGGCATTGCTGTTCCTTTGCAATGTGACCCATGCGATTGCAGCTGAAGGAGTAAAGTTTTCTGCACCGGAAATCAAGCGAGGCATTTGGCCATTTATGGTAATGGCCGGACTTTTCAGAATCATGCCTCAGCGCGCGGCACTGGATTTTGTAATGCGTGGTAATCCAATCTCAACGCAACAAGCAGAAAATTGGGGGCTAATTAATCAAACTGTTCCAGCAGAGTCTCTTGAAGGGCAGGTTAAAAACCTGGCTACAGAGTTAGCAGATTTAGCTCCAGGCACGATGACAATGGGCCTGGAAACGTTTGTTAAACAGGACGAGATGGAATTTGATAGCGCATTACCTTTTTTGCGATCCCAATTAGAAGCGTGTCTTCAAAGCCCGGATGCAAAAGAAGGCATCAATGCATTTCTTGAAAAACGCGAACCTATATGGAAATAACTCTAATTACATGTCTAACAAAAGCAAAGTTTAATCTTTATAAACCTAAAGCCAAAAAATTTTTACTATACTCTAAATAGTACTGTTTAAATACCAGTCGATAAATATTAGTTTATTCATAAAAGGTTTACCAAGGAAGGTTCACTAATGAAGGGTGCGGTGTTTATTGCTTTCAATCAAATGATTGAAGAACAGATTAATATTGATACATGGGAACGACTTCTTGATGAAGTTAACCCGGCATCGGGCGGTATCTATGTTTCTGTAGAAGATTTTCCGGATGAAGAGTTGTTTGCTCTAGTCGAAAAGCTATCAGAATTATCCGGACAGTCTGTTCCTGTTCTGGTCGAAAGCTTTGGTTGTTACCTCTTTAAGTTTCTAACAGAAAAGTATCCCGTTTTTACCGATAATGAAGATAACTTTTTTGACTTCTTAAAAAGTATTGATAGTGTCATTCATAAAGAAGTACAAAAGCTTTATGAAAATCCAAATTTACCTAAGCTGGATCATGAACAGATTTCTGATAATACCCTCATGATGTATTACACTTCTCCGCGAAAATTATGTTTGTTAGCCGAAGGGTTGATACGCGGTGCAGCACTTCATTATGGAGTAGATTATCAACTACAACATGAAACCTGTATGCACAAAGGTGATAAATTCTGTACTTTCAGAATAACGATCTAACAATATAGTTATGGAAAGTGGCAATTATAAAAGAGCTTACGAGCGTGAGAAAAAAGCGCGCGAACATGTTGAAGCCATCATAGAAGAGCGCACCAGAGAGCTTTATGATATGAATACCGAGCTGCAACAGGCGTATGAAAAATTAAAAAAACAAAAAATGCAATTAATGCATCAGGAAAAGTTAGCATCACTAGGTCAGTTATCGGCGGGTATTGCTCACGAAATTAATAACCCCGTCGGATTTATTCAAGCAAATCTGGGTATATTAAAAGATTATTCAGATGTTTTTAATAAAACCGTATCTTTATACAAATCATTGCTTAAAGATATGAATCAGGACGACACATCAAAATATATTGAAAATCTTGAGGCAATAGAAAAAAATGAAAAAGAAAGCGAAATCGATTATATCCTTGAAGATATGCAGGCGCTTATCGATGAATCGTTAGGTGGTACAACACATGTTATCAGTATTGTCGATGGATTAAAAAACTTTGCACGTGTTGATGATGATAAAAAACAGTTATTACTTGTTAACGACTGCATCAGCTATACTATCAAACTTCTTAATAATGAAATTAAGCATAAGGCTAGTTTAAAGCTCAATCTTAAAGAGGACTTGCCGCCCACTAAAGGTAATCCAGGAAGCATTAATCAGGTTATCTTAAATCTAATCGTTAATGCCTGTCAGGCAATAAAAGAAACCCCTGGTCAAATTACAATAACGTCGAATAACGATGAAGAAAATATTTATATCACTGTACAGGATAATGGTTGTGGGATGAAAGAAAAGACAATCAGCAAAATATTTGATCCTTTTTTTACAACAAAGGATGTAGGTGTAGGTACAGGGCTGGGTTTGTCTATTTCTATGGGGATAATAGAGCAACAGCATAAAGGTAAAATAACTGTAGAAAGTACTTTAGGACAAGGTACTTGTTTCACTATCCAATTGCCTATTGTTAAGTAAAAAGGCTATTATTTGTTTTTAGTTGTTAAAGATACCGCAATAGAAAACGTAACGGATACCAGCACACCAATTCCAGAACAAGTAAAAGCATTTGAAGATTGAATAGCTAGCCAACTATTTTCACCGGCGTTGGTTAGCGAAGTAATAACACCCATATGCAATAGGCAAAACGTTAGAGCACCGCCCAGCATACCAGCTATAGCACCATACTTATTAACACCTTGCCATTGGCTGCCCAGAACAAGAGGGCCAGCCAGCGCTGAGGTCATTCCGCCTATGCCAATCCAGACGATCAACGCAATGTTCACATTGAGTAATGCCCATGCCATACAGGCAGAACCAATCAGCACTATAATTGTAGCAATACGCGAAATATTCAACACTTGTTGTTCAACTCTTTCGGGGGATAAATCGGATCGCCAGCGAGGCACAATACTACGTCTGTAGATATCATTGGCGAAAACCTGCGAAGCAGAAACAACCAGTCCATCGGCTGTCGACATAATTGCAGAGATAATGGCTACAGATAGTAATGCAGCAAACCATGCGGGCATAATCTCAATGAATAAAGCAGGTATAGATTCGTTAGGAGATAAACCGTCTTGAAGCAGGTTATCGCCCAGTACAGCGCGTGCCAAAAGACCGCCTAAAGCCATACAGGGCAAAATCATCGCAAAAACAAAGGCAAATAAAAGAAATTGTTTTCGATTTTTGTCGCCTTTTAGTGCCCATATCTTGTTACCAATATGCGGTAGCATGCCAAGAGGTATATGAGCAATCACCATTAGGGTAATTGTTAGAGGTGAGCCGAAGAGTGCGCTATCTTTATTGAGTGCTGTAACGAGTGAAGGGTCCTGTTTTTTTAATACTTCTGCTACAGATTGCAATTCTCCATCGACATGAATTCCTCGTATAAAGAGATAAACAACTAGCAATGCAATGCCCAACATCATTAAACCTTGAATACCATCGGTAATGATGTCGGCGTGTGCACCGCCCAGAGATACATAAATAAGTAAGACAATCGTAGTTAATGCAAGCGCATAAGGTTTGGACAAACCAAGAATCTGTTCAAACATGACGAGCCCGGCAACTAATTGTCCGGCAAGGTAGAACAATAGAATTAACGAAAATAGAGCAAAAGCGAGGCGTATAAAATCACTTTTATAGCGATCGCCCAGATATTCAGGTATGGAGCGACTACCCAGCTTATCGCCCTCTTTTGCAACCGCATTCAAACAGAGCAGAACACCGATATAAACGCCGACAGGATACAAAAATGGATACCACAATGAAGAAAACCCTAACTTATAGCTTATGCCTGGAATACCAATAAAGGTTGCGCCGCTAGCAGTAGTTGCCGCAAATGCCAGTGCAAGAAGTAGCGGCCCATAGCCGCCACGAGCAACAGCGTAGTCATCACCGTTGTTGACTTTACGTCCACCGTAAATACCAATGCCAATCATTGCAGCGATGTAAAAAACGAGAAATATCCACGCCCAGGTCATTAGTGTTGTATTCATGACAGGATTTCCTTTGATTATAAGAATTTAATGTACTTACAGTATTTAGAGATGATACTAGATAAAAGAGGTCAGTTTTGCATGTAACAATTATTTTTTAGTTGAAAGTTAAAGCTGATGATTCACTTTAGAATTATTTGCCAACGTATTGCTTCGGTATTTTCTTCAAATTCGACAGAGTTAGGAGGATGATCGATAGTCATTAACTGGTTAGTTAAAGGTTTTTGATGCTGTATTTTTTAGGCGCGCGACCTAAACATTTTGATAACGCGGTGCAAGAGGGCACCATCTTTGTATCAGTTTTTTTGTGCGATTAGAATCTGTTTGATTAATTTTATTGGATACATTTACGACTAATTCGATCATATCTGCATCGCGTTCAAGATTCGCCAGTCTCATCGATACAGCACCAGACTGCCGGGTTCCTAACATTTCACCTGGACCGCGCAATTTGAGATCCTCTTCCGCTATGACAAACCCATCGTTGGTTTCACGCATAATATCCAGTCGTCGTTTTCCATTATTTGAAAGAGGCGTTTGATACATAAGCACACAGTGACTTTCCTGAGTTCCCCGGCCTACACGTCCCCGTAATTGATGTAATTGCGCTAAACCCAGGCGCTCAGGATTTTCAATAATCATCAAGCTTGCATTAGGTACATCAACGCCGACTTCAATTACAGTGGTTGCTACCAAAAGATTAATGTTGCCTGTTTTAAATGCCTGCATAACATTTTCTTTTTCTGCTGGTTTCATTCTCCCATGAATTAAGTCGACTTTAATATCAGTCAAGAGCTGGCTTAATTCTTCGGCCGTCGATTCTGCTGCTTGACACTCAAGTATTTCAGATTCTTCAACTAACGTACAAACCCAATATACTTGTTTCTTTTGAGCGCAGGCATTTTTTACACGTTCAATCACTTCATTTCTACGTCCCTGACTAATAGCTACAGTGTTAACCGGTTTACGACCGGGAGGTAATTCATCAATAACAGAGTAGTCCAGATCAGCATAAAAAGTCATAGCCAATGTTCGAGGAATAGGCGTAGCTGTCATTACCAGTTGATGTGGTGTGAGTCCATCATTGCGCTTGTGCTTTAAGGCAAGGCGTTGTTCAACACCAAAACGGTGTTGTTCATCAATAACCGCTAGAGCAAGATTCTTAAATTGTATGGACTCCTGTATTAGCGCATGCGTTCCCACTACAATTGCAATTTCTCCATTCTGTATTTTTTTACTAACGATATTTTTTTGTTTTATAGGCGTTTTGCTTACTAGTAGTTCAACAGATATACCAAGAGGACTAAACCATTTTTCAAATTGAATAACATGTTGTGTTGCTAAAATTTCCGTAGGCACCATAAATGCTACTTGTTGTTGATTATAAACAACATGAAGCATAGCCAATGCAGCAACAACGGTTTTACCTGAGCCTACATCGCCTTGCACCAGGCGCATCATTGCTTTGGGCTGTTCCAGATCTTCAATAATAGTGCTGAGTACCTTTTGTTGAGCATGCGTTAACTTAAATGGCAGGTTGTTGATAAATTGTTTCTCTTGCTCAATCTTAACCTTAATAGGAACGGCATTTTCTATTTTAGCTTTAGATTTAATGGCTAAATGTGAAAGACGATGGGCAACGAGCTCTTCAAATGCAAGGCGTCTCTGGTAGGGATGCGTACCTTCAGAAAAAGCATTTAAATTAATTGTTGCCGGTGGAAAGTGGAGTGTGTGCAAGGTTTGATATAGAGAAGTTTCTGTATCAATTTTTTGAGAAGTAACCAGTGATTGCGAGAGCAAATCATCAGCTTTAATTTCTGATGTGAAAATAAGATAGTCCAAATCCTCAGGATTTATTTTTTTAAAGGCTTGCTCTATAAACTGTCGCCATCGTGCTTGATTAATCCCCTCTGTGCTCGGATAAATTGCTGTGAGTGAATCTGATTCTTCAAGTTCATTGAGTGTAAAGGTATATTCAGGATGAATCATTGTCAGTCCTGATTTTGTCAGACTGACATCGCCATAACAGCGAATTTTTTTTCCCGAAACAAAATTATTTTTTTGTGTGCCGCTAAAGTGAAAAAAGCGCAGGTTAATACTACCGCTCCCGTCATTGATACTAACGACAAGAGAACGTTTTTTTCCAAGCTGAATACGGCAATGTTCAACTTCAGCTTCAATAACAGCGCTTTGTCCATTATTTAAAGTAGCTATAGGAATGACTCTGGTACGATCTTCATAGCGAAAGGGCAGATGAAAGAGTAAATCGAATAAAGAATAAATACCCAGCTGGTTAAGTCGGTCTTCCATTGCTGGGCCAATGCCTTTGAGGGTGCTGAGAGAATGATTCAGGGCATTGACTTTTTTCACAATAGCGATTATTTAAATGATAGGTTAAAAATAAATATAAAGTTATTGAAGTTTAATGGCTTAGTTAATGTGTTGGGGAGTATACTATAGAGCGTTAGATTAACGAACTATTTGAGAGGTTTAAAACCTGAAGTGTACGCAAAAAAAGCATTATTAATTGGTTGTGGTGATCTGGGTTTGGAAACAGCAAGGCAGTTACATGCAGAAGGATTTGAAATCCATGCTGCCAGACGTTCAATTGATCAGCTACCCGATCATATAGATGGCAACGCATTAAAAAAAATAAAACTGGATGTGACTGACCTTAAAAGCTTAAAAGTAATAGCACCTATAAATTGGGATATTGTAGTGATAACTTTAACCGCACGAGGTGAAGAAGCTTATTGGCAAACCTATGTTGAAGGCATATCGAATTTATTAGAAACATTGAAACAATCACAAGACAAGGCGTGTTTGATACTATTTGCTTCTTCAACCAGTGTCTATTCACAGAATAATGGTGAGTGGGTTGATGAACAGAGTGTTGTTGAGCCTGCAGGGTATTCCGGGAGGACAATGTTAGAGGCCGAGCGTTTGTTAAGAGAATCGGAATTTGTTACCAGCTGTGTACGTTTTAGTGGCATCTACGGTAATAAACGAGGAGGGCATTTACTGCAGGTTTTGCAAAGTGGTCGCATTTGTCCAAAGCAGCCTGTTCGTTACAGTAATCGCATTCATTTAATCGATTGTGCTGCTGTGTTTGTTCATTTGGTAAAACATTATAAAGAGAACCAAACACTTCGACCTGTTTATTTGGGTTGTGATGGTAATGCGCCAACATTAAGAGAAGTGATGGAATGGTTAGCAAACCAGCATAATATTGATCTTGATACATTGATAGAAGACTACAAGCCGGATCGCGGTGGCAACAAACGCTGTAAAAGCTGTTATTTAGAGCAGGAAGGTTTTGAGTATAAATATAAAAATTATAAAGAGGGATATAAACATTGAGAGCTCTGGTTTTCTTAAAACCTTGGGCTTATTTGGTATTGTCGCAATAAGGTTCAGAGGGCAGAATAACCCAGTCATTGTTTAATCATTAGAGACATTAATATTGATTGAGTCAAATTCCGTAGGGGTTGTTACTCCAGAAACATTTCATTATACAGAGCCATTTACTGTTTCTTGCGGGCGAACGCTTAATGGTTTTGATATTGTTTATGAAACTTACGGTACTTTGAATACAAAAAAAAATAATGCTGTACTTATTTGTCATGCACTTTCTGGTGACCATCATGCGGCAGGGGTTCATGATACAGAGGATAAAAAGCCTGGCTGGTGGGATCATTATATCGGCCCTGGCAAAGCGATCGATACCAATCATTTTTTTGTGGTAAGCCTTAATAATCTGGGCGGTTGCTCAGGGAGTACCGGGCCTTTATCAATCAATCCGGAAACACAGCAACCATGGGGGCCATCGTTCCCTGTTATGCGAGTGAGAGATTGGGTAGCCAGCCAGAAGTTATTAATGGAATCGTTAGGTATTCCGGGTTGGGTTGCAGTTATAGGTGGTAGCCTTGGTGGTATGCAGGCAATGCGCTGGTCTCTGGAATTTCCGAAGTTAGTCAAACATTGTGTTGTTATAGCATCTGCCTTAAAGCTTACTGCTCAGAATATCGGGTTTAACGACACCGCTCGAACGGCAATAACTTCTGACCCAGAGTTTCATGATGGAAAATATTATGAAAAGGGTGTATTGCCAAGACAAGGCCTTTCAATTGCAAGAATGATTGGCCACATCACTTATCTATCGAGTGATGTAATGGGCGAAAAATTTGGCCGGGAATTAAGAGAAGGCACTTTTCAACGTGGTGTAGAAACTGAACTCAAGTTCGAGGTAGAAAGCTACCTGCGTTATCAAGGTGAAAAGTTTTCTGAACAGTTTGATGCAAATACTTATCTGTTAATGCTACGTGCCTTGGATTTTTTTGATTTGGCAAGAGAATACGATGATAAACCTGTAGAAGCTTTTTCTCGTGCGCTAAGCAAATTTTTTGTGATATCTTTTTCAACCGATTGGCGTTTTTCGCCCGAACGTTCGCAAGAAATTGTTAATGCCTTGATACAGGCAAAAAAACAGGTGAGCTATGTAGAGATAAACTCTGACTTTGGGCACGATTCTTTTTTGTTGCCAATACCACGTTATGAACAGGTGTTTAAAACCTATATGGAAAGAGTGGCTATTGAATGTGGTTGTTCAGAGGGAGTATAAACAATGCGATTTGATTTTTTACAAATTGAAAAGTGGGTAACCGAAGAAGCTCACATTCTGGACTTGGGCTGTGGTGACGGCAGCATGCTTGCTCATCTCAATAAAACAAAACAGGTCAGTTCGCTGGGCATCGAAATCGATGAAAAAAAAATAACGGCGTGTATAAAAAATGGTATTGATGTAATAGAGCAAAATATTGATGAAGGTCTTGAGAACTTCTCAAATAACAGTTTTGATATGGTCCTTCTTACCTATACGCTTCAGGCAGTGCATCGTCCTGACTACGTATTAAAGGAAATGTTGCGTATAGGAAAAGAATGTATTGTTGCATTTCCCAATTTTGGTTATTGGCATGCACGAAGGCATTTATTAATGAGGGGTAAAATGCCTGTGAGTAAATTTATGCCTTATAGCTGGTATGACACGCCTAACATCCATTTTTGTACAGTGAAAGATTTTGAAATCTTTTGTGAACAAAATGCGATTAAAATTCTTAAACGCAATTTTCAGGTGAACCATGGAGATAACAGTTCGAATAAATCGTTTTTAGCGATAAAATGGCCCAACCTTTTTGCAACGCATGCGCTTTATAAAATTTCCTCATGATTAATTACTGCTAAACGATGTAGCCAGAAATGAAAAAACAATCAGTGTTAATAAGAGCTTTTACAATCATTTTGATTGTATTTTTTTCCAAAGTAATACAAGCACAAGAAGATATTTCGGTTATTAATGAACCGTATGAAGTTTTTTATAGTGCATTTAACACCAGCTTTTTAACCCCCGAAGTTGCCGGTGCCATAGATATTGTGCGGGCAAAGGATCGCGCTTTGGTTAACATCTCGGTCATTGAAACCCTTGAAAGCGGTAAAACCCAATCTGTTATACCTTTTGATATAAAGGGCACAACGTTTAATTTAATTCATCGAAAAGAAATGGAGTTTCAATTGGTAAAAGAAAAGGATGCGGCTTATTATCTTGGTAAATTCAAAATTGCAAATAACGATGAGATTATTGTTATAGATATCGATGTCACACCAAGGCAGGGAGAGCAGCCAATCAATATCAACTTTCGTAAACGATTTTATCATAACTAGATAAAATATTATGCTAAATCAAATCGTTATAGCTTCAAGCAATAAAGGAAAACTAAAAGAGTTTTCGCAATTATTTTCTCAAACCGATATAGATATTTTACCTCAGTCAGAGTTCTCCGTGCCCGATGCTGATGAAACCGGCTTGAGCTTTATTGAAAATGCTATTATCAAGGCGCGTAATGCCTGTTTATATACGAAATTACCTGCAATAGCAGATGATTCGGGATTAGAAGTAGATGCTCTAGGGGGCAAACCAGGTATTTACTCGGCGCGTTATAGTCGTGATGTTTATGGTGAAAATGCTAACGATCAAACCAATAATCAGAAATTACTTGAGGCACTAACATCAATAGTCAAAGAAAAAAGAACGGCACGTTTTGTTTGTGCGTTGGCATTTATGCGTCATGCTACAGATCCAAACCCTGTGGTTTGTTCGGCGTCCTGGGAGGGGGAAATTCTGGAAGCACCGGATGGTGAAAACGGGTTTGGTTACGACCCCTTATTTTATGTGCCAGAATATTACTGTACAGCAGCTTCGCTTACTCCGGAAGTTAAAAACGCTATTAGCCATAGAGGTAAAGCCTTAAAGAAATTAAAACTGGCGTTAATTGAACTGGGTATTCTGGTTTAATGTTTGAAAAACCATTACCGACCAGTCTTTATATTCATATTCCATGGTGTATTAAAAAATGCCCTTATTGTGATTTTAATTCACATACTATAGCAGACATAAAAAACGACTACCCGGAACAACGTTATTTAAAAGCATTAATAGACGACATTGAGTCAGACATTCAATTTCTAGAGCATAAAAGACCTATACATACTGTTTTTATTGGTGGTGGAACACCATCACTTCTTTCAGCAGAGTTTTACAAAGCGTTGTTTATAGAGTTAAAACAGCGTTTGGATTTTTCCTCTTGCATGGAAATAACGTTAGAAGCAAACCCTGGAACTGTAGATGAAGCTAACTTTGCAGGTTTTTTTGAGGCTGGAATTAATCGCCTTTCAATCGGTGTGCAGAGCTTTAATAATGATTCATTAAAGCGACTAGGGCGAATACATAATGCGGATGCAGCAATGCGAGCTTTCAAAAAAGCCAGAGATAGCGGATTTAAAAATATCAATATCGATATCATGCATGGTTTACCCAATCAAAAGTCTGTTCAGGCTATGCAAGATCTGGAACAAGCAATAGCATTGGAGCCAGAGCATATATCCTGGTATCAACTTACCATTGAACAAAATACTGAATTTTATAAAAAAACTCCCGTATTACCGGAAGAAGATTGTCTTGCAGATATCTTTGAGCAAGGGCAAAATCTTTTAAACACTAACCAATTTATACAGTATGAAGTGTCTGCTTATGCAAGAGAAAACCAGCAGGCAAAACATAATATTAATTACTGGGAATTTGGTGATTATCTCGGAATAGGAGCCGGCGCGCATGGAAAGATAACAAAGAATGATTGTATTTACAGACGATGGAAAACCCGAATGCCTGAACCCTATATAGAACAAAAAGAAAAACTGGCTGGTATGAATACACTAAAAGATAATGATAGAGTTTTAGAATTTATGATGAATGCACTGCGCTTGAATGATGGGTTTAGTGAGACACTCTTTGAAGAAAGAACAGCTTTGCCATTTGAACAGATAAACGAAAAAATTAATGCGTTATATAAATCACAGCTGCTTGTTTTTAAAGATAATAGAATAAAACCCACTAAAAAAGGTCGGTTATTTCTAAACGAAGTATTAGAAAAATTTATCCACTAAATTCATTTGATTTTTATGAGATAAGTAAAATTAAATCGATTTTAAACTACTTGTCATAAATTTATGTTATAAATATAAAAAAAGGCAAGGAAGGGTTCCCTTTTCTGCAAATTAATTTTGGATAGAAGGCAATGATTAGAAAAAATTTATCGGTTTTAGCAGGTTCTATCTTGTTGGCTTCTGGCGTAAACGCAGCTATTGTCAATCCAGCTGTTCTTGCTCCACCTGCTGATGAAGCTACAACGACTGGTTCAGACATGTTATTGTTGTTGGTTGATTCTACAACCAGCAATACGTTAGTTTACAATGCAGGTATTACTGCTGATACGCTTGCTGCAGGTGGTAACGTAGCGTTTTCTGTCGATCTAACATCTAACGCAAACTACGCTGGCTTCAACGCAGACGGTTACGCTTTATTCGGTATTACTTCGGGCTCTACTGCTTACAGTACAATATTTGAAACTTACGCGGATACAGGTATAGGTCTTGTTTATGCGAGTGATAGCATCTCTAACATCCCGCTGGATTCACACATAATGCGTGGGCAAGTAACTATTGCTAATTTTTATATAGCGCTTGCCAATGGTAATGATATTCTTTCTGCAGGTAATAGTTTTAATAATCAATTTATTTCAACTCAGTTTGGTGGTTTGATTCAACCGATTGGTTCTGTCACTGAAATTTTCTTGGCAGATAACGATGGTGACGGTAATGTTATAACATCTAATGTAGCAATATGGGGGAATCTATCGGGCGGACCTCTTGGCGAAGTTTTTGTTTTGAATGATACTTTTTATGTTGAACAGGTACCTATTCCTGCTTCATTCTGGTTTATGGGTTCGGCATTGGCAGGTGTTGCAGTTTACCGGTCTAAACGAAAATAATCCGATAAGTGATATTAAGCTAAAGAGCAGTTCTTTATTATAAAAAACAGGAGTAAAGATAATGATCAAAAAAAACCTAGGCCTTTTAGCAGGTTCTATCTTGTTGGCTTCAGGTGTTAACGCAGCGACTGTCAACCCAGCTGTTCTTGGTGCTGCAGATGAGCCTTCTTCAACGACTGGTTCAGACATGTTGTTATTGTTGGTTGATTCTACAACTAGCAATACGTTAGTTTACAATGCAGGTATTACTGCTGATACGCTTGCTGCAGGCGGCAATGTAGCTTTTTCTGTCGATCTAACATCTAACGCAAACTATGCTGGCTTCAACGCAGACGGTTACGCTTTATTCGGTATTACTTCGGGCTCTACTGCTTACAGTACAATATTTGAAACTTACGCGGATACAGGTATAGGTCTTGTTTATGCAACCAGCGCTGCAACTAGTATTCCAGCGGGTAGTGACACTCTTCGTCCTTCACTTAATGAAGTTAATGCTTATATTGATCTTGCTAACGGTAATGATATCCTTTCAGCTGTAGACAGCTTCAACAACAAAATCATTTCAACTCAGTTTGGTGGTATGATCCAGTCTATCGGTTCAGTGAATAATATCTTTTCGACAACGACAAATGACGGTATTGTTTCAACTACTAAAGTATATGTTGCAGGTAACCTCTCAGGTGGAAACATTTTAATTCATCCTGAGACTATAAATACCGCCTTTGTTTTAGGCAATAATTTCTATGTTGAAGGAAATTTGAGCTATGAACCTGAACCGGAATTTGAGCCTGAAGAAAATATTGTACCTGTCCCCGCTTCATTCTGGTTTATGGGTTCAGCCCTGGCAGGTATTGCAGTTTACCGGTCTAAACGAAAATGATTAGCTATATGTAGTTAGAAAAATTATTTTATAAAATAGAGGCGTGAGGCAATGATTAGAAAAAATTTATCGGTTTTAGCAGGTTCAATTTTGTTAGCGTCTAATGTACAGGCTGTTGCAGTTAATCCCGCTGTACTTGGAGATGCTCAAGACATTTCTACAACAATGGGCTCTGACATGCTGTTATTGTTGGTTGATTCTACAACTAACACTACATTAATTTATAATGCTGGAATTACAGCCGATGCGTTTTCCGCAGGTGGTAATGTTGGATTTTCTGTTGATTTAACAACGAACTCAAATTACGCTGGCTTTAATGCAAACGGTTTTGCGTTATTTGGTATTACTTCGGGCTCTACTGCTTACAGTACCATATTTGAAACTTACGCGGATACAGGTATAGGTCTTGTTTATGCGAGTGATAGCATCTCTAACATCACGTTTGATTCAATCGCAATGCGTGCACGGGTTAGTTTTGCTAATGCTTACATCACTCTTGCAGATGGCAATGATATTCTTTCTGCAGGTAATAGTTTTAATAATCAATTTATTTCAACAACGTTTGGTGGGTTAATACAATCAACTGGATCTATTGCTGAGATATTTTTAGCTGATAATGATGGTGATGGGAATGTTATTGCTTCGAATGTAGAGGTAACGAATAATATAGATGGTGGTAACATCGTTGGCGTTTATAAGTTGGGTGATACTTTCTTTGTTCAAAACACTATTATTCCAATTCCTGCTTCATTCTGGTTTATGGGTTCAGCCCTGGCAGGTATAGCTGCGATACAGCGTAAACGACAAGCATAATCATTTTGTTAGTTGTAATAAAAAGGGCAATATTTATTGCCCTTTTTTATTCATAACAGTTTAATAGAAGCAAAATTAGCCCTGAGCTTCTTTTACTTTCTTTTTTGCTTCGGCTATTGACGGTTTTGCACTTATCTCTTTATACCAGCGTGAAAGGTTAGGGTATTCATCGATACTAATTTTGATAAGTTCTATTTGTTCAATATAGGCATAAGCGCATATATCGGCGATAGTTAGCATATTGCCAACAAAGTAATTATTGCTTTCCAGGTGTTTATCGACAATGCTGAACTGCTGTTGCATGAACTCACTGGCTTCTTCACAGATTTTGCCATCGGGTTCACTGCCAATCATCGGTTTAATAATGTTTTGAAAAAATAAAGTGCTTACCCATCTACCCAGATGATTAGTAAAAAAGTCTAACCACTGGTCTGTTTTGGCTCTTGTCAGTTTGTCTTCGGGATACAGTGGTGAGTTTTCTACACTTGCTACGTAACGGCAGATAGTGTTGGATTCAAACAGAGTTTCTTCACCATGAACAAGTACAGGGACTTTACCAACAGGATTTATTGCTAAAAAGTCCTCGGTTTTATTTTCACCTTTGGCTAGGTTAATGAATTCAAACTGGTAATTAACACCAAGCTCTTCAAGCACATAAACGGCTTTCATATTGTTTTGGGTATAAAACCCTAATAAGCGGTACATTTCTCTCTCCTATCCATTTAACTTGCAAAATGCAAGCATAATTAAATAACTTGCTTTTTGCAAGTATTTTTCTAAAATAAAACCATGCAACAAAAAATACGTTCACATTGCCCTGTTACTTTTGCCGTCGATGTTATTGGTGACAAATGGAGTCTTTTAATTCTTAGAGATATGATTTTATGGGGGAAAAAGTTTTATCAGGATTTTCTGGAGGCTGAAGAGGCAATATCGACCAATATTCTTGCAGACAGACTACACAAGCTTGAATCTTCAGGGCTGATTCAAAAGCAGGAAGACCCTGAGAATAAAAAACGTTTTATTTATTCACCAACAGAAAAAGCGTTGGATTTTATTCCTGTGATACTGGAAATAATTAAATGGAGTGTTAAGTACGACCCGGATACAAATGCGCCAATGAGTAAAGTGAATGAAATAAAAAATAATCCGGAGCAGTATATTAAAATGATCAGGGCGAAATTTGAAAAAGCTTAGAGGGTAAGCAAGGTCATACTAGTGATAACTCTATTATAGACCTAGTGTTTTTGATTAAAATCTTCTAATTTGGGTTTTTGATTTAGCAATTTTATTAATTCCTGTTGTGCGTTTTTTGCGTTGGTATCAAGCGCTTTTAATTTTTTTAGATATTGCTCGCTCGGAGTTACACCGCCACTCGCATTGCCTATGTAGTCACCTTCTTCAACAGTTATGCCATTCTTTTTATCCGCGATTGCTTTTTTTAATTTAAGCCTTGCTTTTAAAACGTCTTTTTGCCATTCGGCTACACGCTTGTTATAGGCATCTATATATTGTTTTTGGGTTTTTGTTTTTTCTTCATGCACTTTTATAGATTGTTTCAACCATTCAGGTTGATTTTCTTCTATTGTTTTTTTTGAATCCGTAACATTTTTTTGTTTGGTATCTTCAACTACACTAACGGAATCTTTTTGGTCTTCGCTGTGTGGTTTTTTATCGGTGTATTTAACATTGCCGTCCTTATCAATCACTTTATAAATTTCGGCTTGCACAGACAGGCTCAATAGCAAGAAAAAATAAACTATTATTGATTTAAACATAATTGAAATCCATTTGACTTAATATCAAAAAGCTAGAGTAACAAATTATAGAGCGTTTTAAAGTGATTAAGTTCTTATTCTGCTTTTCTGTTAAATATAAAAGAATAGGGTTTGATAAATTAGCGGAGATATTTAAATTTTATTATAAAGAATTGTTATTGTCAACTTCCCCATTAGTGAGACAACGGGAAACTAGAATTTTCTAATCGTTGTCGGTAGATAGCCGGTGGTAATTTACCCAAACTATCGTGTGGTCGCTCGTCGTTATAA
>JBGTQK010000005.1:0-197024 GCA_041941365.1 Cellvibrionales bacterium | reverse complement strand
GCATCGAACTGTAACCAACAAGGCCTTGGGTGGCCGCCCAAGGTGGGTCTCAATTTACCCGTTAGTGAAAAGGATGAAAATAAGTAATATGAGTGTTATTGAACCATACAAGAGCATCAATGATCGCTCCACTACGTTCCGCTGGACCGCCTTACGCTGCGCTCCAGGCGGCCCATTATGCGGGCGTTAAATGAATATGCATCGAATCACAATTATAATTATTGTTTTAGCTTTACTATCATCCTGTGCTTCTACTGATTCTGACACAAATCAGACTCTCGGCGGGTTAGCTACTGTTTCTGCATTGTTGGTCGCCTTACCACTAATTCCGTTCACTGAAGCCTATCACGCGATAAATGATACAGAAGGTAAACTCATCAAAGAGCGAGAGCACCTTGAACAAAGATTTGACCCAGTCTACGCAGAGAGAACAAAATTGATCGAGGCGCGTGACCCTGCCGCCGATGCAACAGTAGTGCTAAATCAAGGGAATGTTGTCTTTCTTCCCTCTGTGCCAAAGGCAAGAATGATTCCTGGCATCCCTTATCAAGAATCAATCGAAGCTATTGATTTCGATTTAAATCAATCCATTATTAATAACAGTGAGTTCCTCACATATTTATTAACATTAATGGATAAAGACCCTATTCATGAGTCAGAGGGTAAATTCTATTTCGGAGAACAATACAAAATATTTATACAGGCAGGGTTTACATACAAAGAAGCGTTCAATCAGGTAATGTATAGCAAGCTCGGTGCCACAAAATCATTTAACAAGTCACGCAACCCGACGGCTACGCCGCCGGTTCGCTAGGCGTTATGTGTATTTAGAGAAATGAAGATTTCTGAAGGTTGCTCCGATTGCGGTAGGAGCGTAACTTTAGTTGAAAAGCTAAAATTTATTATCACCTATAGGTATATTTGCACATGCGGAAGTAGGTTTAAACCTAACACACTGCCAGTTATACTTCTTACTATTTTTGGAGTCTTGGCCGCGAATCTAGGCAAATACTTCCTAGGCATTAACTTTCTAATATCGATTACGGTTCTTGTTTTTGTGTTAGGGCTATTCACAATATATTTTATAAAACTTACCAGATATTAATTAGTATGCGGCAAGCGAACACACATAATCTGCTATGTTCTGGATTCCAACGCTTAACCTGAATTCTGAGATATACTGATCTCACTTTTATAACCTTTCTCAATTCTCAACCATGCCACAAATTATTCTGGAAGATATCCCCATCGAACTTACTCACAAAAAAATGAAGAATATTCGTTTGAGAGTATGCCAGCCTGATGGTGAGGTAAAAGTGTCTGCGCCTTATGGAACAAAGCTGGCTCTGATTGAGTCTTTTCTCTATTCAAAACTTGACTGGATTAGACAACATCAAAAAAACCTTGAACGAAGAGAAAAAAAGCCTGAACAAAAATTTAATACAGGCGAACTGCATTATTTTAGAGGAAAATCCTACCCGTTAAAAATTGCAGTCACCCAGTCAAGACCCAATGTTACTCTGTCTAATGAAACGCTTATTTTAAATGTTAGAGATAAAAGCTCTTCAGAAAAAAAAGAGAAAGCATTAAATGAATGGTACCGCCATCAATTAAAAACTGAAATAAAACGCTTAATCAAAAAATATGAACCCATTATGGAAGTTTCAGTTGCAGAGTTTGGTGTTAAAAATATGAAAACAAATTGGGGGAGCTGCAATTATTCAGCAAGAAGAATCTGGCTGAATCTACAGCTTGCAAAAAAACCATCTGAATGTCTGGAGTATGTTGTTGTACATGAGATGGTACACCTATTAGAGCCAAGTCATAATAAACGCTTTTATACTTTTATGGACTCATTCCTTCCACAATGGACCCAATACAAAGAAGAGCTGGATAAGCCTTGTATTAGTATTGCCAATAGATAGCATTAAGATGTGCCCTGTGACTTTATCGATTCACTGTTTCTTTCTTCGGGCACATTAGAATACATTAACTCTGAAATAGTAAATCGATCACGCCCTTTTTCTTTCGACTCATAAAGATTCATGTCTGCTTCTAACAATAAATCGTCAATCTCAATTTGAGTTGAAGGAATACAGCTGGCAACACCTATGCTTATGGTAACAGAATTTGAAACCGATGAACCTTCGTGCTGTATTCGAGCATTTCTTACGATTTGCAACAAACGTTTTGCCTTGTATTCCAACTCTCCTGCGTGAACTCCAGAATAAATTGTTATAAATTCCTCGCCTCCGTAACGTGCTACAAGCCCAGAATCCGTCTCAGCTTGTGCTTCAATCATTTTTGCAATCGACTTTATACACTCATCCCCCATCATATGGCCGTAATAGTCGTTATATTTTTTAAAATCATCAATATCAACAAAAACTAACGCTACATTTGTGTGGGAAAGCAAAGCTTGCCGCCATATTTCTTTTGATTGCTCATCAAAATATCTTCGATTCGCTAAACCTGTAAGGCTATCCTCTTGCGACATTTCTTTCATTCGCTCTGCCAATTCAACATTATGCTCTTTCTCATACCTGATCAGAAGCGACTGCAAATATGAAATTCTATAACGCCGTTCAGCCTGATAACATAACATCATGCCTAAAAAGTTTGGCCCTAAATACAGGTTTATAAATGTCACCCAATTTATCTCAAAACCGGCGAGGATAAGGTAAACAAGAGAAAATATTCCACCAAACGAACAAATTATTGAAGCAGTGGAAAAACTCAAACCAACGGATGTATACAAGACCATTATTTCATAAATGATTGCCAGCGAGATAATCGTTTTCAACAGCTCGTTGTCGTAATAGTAGGGCCAGATAAGCGCGATTACGATTGCAGGGATTGCACAAACAGCGATATATGTTTCATACCATTGATCAAACTTGCGTTGAGTACCACAAAAAAAAGCGACTAGCGCACAAGTACTTACTGCAACATGTTCTAAAACCCAGGCGGTCAAATGTTCTTTTTCTAAATGATTTATCTGTAAATAAAAAAGCAAACTCAGCATTAAGTTAACTGCCATAACAAGCAAAAAGTTACTTGGCAAGTTTTTGACAGATTCTTTTGAGTAAAAACGCTTAAACGACTTTTCTAATTCTTCAGGAAACGTTAATTTGAATCGCTTTTTTTCAAGCAACTCATTAATGAGTGTTGCATCACATTTTATTTTTGAGTTCGTTTTTGCCATGCTACGACTTGTAAGATATTAGCGGCCAATCTCCTCATATTGAACCCTTTTTAGAGTACAAAAATTCAATTATCAGATCAGTATGAGAACACCGCTATTGTTTTTAGTACCGAGACGACCTGGTACACCTCATCTATCAAAGTATAGCCTAATAATACGGTTTCCTGTATAGTACGCGCCAGCTATGTGGACTACAGCAAACTAAGGTTGAATACCACAATTCCTGGTTACTTTATCAATTGAAGGTCCTGCTCTCTAAGCCAACAAATTGAAGGCCATTTTCCTATCGTGAAAATAATATTCAACAAGAATGAAGTGCCGCTAATAAAATAGGAATGATAGTGCTGAAAATATGGATTATTGCTTTTTTAATTTATCTTTTTTATTACATAAAACATTGCATATTTGTCAGGCCATCCTGTCATCTATCGATAAATATGCTTTTAATCGAGAAATTTTATCGCAGTATTTTTAATTAACATCTAAACTTTATTTACAATACCGCTTCTGGTTTCAGCCAGAGTAGGTATTTTATTTATTTAAACGATTACGAATCTTATACCATTTAAATGAAACCTTTTTTTATTGGCGATTCAGCAAAGCAAATCTATACAACTTTAGTACCATCAAAAAAAAGGGCCGCCACTTGCGCGGTAATTCTTTTCTATCCATATGGTCAAGAATATATGCGCGCGCATAAAGCTTTTCGTCAGCTGGCAACACAACTTTCAAGAAAAGGTTTCGATACTTACCGATTTGACTATCCAGGAACGGGTGACTCTTACGGGGAGCTAACAGACGTCTCATTTACTACAGTTGTAGATGATTCTATCAATGTACTGTCTAATATTGCTGCCACACAAAATTATGAACGACTTATTGCTGTAGGCCTCCGGTTCGGTGCACTGGTCGCTCATGCTTGCATGAAATCGTCAGATAAACTGGATCAATTAATCTTGTGGGATCCATTTGCTTCTGGCAAACACTTTATTGATGAAAATGAAACCATGGCAACTGCATCGTCGAAGGATACAGATGAATGGAATGTTCATGGCTTTGAACTAACGAAATGTTTTCGCGACTCTATTTCAACCTACTCAATTCTACCTATTTCAGACAAAAAGATTGAGATGGTCATTTCTTTTGATAATGAGAATAGTGAAACTATACAAAAGCAATTTAACAATACTATCCCAACAATTCTTCAAGGCCCAAAAAATGACTGGAACTATGTCGATATGGTCGGTAGCATCCTGATGCCAACTAAACTAATTTCATGCATTTCAGAACATATTGATCAATCGAGCTAACAACTTTGCTTTTTTTGCCACCATGACACAACCAATCAATATACAAGAAAAGATTTTGCAATTTGGTATCAATGATGATTTAGTTGGGATTCTTTCCGGGCCAACATCTGTAAACTCTGATTCAACTGCCCTCATCATTATTAACGCTGGCCTTTTGCATCGAACAGGAGCATGCAGAAGCGCTGTTAGTATTGCACGCAAATTGGCTAAAGAGGGTTATTTTACATTACGTTTTGATTTACACGGAGTTGGCGATAGTGCATTTGGAGGTGATGCATCTGATGACCCGATGGCAGCTAAAAAAGAAATCTCACAGGCAATGGATGCAATCACTGCAGCAACCGGAATAAAACAGTTTGTTCTCCATGGCTTATGTTCTGGTGCAAGAGATTCATTTTACACGGCTATCGTAGATGATAGAGTAGTAGGTATAAGTATGATTGACGGGCATGCTTACCGAGATAAAAAATTCTACTTTGTTATGCTTGGCAAATTTCTACAAAGACCTGGTCGCTGGCTCAATGCAGTTAAAATAAGATTGTTCGGTAAACCGGATATTAATAACGATTTCAGTATGGAAGAAAAAAAACTGTATGAAGAAACGTTTTGGCCTGAATATCCGGACAAAAAACTTGTTGAAGACGGATTTAATACACTAGCCAACCGGCAAGTAAAGATACTAGCAACTTATACTGGCACCGTATCGCCAGAATATAACCATGAAAACCAGTTTTATACCATGTACTCGAAAGTGGATTTTAAAAAGTTACTCACCATCAACTATATGCCCAGCGCCAGTCATACAATGACAATAAAAGCTGACAGAGAACAAGTTGCAAACAAATTGCTTACAATGTTGAAAACTTTTTAATTTTTTTGAACACTACCGAAACTTTAACGGTTCATCAATTTTTGTTGGCAATGGAAATAACTTCCAGATTAGCATCCCAAACACAAAGAATGTAACAACAGCAAAAGTAGCCTCGATGTTAGAACCACCCGTATCTGGAGGCAACATTGGAACAATATTTTGCGAGTACTGCACAAATATATTAAAGACTAACAATATTAATGCACTACGTGTGCGAAAATAAAGCCAGACATACCATGGTGTTAAGGCAAAGGATCCAAGCATAACGTTAAGCACGTTAACACCTGGCGCAAGAAAAAATCCGGTAAATAAGTACGGCACATAATTCATCCCCCATAGAACCCCCATCATTAATGAAGCCTTTAAAGGAGTCAGGCCACCACTTATTAAACGTGGCAAAACAAATCCTATCCAGAATAATTCATCACATATTGCCACCTGAGCAAATAGTGGCGTATATGTAGGGAAATAGTCCCAACCTACCCAGATAAGATTATGGGATTGAACACCACGCATAAGTGTTAGATCACATACAATCAAGGCAATATAGATTAACGGAAACATAATAAAAATAATAAAAAGCCAATAAAGTATATTAACTTTCCAAACGCTATAGGGCTTTATTATTCTTACAACACCTTTTGCCCCTTCAAAATAAAAGCTGAATACGATAGCTATAAGGCCTGACACAAGAAATGAATAATTTGTTATAACACCATTTGGATCTTTACCATATACAATGGGTAAGAGTTTATTATAAGCAATGAAGTTTGCTGTATATTGAATAACAAGAAGGCAAAAAACTGCAGCTAAAGCTTGCTGAAATGCTGTGAGTGATCGAAGTGTACGATCAATATTCCTGATACCATTAAATAACATAAACTCAATACTTCTCTTATTTTAAATTAACTTTTGAATAGAGATGAAAACCACCCTTTTTTAGATTGTGCATGCTGTGTATCTGCAATATCGTCAGCTTCATTGGCAATATATTTATCCGCAATTTGACTTAAATTATTGCTCATAAAGGATTGAAGTGGCACATCACGGCCTTTATCTTTTTTAATCTGAACTGTAGCGTTCACAGCTAGCAACGAGTGCCCACCAATATCAAAAAAGTTGTCATCCACATACACTTCATCAATGCTGAGCAAAGATTGCCATAACTCTGCCAAATAAATTTCTGCCTCTGTTTTCGGAAGACCGCCATCTTCACCATCACGACTCGACATATCAATATCTAGCGCTAATAATGCTTTTCTATCTGCTTTACCACTACTTGTTAATGGAATTTCGTTAAGAAATACAAAATGTTGTGGCAACATATAAGCAGGTAAAACGTTAGATAAAGACAATACTAATGCCTCTCGACCAGGCTCAACATCCTTATATGCAATAAATGCGACCAGATTTGTATCCAGCTCGACCTGCTTTGCCACAACTACTGCTTGAGCAACATGCTCTTGCGCATTGAGAACAGTTTCGATTTCTCCCAACTCAATCCGTAGCCCTCGAATTTTAACCTGAAAGTCATTACGCCCCAAATACTCAATAACACCATCATCGTGAAAGCGCGCCAGATCACCCGTACGATATAACTTGAAATGATTGTTAGTAAACGGATCATCAATAAATACTTTATCAGTTAATTCCTGATTGTTTATATAACCTCTGGCAACCTGCACTCCACCAATGTAAAGTTCTCCCTCGGCTCCAATCGGCACTTGATTCAATTTTTCATCGAGAATATACATCTTCGTATTAGGTGCTGCTCTGCCAATTGGCACAAAGGAATACGCATCTGAAAGCTGACATTGCCATGTTGTCACTTCAACAGCAGCCTCAGTAGGCCCATAATAATTATGCAATTCTGTATCGGGTAATAGCTCTAAAAATTTCTTCTCGTGTTCTTTACTTAAAGCCTCACCACTACAGACCACTTTTTTTAATCCTGTGCAACTGGAAGCGTTTGGATTAAGCAAAAACATCGACAGCATTGATGGAACAAAGTGTGTTAACGTTATAGATAACTCGTTGATTGTTTGTATCAAATAGTCAGGATCTCTGTGTCCTTCAGGCCTTGCCATCACCAGACATGCACCTGTTGTTAATGGCATAAAAAACTCCCAGACACTAACATCAAAGGTATAGGGCGTTTTTTGCAAGACTCTATCATTACTACCAAGTGAGAATCGTTCCTGCATCCAAAACAAACGATTGCAGATAGATCGATGCTCAACCATAACGCCTTTAGGCTTTCCGGTAGAACCAGATGTATAGATAATATATGCCAGTCCATCAGGCCTTGCACGCGATGATGTTATACCACCTCCATAATGCTCCAGATTATTCCATAATTCCTCTACCATCCTATGTGGAGAGCTTTCTGGTAATGAACTTTCTAAACCTGCATCAACAATTACAAATGCAGCTTTGGATTCTTCCAGGATATAAGCTATTCGCTCTATAGGATGTTCTGGGTCAAGCGGTAAATAAGCCCCTCCAGCTTTCATAATAGCTGTTAAAACAATGGGCATTTTTTCAGAGCGATGCATTAATACAGCAACTGGCTGCTCAAACTGCAAGCCCTCATCAATCAATTTGCTGGCTAACTGATTTACCTGACGATTAAATTCAGCATAATTTATAGTAGTATTTTCAAAAATTATGGCTTCTGACTCGTGATTTTCAGCACTCGCCTGACCAACAAGGCTATCTATAGTAGAGTCATCTAACGGATAATTTATATCTGTAGCATTCCATTGCTTGAGCATAGCGATTTGATTTTCGTATTCACTCCCTGTTGTACGGAGCTTATCAAGACTTATCGACACATCTGACATTGCATTTTTTATAATATCTTCATAACAACGCATCCATGACATCACACTGCTTTCATCAAATAGAGCCGTCGAATACGTCACTTCAACCAACCATTGCTCATCACCGGGTACAAAGTTCAGGAACAATTCAAAACTGTCTGCCGCCCGTGGTATAGATTCTACCTCTCCAGACAGACCACCAAAATCCAGCGGTGGCATTGCTTGATCCATATTGAACAGGACACTAACCAGAGGAACTCTGTTTCTCTCTACATTTGCGTGTTTAACCAGATTGCCAAAAGTAAAGTCAGGATGCTCTGTCGCATCCATTACTGCCGTTTTAACCTGAGAAACAAGCTCATCAAAACCAGTATTACCATCACAATTAATTCGGATAGGGAGCAACTGTACGAGATGACCTACCAAATCCAACTGGTTTAAAGAAGCCTGGCCGGCAACAGGCAAACCAACAACCAAATCTGTATTGGATGTCAGTCGCTGCAAAAGAGTAAAGTAGGCAGAAAGTGCTACATTAACCACACTCACTTTCAAGGATGCAGCAAGCTTTGGTATTATCGCGACCACCTCCTTTGAAAGAGTGTAATCCAACCTTCCCGCCTCAAACGATCTTTGAGAGGGTCGCGGTCGATCAAGCGGTAAATTTAATGACACAGGCAATGATGAAAATTTATCATTCCAGTAATCTTCATCTTTATTGACAACCTGAGAAGCATGCTGCTGATCAGCAAAGCTAAAAAATGATGGTGCTAGCGATAAATGCTCTAGACTGCCATCGTGATTATAAGCCTCAGAAATTTCTTTTAGCAAAATACCAAATGACCAGCCATCACAAATTAAATGATGTGCGGCAATCACAATAATTGATTTATCCCCAGGCATTTTAATCAACCATGAAAATATCAATGGACCATTTTCCAAATCCATGGGTGATTGAGCAATCTCTTTGTATAAACCTGACACTTTTTGACTGGCAAGCTGAGGATTCTCTTGTGAAAAGTCAAGCACAGACAACACATCTCTATCTTTATATTGAAGACAAATTTCATCTGCCCGACTAGAGAATGTAGCATTTAGCGCTTCGTGCCGACTTACAAGAGATGCAAAACTTTTTCTTAATAAGTTTTCATCAAGCGTCCCTTTTACATTAAGTGCTACTGCTTCATTGAATGCCGTGTTTGCTTCATCGCTTACTTTAGCTGATGTCAGTATTTCTTTTTGTGGTGCTGTTGTCGGACTAACCCTTTCAATTTCTCCACCTGCAAACGGATCGAATTCCATTTCACTCATGGTTTACCAACCTCAATATATTTTCCTGGCTTACTCTCATCTTCAATAAAATAGGCTGGCTCTCCCTGAGCATTTTTTCCAAGTCGCGCACCCTCTGGAATCACAGTCTTCTCTGAAAGCATAATATTTGACTCCACTCGATTACCCTCAATTAATCCGTTAGAAACCAACAAGGCTATTGATTTTGTAAAGGCTGCTATGATTTTATCAATATCTTCTGACGAATGCTCTGTTGTTAAAAAACTACCAGCATTTTGTATGATGTGAACACCTTCTAACAACATAAGCTTATAGAGCATATGTCCCCAATGCGCATTCGCAGGTACTTTCACATAGAAGAATGAGGAAAAATGATCAAGCGTAATATCACATTCCAGACGCTTAATAACTGCATTAACCTCCGTAGAAAGCCGCTCCGTTTTAGCATCTATTTCCTGATACATCTGAATACCTTCTTTCTTGATTCTAAGTAATACCTGTTTGGCTGCTGCCAATGCAGCCGGATGACGAAGGAATGTTCCTGCAAAAAAAGTCACACCTGCTTCAGGAATCGAATCGTCTCCAAATTCCCAGTATCCACCATCTAAAGCATCAAGGTATTTGGCCTTACCAGCTACCAGGCCTATCGGGAAACCACCACCTAATATTTTTCCATAAGTCACCATATCTGCTTTAACACCGAATCGCTCCTGAATACCTCCTGGCGCAACACGAAAACCTGTAACAACCTCATCAAAGATCAGTGCCGCTTCTATCTCATCAGATGCCTCTCGAATTTGCTTTATATAATCTGCATCCTGAATTACCGGATTACGACTTTGTACTGTTTCAACAATAACAGCAGCAACATCTTTCATTGAACGAATAATATCAATACTCTCCGGGTCACCCCAAGGCAGAACCCGAACGTTAGTCAAAGCCGCTCTGGGAATACCTGGAGCCAATGGCATTCCTTGATGATCTTTTCCTGGGCGCGCTACCATCTCATCAAAAATGCCATGATAACTACCCTCAAACATGATTACTGTGTCTTTACCTGTCGCCGTACGTACCATACGCAGTGCACACGCCATTGCCTCTGAACCTGTATTTGCATAAGCACATCGTTCATTCTTGGTAATTTCACAAACCAGTTGAGCAACCTCACCAGCAAGCGGGTGTTGTGGACCTGTTTCTATACCTGATTCAAACTGTTCTTTAACTGCATCCATGATAAAGTCAGGTCTATGTCCAAATAAAATTGGGCCAAAACCATTTGCAACATCGATGAATTCATTGCCACTGATATCCCAGATTCTGGACCCCTTGGATCGTTCGATTACCATCGGAAATACAATTTCTTTCCAGGCTGGATTAAACCCCGAAACTGAACGAGGGTCAGAAAAATACTCACGATGTTTTTGTGTTACCTCTTTAGACGCTGCAAACCTGGTTTGAAACCTGTTCATTACTTCATCTAACCATTTCTGCTGAGCCGACGTTAAATTTGTTCCAATAATTTCACGAGATATGCGGGTCATTCGCATTGCATTCTTTGTCACAGCAGATAACGGCTTATCATCATTCTTAACACCTTCTTTATTTTTTACTGGTTGCTGTGCATTACTTTGAACTTGAGGTGATTCAGCTTCTGGCTGAGGGCTGGTAGTCTGAGGCATCGCTGTTACTCCAGACAATGCTTGTAGTTGCATTTGCATAATTTGCAATTGTGACTGAACCAATGCCGCCATTTCGGAATTTTGTACTGAAACACCTGTATGCAGAGATGGCATCTGTATCGCATTCATTGCCGAAGCATTTCCCTCATTCGATACATGAGCTGGATCACCATTAGGGGCAGGTTGAGTCACTGTCTGCTCTACAGACACAACTTCGACAGGAATAAACTCTGCCATATATTCAGATACTGATGCCAAATCAGTATAAACTTCGGCAAGCATCCGAAATGTAACATTACCACCGTATTGTTTTTCAATCGCCAATGCTGCTTGCGTCAATAAAAGAGAATCCAGTCCAGCCTCATTAAAATGCATACCAGGCTCCATGTCCGACAAGTCATAACCGGAAACATCTTCCAGAATGGCTCGTATTTTGTTTTGGACTTCAACTAAATGTTGCTCTGCACTCATAGGTTCTTCCACTATTTTGCTAGTTGTTTGATGATAAATATTTAAGTTTTCTTGCAAATTGGTCAAAGAGCTCTGGCGTTGCTCTGATTCTACAGGCACATCTATCCAGTGTCTTTCACCCACAAAACGATAACGAGGTAATTTTGTTTTTTTAAGGGCTTTATTATATTGATTGGACCCAAAGAACTGCTCCCAGTTAATATCAAATCCCCTACACCATAAACTTGTTAGGGCAGATACAACTTCCCTCTCACCAGCGCCGCTTTCACCACCACCTGGCTGGGTAGCTAACCCTACAACATAAGCGCCTTTACCTCTGGCAAATGCGTGCCTTCCCAGCAATTTAACCAGTGATTCACCAGGCCCTATTTCAATACACGCTACTAATTCATCCGAATAACGTTCGCTGATATATTGTAATGCTTGACTAAATCTTACTGGCTCTCTGACCTGATTAGCCCAATAAGCTGACGATAGTACTTGCTCCTTTTGCAGAACTTCCCCAGTTACTGTTGAAACGATAAAGCAAGAAGTCAGATCAGGATCACCCATTGTCACCTGGTCAATCCTTGCTTGAAATCGTTCTACCATTGGTTCCATCATTGAAGAATGAAATGCATGGCTGGTTACAAGTAAGCGATGAGCAATACCTTCATTCTCTAACAGTGAAACTATTGAGTTAATTATCTCATCTTCACCTGAAAGCACATAGACGCCAGGGGCATTATAAGCTGCTATATTTAAGCCTTCCTGACAATATTGCTCAAGCTTGCGCTCATCACACTGAATAGAAAGCATGGATCCAGGCTTCATCGACTGCATCAAATAGCCACGATAAGCAACCAGAGAAAGCGCATCTTCGAAGCTGTATACACCTGTTAGCGCTGCTGCTACCCACTCACCAATACTATGGCCAATATAAAACTCTGGTGAACAACCAGACTCCATGGTGTATTTTGCCAGAGCATACTCAAATAGAAATAATGCGGGCTGACTATATCGTGTCTGATTTATATTATATTCATTTACATTAAGGTTTTTATCGCTGGAAAAGAGTACTGCCCGAAACCAGGAAAGGTACTTCAATTCATTATCTTGAACAGCAAGTTGCTCAAGTTGATTAATACCTTGATCAATAACGTCTTTAAATGCTTTATTTTTAGCATAGAGGTCAGCTCCCATATTGACACGCTGACTCCCTTGTCCTGTAAATAAGAAACCAACGCGCTTTAACTTGTCATTAGATGCAAATAAATCACTGGCCAGTTTAATCTCAGCCAAACGTGGAATGGCCGACTCAAATGATGAAGCACTCAATGCTGCGCGGTATTGAAAGTGCGCTTTATGGCAACTGTTAGTATAAGAAAAACTCTCAAATAACGAAGAAGCAGAATGTGTTTTAAACCATTCTCTATAGTTGTCAATCTGAAGCTTAAGTGCAGATTCGCTCTTTGCTGAAATCAGTACCGGAAGCTCTTTTGCATACAACTGCTTCTTCAGCTGATCTTGCTGATCTGACTGTTTGTATTCCTGGACGATCACATGCGCATTTGTGCCGCCTACACCCAAAGAACTAATAGCAGCCAGGCGATGCTTTTCACTTGACCAGTCCACTGTTTCAGCATTTACATAAAAACGCGATTTATCGAGCTGAATATTAGCGTTAGGCCTTTTATAGTGAAGCGTACCAGGAATTTTGCCTGATTCTACAGCCTTAATTGCCTTAATGAAGCCCACAACACCGGCAGCATGAATAGTATGACCAATGTTTGATTTAACAGATCCTAACGCACAGGGTATTGAGACGGGCTCACCTTGCTCTTTATTTTCACCATCAATTTCATTGTCGTAAACTCTCTGTAACGACTCGACTTCTATTGGATCACCCAGTGGTGTCGCTGTACCATGCGCTTCTATAAAACCAACATCGCTTGGCTTTATACCGGCTTCTCGAATTGCAGCGTTATAAACATCAACCTGACCAACAACACTGGGAGCTGTAAAACTTGCTTTAACTGCACCATCGTTATTTACAGCACACCCTTTAATAACGCCATAGATATAGTCACCGTCTCGCTCGGCATCACTCAAACGCTTTAAAACAACCAGCCCTGCACCGTCATTAAAAGTGGTTCCGGTTGCATCAGCATCAAAGGTTCGCGTATGTCCATCCGCCGATAACATACCTCCCTCTTGATAAGCATACCCTGCATTTAATGGTGTCGATATAGAGACACCACCTGCTACAGCCAATTCACATTCATTTCTTTGTAATGCTGTTACCGCATTAGTAATAGCGACCAAACCTGTTGAACAGGCTGTAGCAACATTAACACTTGGCCCGGTTAAATTAAGCTTATAAGAAATTCGAGTTGTCAGAAAATCCTGTTCGTTCGCTAACGAGGCATTAAAGTCGCCATAGCTATTCAACAAGGATGAATTTGTGACGATATTTGTTCTATAGTATCTGGGCCAGTCACTGCCCATGTATAACCCTGCATTAAGCGGCATTCCATCAGGCGCATAACCAGCATCTTCTAACGCATGCCAGGTTAACTCCAACATAATCCTTTGTTGAGGATCTAATATATCTGCCTCTCTTGGCGATATATCGAAGAAACCTGCATCAAATAAATCAGCACCTTCTACTACACCTTTAGCAGGCACATAAAGACTCGATTTTTTTTCATTATCGGGAATTGAAGAATCTAACTCTTCAGAAGAAAAGAATGTAATTGACTCTTTACATTCCAAAAGATTTTGCCAAAATACATCAACATCACTTGCTCCCGGAACACGGCAAGCCATACCCACCACTGCGATATCTGATGACTTTTCGTTTGAAATACTTTTTATCTTATCTACCTCGCCAGAAACACGGCTTTTTAATTGATTAAAATAATTTTCCTGACTTGCAATGGTCGGATATTCAAAAACAAATGTTGCATTTAGATCTAATTTAAATTTAGCTTCTAGCTGGTAAGTTAATTTAAGCGCTTCTATAGAAGTACCGCCTACATCAAAAAAACTTGCCGCACCTGAAATATTAGCTCTATCCAGGATTTCGACCCAGCTTTTTCTAACCTGACCAACATCAATTTTTTCGTTAGCAACATTTGAACCTTCTCCCACATCTGCTTCATTCTCATATGGATCTGGCAGATTTGCTTCATCCAGTTTACCATTCTGGTTTAATGGCATTTCTTCAATAAAAATAATAAAATGTGGAACCATGTATTTTGGCAATGTAGAACCAAGTATTTTTCGAATTGATTCTGAATCTCCTGAACCAACAATATAAGCTGCCAATCGTTTTTGGCCTTTTGGCCCAACCTTTAGTAATACTCTTGCCTTTTCAATACCTTGAATATCTAGCAATGATTGCTCTATTTCTTCCGGCTCAATTCGATTTCCGTCAATTTTGACCTGCTTATCATTTCGACCCCAATAGTGATAACAACCATCACTATCTTTCATGACTAGGTCGCCTGTACGATACCCTCGTTTAAGCAAACCTTCTTTAAATTCAACCTCAATAAACCTTTCGTTAGTTATATCAGGTTGATTAAGGTACTTGATTGCCAGGCCGTCGCCAAACGTTATCAGTTCTCCAACATCTCCATCTTCAACTTGTTTCAGGTTTTCATCAAATACGCCGCACTCAGTGCCATTTATAGGAAAACCTATTGGAACTCGCTTGTTACTTGCATTAAAGCCCTGTGGAATCTGATAAATCGTAGTAAAGGTGGTATTTTCAGTAGGCCCATAACCATTATAAATACGTGTTTCTGGCAGCTTTTCTAACGCTAAACATATGTGGCTAACGGATTGAGCTTCACCACCTACTAACAATTGCTTAATGCCTTGCAACACTTCTGGCTTCTCGGTAATCACCAGATTAAATAAAGAAACTGTCAACCAAAGTGAATCAATACTTTGATCTACCAAAGACTTTTCCAGACCTTTTATAGATGGGATCTTATCTTCAAAATGAAGAACACAAACGCCTCCATTCAATAATGAACCCCAAATCTCTAACGATGCTGCATCAAAACTTAAAGCTGACGCTTGCAAAAAACGAGGGCGATTAAAATCAATATAGTCAGTATCTACTACCAAACGCATCATTCCAGCTTGAGGAACGAGAACGCCTTTTGGCACGCCGGTTGACCCTGACGTAAAACACAAGAAGCCAGGTAGTGACGCATCTTCGATATAATCGGGTGTTTCAAATTGACCACTAGCAACAGGTGTCTGTAACCAGTTTGCCGCCAAACGAGATAATCTGTTTTGATTACCTTCAAATAAGCCTGCACTTGCTCCAGAAGTTTTAAATATAAAATCCTGTCGCTCTTGAGGGTATGCGGGATCAATAAAAACATAGTGAGCACCTAACCAAAGAATACCCAGAAGATTTGCACACAGCTCAGGGCCTCGCTCACTGGGAAGCACAACAGCATCCCCCACTCTCACCCCCTCATGATAGAGACGCGCAGCCACAGCTTTTGCCGATAGAAGCAATGTTTTGTAGTCGATCGACTGCCACTCATTTGCATCATGGAAAACCACAGCCGAATCATCTGGATACTTTTCAGCTATTGATACAAATTTTCTAATCATGGACACAGGATAATGCTCCGCGTAAGACTATGATTTTATGTAAAAAAACGATGGATTTACGTATAACTTTTAGAAAAGAATAGCCGATACTTTTGAATTATCACTTTTTTAACTTTCACAATGACAACCAATCAACTAAAACCTTAAAAAAGATAGCGCCTCCTGAAAAGCAACACTATATATCTTTGCTCTTCTGGCCTGATTTGGATATTAGCAGGAGTTTTATACTCACCCTATAACCCCGTCAATTTTACAAAAATTCAACAAAAAATATCCAATAAATTTAATTCAAAAAGGTTTTATGCCCGGCCAAAAGTTTTCTTGCCGCTCTATTCTTGATCACTATTAATAGTGCTAAAATGCTGGCAACTTATTTTTACTTTATTCAATTGCATCAGTTAAAAGTATTGGATTTTATCCTGAGACCTGAACAATAAAAGTATTGTGCTCTTGGGCTAGAGATATCCGGAGTAAAATCATGAAAAATCAGATAAAAATCCTGGCAGGACAATTATTTTCCCAGCTCATGCCAAAACGGACTGCGTTGATAAAAGAGAACTTCTCCAAACTTTATTGGGAAGGCCATGGGAAAATACCGATACATGAAAAATTTGCAGAACGATATATTCGCATCTACCTTGCCAACAAAGATGTAAATACACAGGGTGGTAGTGAACTGGAAAAAATTCACCAAGCCTTCTGGGAAGAAAAAATGGGGGTAGATTGGTACAAAGGCACTGCTGAACGCTTTAAAGAAGACGTTTTGCCCTGCCTTCAACAGACATTAGAAGCATTAGATCATTTTACTGAAAACAAAAATATAAAAAACATCTGCGAAATTGGCACAGGCGATGGCGAAATGCTGGCCTATCTTGCCAACAGGCTCAATATCGGCTCCTCCATCGGTATTGATCTCTCAAAGGAGCAAATTGAAGAAACAGCAAAAAGTCATCCAAGTTATTCTTTCCATGCTGGCGATGCCAGTGAGTGGATTTTTGAATCAAGTACGGACCATACTCTCTTTTTAACCAACCATGGTGTTTTTGAGTACTTTAGCGAACCTTCTTTACAAAAACTATTTTCTTTCATTAAAAAAGAGCGACCAAATAGTTTGCTTGTAATGATCTCTGAACCAATAGCAGAGGTTCATGATCTGGAGCAGCAAAAAAAGTCAACACTTACAACGGCGGGAGAATTCTCTTTTTCACATAATTACCCGCACCTGGTTTCAGAAGCAGGCATGGCCATTGAATACCAAAGAGAAAACCATGATCTTGGCTTTCGCTCTATGACTCTAATGGCATCATCTAACGCATAATCCCAGAGCCAAGAAAATATTATTTTTTAAATAATTGAAATAGAAAAGTCAGAATAAGACTAACAATAATCATTGTTGTAATAGGAAAATAGAACTGTGTATTTTCTCCCTTGTAAACAATGTCACCAGGCAATCGCCCAAATGGCAGCTTGCTTACCCATGGCCAAAATATTCCTATAACCAATATTGCTACACCCAGATAAATCAATAGCTTTTGCATATCTATAAACACCGTTAACAAACAATATTTTTTTGCTCCATCATATTTTGCTTGTACTCTTCAGGAAAAACACCATACCAGATTTTAAACGCATTTGAAAATTCATCTATAGAAGAAAATCCTAACAAAAATGCTAGCTGAGCTACAGTAATATTAGGCATGTTTACATAGCCCCTTATTTTAGATTGGCGAATAGACATGACAAGCTGCGACCATAAAACATCTTCGTCATTTAAACGTCGCTGGATACTGCGAACAGGCAAATGAAAATCTTTAGATACTTTTTTTATAGATGGCTCACCTTCTGGCAAATGATGCTCTATCCATGATGTTAAATGCATTCGCGGAAGACAAACATTGTCTTCCGCTTTTTTTTAAACAAAAAGAAGCATAAAGACCTAATAAACAATCCGAAATTTAAAGGCTTACTTGTAATGTTAGAAAACGATAATTAGTTACACTTTCCAATAACGATAAATCGCTACATCACTCCATAAACGCTTCCGAAAATTTAGTTACCGTAGAAAAACCTAATAAAAACGCCAACTGCGTTACGCTAATGTCCGGCATCTTTACATATTGTTCCATTTTGGATATGCGAACAGACATTATAAGCTCTTGCCATGTAACACCTTCTTCATTCAAGCGATTCTGAAGGCTGCCAGAAGTTAAATGAAATTCTTTAGCCACATCCTCAATTGAGGGTTCACCCTCAGGCAAATGATTTTCAATCCAGAGCGTTAATTGTGTTATAAAACCAACTTTGGCTTTATCCTCTAATCGAGAGTTACGTATATTTTTAACTGCAGCATCCAGAGTAGACTCACTGGAATGTAATTTTTTTGACATCAAACCCCTATCAAAAAAAACTGCGTAATCCTGTTCTATTTTCGGTACCACACGAAAATAACGGCTAATCTTTTTAAGATATTCTTTATCATCACGAACCACATGCACATCTAACGGATTAATACTGCCAGACAGCCTGATACGCATAATTCTCACAATGTTTGCCATGAGATATTGTACACCTTGTGAATGCGGCAGCTTTCCCTTTATCTGAAAAGAACTTACTCTAACCCTATCACCTATAACATCAATCTCGAACTGTATAGTTGATTCAAGTAATTGATGATATCTTTGCATTCTTTCCAGTATACTTAGTACGCTATCTCCAGAAGCAATGGCTATACCAACCGCTCCAAATACTGAATAATCGGTTTTTTTTGCCATATTGATCCCCAAAGACGGATCATCAAGCAGCTTTTCTGCATCAGTTAATAATGAATTGATTTTATTTTCATCAACACAAATTCTGGAATCCAGAGTGTCTGATATTTTGATGCCGTGTTTAAAAAAGATTTCCTCAGGCTCGAATTGCCTTTCCCTTAATACGCTCGCCAAAGATTGCAGAAAAGACACAATGATGGAAGCAGGCTCTCTATTTATTGTCATATTAAATAAATTTAACAAGTAAGCAAAAAAGTCAGTATATCCAAATTCTCCAGCGTTGAAACTTGTCCAAAGACAAACATTAATCAAAATTTACAAATCTATTTTAATATTAAATAACATTAACTTTTAATAAAAGTAAAATGCGTTAGAAAAATATGACTCCTTTTATTAGAATATATAGATCAGGCCAATATTCCTTTTTGGAATAACTAACGATTAGTTAATAGTAACATTACTAAAAAATAATCTATTAAATACTCTCAATTAACTAACATTCGTTTTAGTGATATTCTGTTTGTAATGCGTAGGAGATACTCCATACCATTTCTTGAACGCTCTGGAAAAAGCGCTTACATTGGTAAAGCCCAATAAGAATGCCAGTTGCGTTACGGTCACATCCGGCATTTTCATATAATGCTCTACCCTGGTTTTTCGAACAGACATAATAAGTTGCTGCCATGAGATGTCATCTTCTTTAAGCCTGCGCTGTAAACTTCGAACACTTAAATGAAACTCCTTAGCCGCCTGTGCTATAGAAGGCTCACCGCCAGGCAAATGATTTTCTATCCATAATATTAACTGAGTTATAAAGTCAGCTTTGCCTTGTGCTTTCAATCGAGAATTAAGCACACTTTCCATTGCTACAGCAATCGCTGGTTCACTCGCATTTAATTCTTTTGACATTAAATTTTTATCAAGGAACATTGCATAATGTTCACCCACCTTCGGAACCACGTGAAAATAACAACTCATCTTATCGAGATAGTCTCTATCATCCCTAATCACATAGATTTCTAACGGATCAACTTTGCTGAATAATCTTGTACGAATCATTCTGACAATAACTGCCATTAAGTATTGTATGCCTTGCGAATGAGGTTGCTGTTCCGTTAATTGAAAAAAACTCACTTTAACCCGATCATCAATTATATCAATCTCAAACTGTATCGTTGTTCCAAGCAATTGATGATATCTTTTAGCTCGTTGCAATACACCTAACAAGCTGCCACCTGCAGCAATAGCCATACCTACTGCTCCAAATACTGAATACTCCGTCCTTTTTGCCATATTGATCCCCAACGAAGGGTCATCAAGTACTTGCTCTGAGTAAGTTAGTAAAGACCGGACTTTATTGATATCAACATAAACTTCAGAATTTAAAGTATCTGATATTTCGATACCATGTTTTAAAAATATTTTTTCAGGCTCTAATTGCTTCTCTCTCAACAAACTCGCCAGAGGCTGTAGATAAGTCACTACTGAAGCAGCATCTTTTTTTATTAGCATGTTAAATCAACTAATCGGGTTAAAGAATATTGTTGGCTATTCTCATGTTAAATCAACTAATCAATTGAAGAAAGCTGTTTTTTTATTGGCATATAAGATCAACTACTTGGCAGAATAAGCAAAGCATAATATGAATAAACCCTATATAGTTGAAATAATTGGACAAAAAATATTTTATTTTGAATTATTCAGGAGCATGATTCATGCGCATCACTCACCATGACTTAAGCAAAGAGCAAGTAGAAACGCTCAAACTAAAAGATCAGCAAATACAACATGAGTTACTTAAAGAAAGTAACAAAGTACGCGATCGATACCCTTTTTTGGTTAAATATCAAGACGCTATTGGCATGGGTATTCTAATCGTAAGCACAGCAGGAATGCTATTAAATGCATGGCTTTGGTTTCAAGGCATTATGCCTGCCTGGGCAGTAATTCTGCTTAGTGCATTCTGGGCTTCACTATTACATGAATTAGAGCACGACTTAATTCACAATATGTATTTTAGAAATCAGCCATTTTGGTATAACTTCATGATGCTGACTGTTTATCTAACAAGGCCGCTAACACCAAACTCATGGGTCAGAAAATATATTCATCTTCATCATCATAAAGTTTCAGGTTCTGAAACAGACCTTGAGGAAAGAGCAATTACCAATGGAGAGAAATGGAATTTTAAACGCTTCATAATGATAAGCGACAACTTATTAGCCTTTTACATGCGAGCGAACAAGTACCGTAAAGAAATTCGCAGATTATATATTCAAGGCACTCTTGATAAAAAAGATATAAGAAATGTAAGTTTAATTGGTTTATTCACCTACTTTCCAGTTGGGATATTAGCTTTTTCCATCTGGCATTTTTTTATTTTCTATCACCTGATTAACGGCCTAACTTTTCTTGTTGGCATTGGCACAATCTGGCCAGAATGGATCATTACACAACAAAGCTGGATAACTGCATTGGTTGTAACACTGATTGCACCTAATGTACTTCGTTCATTCTGTATCAATTTTATTTCATCTAACATGCATTATTATGGTGATATAACGCCCGGCATTATTCATCAGCAATGTCAGGTTATGAATAAATGGTATCTTTTCCCATTACATCTATTTTGTTTTAACTTTGGAAGCACGCATGCTATTCACCATTTCTTACTTCGCGACCCATTTTATATTCGCCAACTTACAGAAAAAGGAGCACACAGAGTAATGCGAAACCATGGCATCAGATTCAACGATATGGCCACTTTCTGGAGAGCAAATCGCATTCATGAGAACAAGCAAAATTTTTCTAATACCGAAATAGCCTCAAGCGTCTAATGGAAATTAGATGTCTTAGCTTATCTAACAGTTAATAGTTATTGATCTCTCACAATACTATTAACTGTTAGTTTTTTTTATTTAAAATAATCAATCATCTCTTCTACAAAAAACAAATAAATATTACTCTCCAGTTACCTGATGCATATGAACATCCTGCTGAGGGAATGGAATACTAACACCTTCTGCATCAAATACCTTTTTAACTTTCTCATGCATATCAAAATAGACATCCCAATAATCAACAGAGTTTACCCATACTCGCAATACAAAGTTAACTGAACTATCTGCCAGCTCAGAAACTGCTAATGTGTAAGCTTTATCAGTAAAAATTCTCTGGTCTTCTTTTACTATTCTTTCAAGCAACAGCTTTGCTTTATCGATATCATCGTTATAACCAATACCAAATACCATATCGACTCTTCTGGTCGGCTCTTTGTTTAAATTAATTAACGCACCATTAGAAAGCTCGCCATTAGGAATAAAGACCGTTCGATTATCTGGTGTCAATAGAACCGTATTAAATATTTGAATTTCTTTAACAGTACCCAAAAAACCTGAAGCTTCTATAACATCTCCAACTTTATACGGTTTGAAAAAAAGAATAAGCACGCCACCAGCAAAGTTTGCCAAACTCCCCTGCAATGCCAAACCAACAGCCAAACCGGCAGCACCCAATACTGCAATAAATGATGTCGTCTCAATTCCAACCATTGAAGCAACGGCCAGAAATAACATCAATCTCAATATAACTGATACAACACTGCTAACGAATTTTCCTAGTGTTGGATCTGTCTGATTTGCAAAATGTGCATTGGCTTTTTTACTTAAACGTCCAACCAGCCATAAGCCAAAAAGTAACGTTAATATTGCAAGCGCAAACTTTGGAGCATAGTTAAGCCCCATCTCATAACCTTTTTCAATAAGATTTTGCATTTGCTCAGTTGTTTCTGTCAAACCTTCCATATAACAGGCACCTCAAAAAATTGATAAAAAAATTAAGTATTTTGTTCGTAATAACGCAAAGCTTCAAGCAATTCTTTTTTTGCTTTAACATCTAACGTTAATTCTGGGGGAGTATATTCTCGTTCCGGATCTCCATTATAAGCATCTATCGCTTTTAGTAGTTGATCAAACGGACGAACTTTACCTCCATAAATCATTGCAATTCGAGTAATCGATTTCGCATGCAACTGGCCTTTGATCAAAAACCGGTGTTCTGTATATAGATATTTTTCATCCCAACCCAGCATTCTGGTCTCTATATCAAACACTTTAAAAGGTTTTATTTCTTTTATGAATACAATTGTCTGGCTTGAAACTACTGTACGCCAACCCTTTTTTACAAACATTGGCATGGTTCCAACTTCATAAGCCCATTTTGTTCTAGCCAAATCCAAAAAAGTTGGATACATTGCGTTTGTTAAGTGAAAATTCAAGTCGATATCCCACGGCATTACTCTATAACTTGCAGTAAAAACTGTTGTTAAATTTGCTTCCCGCTTCTTGGGGCGACTAAGGATTAATTTTAAATAACGTACAAATGTAAACACCTAATACTCCCTTTAAAACAGTTGTTCCTGTTCCTTATGTAACTGCCTGGCTTCTTCAACTATACGATCAACCAGCTCCTGAACTAAAGGAATATCCTCAATTAAACCCTGCGTCTGACCAACAAATTGAACACCTTTATTCAAATCGCCGTCTACAGTGGCAGCTTGAAGGCGAGGCACACTCGCGCCAAAATAGGCTAACAATTTAACCTTGTCTAGCATAACCAGCATACCTAACAAAATTTTCCAGATTGGCTGCTTTACTATCTTTGCTGCCTTTGTTGCTTCAAATGCAGCAACAAAAAAATTCATCGGTTTTTTTGTTTCTTTAATTGAACGCGGCGTCTTCATCACCCTTGCCCATATTCCATCAAAATTTTTCGAATATATTGTTTCCTGTTCCGTTTTTTCTAACATTGCTTCTTTGGTTTTTTGATGTAATGGGCTTTCTTTACAGGCGGCAAAACGTGAACCCATTGCCACACCTCCAGCCCCCAAAGACATTGCGGCTAAAAACCCTCTACCATCAGCAAATCCTCCAGTTGCTATCACTGGAATAGATACTTTTTTTGATATAGCTGGAACTAGTACTAATGAAGTAACATCGCCACCATGAGCCGCTGCTTCGTGCCCTGTGACCAATAATGCATCGGCACCTATAGCCTGGGCAGAAAGAGCATGCTTTTCTGTAGTAACAGTTGCTATTACTTTACCACCGTATTCGTGAGCGCGCTTAACTAACCAATCACCTTTGCCAAGTGAAAAATTAATCACCGGAACTTTTTCTTGAAGCACTACTTCTGCATTTTCTTTTGCACCCGGCATCAACAATGTTACTCCCACACCAAAAGGTTTATCGGTTAGAGAACGTATTTCACGAATTGCTTCTCTTGTTTCTTCCTGAGTTAATGGCCCACTAGCCAGAATACCCAGGCCTCCTGCATTTGAAACTGCTGCAACAAGTTGCGGCGTTGATATCCAGCTCATACCCGGTAATAACAAAGGGACTTCTATGCCAAGAATTTCGGTAATCTTCGTTTTCATAACCATGTTACTCAATAATAACTTTTTACTTCAAATTTTAAACTAAAAAAATAAAGGCAAGCACAAAGTTATGTGCTTGCCTTTATTGTTCTAATAGACGCTTATTTCAACAATTTTTTATTTAAAAAACCATGTCATTTAACGTCATATTCATTAATAACAGACGATACAAATATATTTACTCGGCACTCTCAAACAAAGTCCGCAATTCTTTATTGACACGATCAGGGCATTCAGCCTGAACCCAATGGCCTGATTCTTCAATAATTTTTACATTATCAGTATAGAAAAGGCGAGCAAATTTCTCATCAATGTAAGGGTCATGCTTACCCCAAACTACCTGAGCAGGAATTTTAGAAACCAGATCTTTGAGAAGAGGTCCTTTGCCTTCTGCTAATTTTGGATCTGACGCACGATATAGCTTGAGCGTCGTCTTTTTAGCTAACGAACTATAAGCATCGTATGTCCTGCGAATTTGTTCTTCACTTAACTGTTTTGATCCACGCTTTATCTCTCTGGAAAACATCGTATAGCTCGTAATTGCCATACTGATTTCACCTAAAATTTTGGTACGCCAAACAGAACCCCAAAAATGCCATTTATAGAGGGGCGAAAATACCGTATTCATTATCGTTAGAGTTTTAACCATATCCGGATTCATTACTGCCCAGGGAAGGCCATATATCCCTCCAATATCATGCACAACCAGATGAACAGGTTCAGTAATACCCAGGCTTTCCAGTAAAGCTGCCATAAATTCTGAGTAGCCTTCTAGTGTAAATTCGAAATCAGATGATATAGAAGATTGGCCCCACCCCGGAAAATCAGGCGCCAGACATCGGTAGCTGGATTTAAAAGCTTTTATTTGCTGCTCCCACACTTCTGATGAATCCGGGTTACCGTGTAAAAATAAAATGGTTTGTCCTTCACCTTCATCAAGATAAAAAACATTGCAACCTTTGACTTCTATAGTATTGCCTTTATCAGTCTTCATCATCTGATTCATTCTTCAGTCTCTTTACTTAAAAAAGTTGTTTAAACGCAATAGCAATGAAATTAACAGCACCAACACCCAATAGGCAAACCAGAAACAGTATATAGATACCAGCTTCATATTGGGGGAAAAGCTCTGCTATGTTAAAAATACAGGCCACTATAGAAGTAACACCAAGAACCCAGGCAATGAGAGATGGAACCATATCAAGACGGTCTTCACCTTCATAAGTGATCGTTCGATAAAACCAGGCCAAATGAATAACTATCGGTAATCCAACCGCACCTATCAACGCACTAGACAGCGGCCATAATCTATCATCAGGTAAATTGAAAGCATGTAGGCCTAGCGGTATCAATGCACCAAAAATAACAAGAATACTTGGCAGAACAATAGCTCGAATTCTTAAACTGTCAGATGGATAAAAGTGCCCTTCTCTGCGTGCGAAAATCAGGAATATAGCCACAAAACCAACAAAACCGACTCCCAACTCAGTTATTTGTCCTAAAATTTCAACAAGATCACTATTCATATCTTATGTTTTGATCATCATAAAAATGACAAGTATATGGCGGATAGCCAATATTGAGTAGCTCATATTCCTTCTAGAACAAAATAATTACCGGGATAATTCGACTTAACTCCTATCAATAACTTTCTTATATTTAATAACTATTTAAACTTCCACTACCAATAGCAGGACTGTTATCATCTAAGCGTTATGTACGATAAGAGGTCAACACAATGAAAAGGTTATTTCTGGCTGTCAGTATTCTTTTATTATCCGCATGCTCAAACGATAAAGATACAATTACGGAAGTTGCAAAAACTTATGCCATAGCCTGGCAAAAAGGTGACGCAAGCCAAATGGCATCAACATTACATGAACTCTTCATAAAAAGAGCTTTTCTACCTCTCAAGGAAGGCTCTCCCCCTAAAGATCAATTACTCGCCTGGCATAATGGCAGCGTTTATTTACACTCACAGGGCAAAAAAAATCTTGTAGAAAAGACAGAAAATAATAAAGACAAGCCCTCAAAAATTAAAAAACCAAAAATTACTATTTTGGCTGTTTCCGAATTTTCAGCAATCGTTGAGCTCAAAATGCCAATTTGGACAGACTACTTGCATATGGCTAAAGTTGAAGATGAATGGAAAATTATCAATGTACTCTGGGAGCTGAATTAATTTATCTCTTTCCCAAATCACTCAAACAAACAAATACCTAAAATAAGCACCCTGTTTTTTAATATATTTACAGTTTCTACGCTTGAGAACGCTATTTTCCAGCAAATTATCTGGTTATAATTCCGCCTCTTCTCATTTCTATTATTTATAAGTTCAACGTGAAGGAACAAAGCATGTTGAGTCAAACTCAGGCTAAAGCAGGTTTGTTAGCACTCGCTATCAGTCTACTCATTGGTTGTGGAGGTGGCGGCGGTGGCGGCTCAAACAATACGAATAACACTCCTTTACCTTCAAGCTCAACCTCCCAAACAATTAGTATCACAGCAGTTAAAGGGCCTTTGATAAATGCTGCTTTCAATTTCTACCGTCTTGATAAGACCAACATTACCCCCGATACCGATAAGGACCAAGAAGTAGAAATTGAGATCGAATATTCAAACACCCAGGCACAGATAGAATTAAATGGAAGTTCGCTAAACGAAACCTTATTGATAGAGCTGGACACAAGTAATGCAATAGAAATCAATAACAATAACGCCCCTGTGCTCAACACATTGCAAACACTTTATCAAGCTAACAGCAACAATCAGGCAATCTACGCAACACCACTAACAACACTTACGATACAAATTGCTTTTATCAACGCTAATAAAGCCAGTATGGGCTACTTTGGGAATGAAGATGGCACAACGACACTTCAGGAGTTTGAAAGCGCAATCCCTGTAGCAAGCAAACAGCTACTAGAAATGTTTGGCTTTGGTCTGGATGAGAACACAGATTTATTTCATACGGCGCCTCTTATTACCAATGAAACCACTGATCTCGCAGCCCAGGAACAAGTATTACGATACCGCACAGCCATTGAATCTACTGTAGCATTATTGATTAATGTTCAAAATAACCTGGCATCCCCTCCATCTATTTATGTGTTACTTGAAGAGTTAGCAAAAGACATAGCTGACGGCGAAGTTAATGGCGACAGTTTTGGCACACCCACACAACTATCTCAAGTAAGCAATCTAACAAGTCTTCTAAGTGAAGACCCCGAAAATCTGAATATTCCTGGAAACAATGAACAAAAAATAAGTTCGATAGTCTCTGTCATCAAAACAGAAACCAATGAGACTGGTTTCAATTCTGTCGATACCTCCAACCTAAACCCAATCCCCCCCGAACCAGTTATTTTGAAACCCGATGATGTAGATAATGATGGCGTTTCAAAAACCTTTGACCCTGACGATAAAAATCCATGCACCCCTTCTACATTTAACTCTCAATGTAACGCTGATGAAGACAGTGATGGCAAAACAGACTTTGAAGAAGGGCCATCTATAGATACTGATGAAGATGGAATACCTGATTATAGAGATTCTGCAGAAGATGATACAGATAACGATGGCACTAAAGATGAGTTAGATAAAGAAAATAACAACCCTTGTGAACCAAATGTTTTTGTCAGTAACTGTACAAGAGACTCTGATGGAGATGGTGAAACAGATTATAGTGAAGGGGAAAATACCGACTTTGATTTTGATGGAAAACCAGATCATCTAGAATCATCAATAGCGGATACCGATCAAGATGGCATTCAAAACGAATTCGATTCAGCAGACAACAATGCTTGCATACCAAAACCCTTCAATAGCAAATGCAATAGTGATAACGATGCTGACGGGCTTACTGATTATGAAGAAAGTAATGAAGGTCTACCTATTGATATAAATAACGATGGTACATTCGACCATGAAGATGCCTGCATGCCTTCAGTCTTTAATCCTGCATGTAATGAAGATACCGATGATGATGGCAAAACAGACTTTGAAGAAGGGCCATCTATAGATACTGATGAAGATGGAATACCTGATTATAGAGATTCTGCAGAAGATGATACAGACAACGATGGTATCAATGATGAAAATGACCCTGCAAATGACGATAAATGCATTCCTAATCCAGAAACACATGGTTGCCCCGGCATTCAAAGCCGGCCTGATAACACCAGCTGCATAGCCCCTACAAGAATATTTGGTGACTCTGAGCTTTCATTACAAAGACGCTTTCCAAATTTAAGCCTGACCTTACCCTTAAAAATGATTCAGCCACCTAACGACTCCAGTGTGTGGTATTTAGCTCAGCAAACAGGCCAGATTATCCGTTTCAGCAACGATAATAACTTACCCAACTCGGAAAAAGAAACTTACTTAACAGTTCCTTCCTATTTCGGCAATGATGAACGTGGCTTTCTTGGTATGGCTTTTTCTCCAGGCTGGCCAGACAAACAAGAGATTTACGTAAACTATATCTCTTTCACAAATTCAGTTAATCGATCAATCATTTCACGCCTTGTTATTACTGATGACTCCACACTTCCTGTACAGTTTAATGAAGAGATCTTACTTACCATTAACCAGCCATATACAAACCACAATGGTGGTAATATGGAATTTGGTAATGATGGTTATTTATATATAGGCATGGGTGATGGTGGTTCCAGTGGAGACCCACAAAACAATTCGCAAAATACTAAAACCTTATTAGGCAGCTTGTTAAGAATTCATGTTAACGGCATTCCATTCATAGATGACAATAATCCCGATAATTATCAAATACCATCAAGCAATATATTTTCCAGCAATACAACAAAATGTCCTACCGGTATTGGTTCGTTAGATTGCCCGGAGATTTATGCCTGGGGTTTACGTAATCCCTGGCGATGGTCTTTTGACAAAGATAATCAACGGCTATGGCTTGCCGATGTTGGTCAGAATGCACGTGAAGAAATCAACATCATCACTAATGGCAAAAACTATGGGTGGCGATGCAAAGAAGGCTCAAAAGACTTTATTGGCTGCTCGGGGGATTTTGAAAACCCTGTCCATGAATATGATCGTAGTAACAATGACCGTTCGGTTACTGGAGGTTATGTTTATCGTGGCACTTCAGCGCCCTCTCTTAATGGTAAATATATTTTTGGTGATTATGAATCCGGCCGCATCTGGGCGCTTGAGCAAAATAATGGCGCTTATATAGCAACTGAATTATTCGATACTGACTATAAAATTGCTTCATTTGCAGAAAATAATGATGGTGAAATCTACTTTTTTAACTATATAGCTGGCGAAATTTACCAAATAGTACAAACAGGTGGTGGTAGTAGCGGCGTCTCTGATGATGGTATGCCAAACCAGCTTTCTGATTTTGGCTGCATTACAGTAAACAATGGAAAAGCTAAAGTAAAAGCAATAGAAGATGGAGTAATACCTTACGAACCAAACGCCCGGTTCTGGTCTGACGATGCAGAAAAGGCGCGCTGGCTTTCAATTCCCAATAACACAACGATTGACCCAGGCAATGATTGGCAATGGGAGTACCCTGAAGGCACCGTTACCGTTAAAAATTTTGTTGTTGCCGATAAGCTGATAGAAACCCGTTTCTTTGTGCGTCACCCCGATGGCGGCTGGGCTGGTTACACTTATGAATGGAATGAAGAAGAAACCAACGCCACACGTGTTGTTGGTGGTAAAACACGAACACTAACCCATAATAACAATCAAGAGTGGATTTACCCTTCGGAAGGCCAATGCATGCAATGCCATACTGCCGCATCAGGTTATCTATTAGGCGCCAGTACCGCGCAATTAAATCGGCAACTAACCTACCCTAATAGTATTGTGCCAGATGGCATCACAGATAATCAGCTATCAACACTCAATCATATTGGCTTTTTCTCACCAGAAATAATCCAGCCTTCCGTGGAAATTACCATACCTGATCCTACTGAAGAGTCCAATACATTAACAGAGAGAGCCAAGGCATACTTACACACTAACTGCGCCAGTTGCCACCAACCTGACGGCGGAACTCAAGCCAGCATAGACTTACGTTACCAAATTCCATTAGCTGATATGGGCGTATGTAATATAAATCCATCGCTTGGGAACATTGATATCAATAACGCCAAAATTGTTTCTCCAGGAGACTCAACAACTTCTGTGTTACTAAAGCGAATGCAACTGAGAAATGACGACAATCAAATGCCGCCGATTGGATCTCACATTATTGATTTAGAAGGTCTGGAACTAATTAGCCAGTGGATAGACTCATTAACAGTTAATGATTGTAATTGATAGCATTAAGCAATTGTATTTATTACCGTACCAAGCATTTCATCACCTGCCTGTACAACTTTCGCCGAAGCTTGCACCTGGTTTTTTGCCTCTAACAAATCTACTGAGGCTTCAGCTAAATCGTTTAATGAAGAACTGCTTTCTATCTCCGTAGTACCTACCTTAACAATGTCACGAGCCGCTTCTTCAGCACGCCTCATGCCTGACTGCACGCCCAAATGGCCCTGCTGAATAGTAGAGAGTTGAACTGTCGTTAAACCGGACATAGGATTCTCCTAACTGACCTTCCAATAAATAACTTTACTGGAAAGACAAAAAATAAACTTGCTTTATTTAAGTTAAGGACAAAAAAAAGATAAAGTCCAACAGCTTTACATTATCTTTCATAAAAAATATTTTTATAATAAACTCAAGCATTTATAGAAAAGAAAGGTCAATCGCAGGTGAGTCTTCTGAGCCAGAAGCACAGTCAATCGAGTATGGGAATGTAGCCAACAATGGTGAGCCCAGACGTTTTTCAATTGCATATCTATTTTGCTCACCTATCGATGTATTGCAATCGTAGTGCGGGTCAATATGGTTAGCTACCCACCCGACTAACGAACAACCTGCGTCTTTTATGGCTTTAGCTGTGAGCAAAGCATGATTTATACAACCTAATTTAATCCCTACAACCAAAATCACGTTATAACTCATACTTTCTACGTAATCCGCCATTGTCTGCGTATCGTTGATTGGCACAAACCAACCACCCGCACCTTCACAAACAATAACATCAACATCTCTTAGAAATACTTTTGAACAACTATCTTTCAGTTTTTTAACTGATAAACTTATTCCTTCTTGCTCAGCCGCTATATGCGGTGCAATAAACCCATCAAATAGAATTGGGTTAATCTCTTCGTATAATTGCTGCGAGGTTACTGTTTTCATTAACTCAATTGCATCTTCATTGACCTTTCTACCTTCTTTTACAATTGATCCAGCAGCAACCGGTTTTATTGCAGCCGTCATGTATCCCTGCTCTTTCATTGCCTCTAATAATTTACAGGCAACAAAAGTTTTACCAACATCTGTATCAGTTCCAGTAATAAATAATCGTTTTGAATCAGCCATTGACTTTCCTTTGTAATTATTTTTTATTCGATACAACCAGGCTCATTACCCTATATGTCAAAGGTATTTCCCCTGAATCCAATCTCATTTCATTAAGGCAATGAATAAAATTGTTATATTTTTTTCGTGATAATAATTTATTGCTTCTTTTAAGATGATTTCCTGCACCTATACCTCTTATACTTTTTAACATCTGGTCTATCGATGAAAATTTTTCTACAACGTTTCTGGTTTGATGACGTTTAACTGAAAAATTATATTTTTTAAATTTCTCTAACACTTCAGATTCATTTAAAAAAACATTTACATGATTCTCATCTCCCAATTCCTTACTACTGTCTTTTAATTCCTGCAAAGATCCGTCAACAAGAATATTTGTCACTATAAAGCCTGACGGTTTAATCACGTCAGATAACTGCTGAAGCACAGCATCAAAATTGGTAATCCACTGTAAAACCAACGAAGAAAAAACCATGTCAAATCTATTGTTCGCTATAGGTAATGCTTCGATATCAGCACAAAGCTGCAAAGAATTATCCGCTTTCATTTGACTCTGTTTTAACATCGCCATAGAAATATCCAACTCATAAACAGTAACCGGTATTTTATTTTGCTGTATATACTGCCTAAAAAAACCTGTCCCTGCACCTAAATCCAGACATTCCAGCGCTTCTTGTTGTAAAACATTCACTTCTCTTGCAAATTCAATTAAAGATATATTTTCATGCTTTTGAAAATTTGCCAGCTCATCATAATTTTCTGCTGAACGCTCAAATGACATTTTTACATGCCTTTTTATCAGGGGCTGGCAAGAATTATGGTTATATGAACTCAATAAAAACGTTTTTACTTTATTTGCAAATGACTTTGCTTCCGAATAAAAAGGGGCATGAGCAGAGCTCTCAAAAACAAAAACTTTATGCTCTGGAAATTGCTCTATTAATTCATTAGCAGTTTCTACAGGTATTAATGGATCATTAGAACCAAAGCAATTGGCTACTGGTAAATCCAACGCTTTCCATATAGGAAAAATATCGATTACTTTAAACCACTTCAATTGCTTAGCTAAAGCAGTTGTTCCATAGGAATTTCCCTCTATTATTTCATTCAACCACTGCTTCTCTTTTTTTACATTTGGGGCATTAGTTAATTGCATCAACATAAACTGCCGTAATACTTTTTTCGAATCGACTAAAATATAACGTATAAATAAATCCAATGCCTTTTCATTAAACCCATATTTCCATTTCTCATCAGAAATATATTTTGGGGTTGTAGAGACTGTAATTAATGCATTAACTCTAGATTGATGCTTTTCCGCCAGATACGTAGCGACGACTCCTCCCAGGGACCAACCTATAACAGAAAAATTTTGTGGCAAATCAGGCAATATACTGGAGTCAAATAAACAAAGTAGCTCATTAATACTATCAACCTCTATTTCTGAATTTACTCCATGTCCTGGCAAATCAAGAGCATATACATCGAAGTCTTGTTCAATATAATTTTTAATAGTTTCCCAAACAGTTGAAGACATCGCCCAACCATGAATGAGTAAAATAGCCGGCTTGGGTAAAACATTCTTCTTTACCCAGGCAAAAGATAATGAGTTTTCAACCACCGCTTCTAACATAATGCTAATTTTTTCAACCCATGTTCAAGAATCGATAGCAACTGGTCTACATCTTCTTTGGAGTGATTTGCTGAAAAGCTGAAACGAATACGTGAAGTAGTAGCAGGAACTGTTGGTGGTCTTATAGCTACAGCAAAAATTCCTGCATCATATAACTGTTCACTTAACTTCAATGCTGCATCATTACCACCAACGATTAATGGCTGAATTGGTATACCCTCTTCAGCTGTTAATTTATTCTCTAAAGATGCATTTATAGAAATAACACCAGCTCTAAAATAATCAGCCAAATGAGAAACATGCTGCCGTCGCTCTGGCTCATTATGATTTATTTTGATCGCTTCAATAGTTACAGCTGACAACATAGGTGGTTGTGCCGTTGTATAAATATAAGATCTGGCACGCTGAATCAAGTAATCAATTATTATCTTTGGTCCCGCCACAAAAGCACCTGCTACTCCCAATGCCTTACCAAAAGTCCCCATAACAATAGGACGACGAGTTTGATGATATTTTTTTTCAAAATTGATGCTCTCAAGCACACCATTACCATTTTTACCTAACACACCAAAGCCATGCGCATCATCAACGAATAACAGAGCATTATGGCATTCTGCTATATCTATCAGTTTTTCGACATCTGCTAAATCGCCATCCATACTAAAAACACTATCAGTAGCTATGAGAACATTACCCTTTTTTTTATTACCTAACTGATCAACCAAATGATCATAGTTTAAATGTTGATAACGATATAACGATGCTTCACAATTTCTACCTGCGTCGATTAAAGAAGCATGATTTAACTTATCCTGAAATATTGTGTCATCTTTATTAAGAAGCGTAGAAATTACCGCCATGTTTGCCGCATAACCACTTGAAAAAACAATCGCTGACTCATGGCCCGTACATTCTGCAACTAGCTGCTCCAGCTTTGAATGCACCTCATTGTGACCCACAATAAGGTGTGATGCTCCAGCGCCCACACCGTAGTTTTCTGCTGCTGTTTGAGCAGCAACAATGAGCCTTTTATCGTTGGCCAACCCCAGATAATCATTACTCGAAAAGTTGAGGATGGATCGATCCTCTATTTGTATGTTTGATGACTGAGGAGATTGCAGCTGTCTTAACGTACGAATCGCTTGGGCCCGATCTAATTGCTCAAGAGATTTTGCAATATCAGGTATCCAGTGGGACATCACATTGCTGCATTGTAGTAAAGCACAGAATCTTTCGATAATACCGGTTCAACAACCTGTTCGGACCCATTAATACCTAGCTTATCAAAAAGCTGATTATCTTTATTCGCAGCCGGGTTAGGTGTTGTTAATAATTTCTCTCCATAAAAAATCGAATTTGCACCAGCAAAATAGGCTAAAGCATGCATTTCTTCATTCATTTCTTCCCTGCCTGCAGACAACCGTACATAAGACTTCGGCATTAAAATTCTCGCTACTGCTATTGTGCGAATAAAGTCAAAACTATCGAAATCCTTTTCATTTGCTAGCGGAGTGCCTTCAACTCTAACCAATTGATTAATGGGAACACTTTCAGGGTGATTAGGCAAATTCGCCAATTGAACTAACAAACCAGCTCTATCTCGCAATGTTTCACCCATGCCGATAATACCACCAGAACAAACATTAATTCCGGCATCCCGAACATTTGATAATGTATCCAGCCTGTCCTGATACGTTCGAGTAGTAATAATATCGGGATAATACTCAGGTGATGTATCCAGGTTGTGATTGTAGTAATCCAGACCTGCCTCACCTAACTGAGTAGCCTGTTCCGGCTTTAACATACCTAATGTCATGCAGGTTTCCATACCGAGCGCTTTTACCCCTTTTACCATTGCAAGTATCACTGGCATATCCCTATCTTTGGGTGAACGCCATGCTGCTCCCATACAGAAACGACTGGATCCATTGAGTTTGGCAACTCGCGCCTCTTCTATCACACGCTCTACTTCCATTAACTGCTCAACTTCTAACGCTGTATCGTAACGCGTACTTTGTGGGCAATAAGCGCAATCTTCCGGACAGGCACCCGTCTTAATAGAAAGCAACGTACTCACTTGAACATGATTAGGGTCAAAATACTTTCTGTGCAGGCTCTGTGCCTGAAAAAGCAAATCATTAAAAGGTAATTTGAATAATGCCTGAACTTCAGCCAAAGACCAGTCATGCCTGATATCAGAATTATCCAATGAAATTTGTTCAGGAGTATTTGCTAGTGAAGTCATTGTTTTTTTTAAAGCGCCAGAAGTATAATTTTTAAAAATCAAAGTTCTGGCTGTTAATTGCCAGAATAACGAATACAGATTGAGTATCATAATTAAGCAAAAACTGCTGTCAACCTGTAAATACAAAAATGGTTAACAAGGAGGATAACCCATTGATTTTTAAAGCTTTAAATAAATTACTAATTTCAAATTACTGTCTGTTCTGCAATCGCCAAGGATGCTCTGGCAAAATATGCGATCATTGTCTCTCTTTATTCCAGCCCTCATTACCTGACAAAAGCTGTATACGCTGCGCCATCCCTTTAAATGTAGACAGCATAAGTACAAACCTGGAATGTGGAGAATGTCAGCAAGAGCCACCAAACTTCAATCGCTGTGTTGCTACTTATTTGTATAACCCTGCCAGCGCTAAACTTGTAAATGCATTAAAGCATCATGGGCAGCTCTCAACCGTTCCCATGATTGCTGAGATGATGCACTCTTCACTTAAGAAGCGCTTTATTAACCAGGATTTATCAAAACTAGCTGACCTTATAATACCTGTCCCACTACATGGAAAAAGCATAAGCGTTCGCGGTTTTAACCATACAAATGAAATAGCTAAAATATTAAGCAAACGTTTACAAATTCCATTGGATAATCACAGTTGTAAACGAATAAAAAATACAAAACCTCAACAAAACTTATCTCGAAATCAACGAAAGAAAAATTTACTTAATGCATTCAATTGCGATCATTCCGTTACAGGGAAACGTATTGCTTTAATTGATGATGTTGTTACTACCGGAAGTACTGCAAATGAAGTAGCTAAAACCTTATTAAATGCTGGCGCCCTAACTGTTGAAATATGGTGCTTTGTAAGAACCCCATGACTTTTTATTTTGTATACTGTCCAGGCATTCATTACCTATTTCAAAACAAGCATTACAAACAAATTTATCAAAAATATTGATGTATCTCCAAGTCAAATCAATAGCATTATTAGATTCTTTACAGTATTATCGATGCTCTACGCATATTGGATTAGGCATCGATATACTATAATCAATGAAAGTTATTTTAAAATTACTAACATCTCTCTTGGTTTTATGCTTTTTACTCATCGCCATTTGCTTTGGGTTGAGCTGGCTTGGCCTAAACTCTGTCTTATCAAGCGAACCAGAAGTTAATAAATTTGATAAAGCCAGCCTGGAAGATTTAAAAAAAATCAAACGGCTTGCAGTTAATGTCAACACACCTACAACAAATGATGAACCTCGCAGCATTATTCTTTCCGAACGCGACATTAATCTCAGCATAGGCCACTTTGGCCCCTCATTTCTTACCATACCTCCAAAAAGCTATGCCAAAGTCAACTTCACAAAAAATGTTGTCGAGATAACACTAACCACACCAGCTGAAGATCGTTTAAGAGAAGCTGAAAGAGAGCTAAGAAATTCAGAACTTACAAACCATAGTATGTATTTACCTGTTAAAAACTTTCTATTAAAACGCAGCGAGAATAAGTGGTTAAATCTGGGATGGAAATTTTCGATAGACTCAAATGCGGAAAATAAAAACTGGATAAAATCAGGAAAAATCAGTATTGGCTCAATCACATTAAGCCAGGCTATAAGCGATAAAATAGTCGACACAATATTTCAACAAATAAAGCAATCAAATCAGGGAAAAATAGCTCTTGAGTCCTGGAATAATATTAAAAATCTCAACCTTGAAAACAAACAATTAACTATCGATTTTATATTGCCTAAAACCAATAACTCTTCTTATGCAAAGTACACAGATTTAATTTTCACGAAAGATGAAAAAGCGTTAATTGATATTTACTCTAAAAAGCTTTCTAAACTTCCACGATTTGGCAATTTGCGCATCGTTATTGCTTCTCTTTTTCAATTCGCTTACGAGCGAAGCAACCAGACTCTTGACCCTGTAGCAGAGAATAAAGCTGCATTACTTGCACTCTCACGCCTTTATGGCGCTGAAAAACTGGCATCGATGATTGACTTGCCACCTAACGAAGTCATTAGAAGAATGCCAAAACCCTACTCTTTATACGGGAGAAAAGACCTTCCATTACATTTAATTTTATCTGCCGGGCTAACTTTAGTGTCTGACCAGAACATTGCCGAACTGATTGGTATTGATAAAGAAATTGGTGATTTCTCTTATGGCAGTAAGGTTAGCGCCTGGGACTTGTTAGCAGATAAAGCAGGTATCAAGTTAGCTGAGAAAGCAACACGCTCGGCAAAATCTGCAAGAGACTTACAAGTAAAGTTAGGAAAAGCAAAAAGAGATCAGGACATTTTGCCGGATATAGGAAAGGATCTGAATCTTTCTAACGACCGATTTAGTGTAGACGAACTTGCCGACCTTAATGAGCTGGTTGAACTCTACCTGGAAAAACATCCTCTTTATAAAATGTAAGTCAGTCTATGTCGCAAGGCAATTCCAGAAAAGTATCCAGCAATCAAAATGATATTCATGACAAGCTGGTTTCTATCGTTAAAAAACATCTAACTCATTCATTCGAAAAACCTTTTGAACCCTTTAATGTTACGGCATTTAATCAGGCTCTTTCATCAATTAATGCAGCAAAACAAAAGAAGATAATCTTTGATTCAGGTTGCGGCAATGGAAAAAGCACAATAAGAATTGCCAAAGACCATCCTGACGCTTTTGTTATTGGGATAGATAAATCTAAAGCAAGGCTCGATAAACAATATACCAAGGATGATAATAATTCTATCAATAACTATCTTCTCATCCGTTCTGATCTCGATGATTTTCTACGATTAGCTCAAAAAGAAAAAATTAAACTGTACAAACATTATTTTCTTTACCCGAACCCCTGGCCTAAAAAAAAGCATTTACAAAGGCGCTGGCATGGCTCTCCGCTCTTTAAGACAATTATCGATTTAGGAGGTAAGCTTGAAATTAGAAGCAATTGGAAAATCTATTGCCTTGAACTCTGCTCAGCTTTAGAGCTAGCTGGTTATCCCTCGACAATTCAACAAATTGCCTTTAAAGATAATACTTACCTTACAGATTTTGAAGAAAAATATCATTTAAGCCAACAAACTCTTTGGAAAGTCGATTGTAGTTTAGATCAACCCACTTTAAAATAAGCCATCCTGAGTAATCATGACTTTTAAATGACTCTGAATAAATCAATCATAGAACCGATATGGACCTGTATTCGCAATGAAGCACATCGCGAATCAAACAATGAGCCCATATTAGCGAGCTTTTTACATGCGACTATCCTTAAGCATGAAGAGCTGTCCTGTGCGCTCTCATTCCATCTATCGAATTTGTTAGGATGCCCAACTGTTTCTGCACTCGCACTGAGAGAGGTTATCGATGAAGCTTTTGATAACAAACCCTCTTTGATTGAAGATGCAGCAACAGATATAGCTGCAATTAGAGATAGAGATTCTGCATGCCACGAATGTGGTACGCCTTTTCTTTACTATAAAGGCTTCCATGCTTTACTGACTTACCGAATTGCTAACCACTTATGGAATACATCAAGAAAAGAACTTGCGCTTTTCCTGCAAAGTCGTGCATCTTCCTGTTTTGGCGTTGATATTCATCCAGCAGCCACTATCGGCAATGGTCTTATGCTTGATCATGCAACGGGTATTGTTATTGGGGAAACCAGCATTATAAAAGATAACGTTTCTATCATGCAATCTGTAACACTGGGCGGCACTGGAAAAGAATCGGGTGACAGGCACCCCAAAATAGATGAAGGTGTACTCATTGGTGCTGGCAGCAAAGTATTAGGCAACATCAGAATTGGTGAAGGCGCTCAAATTGGCGCTGGAAGTGTTGTGCTGGAAGATGTTGCTGCGCATACCACTGTTGCAGGTGTCCCGGCTAAAGTTGTTGGCAAACCTCAAGAAGAGATGCCTTCTCTCTCTATGGATCACAAACTATAACGAATCCACTTAGTTAAGAAAGATAGAAGTCCTGATCAATAACAAAGTATCTCGCTGATACCTTCAGGCACTGTTAAATCTATTTTCAGTGGCAGCTGATCAATAAGACTTAAATCCATACCCCCATCCTCTATCTCTGTCGATAGATTAATAACGACCTTATCTTTTGCGGGAGATAAATCAAGAAGCTCAAGATTAATTCCTGCTACAGAAGGAAGCGGTATTTGACCGATCATTGCATCTATAGCTGGCAATAAAACCGGCAAAGTATAAAGATTTAACTTTTCAATATCTTCGAAAGTTGTGGTATGAACAGGTAGTTGAGGCCCTTTACTCTCTATATAAGTAACTGGATTAATCAATTCAACAATAGGAGCACCAATTACCTCCGTGTCAATTTTACCATCAACGATATCTACATTTGCATCGAGCTGTATATCCACAATCAATTTCAAACTCAATGAGAGATTCGCTTTTTTCAGATCACCGCCATAAAATTCGGAAGAGATAACTACAGAAGGCACATTTACAGTAAATTCAGAATCTAACGTTTGATTTAATGTGAGATAAGGAGGGTCAGGAAAGCTCAGTGAAAATTTATAATTTGTGCCCTTTGTAAAAGTGTCAATGTTTGGATCTTTTAATGCATGCTTTAGAGACAACCCAAATAAACTACCCGAAAACAATTCATCTGTTTTCCCGCAGAAAGAGATATCCATTAAACCGGAAGATTGTGTTTTCGATAAGAAATAATTTAACCAGTTAATTAAACTGAACACCTGCAACTCATGCTCTGAAACAACTGGTAATAACTGTTGATTCTCTTGTACGCGTCTATACCCTAAAGAGTATGGATAGGAATTGTCAGTTTTAGCCGATAAATCAATGGCTGAACTTAATAGAATACCGTTTTCAACGGGCATATAATCAAGCTGATTAATGCTAAGGGCAACATGCTTATCAAGCACATTTAGCTCTGCATTTATACTGGCAATTTTTGAAAAGCTCTCGCTAAGAATCTCCTGCAAAGCAATCGATAATAGCTCCGAAAATACACCTTCAAGCAATGGCTCCATCACTTTGTGAACAACATTCTCGAAGACCTGTTTCACAATCGGTAATTTCAAATAAAAAGGTCTATCTTTTACATTATCAACATCAAATTTATATTCAGGTATTTTCACATTTAGCTCATTGAACACTAGCTGCGCCTGGCCATTTCCAAAATTAAGCTTAGAGCTGGCATCAATTAACAGTTCGGGTACGAAAAGATCACCTTCAACTTTGAGCTTCACACAAATAAACAATACACAGGTTTTTGAATATCCTTTCATTCGTGTATAGAGATCTTTTGTTGCTGAAGTCACACTAAGATTTTCGCCATCGCTTCTAAGCATCACCTCAGGACGATTCATCTGAACAGTATCAATATTTAATTGCGAATACCCTATAGATGTCTTTCCATCAAAAACCGGGTTATTAGATTTTAATCTGTCTTGCAGATCAGAATTCTCTATTGCATCAGCAACCATATATTCAAATATACTTAAATCCGAATTATTAAAAAGTAATTGCACTGGCATATCAGATGCTGACATAGAATTCTGGTATGTCACTTCAGTGATATACTTACTTTTGTCACTAGCTATAATTTTATATTGAGAAGCTTCTTCTACCGAAACCTTAAAATACCCTTCAACACCCAACTTTGCTTTTTTTCCATTCACTGTAACTGAACTGATTCCTGCTGGATCACTTGCTATCCCACTAATATTCACTAACGATTTACTCTTGCTGACCCGATCAATTCGAATCTTTGGACCAGCGGAATCATAATAAAAGCTGATGCTTTTATTGATCAAAGGGTTTGTCAAATCGACCAGATCGTTATTAGATTCAATAAAATCAACCAGACCTGATAATGCTACAGGTTGAAATTGTTTTATTTGATTAACGAAAACCAGATTATTTTTTCCATTTTTAATATAAGCGCGAATACCATCTTTTTTAAGCTCAAAATAACTGCCTTTCTTATGCGCCAGGTTAGAAACATCTCTACCATTTAATAAGATATGATAATCCGTACCCAGCTCACCTTTTAACTTTTTGAATTTTATGAGAGGTATCTGATTTTTTTTATAAACTTCATTTGCTTTAGGGGAAACAAAATAATCTGCACTTACCACTGAAGTAAACAATAGAAACTGGATTAAAAGAAAAAAAGATAGAAACGCTCTCATCTGATACACCTGACCGCCAATAAAGGCGATATTTTTTTATATAACTTTATCGACGTAGCTTTTTATTGATGCCGCTTATTATCAATGAAATCTGGCAGAAAATTCAACAACTGCCTCAATAAAAGCTCCAGCATTTTCCGGGCTTATATCAGGCGTAATGCCGTGACCTAAATTAAATATATGCCCACTACTCTCCGTATGCTGACCGTAAGACATCAAAATACGTTCAACTTCTTTTCTAATCATCTCCGGAGTAGCACGCAATACTGCAGGATCCATATTGCCCTGTAAACAAACACTATCGTTTAGCAGTTTTCTACATTGGCCGATATCCACACTCCAGTCTAACCCTACAGCATCTGCGCCAGTTGCTGCAATATCTTTTAACCAGTTTCCACCACCTTTTGTAAACAAAATGACTGGCGTTTCAGGACATTTTGATTTTATATTCTTAACGATGCTGCTCATATAGTTTAGAGAAAATTGTCTATAAGCCTCATCACTTAATACGCCACCCCAGGTATCAAAAACCTGAACCGCTTGAGCACCTGCATCTATTTGAGCAATCAAATACTGTGAAACAACTATACCTAGCTTTTCAAGCAATAAATGAAGGCTTTCCGGCTCGGTATAAAGCAAACTCTTGATTTTTTTAAATTCTCGAGTAGATTGACCCTCAACCATATAAGTAGCTAATGTCCAGGGGCTCCCGGAAAATCCAATCAAAGGAACGCTACCTGCCAATGCTTTACGAATTGACGAGACCGCATCGGTAACATAAGTTAAATCGGACATTACATCAGTTGGTAAAGATTCGATACTCTGTAATGAAGAAACCGGTCGAGCAAATTTGGGGCCTTCGCCTTCTACAAAGCTTAATCCCAAACCCATTGCATCGGGAATAGTAAGGATATCAGAAAAGAGAATTGCTGCATCCAACGGATATCGTTCTAAAGGCTGTAGGGTAACTTCTGTTGCAAGAGGAGTATTCTTACAAAGTGCAAGAAAGTCCTTAGCCTTAGCACGACTTTCCCGATACTCTGGAAGGTAACGGCCAGCCTGTCGCATCATCCATACTGGAGTACGATCTACAGGCTGACGATAAAGTGCTTTTAAAAAACGATCATTCTCTAACGGTTTGAACTGTTGCGATTTGGAATCCATAAAAAAACGTTAAACACTCAAATAATCAAGAATAGATTCAGCCGCATTACGCCCTTCCCAGATCGCAGTTACAACCAGATCAGAGCCTCTTACCATATCACCACCAGCAAAAACTTTAGGGTTGTCTGTTTGAAACGGTAAAGACTTTCCTTCATTACCACCTTTTTCAAACGATTCAATATCTTCTGCACCCACCTCGATACCGCCCCAACGATTGGTATTGACATTATGATCTTCAAACCAATCGGCAGGGTTTGGTCTAAAACCAAAAGCAACTAACACAGCATCTGCGGGGAGAATTTCTTCAGAATCAGGAATAATTTCTGGCACTCTGCGACCACTTTCATCTGGCTCACCCAAGCGAGTTTCTACAACCTTTATTCCTTCTACTTTCTCAGCACCTACTATTTCTACCGGCTGCCTGTTAAACAGGAACTGCACACCTTCTTCTCTAGCATTCTTAACTTCACGCCGTGAACCAGGCATGTTTTCTTCATCTCGACGATAAACACAAGTGACAGAATCTGCCTGCTGACGAATCGATGTACGGTTACAATCCATCGCTGTATCACCACCGCCCAATACGACAACACGTTTTCCTTTCATACTGATAAAATCTTCAGGGTTTTTCTCCCAACCCTGATTACGATTCACATTAGCTATTAAAAAAGGTAATGCATCGTAGACACCAGGTAAATCTTCTCCCGGAAAACCACCTTTCATATAAGTGTATGTCCCCATTCCCATGAACACAGCATCATAGTTTTCTAACAAATCTTTTATGTTGACAAAGTTTTCCGACTTTCCAGATGGCTCGCTTCCAACTTCTGTATTCAACCGAAATTCGATTCCCATTTCTTCGAAAATTTTACGTCGGGTTTTTAATACCTGCTTTTCTAACTTAAACTCAGGTATTCCAAAAGTAAGTAGCCCGCCTATCTCTGGATACAAATCATAAACTACTGGTTTTACACCACCTCTTACCAAAACATCTGCACAACCAAGGCCGGCAGGACCTGCGCCAATAATAGCTACACGCTTGCCTTTATCAACAACCTTTGACATATCAGGGCGCCAGCCCATCGCAATAGCAGTATCGGTGATATATTTTTCTGCAGAGCCTATAGTCACTGCACCAAAACCATCATTTAATGTACAAGCACCTTCGCACAAACGATCCTGAGGGCAAACCCTTCCACACACTTCAGGTAAAGTGTTAGTCTGATGACTTAATTCAGCAGCTTCGAGTATATTCCCTTCAGAAATAAGTTTTAACCAGTTGGGAATAAAATTATGAACAGGACATTTCCACTCACAATAAGGATTACCACATTCCAAACAACGATGAGACTGCTCAGAGACCTCCTTGGGAGTATATGCCTCATAAATCTCGACGTAATCATTTTTTCTAGTTTCAATAGATTTTTTTGCCGGATCAACACGCCCAACATCAATAAATTGAAAATTATTGTTTAATCTTTCGCTCATTAACTTCAATTATTCCAAAAATTTAATTTCAATCTACAATTTGCTAAATATACTTTTCCAGCTTATGCCGCCCTTACTCTAACACTTTCTAATAGTCCCTCAAGACTGGCCGCCTTTGGTTTAACCAGCCAGAAAAAACGAGCAAAATCATCAAAATTATCTAAAATATGCTGCCCCCAGGCGCTTCCTGTCTTCTTAACCAACTCATCAATCATTGAACGCAAATGATGACGGTAAGCTTCTACGCTCTCTGTATTAATCCGACATATTTCAATCAATTCATGGTTATAACGATCGACAAAGGAGTTATCCTGATCCAAAACATAAGCCAAACCTCCTGTCATACCAGCACCAAAGTTATAACCGGTTCTCCCTAACACAACAACAACACCGCCAGTCATATATTCACAACAATGATCTCCAGCTCCCTCAATTATAGCTTGAGCACCCGAGTTTCTTACTGCAAAACGTTCTCCCGCTCTGCCTGCAGCATAAAGCTTTCCACCTGTTGCCCCGTATAAGCAAGTATTACCCATGATTGGCGCTTTGCGCGCTTCAAAAGTACTCGTTTCAGGTGGCATCAAAACCAGCTCGCCACCTGCCATACCTTTACCAACATAATCATTAGCATCCCCAATCAAGGTCATATTGAGGCCACCAGCATTCCAGACGCCAAAACTTTGCCCAACTGTGCCTTCCAATGCAATCTCTATAGGGGTGTCTATCATGCCATTATTGCCATAACGTTTAGCAATCACTCCTGATAATCTTGCACCCACTGAGCGATCACAATTCGTTACCTGATAACTAAAGCTTCCACCCGACTTATTCTCAATTGCCAGTTCTGTATCTTTAACCATTTGCAATGAAAGCTCTGCTTTATCATAAGGCTCATTTAAAGCAACTTTACAGCTTCTAGGCATATCATCTGTTATTGCATCATTGGATAGCATATGAGAAAAATCCAGCTTTTTCTGTTTTTCTGTCTTCCCTTCTAACACTTCTAATAAATCGCTTCGACCTACCAAATCTTCCAACCTAGATACACCCAGTGCAGCCATGATTTCACGAGTCTCTTCAGCAACAAATTTAAAGAAATTCATCACCATCTCTACAGTACCTATATAATGATCATCACGAAGTCGATCATTTTGTGTAGCTACTCCAGTTGCGCAATTATTTAAATGACATATGCGAAGATATTTACACCCCAACGCCACCATAGGTGCTGTACCAAAGCCAAAACTTTCAGCACCCAGCATCGCTGCTTTAATAACATCTAAACCTGTCTTCAAGCCACCGTCCGTTTGAACACGAACTTTATCTCGCAATCCATTTATACACAATGCTTGCTGTGTTTCTGCTAATCCCAGTTCCCAAGGAGAACCTGCATAACGTATCGACGTTAACGGGCTTGCTGCCGTTCCTCCATCGTAGCCAGAGATTGTAATTAGATCTGCATATGCTTTAGCAACACCTGCCGCAATAGTTCCAACCCCCGGCTCTGAAACCAGCTTTACAGAAACCTGGGCTTGTGGATTAACTTGCTTAAGGTCAAAAATAAGTTGAGCCAAATCTTCAATCGAATAAATATCGTGATGAGGCGGTGGAGATATTAAAGTAACGCCCGGTACTGAATAACGTAAATTAGCTATGAGCTTATTTACCTTGCCTCCCGGTAATTGCCCACCCTCTCCAGGTTTGGCTCCTTGAGCAATTTTAATCTGCAGCACTTCAGCACTGGCCAAATAAGCAGGCGTAACACCAAAACGACCTGAAGCAACCTGTTTTATTTTAGAAACACGCTCAGTGTTGTAACGGGCAGGGTCTTCTCCACCCTCACCAGAATTGGAACGACCACCCATTCGATTCATTGCTTCTGCCAAAGCTTCATGTGCCTCGGGTGATAATGCCCCCAATGACATACCCGCTGAGTCAAAACGTTTTAATATCGATTCAACTGGCTCCACTTGTTCTAATGGAATACTCTTTTCTGGTGATTTAAATACAAGCAAATCCCTCAAAGAAGCGACAGGACGTGTATTTACCAGCTCTGCGTAATGTTTGTAGGCACTGTAATCACCGGTTTGCACTGCCTTTTGAAGTCCCTGAACTACATCAGGATTAAATGCATGGTATTCACCACCATGAATATACTTAAGCAAACCACCTTGCGATATTGGCTTGCGATCTAACCATGCTGTAGCAGCCAGACGCTTACTATCTTTTTCAAAATCAGAAAACTCCGCACCTGTTATTCTGCAAGAAACCCCTTTAAAACAAGCATCTATAACCTCTTTTGCAATACCTATGGCTTCAAACAATTGTGCTCCACGGTAAGAAGCAATAGTTGAGATGCCCATTTTGGATAAAATTTTGAGTAAGCCTTTATTTATACCTTTTCTGAAATTGACGGCTGCTTTTTCAGGGTCGCCAATGAGTTCACCCGTTTGAATCAAATCATTTAAAACACGATAAGCCAGATAAGGAAAAACTGCTGTCGCACCAAAACCTATTAACGTAGCAAAATGATGTGGATCTCTTGCTGTCCCAGTCTTCACCACGATATTCGCATCACACCGAAGACCTTCACTCACTAATCTATGATGAACAGCACCTGTAGCCATCAATGCATGTATAGGCAAGGTACATTCCGTAATATTTGAATCATCCAACACAATTATAACGGCGCCGTCTCTAACGGCCTTTTCTGCCATGTTAGTTACATCATCAATAGCTTCTGACAAACTCTTTTGATTTGGGTTGTAGTTTAGATCTATATTAATAGATCTGAATGCATGAGCAACGTCAGCATGTTTTGGAAACACCTTATCCAGATCCGTTATTGCCGCAAATTTTTCTTCTGACAATACAGGTGAAGAAAGAATAATACGCCTTGCATGCTCGGGAGTTTCTTCAAATACAGAGTGTTCCGCTCCAATGCATGTCTCTAACGACATAACAATGGCCTCACGCAGAGGGTCTATTGGCGGGTTGGTGACCTGCGCAAATTGTTGACGAAAATAATCATAAACCGGCCTGACTTTTTGCGAAAGCACAGCCATCGGCGTATCATCACCCATTGAGCCAGTTGCTTCCTGACCAAATTCTGCTAATGGCCTGAGTACCTGATCTCTTTCTTCAAAAGTAATCTGATACATTTTCATTAAAGCGCGTAGCGGGATATCATTATACTTTGAATTGAGCCCCTGATCACTCAACGACGAAAACTGCCCTTCAACTCGTATCGCATGCTCCTGCAACCATTTTTTATAGGGCTGACCTTTTTTAAGAAGCGCGTCGATATCTACTGTGTGTAATAGCTCACCTTTTGTTGTATCAATTGCAAGAATTTGACCTGGGCCAACACGCCCTTTTTCTACCACATCTTCAGACGAATAATTGTAAGTACCTACTTCTGAGGCTACAGTTATAAACCCATCTTTAGTAATCACATACCGAGCGGGCCTTAAACCATTTCGATCAAGCATACAAACAGCAGTAGAACCATCTGTCATTACCAGACCAGCAGGGCCATCCCAAGGCTCCATATGCATAGAGTTGTACTCATAAAAAGCCCTGAGATCGGCATCCATAGTTTCAACGTTCTGCCATGCTGGTGGCACCAGCATTCTAACGGCTCGGTAAAGTTCCACACCACCAATAGTCAATAATTCGAGCATATTATCGAGACTTGAAGAATCCGAACCTGTTGAATTTACAGCAGGCCATATATCCTCAAGACGATCCCCTATAAGCCCGGAAGTAAATTTGGTTCTTCTCGCTTCAGACCAATTGCGATTACCCAGAATTGTATTGATTTCACCATTATGAGCCAACATTCTAAAAGGCTGAGCCAGATGCCACTGAGGTAAAGTATTAGTAGAAAAGCGCTGGTGGAAAACACATATAGATGAAGCAAGTCGCTCATCAGCAAGATCCGCATAGTAGCCCGTTATATCAGCGGGCATCATCAGGCCTTTATAAGAAATTACACGAGTAGACATACTGCAAATATAAAAACTTGCTGTATCTCCCATTTGTTTTTGAATTAAACGCCTCGCAATGTATAAATTCAGTTCGGGGTTGGTGATCTCGCTTTCAAAAGAAATATACAAATGATAAATTGCTGGCATATTGCCTATCGCAATGCCACCAAGAACCGAGCTGTCTACTTCAAGACAACGCCATCCAATAGATTTTATTTTTTCAGTCGCAAGAATAGTTTCTACTTTTTGTTTTTGCTCAGACTGAGTAGCTTGATCAGGTGATAAAAAGATTGCAGCAACAGCATATTGTTCAGGCAGTTCAACATCTAAAGTTTCTTTAGCTTTAATTCGCATAAAGGCATCGGGCATCGATAATAACAACCCACAACCATCACCTGTTTTACCATCGGCGGCAATGCCTCCCCTATGGGTCATACATGTTAATGACTCAATAGCCGTTTTCACGAGGCGATGACTAGCCTCACCTTTTTGATGGGCGATTAGACCAAAACCACAATTGTCGCGAAACTCTTCCGGACAATATAAACCTGTACTCATATACTCTTTTCCAGACAAATTACAACGGAGAACCAAAAAAGCTCTTTAATTACAAACAGTTAACTAACAATTACAACAAAAAAATACAACTGAGCAAAATCGGGGGGGTGCATTCTACAATTAAAGCCATTTATGGACAAATAGCTTTGATATATTCGTTCAAAGATTGCAAATCGATCAGTCCAATTCTAGCAAAATTAGACCTCTGAAAAACAAAAACTGATGAAAAAGACTATTTAGAGAACAAAAAACCATCAATTTAACGAGCGAAAGCGTTCTACATCACGCTTGATACTTGCGACATTTCGAGGCCAGGGCCTTAAACGCTGCAATCCGTCTGGAAGATCTTCAATTCCTTTCTGAGCGGCTTGTCGACCCATGAAAGGCCCGTCAAGAACTACAAACCAGGGTTTATCATTATGTACCGTTTCATAAACGAGAAGGCTTCTTTTTTCTTTATATTGCTCTACTAATTTATAGGCTCTTTGCGAATTGTGAGTCCCGAAAAGCTGGAGTGCATATGAACTTGCGGGCCAGCTATCTATCCTCTGATAGGCAACACTAATGTCATCATCATTTTCCGTGAGCTCCAGTTCAGAGGTATCTGGTGTTTTATCTGCCATGATAGAGTCTATTTCCTCTATCTGCTCTACTACCTCTTGCTCTTGCGTGGCATTTTGGGCAAGGTAGTTTTTGAATTTTTCATGCTCAGCTTTTGCCTTTGCAATAACCGTATTTGCTGTATCAGAGTTTTCTACCAAACTCACAGACTCATCATCTGAATCCGAATCACCCAGGTTATCAAGAGATGAGTCATTTTCTTCAGAAACAACGTCAGACACTTGCTGTTCAACGTTGTCTACCTCTATCACCTGCTCTTCACTGATTGAAGTTTGAATTTGCGGGGTTTGTATCTCATTGTCGCCAGCTACTTTTACTTTCTCTTCCTCAACAGTCTCAAGCGTTATCGCGAGCTCTTCCTCATGGTCTTTTGTGTCCAGGGTATACCAGGCAAACCATAGTGTAACTACACCGATAGCCAGTGCCCCTGCCATATGCATTAACGGGAAAGGTTTTTTTGTCTCAGCAGGAATAGGATGTGTACCTGCATTGGTTTCCAACATATCTCTGGCAAGCTCATTCAGCTTGTTTATATTTCCCGCACTACGCAAAGTCACTGCTTGCAGCTGCATTTCAGTTAGAGGGAATTTACCCTGATAGCCCGCAGAAGCCATACGATAAAGAATATATTCAGCCACTTCTGATTTGTTCAAACTTTTCAATTCAATTGTATTTAGCAATAAATCATGGCTTTCTACCATTCTCTCCAACATATCTTGCGCATCAGTTTCACCCACAAAAACAAGTGTTATTTTATAATTATCATCTGCAACAAGAACTAAAAACTGCTCAATTATCGCTTTACTCAAATGCTCTACGTTATCAAAACAAATAACGACTTTCCTATCCCTCTCAAATTGCTCTTTTAACCATAACTTTAAATTTTCTTCTAATGCCAAATCACTATCTATTGGAACATGTAAATCATCTAATAACTCTTCCAGAATTTTTTCATCGCTTCGCATCAACTCTAACGAAACAACCCCAATATCAATATCTGACTCCACATTGCGCTCAAACTCCTTTAGCACAGTTGTTTTGCCCACCCCCTGCATACCAGATAAGAAAAGCGGTGCAGAGCCATAACGCGAAAAGTGCAACAACAGCTCAACAATATCCCTTCTTGAACCACCACTGTAAAACAGCCCCTCAATTCCCTGGTTAGAAAAAGGGTCTCGCTCCAGTTGATAATGTTGTAGAATCTGATACGTCATCAATACAGAATATTATTACATAATGAAAGTAACTGTCAGTAAATTTAATACTTATTAGTTTAAATAGGTTTCTAGCATACCGTGTAACTCCTTGGAGTCAAACTCTGATGTTACAAATGCTTCTCCTAATGACTTAAGCAAAACAAGCCTTAACACTCCAGCCTCAACTTTCTTGTCTAAAGCCATTAAATCAAGAAAGCTTTCTACACTTTCTTTGACTTCAACTGGCATTTGCATAGGAAGATTTGCACGCTCAATTAAAGTTTTTCCGAAAACCAGATCATCCTCTGAAATAAAGCCATGCCTTTGAGATAAATCCAGGGCCATTATCATACCCAAACCTACTGCTTCACCGTGCAACCAAACTTTATATTGTGTTGCCGTTTCTATAGCATGACCAAAAGTATGCCCTAAATTCAAAATCGCACGAATACCAGACTCCCTCTCATCTTTTGAAACAATATGAGCCTTGCATTCACATGATTTTTTGATCGCATATGTCAATGCTTGCCCATCTCTTTGCAGAAGCAAATCAATATTATCAGAAAGCCAGATCAAAAAGTCATTATCATAAATTAGCCCATATTTTATTATCTCGGCCAATCCTGCACTCAATTCTCTATCTGGCAATGTTGATATAGTATTTATATCAATAAGCACTGCTTCAGGTTGATAAAAAGCACCTATCATATTTTTGCCCAAGGGATGATTGACACCTGTTTTTCCCCCTACAGAGGAATCAACTTGGGCTAACAGCGTTGTTGGTATCTGAATAAAATGAATACCCCTCTGATAGGTCGATGCCGCAAAACCTGTCATATCACCTATAACTCCTCCTCCCAATGCAACTAATGTAGCTTTTCTACTAAAACGCTTTTTTAAAAGAGCCTCGTAAATGGTATCCATTGTTGAAGTATTTTTATATTCTTCTCCATCAGGCAAGATAATTGTTAGAAACTTTTTTTTCTGGAATGCTTTCTCCAGAAAAGGCATGTAGAGCGGCGCAACAGTTTCATTACTTATAACGCAAATCTCGTCACTAGAAATTACTGAATCCAAAAGTGATTCGTCTTCAAGCAACCCTTTTGAGATGGTTATATCGTAACTTCTTTCACCTAGGTCAACTGCTACTTTTTGCATGTTTTGCATTGATTATCATTTACCGCGTTCAATTCAAACAGTCTTCTTAATATTTTAAATATGCTGAATTATATCAAAAAATCTAACAGGCCAACTAAGAAGCTACGATGCTGACAAAAATTCGTGCACTTTTACAGCTATATTCGAGGCAACCTGTTTTGGATTTCGATTAGTTGAAGGATAAGAGATGTCAGCCAATGATTTATACAAAGGTTCCCTTATCTCAAACAGTTGCGTTAATACCTCCTCTGGATCCCCTGCTGATAGCAATGGTCGTTTCTTATCTGCAGCTGTGCGCTGGATTTGCTGCTCCAGGTCAACCTCTAGATAGACCTTAACACCTGCTTCAACCCCGGATATAAGGTCGCGATTTTCATGCCGCATAACTATGCCTCCACCTGTAGCAACAACCGCTGGAGAACCACCACAAATATCAGCCAGCACTGCCGTTTCTCTACTCCTGAACCCTTCTTCACCTTCCACGTCAAAAATCCATGAAATATCAGCACCTGCTCTTTCAACAATCACGTTATCACTATCAATGAAAGGTAACGATAATTCTGTGGCAAGAAGCTTACCGATTGTCGATTTTCCTGCACCCATCGGCCCTATTAAAAATACAAACGGTGATTTGGCAACTGTAAACTTGTTCATTCTATTGATTCATCTATAAAAGCAAAACGCCGTATCCGGCTAGTTACCCGATACGGCGCATACTTGAAAACTCTAATCGTATGTTGACAGTTTATTTAGTCAAGCACACGATCCGTTAGAATCCTTGGCGTAATAAATATTAATAACTCGTTTTTCTCATGCCCTTTTAGAGTACGCTTAAAAGCCCTGCCTATAAATGGTAAATCACCCAATAAAGGTACTTTGGTTTCTTGCATAAGCTCTGACTCTCTGAAAACACCACCTAGTACTATAGTTTTACCATTATCAACCAAAGCCTGCGTACGCAGCTCATTTTTATTCAAAATTGGAAAACGCGAACTGTTTTCACCAAATACCAGGTCTTCTGATCGAGAATCCTGCTTGATATTGATATCCATAATCAAGCGATTATCAGGAGTAATGCTTGGTGTTACTTTTAAACTAAGTACAGCCTCCCTGAACTTAACTGTTGAACGGCCATTAGCAGAAGATTCAACGTAAGGAATTTCTTCACCTGTTTTTATTTCTGCCTCTTGTTTATCTCCTGTAATTAGTTTTGGTTGCGAAACAACTTCACCTTTACCCTCTGCTGCTACAGCACTTAATTCAGCAGCAAGAAAAGCATTATCACTCAAATAACCTAAAGCTATAGACTGCGGCAGACCAATCGTTTCACTTATCCCCAAATCAATAAAATTTGCATCCGGAAATTCAATACTTCCATTACCTTGCACAAAGTCAAAAATACTTGTTCGCTCATCTAAATCAGCACCAGATTCATTTAATAGTGAATCGAGACTACCTACAATACCAAATCGGTCAGAACCGGTTTCATCAGCTGTACCACCACCCCACTGAACACCAATCTCCTCATCAAAAGTGTCATTTGCAATAACAATTCGCGCCTCTACTAACACCTGCCTTAAGGGAACATCTATTTTAGCAATTAAACGCTTAACATCCGCTATTCTATCCGCTGTATCAGTGATCAATAATGTGTTAGTCCTTTCATCAACCACTACACTCCCTCTGGGAGACAAGATAGCACCTGTAGCGCCCGTAGCTTGTTCACCACTTAAAGAACCTGCCGTGTCCAGATCAAAGTCTGCCCCCCCTGATGAAGAACCACCTGATTGAAACAAGTTATATAACTCTCCAGCATTAGCATATCGAATACGAATAAACTCTGTCTGAAGAGGCGCCAACTCATCTAACTGCTTGTTAGTTTCAAGCTCAAGACGTTCTCTTTCAGCTATTTCAGCAGCCGGTGCAATCATTAATACATTACCTGACTGCCTCTTATCCAGACCTTTAGTTTTAAGAATTAAATCCAACGCCTGATCCCAGGGTACATCTTCCAAACGTAAAGTAATATTTCCTCTTACAGTATCACTGGTCACTAAATTCAACTCAGTAAAATCGGCTATCAGCTGCAAAACAGATCGCACCTTTATATCTTGAAAGCTAAGAGACAACTTTTCTCCTGAGAAAGCAAATTCTTTACGCTTTTCCTCAACCTCTTCAAGGCTCAATGGACGAACACTCAAAACATAAATATTATCGGTTTGATAGGCTAAATAATCATATTCCCCTGTCGGTAATATCTCTACGAGCGTATCATTGCCCGACTGGTTAACTTCGAAATTTTTCACTGGTGTCGCAAAATCTGTTACATCAAAACGTCTCAGAAAGTTAGAGGCTACTGTGGTTTGTGCAAACTTAAGAACAATCTTGCGTGAATCAAGCCGTACATCCACATCAGCTTTATCATCAGTCAACTCAATGACAACATTACCCTCACCTGAATCCCCTCTTTGGAAATCAATATAGGATATACCCAACTTTGATGAAGAAGCCGAAGAAGATTGATTACTGCCTATTGCATCCTGTGTTGCAATAAAAGTATTCTCAACTTCTCTACCCCCGATAACAACATTCATCGTATTGCCATCAACCGTTGTTTTATAAACTGCAAGTTCTGCCAAATTAATAACAACCCTGGTTCTACCTGAAGCCTCTAACACAACGAGACTTTCTACATTGCCATAAGCTAATGGAAATTTTTTCTGCTCCAAAGCACTGGTAACACCTGGCAAGTCAAGAGCAATGCGCGCTGGGCGCTCAATGTTATAAGCTGTTGGTTGAGGGGGCTCACCATTAAAAGAGAAAATAATTTTTAACTTACCTTCCGACTCTTTCTCAACATCCAGCCCTGTCATTTCTACTGCATTTGATACTGAACATATCAAACACAAACACAAAGCAAAGAGCGCCTGATAAAATACTTTTAAATTACTCAGCGTGGCTTCATAAAAAGCCACATCAAAACAGGATAACTTTGAAAAAGAATTCATCGATTTTGCCTTATCATTCATTTGTGTATTCATCAGCTTTTACTTTCAACGTTTGAACAAGGGTTAGTACCTTCGTCCTTAATTTTAAGCGTTCTTGGTCTTTCTACCCAGGAGTCTTTACCGTTAGATATCAATTCAATAACTGAAACCGAGTCAGTGTGAACTCTAACAATCTTTCCATGATTTTTGCCAAGGTAATTACCTCTGAGCGCCATATGCACCTCTCCCTTACAATCATCAATCAAGGCCCATAGCGTTCCTTTCTGCTCAATCGTGCCAACCATAAACAAACTTTCCAAATTATAATTCTCGAGCTGCTCACGAACACGATTGAAATCAGGCTTAACATTACCTGTCCTTTTCATTGAAATAATATCTCTCACCTTGACTGGCAACTCAAAAGGTGACCGCTTAGCAGCTGCGTTATAACTAAAACTCACGTAAGGCCTAAAAACAGGAATCGGCTCGATAACCCCCGAAGGCTTATTTCTTTCTTGGTCCATAAATTTATCAATATCTGACTTATCGCCAGACGTGCAACCAACCAGAAATAGTCCGGCTATGATAAAAATAATTTTAACAGCTTTGAAATTCACACTTATGCCTCATCATCTTTGTAGCGATATGTTTTAGCCACAATAGACATTCGGATAAAACCTGGTCTTTGTTTTACGGGCTCAATCAAAAAATCATGCAATGTCACTATCCTTGGCAAAGCTGCTATACCGCTTACCAATGCGCCAAGATCATGATAGGTACCGGTCACCGCTATATTAATTGGCAACTCATGATAAAATTCCTGCGTTATTTCTTCCAACAGCTCTATTTCATCAAATTCCAGGCCATTAGCACTGCCTATTTCTGTTATATCCTCTAACAGCCCAGGCACTTCTGTATCTTTAGGCAACTGATTTAACAACTGAGTGAACATATCATTCATCTCTATCATTTGCTCGCGCAAAGCATCAAGGTTTGCAGCTTCGAATACTTTTGTACTAAATTCCTTGCGTAACTGCTGTTCCTCTAATTTTGTTTTGTTCAAATCTGATGTTTGCACCTTTATTAAAAAGAAATAACAAAGTAGAAAAACCAGAATTGCCGCAAGAATCATACTGGCAACCTTGACTAAACCAGGCCAGGTCCCTGGTTCTTCCCAATCTATTTGGTCCAGCTCAATCTCGGATGCTGAATCCGTCAGTGCTTTTAAGTTATCAACAAAAGACATTATTAATTATCCTCTTCATTACTAGAGAAGGATTCGACTTTTATATTCAAATTAAAATCGTTAGCCTGCTCACCAAAGTCTTTATTTGCCACCACCTTCGTGAGATTAGGCTCTTTAAACCACTCAGAATTATCTAGACGCCTCATTAAACTTGAAACCCTGTTATTTGACTCTGCAGTACCTTCAATTTTTATCAAATTGGACTTCCGTTCTAATTGAGTAAAAAACACACCTTCAGGAAGCGTAACAACAAATTGGTCAAAGATATGCACTATCGCCGGCCGATTTCCTTGCAAACTCTGAATGATATGCATGCGATCAATTAAGTCGCTTCGCTGTTTCTTCAATTCAGCTATTTCTTTAACATGACCACTAACAATATCAGTTTGTGCTTTCAAATAACTATTTCTCTCTTCCTGATTTCTTATCGATGTATTCAATATAAACCAGCCTATACCCACTAAAAGCAACGAAAGAAACACGCTTATACCAAGGTTTGTAAAATATTGATTTTTTAACTGCTCACGACGGGCTTCTCGCCATGGTAATAAATTAATTTTTGACATTAATCAAAACTCCTCATTGCCAAACCACAAGCAATTAATAAAGCAGGAGCATCGTTACTTAACGCAGCAGTATCAACACTGGATGCAACGTCCATATCAGCAAAAGGATTGGCTATAGAAACCGGTTTGCCCAACTTCTCTTCGACAAGCTGAGCCAAACCATCCATTGCAGCAACTCCACCTGATAACAGAATATGATCAACCGTATCGTATTGACTGGAAGATGAGAAGAACTGTAAAGACCGGGAAATTTGCTGAAGAACTGCTTCCTGAAAAGGCGCTAACACCTCAGCTGAGTAATCGTCAGGCAGGCCACCTGCTTTTTTGGCAAAACCTGCTTCTTGTTCTGTCATGCCATAACGCCGTTGTATTTCTTCAGTTAATTGTTTACCACCAAATAATTGTTCACGAGTGTAAATGGTTTTACCATCGACCAGAACACTCAGAGTGGTCATTGTGGCGCCTATATCAACAATTGCAACAACTTCTGTAGGATCAAAATTCTGACTCTTGGCGATTAAATCAAATGCTCGCTCAAGATTATAAGCTTCGACATCTATAACTTTTGGCATTAGCTCTGCAATACCCAATGCATCAACACGCATGTCGACATGCTCCTTTCGACACGCAGCTAATAGCACATCGACCGTATCCTCTTCTTCAGCTATACCTTCTACCTGAAAATCGATTGCCACTTCATCTAATGGGTAAGGAATATACTGATCAGCCTCTGCCATTATCTGGGCTTCCATTTGATCATCAGTCAGACCTGATTCCATTTTGATCATTTTGGTAATAACGGCTGACCCTGCTACTGCCACTGCTACATTCTTAACCTTTGTTTTCGACGCTGTCTTTACTTGTCGAAGTGAATCAGCTACCCCTTCAGGATCATTGATATTCTTTTCAACAACTGCATTAGGGGGTAAAGTCGCCACTGCATAAGATTCTACTTTGTAACGCTCACCGCGCTTACTCAGTTCAAGTAATTTAACTGTTGTAGAACTAATATCGATTCCCAACATTAAATTATCTTGTTTTTTTACAAAACCTAACACGTTAAATTATTCCTGATTTGTCTATGATCAGCTCAAATTAAAAAGCTAGACCTAACCGGTAGCACTTTGTAGATGATAACAGCGTAATCATAAACTACTGTTGCCAAACACACTACGCCATTTTGTTGAGCTATCAGTTTGAAACTTCAAGCAAAATAGAATTATACGACTAAGCGTAGACGAATTTTTAGCTCTTACACAAAATTACTTGTTTTCAAATTCCCCTTTTCGCTATGCTTGTGTGACATTTACTCAAAAAAATTGTGAACTGTTTAAAAATGAAACTTTTTCTAAAGATATGCAAGTACATAACCGCATTAACATTAGCGTGCCTGACTTCAATAACATTAGTCATCACAGCTATATATTTATACCTTAACCCAAAACTACCCTCGGTAGATGTGTTAAGAGATACAAAATTACAAATTCCTTTAAGAATCTATTCACAAAATGGAAAGCTACTTGGCGAATTTGGGGAAAAATTCAGAACTCCCGTTACGATCGAGCAAGTACCTGCAAAATTTACACAAGCAATATTTGCAGCAGAGGACGATCGGTTTCTAAGCCATCAAGGGGTTGACATGATGGGACTGGCTCGTGCCGCAGTCGAGTTACTCAAATCTCGCTCAATACAGTCAGGTGGCAGCACAATCACCATGCAGGTTGCTCGCAACTTCTTTCTAAGTAAAGAGCAAACATTCGTTAGAAAGTTTAATGAAATTTTTCTGGCATTAAAAATAGAAAGGTCATTGACTAAAAATGAAATCCTCGAGCTTTATTACAACAAAATCTATTTAGGAAAAAGAGCCTACGGAATTGGCGCCGCATCTGCTGTCTATTATGGCAAAAGCATCGATGAACTCGATCTTTCGCAATTAGCAATGATTGCAGGTTTACCCAAAGCCCCTTCCTCTTACAACCCAATCACCAATCCGGAGCGCGCATTAATACGTCGCAACTGGATATTGGGTCGCATGTTAAAACTTGGCTTTATAACAAAAGAAGAATGGGAAGCATCTGTTAATTCTCCTGTAACTGCAAAATACCATGGAGCCAAGCTTGAACCGGATGCTCAATATGCTGCTGAAATGGCAAGAGCTTTTGCCGCCAGTATTATAGGTGACGATATCTATACTGGAGGCTATAACATATATACGACTATCGACCTGACACAGCAAAAGTCTGCTCAAAAAGCTGTAATGCGCGGATTGGAAAACTATTCAAATCGACATGGCTATCGTCAACCATTAGCGCATGCAGACCTCAATAACCCTAACAACATACTGAAAACGTTTAATTCACTCCCCAGAGTTAACAACCTGACACCCGCTTTAATAAAAACAATCACTGAGCTTGATGACAATACCGGCAACAAACTGACTCTCATTCTTCAAAACGGTTCTAATGCCGAACTTTTATGGGTTAAAGAGCAACAACCCATTCGACGCTTTATTACAGCAAATAAAACGAGCGCTCCGATTAACTCACTTGACGAAATATTCAAACCTGGCGACTTTATCCACTACAAAGAATCAGCAGAAGGCAATTTGACCCTAACCCAAATACCCTCTGCTAGCGCCAGCTTTGTCGCCATAAGGCCGTTTGATGGTGCCATAACTGCTGTAGTGGGCGGCTACAATTTTAGCCTAAGTAAGTTTAATCGAGCGACTCAGGCAAAACGCCAACCTGGATCCAACTTCAAACCATTTATTTATGCTGCTGCATTTGAACATGGCTATACAGCAGCAAATATCATTAACGATGCGCCTATAGTGTTTGCAGACAACAAGCTGGAAACTGATTGGCGCCCTGAAAATGCAAGTGGTAAATTTTATGGCCCAACCACTTTGCGCAGAGCGCTTTATCTTTCACGAAATCTTGTTTCTGTACGTTTACTAAGAGAAATGGGTATTGATAAAGCTATAAAATACTTGCAACATTTTAATTTAAACAACCCGCCACTCCCCAGAGACCTATCGTTAGCCCTGGGTAGCTATGCAATTTCACCCCTTAAAATGGCTTCTATGTACGGAAGCATTGCCAATGGTGGATACAAAGTTTCACCCTATATCGTACACACACTCACAGACCAAAAAGGTAATATCATCTATCAAGCCAAACCAGAAATAGCCTGTGAAGACTGCTTCATAATGGATGAAGAAACCGGACAACTTATGGTTTTAGACTCACAGAAAGAAGCCATACAAACAGTGTTAGCTGCGTACCAAAGCACATCGCAAAAACAAGATGAAAAACCTGAATCTGTAGAGTCACTCGTGGATGAACTTGAAGAAGCCGAATCATTAGCAGAAATTATTTCAGAGTCGCCAACGATCCAGAGCATACCTCCTCTTTCACCCGTATTGGCAGAGCGCATAATCGATGCAAGAATTGCTTTTATTCTGGACAGCATATTAAAAGATACCATTCAAAGAGGAACAGCAACAAAAGCCCGTACGCTCAACCGAAAAGATATTGCTGGCAAAACAGGTACAACTAATGGCCCTAAAGATGCCTGGTTTTCAGGCTATCACCCCAATCTAGTCGCAACTGCCTGGCTAGGATTTGATAACAACCAACTCCTGGGTAGACGCGAATATGGTGGATCTGCAGCTTTACCTATATGGATAGACTTTATGAAAAACACGCTAGATGAATTGCCAGTTATCGAAAAAGAACCTCCCGGAGGCTTAAGCGCAATAAAAATTGACAGAATCACGGGCAAGTTTCCAACTTATTCAACTCAAGAAACTTTATTTGAATGGTTCAGAGACGAATACCTTCCAACTGAAGAAAATACCCCAACTGAAGATAACAACAACCTTAGTGAAAACCTTTTTGAAGAAGAGCTTTTTTAACTGCTAGCATCAGACTGAATAATGAAAACCGATATCAAACATGCAAAAGACCAAACCGAGTTTTTCACTTTAGAGAATTGTTATATTACTGAACTCTACAATGATAATAATGACGCTGATGTATCGATAGCTCAGGCTCGTGTAAAACCAAAGCAAACAACGGAATGGCATAAACTGACTAACACCACAGAAAGATATTACATTCTTAGTGGAAAAGGCAAAGTAGAAGTCGATGGAATGACCGAAACAGTGGTAGAGGTTGGCGATGTTGTTATCATACCGCCTTCTTGCGCTCAACGCATTACAAATATTGGCAAATGCGATTTGGTTTTTCTGGCGATCTGCTCACCACGTTTTAAATTAGAAAACTATCAGGCTATCGACGGGCCACACCTGTAGATACAGCCGCTGCTGTTACCGCTGGGGCAACTCTTTCCAGTAATCGAGGATCTAACGGCTTAGGTAAGATATAGTCTGGCCCAAAATTTAATTCACTAACATCACAAGCTTGTAATACAGATTCAGGAACTGGCTCTCTTGCCAAATCCTTTAATGCATGTACAGCAGCATGAATCATCTCTTTATTTATTGCCTTCGACCTAGCATCAAGAGCGCCCCTAAAAATATAAGGAAAGCCTAAGACATTATTGACCTGATTAGGGTAATCAGATCGCCCCGTAGCAATAATTACATCATCACGAACTGATTTTGCAACATCAGGTAATATTTCAGGAATCGGGTTTGAACAAGCGAAAACGATGGGCTTATCAGCCATTGACAAAAGCATAGCTTCGGTAAATAAGTTTGGCCCCGAAACACCTAAAAGCACATCAGCACCTTCACAACTTTCTTCCAAAGTTCGCTTATGCGTTTCTATGGCAAATTCCTGTTTGTATTCATTGAGGTCGTCTCGCCCAGAATGAATGACTCCATTGCGATCTATCATCAAAATATTTTGTTGTTCAGCACCTAAATCTAACATCAACCTCATGCAGGCAATTGCGGCAGCTCCTGCCCCAAGGCAAACGATTTTAGCTTCTTCCAACATTTTTCCTTGAAGTGATAATGCATTTGACATACCTGCAGCAGTTACGATTGCAGTGCCATGTTGATCGTCATGGAATACAGGAATATCACAAAGCTGCTTTAATTGTTTTTCAATATAAAAACATTCTGGCGCTTTTATATCTTCAAGATTAATTCCACCAAAACTACAGGCAATATTTTTAACGGTTTGAATGAATTCATCCGGGTCTTCGCAATCCAGCTCTATATCAATAGAGTCAACCCCAGCAAAGCGTTTAAACAACAGCGCCTTCCCTTCCATAACGGGCTTGCTGGCCAATGCGCCCAAATTACCAAGACCCAAAATTGCCGTTCCATTACTGATCACAGCAACCAGATTACCTTTAATTGTGTACTCATAAGCAGCTTCAGGGTCTGCAGCAATAGCCTTTACCGGCTCGGCAACACCTGGACTATAAGCAAGCGCTAAATCATTCTGCGTATCAGCCGGCGTCGATAACTCGATAGAAATTTTCCCTGGCGCCGGCTCTGCATGATATTGAAGGGCCTTTTGTTCCTGAGCCAGTTGATTCCCAGATTGTTCCGAAGTTTTGTTTGTTGTATCAGATGTCATTATCAAGTCTAAATTAATGGCTCTATAAAGGTTAAATATAGTAGGGAGTCAACACGAATGCTATTCAGCACAAAAAAAAAACGAGACTTTGAATGCCTCGTTTCTCTTTTTGACCTTCTAGTCGTAAACAGGTCTTAGATATACATTCGCCAAAAAAGCCATGTTATCATTTTTTGGCGAACACTTCTGTTTTCGAAATGCGCAAAAGAACAGTTTATAAACGCTTTATTAACTTTTCTTTGTAGAACGGCTACCAAATCGTTTCTTAAAGCGATCAACACGACCACCGGTATCCAAAATTTTCTGCTTGCCTGTATAAAAAGGATGGCAATTTGAGCAAACATCGATGTGAAAGTCTTTACACAAAGTCGAACGCATTTCGTACTTTGCACCACAACTACAAGTAGCTGTTACTGTTTCGTAATTTGGATGAATATCTGATTTCATGATTAACCCTACTATTTAATATCGCCAGTTGCTAGTATCACCCAAGCTGATACCACAAAAGGGGCGGCGATTCTATCAGATAGTTTGACAAGTGCAAAGCACCAATTCCAAGCATATAGCAAAAAAAGCGCTTCAATAATCCAGAACCTTCTGTACACTCTGGCTATAACAAACCCTAAGCAACCTGGGGTAATTATCCATTTTTCGTTAATCTCAGCTCGAACAGTTAATGTCAAACAAGCAGGAAATACTCTTTCAAAATAACAAAACTGATATCGCTACAAGCGTACTTGATGTTGTTATTGATTCTCCCCTAAGGAAAACTTTCGATTATCTGCCAGAACAAGGCAAAACCCTGAAAAATTACCAAATAGGGTGCAGAGTGATCGTACCTTTTGGATCAAGAAAGGTAATGGGGATAGTAGTCGGTATAAACTCATCAAGTGTTATTGAGCCCGAAAAAATAAAACAAATCGAAAAAACCCTGGACAATACACCATTCTTCAATGCCAGTGAGTTAGCGCTTGCCAACTGGATAAGTCAATATTATCAACACCCTATAGGTGATACATACTTTAATTTGCTGCCAAAACTTCTGAAGCTTCCCAAAGGCGAATCTTCTGCTTACGAGCAGAGGGTATGGAAAATCACAACCCACGGTCTTGGCTTGCCAAAGGGCGCATTAACCCGAGCAAAAAAGCAACAGTCTCTCTTACAATACCTTAGAGAGCTATCAACTATTGAGCATGCCATTTTACCAACCGACACTCGATTAAAAGAGCTCGGACACACAATCCATGCGGCCAGAGAGCTTGCCAAAAAAGGCTTAATCGAATCTACATTACAGGGTTACGTTCCTGCCCATTGTAATAGCCTACTCCAGGGGAAAGCCGTAACCTCTTCATATAAATTGAATACGGAACAGGGAATAGCGATTAATGAAATAAAAAGCACTTCAACATTTAAGGTTCACTTATTGGAAGGAGTTACTGGCTCAGGAAAAACAGAAATCTACCTACAAACAATGCAAGACATTCTGAATACAAACAAACAAATCATTGTGCTTGTACCAGAAATAGGGCTAACGCCACAAACCATTGAACGCTTTAGTCATCGGTTTAAAGTGAATATCGCTGTTTTACACTCCGGATTGACTGATAAAGAACGTTTAATTGCCTGGCAAGCTGCAAAAGATAATCAGGCGAAAATTATTATTGGTACCCGTTCCGCTGTATTTACACCTCTAAGCGAGCCTGGTTTAATCATTGTTGACGAAGAACATGATCTTTCTTACAAACAACAAGAAGGGTTACGTTATTCTGCACGTGATGTTGCAATCATGCGGGCAAGGCTTCTGGATATCCCGGTAATTCTAGGTTCAGCCACGCCCTCATTAGAGACACTGCAAAATGCTTTAAACAATAAATATAGCCATTTGCAATTAACACAACGAGCCAGCACAAGCACAACAACGAGAATCGAACTACTCGACACACGCAAGAAACAATTGCATCAGGGGCTTTGTGAAGAAAGCATTGAATTAATCAACCAAACTATATCAAAAAAAGAACAATGCCTTGTATTTATCAATCGTCGCGGTTTTGCACCATTATTAATGTGTCAGTCTTGCAACTGGCAGGCAATCTGTCCACAGTGTGATGCACGCCTTACCTATCATCAAGCCAATAATAAGCTCATATGTCATCATTGCGATTATCAAAGCCACTTACCCTCTGAATGCCCACGCTGCCAATCAAACCAGATTCTACAAGTTGGTTTTGGGACCGAGCGCTGCACTAACGAACTCCAAAAGTTATTTCCCAACATTCCGGTTATTCGAATAGATAAAGACAGCACATCAAACAAAGGCAACTTTAATCAGGCGTTAGATAACATTCAATCCAATAAGGCAATGATTATTGTAGGCACACAAATGCTGGCAAAGGGCCATCATTTTGAAAACCTGTCATCAGCCATCATACTCGACATTGATCAAGGACTTTATTATCCAGACTTTAGGGCGATGGAAAAAACGCTTCAGTTATTAACACAAGTTACTGGCAGAGTAGGTCGTAGTCAAAAAATCAGCGACAGCAAAGTGATTATTCAGACACAACTTCCAGATCACCCACAATTACAACAGTGGATACAGGGAGGTTATCAACTTGTTAGCCGAACACTTCTGGAAGAAAGGCAACTACGTCAACTTCCGCCTTTTGGTTATATAGCAGTAATTCGTGCAGACAGCTCAAAACCTAACGAAAGTCTACAGTTTTTGGAAAAAGCTGCACAGAGCATTACAAATCAACTACCCGACTCTTTAAAACAAAATATTAAAATCGCAGGTCCGCTTGCTGCGAATATGGAAAAAAGAGCCGGCAGACACAGAGCACAACTAATGTTTAAAAGCGCCAATCGACAAATACTGCAAAACATCTTAAGCATAAGCGTTGAGGGCATCGAAAAGCTGAAAAAACCTCATACTCTCCGATGGAGCGTGGATGTTGATGCGCAGGAAGTCTAGATAATCTGCTGACAAAATGATATCAGATTACCATTCCCTATCATCTGATTGCTCTTCTCTCAAAAAAACTACAATTCAAGCCCAAATAAAGAATCGCTAACAAATACTACCCACAGCAATACTTGGTTTAAAAGCAGTCATTAGCGATAATAGAAAATTCTTATTTTATTACTATTTTTTGTTTTTTTGAATGAAAGATCAACTCGCCAAGCTGCTACAACAAACTCTAGAAACTGTTTTCGCCAAGGAAAACCTGGAAACAGATATTCCCGAGATAAAACTCGAACGTACACGCGATCCTTCGCATGGTGACTTTGCAAGCAATATTGCATTGATGCTTGGTAAAAAGTGCGGAATGAACCCCAGAGAGTTTGCCAAGTTAGTCATTAATAACCTGCCTGAAAATTCGATTGTCAGTAAAGTGGATGTAGCCGGCCCTGGCTTTATCAACTTCTTTCTGGCACAAAACTCTCAAATGGAAGTTGTAAAAGAAGTACTCATCAAGGGTACTACTTATGGTTGCAATACTCTGGGCCATGATAAGAATGGAATGCCTCAGTCTGTACAAGTTGAATTCGTTTCAGCCAACCCAACCGGCCCGTTACATGTTGGGCATGGTCGAGGCGCTGCAGTTGGCGATAGTCTTTGTCGTGTCCTTTCAGCAACCGGCTGGGATGTGACTCGCGAATTTTATTACAATGATGCTGGACAGCAAATCGATAATCTAACACTTTCAGTTAAACTGCGCTGCAAAGGAATCACACCTGAAAATGATGACTGGCCAGAAGATGGCTATCGAGGTGACTATATTAACGATGTCGCTCAGGCCTATTTGAATAAAGAAACAGTTAGTGATCACACTGGTAATGGCGACCCTGACAACGATGAAGCAATCCGTGAATTCGCAGTTGCATATTTACGCAATGAGCAAGATCTGGACCTTAAAGCCTTTGATGTCAACTTTGATGTATTTTCTCTTGAGTCAGCACTCTACACTGATGGCTCAGTAGAAAATGTCGTTTCCCAACTTATTGAAAGAGACTTCGCCTATGAAGAGGATGGCGCTCTCTGGTTACGCACTACTGACTTTGGTGACGACAAAGACCGCGTGATGCGCAAAAAAGATGGGGGTTATACGTATTTTGTGCCCGACGTTGCCTATCACAAAAAAAAATGGGAACGCGGCTTTGGCAAAGTTATTAACGAACAGGGTGCAGATCATCACAGTACAATTACACGCGTGCGTGCCGGGCTTCAAGCATTAGGTATTGGTATTCCTGAAGGTTGGCCGGACTATGTCTTGCACCAAATGGTTACCGTTATGAAAAATGGTGAAGAAGTTAAGATATCCAAACGTGCAGGCAGTTATGTCACACTCCGCGACTTAATAGACCAGGTTGGCACTGATGCAACTCGTTACTTTCTTGTTGCAAGACGACCGGATTCACAAATCACATTTGATATTGATTTAGCACTTCAAAAAAATAATGAAAACCCCGTTTACTACATTCAATATGCTCATGCCCGAATTTGCAGTGCCCTTGAAAACACCAAGAGCAAATATTCCGAATGGAGTAAAGAAGAAGGTCTTGCAAATCTTGATAAATTAACACTGGAAGAAGAAATTGCTGTAGCAAAAATTATTGCCAGCTACCCGGAGAAACTCGCCATTGCCAGCTCTGAATTGGCACCTCATACCATTGCGGCTTATCTTCGCGAGTTGGCTAGTGTTTTACATAGCTGGTATGCAATAGGTAACCAGGACTCTTCTCACCAATGGCTTGTAGATGACAGCGCCCTCCGAAATGCTCGACTTTCTTTAGCCACTGCAGCAAAGCATGTATTGTTTAATGGACTCTCTTTGCTTGGAATCAGCGCTCCAAATAAAATGTAAATAGCTTAATTTGTTACTATCTTTATCCATATTCCAACCAATACTTATTTTACCTACCCATGGCAAGAACCCGAAAAACCACTAAAAAAAGAAACACGAGAAGAAGTAGTACAAAAAAGAAAGATACTTCCTCGTTAAGTGCTCTGAAATTCAGAATTGCAGGCACATTATTTGTGGCCTGTTTATTTGTTGGTATTTTATTCTCCCTTGCAAAAGTAGAACTTGACCCAATATCGTCTAAACAGACCAATAAGGAGACGAAAAAGAATACATCCAAACAAACAAATTTTCAGTCAAAAAAGGCTTCACCTGGCAGGGACACTACACTGTCTGATATGGGGTCAAATAGATCCGACTACACTTATGACGAAGTACTAAAGAATGTTGAAGTTGATGTTTCAAATGATAGTCATTACTCAGCAGAAGCAGATAAGTTTGAATATATTTTACAGGCCGGCTCCTTTAAAACTGAATCGCAAGCTGAACAACGCCGTGCCGAATTAACACTACTGGGATTTAAGCCCAAAGTTGAAGAGCATCGAAATACCAATGGCGATCTTTGGTTTCGCTTGATTTTAGGCCCTTTTGATTCAAGAAGTGAAAAAAACCATGTTAAAACCAGCTTGTTAAGCCATGAAATTGAAACAATGACAATCAAAAAAAAGAAATGATATAAAAAAACCTTTTTTAACATTTGAACACTATTTATTATCCGAGAGATTACACAGCATATGGATCAATATAGAGGCACAACTATTTTATCTGTTAGACGCGGCAACCAGGTCGTTATTGGCGGAGACGGGCAGGTTTCAATGGGCAATACAGTGATGAAGGGCAATGCCAGAAAAGTTCGCCGCCTTTACCACAATAAAGTACTTGCAGGTTTTGCGGGTGGCACCGCTGACGCATTTGCACTGTTTGAACGCTTTGAAGCTCAATTGGAAAAATATCAAGGACATTTAACTCGAGCGGCAGTAGAGCTGGCAAAGGACTGGCGAACTGATCGCTCTCTACGCCGATTAGAAGCTCTACTAGCAGTTGCTGATGAAAAAAATTCATTGGTTATTACGGGGAATGGCGATGTTATTGAACCTGAAGATAGCCTGATTGCTATAGGTTCTGGCGGTCCATTTGCACAAAGCGCCGCTAAAGCGCTACTCGATAATACCGAGTTAAACGCAGAAGACATTGTAAAAAAAGGACTGACAATAGCTGGCGATATTTGCGTTTACACAAACCACAACCACACTATTGAAGTGTTAGAAATTTAACCTTTTTCTTATTAATCATTTTTTCATTAAAAACTGGATTAAGAGCAATATTACATTATGTCTATGACACCAAGAGAAATCGTCCATGAGCTGGATAAACACATTATTGGCCAACAAGGAGCTAAACGTGCTGTTGCTATAGCATTAAGAAACCGATGGAGACGCATGCAACTAGAAGAAGACATGCGCGCAGAAATCAGCCCAAAAAATATTTTAATGATTGGACCAACAGGTGTCGGAAAAACTGAAATAGCACGTCGGTTAGCAAAACTGGCAAATGCACCATTTATAAAAGTAGAAGCGACCAAATTCACTGAGGTAGGTTATGTTGGTCGTGACGTTGAATCCATAGTGCGCGACCTTGTCGATATCGCTATTAAAAATAGCCGTGAGTCTGCAATGAAAGCCGTAGAATTCAGCGCGCTTGAAGCTGCCGAAGAGCGCATTCTCGATGTATTGTTACCAGCGGCACGTGATATAGAGGATGAAGATAAAGAAACTAATACCCGCCAGATCTTCAGGAAAAAATTACGTGAGGGAGAACTGGATGAACGAGAAATAGAAATCGATGTAAACTCAACACCTGTTGGTGTAGAAATTATGGCGCCACCCGGAATGGAGGATATGGCAAACCAGTTGCAAGGTATGTTTTCCAATATGGGCAGTGGTAAACGTAAACAAAAAAAGCTTACCGTAAAAAAAGCAATGAAAGTCATTAAAGACGAAGAAGCCGCCAAGCTGATTAACGAAGACGAACTAAAGGCTAACGCTGTTACTGAGGTAGAACAAACCGGCATTGTATTTATTGATGAAATCGACAAAGTAGCCAAGCGCCAGGAAGTTTCGGGCGGCGATGTCTCCCGTGAAGGAGTTCAACGTGATTTATTACCTCTCATTGAAGGCAGTACTGTCAGCACTAAATACGGCATGATTAAAACAGACCATATTCTGTTTATTGCATCAGGTGCATTTCATCTATCCAAACCGTCAGATCTGATCCCGGAACTTCAAGGACGCTTACCTATAAGAGTAGAATTAGAAGCGCTGACACCAGAAGATTTTGAAAAAATTCTCACCGAGCCTAATGCTTCTCTTACCGAACAATACCAGGCGCTGATAAAAACCGAAGGTGTTGACGTAAGCTTTAGTCAAGATGGCATTAAAAAACTGGCTGAGCTCGCCTGGCAAGTCAACGAAAAAACAGAAAACATTGGGGCCAGAAGGTTGCATACACTACTTGAACGACTACTGGAAGAGGTTTCTTTTTCTGCCGGTGATAACGGTGAAACCCAGGTCAATATTAATGAATCATATGTCACAGAACATCTCGACTCACTCGCTGGTGATGAAGATCTGAGCCGCTTTATTTTATAATTTTCTTTTAATCAGGTTTTAAATCGGTCTGTATTTATGATACCGAAAAAAATCGAATGGCATAAAAAATCCAGGACACTGGAATTACATTATAAGGAAATAGCATCACTCATTTTGGATGCAGAATACCTAAGGGTTTTCTCCCCCTCTGCTGAAGTAAGAGGGCATTCGCCAGAGCAAGCAGTATTACAACATGGGAAAATGAATATCAGTATCAAAAAGATAGAGCCTGTCGGCAATTATGCTATACAGCTCGTTTTTGATGACGGTCACGACTCTGGAATTTACAGCTGGGAATACCTCTACGAGTTAGGCAGAAACTTCGAGAAAAACTGGCAACAATATTTATCTCAACTCGATGATGCAGGAAAAAGCAGGGATCCTGAGCTGCAAACCGTCAAATTATTCCCCCCTACCCCTCAAAAATAGCATTTCGCTATTCTGGATCATCTTACCGAAGTACAATAGTGGATTGACAACATTGCATAAAAAAGAGAACCGGTATGACCCACAATACTAACCAGAATACTGCCGATACAACTCATTTTGGCTTTGAACAAGTTTCAACCAGTGAAAAAGCAAACAAGGTAGCAGGTGTTTTCGATTCTGTTGCCGGAAAATACGATCTAATGAATGATCTCATGTCATTTGGCATTCATCGTTTGTGGAAATATTTTACGGTAGAACTATCGGCAATAAAATCAGGGCATAAAGTTCTGGATCTAGCTGGAGGAACTGGCGATCTAACAAAAAAATTTAGTCATCTTGTTGGCAATGATGGTGAAGTTGTTTTAAGCGACATCAATAACTCAATGCTCGCTGTAGGCCGCGATCGACTGACTGATGAAACCAGCATGAACAATATTCGTGTTGTCCAGGCAGATGCTCAATACCTTCCTTTCAACGATAATTATTTTGACTGTGTCAGCATCAGTTTTGGTTTACGTAATGTCACAGACAAGGATATGGCATTACGCTCAATTTTTCGCACGCTAAAGAAAGGTGGCAAACTATTGGTGCTTGAGTTTTCTAAACCCAATAATCCACTACTTGGCAAATTTTATGACTCCTATTCGTTCAGGGTATTACCTAAAATAGGTAGACTAGTCACAAACGATGAAGACAGCTATCGTTATCTGGCAGAATCAATCCGAATGCATCCTGATCAGGAAACGCTAAAGAGCATGATAGAAAATGCCGGTTTTAATCGTTGTCGTTATTACAATATGACTGGCGGTATTGTAGCGCTTCATTATGCGGTAAAAATGTAAAAGGCTTTTAACAGATGATAAACACCAAGCCATCTTCAAGTTACTACGACTCAATGTTGTTACAACCTCTTAGCGCCAGCATAAGTCAGGCACTTTCGTTAGATAAAGCCTCTCAAAGAAAAATGCAAGCGCTCAACAAACACTGGTTTCTAATTTCAATCAAAAGCCCTGATATTAATATCTATCTGAAACCAGGCATTAAAACCACTTTACAAAGCAATCCGCCCACAGAAGAAGGCTCTCCAGAAAAAATCAGTGCATCAATTGCTGGCGAATTGGCAGACTGGATCGCCCTATTACAAGCCAGGGACAAGACAACTGAAATGATTAATGGCAATATGAAAATTTCAGGCGATAGTCAACTGTTAACCGAACTGAGTGAAATAGCCGACGATCTCGATATAGATTGGGAAAAACCTCTCACCAATATCATTGGTGATATTCCTACCTTTATGATTAGCCAGGCTTTTAGAAAAATCAACCCTGCTTCAAAACAGCTAAAAAAAACTGCTGAACGCAGTATTAGTAACCTGATTCATGAAGAGTTGCAATTATCCCCCACCAAAATTGAAGTTGAAAATTTTTACCGATCCATGCGTGAACTTGAACTTAACGTTGAAAGAAAAATGGCTGAAGTTAAACAACTTAAAAAAAAGCTGGCCAATCAATGAGTTTAAGCAATTTAACCAGGCTCTGTAGTATTTTACGTACTGTCGCAAAATACCGTATAACTGATACGCTCCCTCGTAAAGCTATCCCTAGAACCTTTATGCTAGCTGTATGGTTATGCGGGATTGGTTGTAGAAAAGTACCCAGGGTAAAATCAGGTAACAATGTCAATCACCTAACTGTAGAACAGGCAAAAAATGTTAGGTTAGCTCTACAGGAGCTTGGCCCAATTCATATAAAGCTTGGTCAACTGATTTCAACTCGCCGTGACTTAATTCCGCCCGAGCTTGCAGATGAACTTGCCATTTTACAAGACAAAGTTCCACCTTTCTCAACGGATCAATCAAAAAAAATTATTGAATCAAGTCTTGGGTACACACTTGAAGATATCTTTGAATCATTTGATGAAGTTCCTCTGGCTTCAGCATCAATTGCTCAAGTTCACTCAGCTATATTAAAAGAAAAATATACAAGTCTTGAATTTCCACATCGTAACGTAGTTGTTAAAGTAGTAAGACCTCATATAGAAAAATCAATAACACAAGATATTAATTTATTTTATAAACTCGCAACCATATTAGAGAGACACAGCGATCTATCCCGCAGACTGCATCTGTTAGATATTGTCAAGGATTACGACTTTGTTATTCATACTGAACTGAATCTAAGACAGGAAGCAGCTAATGCATCTTTACTAAAACGAAACTTCTCCAGTAATGCTCATTTAAAAAATATTCTACACATACCTGAGATGCACTGGGATTTTTCTACTACAGATGTATTAATTATGCAACGTATGTTTGGTCACCCTGTTTCAGCTATCGAAACTTTGCTTACAGAAAACACCAATATGAAACTGCTTGCTGAAAGAGGTGTAGAAATATTTTTTACTCAGGTTTTTGAGCATAATTTTTTTCATGCTGATATGCACCCAGGCAATGTATTTGTTGATAATAGTACGCCTGATAATCCGCGTTATATTGCCCTTGATTGTGCGATTATGGGGTCGCTCTCAGATACCGACCGCTATTTTATAGCACGCATCTTATTGGGAGCAATGAATCGTGATTACCCGCTTGTAAGCCGAATGTTTGTTGAAGCAAAATGGATTCCGGAATCTGTCAGCATCAATGCTTTTGAAGCTGTAATTAGGCGTGTTTGTGAGCCGGTTTTCTCTAAACCTCTTGGCGATATATCATTTGGTAATGTACTAATTGATATTTTCCAGGCCGCCCAGGATTTTGGTATGGAAGTTCAGCCACAGCTTGTTTTACTGCAAAAAACGATTATTAACATTGAGGGACTTGGCCAACAACTCTATCCAGATCTTGACCTCTGGAAAACAGCTGACCCGTTTCTTAAACGCTGGACAAAACAACGTTACTCCGCAAAACGGCTAATCAATAATATAAAAGAGAATCTACCCTCTGTGATTGAAACTGCACCTATGCAGATAAAAAATCTGTTAAACGCTGAAAATCCGAATTCTTTCAATGAGATAAACCAACAGCTAAAAACATTGGTTTCTTTAAATCAACGAATCAATAAAACTCAACAAAGCCTGTTCTATCTGCTCCTCATAATATCCGGAGCAGGCGCCAGCGCAATTATTTTTTACTTTTTGCGATAATAGGTTAACATTCATTTTCATTTTACTTTTGTAAAATAGCTGTATGCTAAATCACTGAGAATGAACTTTTCTAATGCAATTAACTGATACACAGTGGTCTGAAACTGAAGCTGCCGTCAAGTGGAACTCACAGGGGCTTATTGCCACCATAGCGCAAGACCATATCAGCAAAGAAGTATTGATGATGGCCTGGATGAATGCCGAGTCACTCCAAAAAACAGTTGAAACCAACGAAGCTACCTATTGGTCTCGCTCCAGAAACCAGCTGTGGCGTAAAGGGGAGTCATCTGGACATGTTCAAAAAGTAAAAGAAATTCGCCTCGATTGTGATGGTGATACGCTCTTACTTTTAGTTGAGCAAGTTGGCGGAATTGCATGCCACACGGGCAGAGAGCACTGCTTTTTTAAACGATTTGAAAACAAACAGGGTTGGAAAACATTTACTCAACCATTAAAAGAACCTCATGAAATTTATTAAAATCCACATATATTATGTCTGATATACTCAATGAACTTTCCGTCACACTAGAAAAGCGCAAGCAGGTAAGTAGCAACACCTCCTATGTCGCTACTCTTTATGAGCAAGGTATTAATAAAATACTGGAAAAAGTTGGCGAAGAATGCACAGAAACGATCTTGGCAGCTAAAGACCTGGACACTACAGACAACCCGACAAATCGTGAAAATCTGGTTTCTGAAACGGCTGACTTATGGTTCCACACCATGGTGATGTTGAGCAAACTCAACATTAACCATGAAGAAGTTCTACAAGAACTTGCAAAACGCTTTGGTGTTTCCGGGCTTGACGAAAAAGCAGCTCGCAGCTCTGAGAGCAACTAAACTTTTTTAAATTTACAGATTGATCCAGTAAGGAGATTAACTATGGGCAATATCAGCATGACACAGCTATTGATTGTCCTTGCGATTGTAGTCGTAATTTTTGGTACTAAAAAACTGAGAAGCATGGGATCAGATTTAGGTGGCGCAGTGAAAGGCTTTAAAGATGCAGTATCAGAAAAGGACGAAGAAAAGACGATTGAGCAAGATAGTAACACTGTTAGCAAAGAAAGCACTCAACAGAAATCCAGCAGCGAATAGTCATTATGAATATCGGCATGCAGGAAATTTTTCTGCTCAGTATCATTGCGTTAATTGTGCTTGGCCCAGAACGCTTACCACAAGCAGTGAAATCCACTGCTATCTGGATAAATCGATTTAAACAGATCGTCAATGATTTTAAAAGCAGCGTAGAACAAGAGCTCAATGCCGAAGAGATCCGACGCGAGATACATAATGAAAATGTTATGAAGGAAATCTCTGACGGTCGCCGAATGATTGACAACATTAACGACGACCTTCAAAAGACACTATCTTCAATCGAATCTACCTCAAATAAAGCAACCGAGATGACTCACAAAGAAAACAGAAACAGCTAGATGCCAGAGCATTCCTGACACATCTTTCTTTACTACCAACATTGACCTATCCCACAATAATCTTTCTAAATGACAAATAAGATGACATCGCCGTCAGAAAAAAACTCTACAGATACAATGCCACTTACGCAGCATTTGCTGGAATTGCGCAACCGTATATTAAAATCTCTGGGTATTACATTAGTCATATTTATTGGCTTATCCATTTTTGGCGCAAAAAAAATCTATGCTTTTTTTGCTCTTCCTATTCAGGAACTGTTACCTGAAGGAAGCACAATGATAGCAACCCACGTCGCTGCGCCTTTTTTTGCACCTTTTAAACTCACATTAATCTTGTCTTTTTTTCTGGCGGTACCTTATATCCTCTATCAAGTTTGGTCTTTTTTGGCGCCAGGGCTTTATAAAAATGAAAAGCGTATAGCACTACCGCTTTTTATAAGCAGTGTATTTTTATTCTATCTAGGTGTTGCTTTTACTTATTATGTGATATTTCCTGTAGTCTTCGGCTTTTTTACCAGTGTAGCCCCTGAAGGCATAGCAGTGACACCTGACATTAACAGCTACTTATCATTCATACTCAAACTATTTTTTGCTTTTGGCCTGGCATTTGAAATACCAATTGCAACTGTATTGCTCGTTCGTTCAGGAATCACCACAGTTGATAAGTTAGCAAAACAGCGTCCTTATATTTTTTTAGGCTGTTTTATCTTTGGTATGTTATTGACACCGCCTGATATGATTTCTCAAACACTTCTAGCAGTTCCTACCTGGCTGCTATTTGAATTTGGTTTGATTCTTTCGCGTCTGATGCAAGCTCAAAAATCTCAAGAAAAACAAGCGTGATAACAGTAATAACAATGCTGCTATGTGGATACTTCCACCTCCAGAACCAGACCCTGAAGTAGTAGCCTGAGGAATTGTTACAAACGCATTATCAACGATGTTTGCTCCGAGGAAACCAGTAACATTTTGGTCACAAGCATCTGCCGGGTCTATTTCAGGATAACTCGATAAACCCGATGAAGAAAAACTGGAAAAGGTTTGAGTAATACTGTCATTACTGTCTATCAAATCAATCGCATCACCACTTGGCAAATAAATACTGTGTGTTATTTCAAAATCAACGGCTGCCGCATCAATTCGTGTCTCTACATTCATAATAACGACTATCGAAGGGTTTGTTACCGTACAGTTATAATCTGAAGCAGTGTTAGTACAACTACCAGCCCCATTTTGTAAAGACACCGAGATAATATCCCCGTTTAATGGTTGCGTAATTACACCATCAATTTCAAATTGAGGAGCTGCTACCAGCTCTGCTGTTAACTTTATTTCAAACTGTGAAGTAAAATTTTCATCTTTCGGTGGCAACTCTATATTATCTTCAGCTTGGCAAATTGCTATATCTACTGGAAAATCCATACAACTCGTCGATAAACGCGGTGTAATGTGTTGGCTTATCTCATCCTGGGAACAACTAGAAAAATCATCAATTAATGACGAAGAGCCATTAAATACAGGTGTCATTATATTTGCGCTGGCAGGACAAGCATTATCTATAGAGTCATGCCCAGCACCCATATTATGACCGATCTCATGTGCTATAACCAAACTGACGAGAGAAGCGGCTCCTGCATCTGTAAGGCCTACATTAAAATCCCAATCAACTGGATCACAATGGGTATCTGTATACGCGACACCTAACGTTTTATTACCATTTTGTGCTGGAAAATCCCTACCAGAAACAAAGTGCATGATTGTATTACTGCTTTGCAGAAAACCAAAAATGCCATCTCTTCTAGCCAGCCGGGCAGCAATCAACATATCACCCGATGAGTTAATATCATTAATAGTATGAGTATTATCTCCAAAATAATGATCAGTCATGGCATCTTCGTCACTTGGAGTTAAAAACGTCATAGAAATATGGCTAAAACGCATTTCCAAACTAAGCTCAAAAAATAAATCCAATTGATTAAGCTCATTCAATGCTCTTGCAGTTGGATTAGTATCTAACGCCTGATAACTGGTGTCATAAACAAACTCAATTTCTGGTAATAAACAAACACCATCGACTGGATTAGAACAATAACCTGAGGTACTTGTAGAATATGCTATCAAATCATAATCAGCAAAGCTTGTCTGTGATGCCATCATATTTGCTGAAGACTCTTCATGTCCTGAATGATTTGAATGACCCGAAAAACCTGGATAACCAGCAAGCATTGCACATTGCCCTTTGTCCAGATCGGCTTGTGTTACCGCCATAGCCTGCATTGGCCGCATTGCTCTTTCTGAATCATTTTCTATGGGGGTATCGATACGATAAAGTTTGTCTTCTAAAACAATAATGCCTTGCCAGCGTTCTCCAGTATCCATAACCCTGACTGCACTTTCTGAATAACCATTTAGTTGGCCACGATAAATCTTGACCCCCTGCAAGTCCATCGAGGTACTGATTTTATTTAAAAGAAGGGTATTCTCTTGCAAGACTGCCTGAAAAGAAAAGCCATCCAATTCAAAACTGACATTACGAGAACCATCAACTATAGACTCTTGAGCATAAGCCAATGGAATCAGTGAAAATAAAAAAAAAAGAATGGTCAGTAACAAATTAAACAACGGCTAATTCTTCCCTAATATTCGATACATCGGAATACTTACTGCGTAATCCTTTTATGAATAATTAAGTTTATGAAGAAAAGCTGTTTTTTTCGATGAACGTTGTGGAAGCTGGTTCACATTTCCCAGCAACTATTATCTTTATTAAATTTAACAACTAGTTGATATGTTTGATATTTATATAAACGACTTTAATCGAATAAATCCTCAGCAGTTAAATGACTGAATGTTGGTGCTTCGAGATCTTTTGAGGACAGTTTTGGGGATATATTTTTTGGCCAATTGATTCCAATTTCAGAGTCACTCCACAGTAATGATCGTTCATTCTCAGGACTGTAGAACGCATCACATTTATAATAAAAACCAACCTCCTCACTTAATACAAAAAAACCGTGAGCAAACCCTCTGTTCTTTGAGCTGAGCGCTGTAACATTTCACTAAAGTGCTGACCATAAAAATATTGTCGCCCAACACTAAACAAACTGTATCATCACCAATAAACTTTTCACCAATTAAAAAAGCCTGTGCCAACCCTTCAGGTGAAGGCTGTTCCGCATAAGTGATCGAAATACCCAGATCACTCCCATCAGAAAATAAATCTTTAAATGCTGGCAAATCCCTTGGTGTACTGATTAATAAGATTTCCTTTATCCCTGACAACATCAAAACAGACAAGGGATAATAAATCATCGGTTTATCATAAATAGGCAAAATTTGCTTACTCACCGTTCGCGTTAGTGGATAAAGTCGAGTCCCACTTCCTCCCGCTAGAATAATGCCTTTCACAAAATGCCTCTCCTCTATTTTTTTATATTGTTAACATAAACATTATTTCAATCATGAGATACTTTCTCCAAGGCGCTCGCCTTTATATTTTATGTCACGAATAGGTCGCCACCAAGCTTCGTTATCCAGATACCATTGAACTGTTTTCCTAATACCCGATTCAAAGTTTTCTTCTGGCTCCCAACCAAGCTCTTTTTTTATTTTACCTGCATCAATTGCATAACGCTTATCATGCCCAGCTCTATCACTAACAAATTTAATCAGCGTTTTATAGGAAGCGCCATTAGCTCTTGGAACTTTTTCATCAAGAATCTCACAAATCTTTTCTACCACCTGTATATTGGTTCGCTCATTGCTTCCACCAATATTATATGTCTCTCCCGGCTGACCTGATTTTACGGCTAGTAATAAAGCCTTCGCATGATCATCAACATATAGCCAATCGCGTATATTGTCACCCTTACCATAGATTGGCAAAGCTTTTTCTTCTAAAGCATTTAATATAATCAATGGTATAAGTTTCTCTGGAAAATGATAAGGCCCATAATTATTAGAACAATTCGTCACAATTACTGGCAAACCATAAGTATGAAACCAGGCCTTTACCAAGTGGTCGCTGGCTGCTTTTGAACTTGAATAAGGGGAGCGAGGATCATATGCTGTTGTTTCTTCAAAAAAACCCACTGGACCTAAAGAGCCATATACTTCATCTGTCGATATATGATGAAAACGAAAATTTTTCCTTTGCTCATCATCCAGGCCCTTCCAATAATCAAGAGCAACCTTCAATAAAATATACGTACCGACTATATTCGTTTTTATAAAATCATCAGGCGCATCTATCGAACGATCGACATGCGATTCAGCAGCCAGATTCATAATCACATCAGGCTTAAACTCTTTTACCAACAATCTTATCATTTCAAGATTTGAAATATCTTGTTTTACAAAACGATATCTGTCATGGCCTTCACACTCGGCAAGAGAAGTCAAATTACCTGCATAAGTTAATTTATCGACGTTCAATACTTCGATTTCAGTACAACGTATTAAATAGCGGATTAATGCTGAGCCTATAAAACCAGCACCTCCCGTAACTATTATTCTCTTCATAAAATTAAATAATCTAACTTTTTAATCATGTAAAATCGTATCAGGAACACACAGCATGCTCTTTCATTAATTCGTCTTTATAACTATCAACAAATAATACCAAATCATCTCTCCAATCCAGAAAGCAGTCAACATTCAAATCCATTAATATCTGGTTTGCAAGAATAGAGTTCTTTGGTCGCGGCGCGATTGTAGGGTATTCTTCAGTTGTGCATGGAATAAAATTATTCGAAACACCCATTAATAATAAAAATTCCTTTGCCAGGTCATACCAACTACAGTAACCATGTGATGCTGCATGCAATGTTCCATAAACTTTCTGGTCTAGGACCAGATGTATTTGTCTTACTAACGAATCTACTGAAGTAGGAGAACCATATTGATCATTAACAATCTTTATTATTTTCTCAGGGTCACTCATTGCAAGCCTTAATACTGTTTTCAAGAAATTTTTTCTTTCTATACCATACAACCAAGCTGTACGCAAAATACTAAAACGTTCGCTACCCACTTTCCTGATAGCTTCTTCTCCTAACAACTTTGATTTACCATAAACCGATAATGGGCCCACTGTGTCAGTTTCAACATAGGCTTCAAAAAGAGGCTTATCTCCACTAAAAACATAATCTGTAGAAACATGAATCAAATGACTTTCTGCCGTATCACACCATTGTGCCAGTGTTTTTAATGGAATACTATTAACTGCAAAAGCTTTTTCGGGCTCCTCCTCTGCTATATCTACTGCGGTAAAAGCAGCGCAATTTATTACCACATGAGGTGAAACAATATTTAACACCTCCAACAGCTTTGATTGATTACTAATATCTAAAGAAAAGTCTGAAGCTGTTGTTATACTACCATCGTCAGATACTGATTTAAGAAATTGTGCACCTAGTTAGCCACGATCACCTAACAACAATATTTTTTTATTTAGAACTATCATCTATAACGTCTTCTTTTTTCTAGAACTAACTTCTGGAAATTTATTCATTAAAATCACGCTGCACCATTTTCGCATACTTGCCACTGTCGGCTTCTTTAAGAATCAATACGATCTGGTTTTCTGTGAATCGTGTTTTCTTCATTGTCATCTCCTGAGTTCATCAATTATCTCAGAAAATTCTAATTAACAATGTCTCAGATTAAGGGAAGCTGACAATACACTATAATTATAATAAGTCTATTTTAATTGCAGAAAATGCTAAAAGAGCAATTAACTTACAATATAATGCTGACAAAAATTTCTCTATTTATGAAAAAAATTTTTACAGGCTGTTAAAGCAATAAAAATCTCTTTCTCAATAATGAACCTAATACTCAAAGCCATCCTTAACATGGTATCTGTACAATTCAGAGTCCTCCTATTAAACTAAAGAACAAACTTAAAAAATTGTACTATAGCGAAGCTCCAAATCATTATATGTAAAGCTCCCTTAAAGAACCTGATAAAGTAGCACGAACTCAATTTTAAGTACCACTTTCTTCAAATTTTCTTTCAACCATACGAGCATATAGACCATCTTTAGCTAACAAATCTTCATGATTGCCTTGTTCGACAATTTCTCCTTCATTTAATACTAAAATCTTGTCTGCTTTTTCAATAGTCGTTAAGCGATGAGCAATAACAAAAGTTGTTCGATTTTTCATAACTTTTTCTAATGCTGACTGAATCTTAATTTCTGATTCATTATCTAAAGCCGATGTTGCTTCATCCAAGATCAAAATGGGTGCATCCTTTAAAAATGCTCGCGCAATAGCTATCCTTTGGCGCTGACCACCTGATAAAAGAACACCGTTATCACCAATTTTTGTATCCAAACCCTGCTGTAACTCTGAGATAAAATCAAAGGCATTTGCATTTTTTGCAGCTTCGTAAATTTCCTTATCACTATATTTCTTACCTCCATAACCAATATTATTTTTGATACTATCATCAAAGAGAGCAATATCCTGGCTAACTATAGCTATTTGTTTTCGTAAATTTTTCAATCTATAGTCTTTAAGTGAAATCCCATCTAACAAAATTTTACCTTCATAAGAATCATTAGATCTAAACAAAAGAGAAACCAAGGTAGTCTTACCACCTCCTGACTTACCCACCAAAGCTATAACTTCTCCTTCTTTCACTTCAAAATTAATATTTTTTAAAATCCTTTTTTCTTTATTGTAAGAAAAACAAACATTTTCAAAAATAAAATATCCTCTCACTCTATCTTTTTCTACAATACCGTTATCTATTTCTACCGATCTATCTAATAAACTAAATATCTGTTCGGCACCAATAATACCTCTCTGGATAATAAGGTTGACATTACTTAATTGCCTAATAGGTTTCGGAAGTAATGCTATTGCCGTTAGATAACCTATCAACTCACCAGATGTGTTATTTTGTAAAGTATCTGGCTGCAAAAGAAAAAACACAATCACAGAAACAGCAATAGCTATAATTATTTGAGACAAAGGGCTAACTATAGATTCAACTTTTCGTATTTTCATTTGCATTCTGAATGCAGAATCAACTGCTTTACTATATCTTCCACGCTCGTAATTTTCCGCACCATAACTTTTTACTATACTATGGTTAGACATAAGCTCCTTTGAAACCTGCATGGCCTGCCCTAAAGCCCCCTCACTTCTTCTTGATATATCTCTAAATTTTTTACTTGCATATCTAACCAGATAAAATAATACAGGTGAAATAACAATAAACAAAAGAGAAAGCTTCCAGTTAAGATAAAAAACATAAATAATTAAAGCAACTACTGTAAGCCCTTCGCTAACAAGAGTTTTAAGTGCCGAAGTAATTGTTAGTCGAACTCGCTCAACACCGTTATTTAACTTATGAAGAACCGAGCCTTGAGAACTTTGATTATAAAAAGCTGCGGGAAGTAGAAGCAAATGATTAAAAATTTGATTTTTTATATCTCTTATAACACTAGAGCCAACGTAAGCATTATAATAATTACCGATAAACCAGGTTATTCCTCTAAATACAAAAATCAAAATAGCGAATAAAGGTAACGTCCATCGAGCATCTGCATTTTTACTTTCTATGGCTTCTACTATTAACTCCATCATTTTTGCAAGTAATGGTTGAGAAAAAGCAAATAGAGCAAAACCTAGAATACTTAATAAAAAATGCCATATATATGGCTTTAAATAGGTAAGAAGACGCAAATAATTATGCATTGATCAAGTACAATATAATAAAAAGAGGAATAATTATATGCTGACAATCTTGTTAAATCTATATTCAAAGTAATAAAGATATAAAAAAAGCAGCTATAGAATTGGCTTGATATCTATTTTAGAATCGAGCTTTATAATGTAGAAAAGTGCTCAAAATTATAATATATAAACTAAATAACATATTTCTACTTACTACTAGCAATAGACCATCATATTTTGTTAACTCTGAGTAAGCCATTTATATGTATAGCTTCTTTTCATTTCATCAGATAATAATGCACTAAAATAGGCAAAGCCTTCACTGAGCTTAACCTCCTGAACAAATGTAACTTTTCTGCTTTTTATATACCAATAATAACAAAATCTGATAAAATCAACTCATCTTATCATTCACACATAAAACTTACTAAAATAGTTAGAAATGCCTACTTCAGAAACAAAAAAAATAACCTCTATAATTGATTTGAATAATTTTCTTCATGATCTTGAAGAAAAATATAATCTTTTCAACTTTAATATTTTTGGGGCTAATATTTGGTTATCTGAGCGTATGAATATTTACTATAGGCTTTCACAACAAACTAAACTATTTGATAATCACTCTCCCAAAGTTATTTCAAATTCTGAAAATAAAGAGCTTAGTGATTTTGAGAAATGTAAAGACGCCCTCGGTTTTTTTAGAACATATATTTCCCAGTATACCCCCCATAAGCATATTGATAATCTTATAGCTGCTCACGGAAGAGTAAGTTTATCCTTAAGCAACGAAATAGACCCCTATATGGATAGTATCGTACTAGAATTAACGAATAAAGGTGAGCAATACAAAATGCTTAATATATATAAGAATATTGAACATATTCTTAAACGAAGATATTCTCTTATACCTATTCCGGAAATACTAAATAACGTAAAAAACTCGCCAATAAGAAGAAAATGGTATAAGAAAATTTTATCAAACTACCTTAAAGTTTCAAATGAAAAATTAGAATTACTAAAAATAGTGGATGATGAAATCCACAAGTTTAGCGGTATAGATCTACAACTTAAATTAATTCTACCAAGCTCAGCATATAATTTTATTATCCAGTCATGGGCATACAGCATTCTTTTAAAAAAACATAGAGTTAAAACTCTTTATCTCTCAACAGGGTATTTCAAAATGCCATTAGTTTTTGCAGCAAACTCTCTGGGCATTAAAACTATTGAAGTTCAACATGGTGTCATTAGCCCATTCCATCTTGGTTATAATTACCGCTACCAACCTCCATTAGACTATCTTCCTAATCAATTCCTTTGTTGGGGGTCTTTTTGGGAACAATATCTAAAGCTCCCACACACTCAGATTCAAATTTCAGGCAATCAACTTTTCAGGCAAACTAAGCATAATTTTTTAAAAACAAATAAAAATCCCCGAACTATACTCATCATCTCTCAGCCTGTTATATCAAAAAAACTTCTACAAATTATACTTAATAACAAAAATACACTTTCGACTTACCAACTTATTTATAAGCTACATCCAATGGAATTTAATTCATCCGAAATCGAAAACGAACTTTCATCCCTTAGTAGCTGGAAAAATGTTAGTATTGTAAGAGAAGGGGATTTTTATCAACTTGCTGCTGAGAATGAATACGTTATTGGTGTATTTTCAACAGCTATCTTCGAAGCAATAGGTTTTGGGTGTCGCCTTATCCTCATCGAGCTTCCTGGCATAGAGTATATGCAAGATCTCATCAGACTATATAATGTCCCTGTATGTAATGAGAACTCAAATTTGGCTGAAGCGATCAATAATTCTATGCAAATCACTTCGAACAACTTTTTTTGACCAGAATGATTAACTCGTAAATCAAACAAATGCCAAAAAAAATACTCACTATCATACCTGCTAGAGGCGGTTCAGAAGGCATTCCACGAAAAAACCTTCGCTCACTTAATGGAATGCCTCTTATTCATTATGCAATCAAATGTGCTAGTGAGTCAAAATACAATCTAAATATATATATCAGCTCAGATGATGATGAAATCATCTATGTTGCCCAACAACTAGGAGCAAATACTCTAAAACGTAACGCAAATATAGCCGATAATGAAACAACCCTAGACCCTGTAATATATAATGCTGTTATAGAAATCGAAAATAAACTTAAAACAACATTTGAATTGGTTATTACGCTACAACCAACATGCCCCCTCCTCAGCACTAGGTCATTAGATAACGCTATTGAACTATTTGATACCAAGCCAGAAATAGATACAGTTATATCAGCAACCAATGACACTCATTTAACTTGGTCTTTAAATAGAGGAAAATTCACTCCAGACTTTACAAAAAGAGTAAACCGACAGTTACTCACACCTAGGTACAAAGAAACAGGTGGTTTCTTGATCACTCAACGACAATATATATCAGAAACAAATCGTATTGGCTCTAACGTTCAACTTTATGAGTTACATTCACCAGAATCTATTGATATAGATACGCATGAAGATTTTGCACTTTGCGAATATTTTGCCAAACGGAAAGTTATCGTTTTCGCTATTACGGGAAATAAAAAAAATGGGCTAGGCCATGTTCATAGAGCATTGATATTAGCTAATTATTTAGTCGCCCATCAACTTGAGTTTATAGTCGATAGAGAAAGCTTAATGGCTTATGACCTTATTCGATCAAAAAAATATAATGCTCATATTCAAAAATCTATAAATTTAGCTGAAGATATTCTTTTACTAAATCCGCATATCGTTATCAATGACATTTTAGATACTGACACCTTTTATATGACCCAACTCAAAAAAAATAATACTACAATTATAAATTTTGAAGATCTAGGCAATGGCGCGAGTCTTGCTGACCTTATTATTAATGACCTTTATCCTCAACAAAATCAGGCAAGCGAAAAACATTTCTTTGGTCCCGAGTTTTTTTGCGCTCGAGATGAATTTTTATTGACTAAATCATTACCTTTTAAACAAACTATAGACAGTGTTCTTTTATCATTTGGTGGAACAGATCCATGTAACCTTACATTGAAAACACTCAATGCTATCTATAAATTCTGTATGACAAACAAAATTGAAATTAAAGTTGTAACTGGCTTAGGCTATAGTGATAATGAGCTATCAACTCTGTTTCCAGAAATACAGCTCTTTCATAACGTTAAGAATATTGCCGGCTTAATGGCTCAAGCTAATATAGCAATAACATCGGCAGGTAGGACGCTTTATGAACTAGCATGTATAGGAACTCCAGCCATTGTAATGGCACAAAATAAACGTGAGGATACGCATTTTTGGGTAAAGGAACACTCAGGTTTTTTATACTTGGGAATAGGAAACGACACTGAGATTGAAACCATAAAATCTGCACTTTGCTCACTGGTAAGTAACCCAAATAAAGTTAACACAATGAAAACAGCTTTATTAGAAACTAATATGAAAAATGGTACGGAAAAAGTAATGAAATTAATAAACAATACAATAGCAAAAAGTTAGTATGACTCTTGAAGACATTTTTTTTAATAAAAGCTCAATTCATAAAACAATAAAAAAGCCTTACCTTATCGCTGAAGCTGGCGTTAATCATGAATGCGATATAGATATTGCAAAACGGTTAATAACTGAAGCAGCAGAAGGTGGCGCTGATGCCATAAAATTCCAAACTTATAAAGCATCTAGTCTAGCCTCTAAAAATTCGCCTGCTTATTGGGACACATCGAAAGAACCTACTGTAAGCCAGTATAAACTTTTTAAAAAATATGATGCATTTTGGAAGAGCGAATACGAAATTTTAAAAGTCGAATGCGATAAAGTTGGTATTGACTTTTTAAGCACGCCATTCGACGAAGAGTCTGCAATATTTTTAAATGATATGATGGAAGCCTTCAAAATTTCTTCATCCGATATTACTAATAAACCTTTTATTAAACTTATTGCATCTTTTAATAAACCCATCATTTTATCCACTGGCGCAAGTAATATAGAAGAGATACAAGATGCTATTAACTGGGCAGGTAATACTCCCTTAGCATTATTACACTGCATTCTTAACTACCCAACTCCTTGTGCAAATGCAAATATTGGAATGATTCTCGATTTAAAATCAAAATTCCCTCTTCTACCTATCGGTTACTCTGACCACACATTACCCAAAGATATGATTAGCCTTGAAATAGCTACCTTGTTAGGCGCAGATATACTCGAAAAACATTTTACTCATGATAAATCCTTACCCGGTAATGATCATTATCACGCTATGGATAAAGAAGATCTAAAATACTTTTTAACAAGAATGCATAGAGTATATGAGCTTGTAGGAGAAGAAACAAAAAAAGCATTATCTGAAGAAGAACCTGCAAGGCTCAATGCTCGCAGAAGCTTAGTTGCTAAAAAAACAATAAACCAGGGTTCTAAAATAACTAATACAGACCTCACATACAAACGTCCCGCACATGGCATCAGCCCAAAATACATTGATAACGTTGTTGGAAAAACAGCCAAAGAGAATATCAAAGAAGATCTAGTCTTAACATGGGAAATGATTGAATAATGCCTTACGATTATGTCCTTTTAACAGGCGGCAAAAATAATGCTGGTGATTTCCTTATAAAATCCAGAGCGATAAACCTTCTCACACAACATAGACCTGATAGATCATTGCTAGAATTAGATGGGTGGAAAGCTTTCGACAGCTCAACGTTAGAGTTAGTTAACAACGCTAAAGCTCTTTTGCTTACTGGCGGTCCTGCTCTACAAACACAAATTGCTGAAAAAGTTTATCCGATGTGTGAAAATCTAGATGACATAACTACCCCAATTATTCTATTTGGTGTCGGCTGGAAATCACGTCAGGGAGATTGGTCGAATACAACAAATTTTAAATTTAGTGATAGATCTAAAGTATTACTAAACAAAATAAACAATAGTGGCTATAAATCAAGTGTGAGGGACTTCCATAGCCTGAACGTTTTACTCTCTCACAATCATAAAAACGTAGTCATGACAGGCTGTCCTGCTTTATATTCTAAAGAACCTGCTTCTGCAAAAAATATAATTCTTAATCACAATAGTAAGGTAGGATTTTCTACAGGAGTGACATTTGCCGAAAGTAATAGAATGAAAAAATCACAACAAGATTTAATTTTGGCAACTCAGAACATGTTCCCAAATCTTAGTGTCGCTTTTCATCATAGTCTAAATAGCGCATTAATTGAAAAAACATATGGTGGAAAAAATACTGCTCTAGCTCTAGCTCAATTAAAACTCTGTGACTGGCTAGATCAACACTCTATACCTTATTTTGATATATCAGGGTCTGAATCAAATCTTGAACAATTTTATATAGATAAGGATTGCCATATTGGATATAGAGTACACGCGCATATATTTATGACAAGTGCTAGAAAGCCTTCCGCTCTCATAGCAGAAGATGGTAGAGGAAAAGCATTAAAGAGGGTGTTAGGTGGAATGATTTTTAACGGTTATGATAGAATTGTCGCCCCAACAAAAACGGTAAAAAAATTTTTATACAAGAAAACCATCAAACAAGATAGATATATTACAAATAATAATCTACCAGAAAATATATTTGCAAATATTGAACAAGATATAGAAGCAAACAACCTACGATTTAATCAAGCTTTAAACTCAACTCATTGCTATTGGATTCAAATGCAAAATTTTCTTAATGCCTTACCTTAACTTTAACTAAACTAACCATGAAGTAAAGGAATAAACTTAATCAATGAAAAAAAACAAATTCAATCACGTATTTGTTCTAACTGCAGATGAAAGTGGTTCTGCGATTTTTGCTAATGCCTGCAAATACATCTCAAATTATTCTTGTGGTTTTGAAACAAATATCTCAAAAACTGGCACAGCTAGAGTCAACTACATAAAGGGTAATATAGAAATAGATAATAGGCTTTCCTGGTTTTTAGGCAGATTAGATAAAACCTACGGTAACGATGCTTACTACGTCCATTTAATACAAGATACGGAAACTACTGCCAAGAACTTAAACACAAAATGGAAACTGAAACATTCCGTTGCACGCGCCTTTAACCACCATATCTTAATGAAAAATAATGCTGACCCAAATATTACGAATGATTTAGTTGAAACTATTAATGAAAATATATTCCTTTATTTAAAAGATAAAAAACATAAAATTACTATAAATATCAAAGACCCCAAAGAAGCATTTTCAAGTTTTATAGAAGCAATAGATGCCGAAGGAGATATTGATTCAGCAATACAAGAGCTCCTACTATCTCAAAATACGTTAGTTAATGATGCAAATTTACAATCATTAAATGAAAACATAAAAGATGAACAAACTATTCTTGACCAAAAAATTGATGAATTATCTAATATCAAAAAGAGATACCAAAATTTAAAAACAAAATTTGGTATTGTTAAACGTGAAAGAAAGCATTATAAAAAGAAATATAAAAGAGCTCTTCGCAATATGTACATAACAGGCGCTCCTTTTTTTATTTTATTCTCACCTATAATATTACCCTTAATGTTACAAAAAAAGAGGAAAAAAAAGAGGACCCTAGCTGAAGATAATCTCATAAATAATGCATTTTATATTTTACACTCTGAAGGGATTGATAAAGCATTAACATTCTTAGAATTAAAAGAAAAAGAAGCACCAATGGGCTGTAAGGAGCTTTTCAAAAGCATATCAACTGAAACTGACAGCGAATGGCTTGAATGCTTCAATCAATATATGTCTTTAAATAATCTACAAACCGTTTCTTTACTCAATGGTGAAAACGATCGTTTTCTTCGCATACGATTTGATAGGCAAAAAAAGATTCAACATGAAAATAAAATCACCGTGATTATGCCTGCATATAATAGTGAAAAAACTATTGAAAGCGCTATTTACTCTATACTAAACCAGTCATGGCAAAATTTAGAGCTTATTATCATTGATGACTGTAGCACTGATAATACGCCGAGTATTATTAAAAAATTTGCTTCTTTAGACGATAGAATTGTTTACCTAAAAAACCCTATAAATACTGGCCCTTATGTATCAAAAAACCGTGCTTTAAAAATTGCAACTGGTGATTACATAACCGGACATGATGCAGATGACATTGCGCTTTCTGATCGTCTAAAAACACAAATGGATCCTATACTTTCAGATGATAAAGTTACTGGAACAATCAGCCATATGCTACGTGTTGATAAACATGGCAAATTCTCTTTCCCTTCAACTATTGGACGAGCCAGCCATGATGGAATTGTTAGACTCGCTATGATATCTCTTTTGCTTCCAAGAAAAATATTAATTGAAAGTCTAGGTTTCTGGGACACAGCTAGATTTGGTGCTGACTCAGAAATGATCGCCCGAGTGCAAAAATTTCTTGGCGAGAGGTTATTTAGCCTTAAAACAATTACGATGCTGTGCCTCGATCACGAATTCAGCTTAACTAACCATAATGAATTTGGAATAAATACTGAATCAGGACTATCACCTGTTCGTATAAAATATCGTGATAACTGGAGAAAATGGCATAATTCTAGCAGAACAACACTCTATGTTCCATTTCCACATCAAGGTAGCAAACGCTTATTTGAAGTACCAGATGATATGTCTGTAGCTGAAAATGCTTTAGTACCAGAAGATTTTCAAATAGCTAAATGAACTACATATGCTTGCATACGATTATAGCATAATTAATTTATAATCGATATTTAAATGAATTTATTTACTAGCCCTATTAATAGCACATCCTAATTTTTTTGCTGCCTCAAAGTTAATGATACACTGGTACTATCCAACTTAGAATTCATATTTCGATACACCATGCTGAATTGATGTTCTACCAACATTTGTTTTTCTATCCATTGTTATATTCTATAGACCCCTAAATAGTTGGGGACGGTTTTATAGGAAAAAAATTTCTTTTTAATAAGTCTTTTTTTAATTAATAACCTTTTTTAATCATAGTATTCGACGATTGCTCTCACCACACATTCTTTTAATGCCGTCATTACTTATCTTAGATTGATTCTTATGAATTGCGAGTGAATTTTCTCAACTCATTAACACATAGCATGTAATGCGCATTTATTCTTAATTTCATCTTAGTAGAAACGGTTAGATATTTTGATAACCTAATAGAGAATAACTCAATGCTACATTTATTATTGGATTAAAAAATTTTATATATAATCAAGATATAGTCTTTTCAACTATAGTTTTGTATCATGTTTAGAGAGATAAAGGGCATTTATCCAAATCTGGCTAAGCAGAGCTTGCAAAAAAATTTCAATTGAAAAAGATACTTTATGGAGCAGCTGGCAATTTACTACATTAAACTTCTTAAGTGCCCTTAAACTTTATTTTTAAAAGAGTACCCTAACAGCTCTATATCTTTTTTAAAATAGTCAAATACATCTTGCGCCAATCTATCATCATAGTAGCTACGGTAGTCTTTTTTTTCTTTTGCTTTTCTTTTTTCCGGTAATACTGTTTTTTTTATACCTATTTTTTCACAGATAAAATCAAAACTTTCCTGAAGGTTTTCATATCGCCCCAGATAATCTGTACATAAATTACCGTGAAGATCCACCAGATAATCAGTTTGTAATGATAACGAAGTATCTATGTGGTACTGATATGGCCGCTGAGGATCAAATTTATAACGCATAAATTCATTAAACTCCGTAATACCATTCATTACCTCAGGTCTTTCTCGCTTGATATGATGAAATGAACTCACCTGTAAATCCCACGGGTTTCTAACCACGGCAAATTTAAACAGATTATTAAAGTATTCTTCAGGCAACATTTCTTTTGCTGCAATTATATGTGCATGCCTTGGAAATTTAAGTCCCAGTTTATGCCCAGTGAATGAACTGATTTTATGTGCTGGCCATGTTAAAAAATAATAAGGGTCTTGCCAACGCAAATGATTTAACGCCGCCCTGACACTGGTACCACCAGTTTTGGCAACATGCACATAGAGAAATTTATATCGGTGAGAAAGCAACATTGTGTTAGCTGATCCAATCTAACGGGTTTTCATTGAGTGTTGGAATTGTATCATTTCCAGATAGATACAACTCATGCCAAACCGCAAATTGCATCATTCCCCATATCTCTCTTGCGGCATTACCCTGGTTTTTTTGACGCTTGATAAGCTGTGGAATGTGATCAACATTAAACCATTCTTTTATTACTTCAGAATGCTGTAATTTATTACCAAGCCTTTCCAAAAAATCACCCGAAAGCCATTCATTAACAGGAACGTAAAAACCTTTTTTTGGCATGTTAGTATATGACTCTGGCAACTTTGTTCTTGCCCAATCTCTAACAATCATCTTGCCCCGATTATTAAGATACTTCTGATCATCTTTCAATGACAATCCAAATTCAATCATACGATGGTCAGCAAAAGGAACTCTGCCTTCAAGCCCTTCGCTCATCATCATTCTATCCGCTTTTAGTAATAAATTGTCGGGCAGCGCCGTGATTAAATCCATTATCTGGTAACGTTGCATTCGGGATAAACCTTTAGGCAACTGCTTATGCATTTCTTCGTAATAAACCCGTGGCTTTTGACTCGCCAATATTGAGCCTAACAAATCAGTCCCCAAACCCTTTTGCCATTGGCCAGTATGTTTAATGCCATCAAAACCTTTCAGCCAACCTTTAATCTGGTTTTCAAATGATTGTTTATAGCGCCTATAGCCCGCAAAAGCTTCATCACCACCCTCTCCAGAAAAAATAACTTTTACATCATGTGAAGCTTTTTCGGAAAGTAATAATGTAGGAAGGCAAGCATAATCACGCATTAAAGTATCAGTAGCCCAAATACATCTAACAATAGAAGCAAATAACTCTTCCTTACCAAGAACCAGTGAATGATGGTTTGTATTAAAATGTTTCGCTAGATATTCTGCTGATTCAATCTCGCTGGATAAACGAGTTTCTTTATAGCCTACAGAGTAGGTGGAAATTGACTGACTATGCATTTCCGATAATTTTGCCAGTAATACACTTGAATCCATACCACCCGAAAGAAATAGCCCAAAGGGTACATCTGTACGAATATGCTCTTGCATCACCTGCTCTAATAGCTGGTCAAAACATTTTAGTACTTCAACCGGATTATCAGATGCCTTTGCATAACTTTGCTTCCCAACTTCTAAACCCTGTATAACAGACCAATACTGCGTAGCTTTTATCGTTTGCTTTTCAGTATCTATTTCCAGGAACTCACCAGGCAATACCTGAAAAACACCTTCAAATATTGTTTCCCTACCGGTTGAGTATTGGTAATTAAGAAATTGACTTAGCGCAAAAGCGTTTATCGATGGCGTTGTTGGCAATAAAGCAAGTATGGCTTTTATTTCAGATGCAAAAACAAATCCTTTAGGTGTTTTAGCATAATAGAGAGGCTTTATACCAATGCGATCTCGACATAAAGTAAGTTTATTTTTTTGCTCATCATACAATACATAAGCAAACATCCCATTTAATTTTTTTACACCCTTGGCGCCGTGCTTATAGTAGGCTTGCAATATAGCCTCACAATCTGATTGAGTAAGCGCTGTTGACAAGTAATCTGGCCACTCCCGTTGCAGCTCAACATAATTATAAATCTCTCCATTAGCCACTAAATGCAGATTATTCTCTTTATTATGCAACGGCTGATTACCGCCCTCTAAGTCAATAATAGATAATCGTGCATGGTATAAACCAACATTATTTTTAAACCATGTTGTTTGGTTATCCGGCCCCCTGTGTTCAAGCTTCCCTTCAAGTCTACCAAACAGATGTTCTGCTTCTGACTGATCAAAACCGATAAACCCTGCCACACCACACATAGATAGAGCCTATTTATTCTCTAACAATAAATTCATGTAAGCAGATGCACTAACATCAGGCGTGTATTCTTTAACAGCTTCCTTTAAAAAGGCAGCAGGTAAAGGTTTATTTAATGTAGTAGACATCGCTTCAGCAAGAGCTACATGATCTTCCAACTCAACCAATATCCCATATTTCCCATCATCAAGAACCTCATCCGGCCCACTAGGGCAACGCGTTGATACAGAAGGTATACCTAAAGCCAGCGCCTCTGTTAAAACATTAGGAGAACCTTCCCAACGTGAAGATAAAACAAAAAGATCCGCTCTGGCCAACCACGCATAAGGATTACTTTGAAACCCGGCAAAAAGAATGTCTTTAGTTAAACCTAGTGATTCCGCCAATTTTTTCAGAGCATCAAGCTCTTTACCATCTCCTAATATAATCAGCTTCATTTTTTCCTGCTCAACCAAAATTGCAAATGCCTTGATCAAACATTCAAAGTTCTTTTGATAACTCAGACGGCCTATACCCATAATTACTGGCTCTTTTTTATCCTGCAACCATGAATGAGGTGGAGATTCACTAGCAGCTTTCAACATCTGGTCTGTGACAACAGGGTTTCTAATCACCTTGACTCTATCTTGATTAATACCAGTGATTTTAACGATATCTTTTTTAACGCCCTCAGAAACAGTCACAACATTATCCATTTTATTGTAAAGCCTTTTCATTGGTGCTGTTCTAAAATATTTTTGCAAGCTGCTTTTTCCCTCTAACGCTGTCGACAAGTTTGTACCCAAACGAACAACCACTCGCGTTTTAACACCAGACAACATTTTTGCTCTCGTTGCTGCCCTACCTGCCCTATCTTTTGCCGCAAGCATAGCGGCCGGATTTTCACGTTTTAAATATGCCACTAACTCAGGTATGGCTGTAAAAGTATGTTTAGATTTCAAATTTATATGATTAACATTCTGAGGAACGTCTTTCAGATGAGGGCCAGAAGCCCTAATCGTTAGCAGATCGATTGCAAAAGACTCTTTTTTAGCAAGCTCGCGCACCAGATTCATCACCATGCGCTCAACACCACCCTGGCCAGAAAAAGAAATCAGAATTGCAACTTTATACACTAAATTTATTCCAAGTAACCTATTTCCCTAAACACTTTAACTATTAATCGCCAGTAACTATCCCATAAGTATTAATGTGTAACCCTAACGATGCTTTTAAGAAACCCCATATTCTTGAGATCGACTTGAATATTTTTAAAAAACACCTTCTAAACATTTTTGGTGACGCTATAGATATAATTAATATTGGCATCAATATGAGTAATTTAAATATATTTATCATAAAATCGGGAAACAACTTTATAAATGCAATAATGTAACCATTGCTTTTTTTCCTGAAGAAAAATTTATTATTTTCAACCCGGGCAAAACGAGTAAAAAACCAACGAAAGCTTACTCTCTCCTCAGGTATCTCTTCATGAACTATAGCTTTATCTGTAAAGTAGTAAAGGTGTTTATATGGGCAAGCGCGATCAAAAAAATCCTTATCAGACCCACCCGTTAGTGCAAAAAAATGATCGAACCTCAACCCCAGTTGACTCTCAGCATATAATTTCTTGGATACCAATACATTACACATTGAAACATTAAAAATTCTCTCCTGATGACCAGCATTAATCTTTTCTTTCTTAAGCAGCGGTGCAAATAACCAAGACCTTTTTTGATAATCATTGATTACTTGCCCCTGAACAACATCAGCATCCATCTCGGCTTGAAGTGTACATAAATTTATTAGCCAATCTTTTTCTGCATATTCATCGTCGTCTAAAAAGGCACAAAAATCAAAATCTTTTTCATTAGCATATTTTAAAATAAAATTTCTGGCGTGCGGAATTCCTCTATCAATAACCTGATGAAATAAAAATTTAAAGGGAGCACGATTATATGAGTTTATAATTTCTTCTGGTAATGCCTCTACATCATTGTTTACCACTATAATCTCTATATAAGCGTCTTCTGGTATATAAATTTCTAATAATGAGTCAAGACAACGCTTTAACATACGGTGTCTTTTGAATGTGCATAAACCTATAAGAATTTTCTTTTTATACATAGCATGAAAATATTTAACATTAACATCCTTAATTTTATGGATGGGTGCTAGAATGACTGCGATTATATCTGAATTCTTACGCTAATAAGCAAATCGTCGTAAAATTATCATATAGATAGTTTAGAGAGCTTGTGGATTGAAAAACATTAACCCCAAAATCATATGGTTTTACTGGCATCAAGGAATAGAAAAACTTCCATTCATGGTTAGAAAATGCTATGAATCATGGCATAACCTAAATCCTGGCTGGAAAATTATATTGTTAGACCAATGGATTCTGCCCAAATACTTTGATTCTGGCTATTTAGATAATAAAGAAAATATTGGCCTGCAAGCTAAAACTGATATTATAAGAGTTTACTTACTCAGTAAGTACGGTGGTGTATGGGCAGATGCAACCCTCTACTGCAAAAAGCCTCTAGATACATGGTTACCTGAATACATTTCTGATGGTTTTTTTGCCTTCAAGAGCGAGAAAAAAGATCGGATAATGACGACCTGGTTTCTATACGGAAATCAAAATAGCCAATTATTAAACGCATGGTTTAATTCGATCAACGACTATTGGATTAACAATGATTTTAAAAAACAAACTGAATCAAAAAAACAAATTTTGAGAAAATTAACTAGCCTAAGAAAACGACATTTAGTTTCTAATAAAATATGGTTCAGCAAATTTGTTTTGAATTGCCTCAAAGTATACCCTTACCCAATTAATATGTATCTCTTTGAAAAAGCCATACAGAAAAATAATTTAGAACAACTTTGGGCTAACGCACCAGAAAGTATGGACACAATTCCAGAAAAACTACAAAATGTTTTTGGTATCAATGAGATGTTAACTCCCGAATCCAAGCAATTTCTCAGCTCACCCAAAACAACAATGCATAAGCTCAACTGGCGACAAGATAAAGGGGAAGCGTTACCAGGCTCCAATCTTGAATTTCTTCTAAAATCCTCAGGCCATCAGTAAATAACATGCCGCTTTTCACTCTTTTTATACCCACCTATAATAGAGGCTATTGCATAAATGATGCGCTAGAAAGTTGTGAAGCCTCATCTTTTAAAGATTTTGAAATTGTATTAATCGATGATGGCTCGTCCGATAATACAAAAGAAGTCGTTAAACAAACAGCAAAAAATCTCTCTATACCGCTTCACTACTTCTACCAAAAAAACTCAGGTAAACACATAGCATTTAATAATGCAGTTAAACAAGCTGAAGGTACTCTATTTTTAACCTTGGACTCTGACGATAAACTCCTTCCCAAAGGATTGCAAGAGCTGTCCGAGCATTGGGATAATATTAAAAGCCTGCCAAACTCAGAAGAATTTGCAAGCATTGAATTTCGCTGCCTTGAGAATAACAATCCTTCTTCCGCATATCCAGAACCCTTTTTAGACTCTACCTATCTGGAAAGAAGGTTGATTTGCAAATCTCAAGGTGAAAAAAGGAGCGCATACCGCTTAAACACTTTAAAAAAACACCCTTACCCTTACTTTGAAGGTGAAAGATACTGTAGACCTGGATTAATTGATATACGAATAGCTAAAAACTACAAAACACGCTTTATAAATTCTATTGTCATAGATGCTGGTCATTTTCCTGATGGAATAGGAGCAAACCGCCGAAAAATAATAGCTAACTCACCAAACGCTTATAGGCAATATTTTCTAGAAGAAATAACAGAGAATTATCATTATAACAAAAAAAAAGAGATGGAAAGCTATTATAAGCGTTATACTAGAAGCTCATTAAATGCTGGCATTCCTATTTCAAAATTACTTGAAGAAATACCTAATAAGTGGCAAATAATAAGCTGTATTCCCGAAGCTTGGCTCGGTTCTCTAAAAGATAGAAAATTTCGTAAATAGTCTCATTTTGAACAAAATACTCATCATTCGACTGTCAGCCATTGGCGATATTGTTATGGCCAGCCCGGTAGCACAAGCAATAAAAAATAATAACCCGGAATGCGAAATCCATTGGCTTTGCCAACCAGAATGTAAATCATTACTGGATGCCAACCCGAATATTGACAAAATCATTCTCTGGCCACGCAAGGACTGGGAATCTTTTTGGCAACAAAAAAAGCTGCTCACATTGCAAAAAGAGATTAACCGATTTAAAAAACAACTTAAAGCCGAAAAATACGACCTTGCTCTCGATTTACAAGGCTTGTTAAAAAGTGGTTTTTTATTATGGCTATCTGGTGCTAACAAAAAAATTGGCCTCGGTTCTAAAGAAGGCAGCCAATGGCTGGTCGATGAGAATATCGCCCGCAATCTTGGTGATAACGAAATAATAAGCTCAGAATACCGTACTTTAAGCAAGCACCTTACCAACAATGAAAAATTTGAATTAAAGAATTATTACTTTAAAGAGACGTTAGAAAGCGCAAAAGAAAAGTTATTTAGTTCAGGAGTATCTCCATCAAAACCATTTATTGCTTTTTGCCCGTTCACAACACGTCCACAAAAACACTGGTTTGACGATTACTGGCAACAACTTAGCCATTTAATAACCGAAGAAAAAGAATATCCCATTATCTTACTGGGTGGACCAGCAGATACCCAGCATGCTAAAAAAATAACTGACGGTACATCCATTATTTCATTAGCGGGTAAAACCTCATTATCCGAAGCTGCTGCAATTATCGAACAAACCTGTGCCGTTGTAGGAGTAGACACTGGTCTAACCCATATGGGGCACGCTGGAAAAACACCTACATTATGCCTGTTTGGTTCAACCAAACCCTACCTTAAAACAGGCTTAGCAAACAGCAAGGTTCTTCATTACCCCAAACTTTGTACTTCCGGGAAGCATGACCCAAGACCAGACTGTAGTGGTTGCATGCGTGATCTAACACCTGAAATTGCGTTTAATGCTTTAAATAAGCTTATACGAGATGAGGCTGCACAAGCATGAAAGTCATGCATGTAGAAGCAGGACTTAAGATGTATGGTGGCGCACGTCAAGTACAATATTTAATTGAAGGATTAAATGCAGATCACAGCATAACAAACATTCTGATTTGTGATGAACAAGCTGAAATAGCCAATGCCTGCAAAGATCATTGCATTATCGAAAAAACCAGCATTAAGGGTGACCTCGATATTGGTTTCATTTTTCGACTCAAAAAAATAATCAAAAAGCATCAACCTGATATTATTCATTTACATAGTCGTCGTGGCGCAGATGTTATGGGTGGGTTAGCTGCAAGACTAACAAATACTCCCTGTGTGCTTTCTCGACGTGTTGATAACCCGGAAAGCAAAACCATAACAAGAATAAAATACTCACTTTACGATAGTGTTGTAACTATATCTCAAGGCATAGCAAATGTATTACTTTCCCAGGGGCTAAACCCAACTAAAATCAACGTTATCCCCAGTGCCGTCGATATTGAAAGCTATAACATCAATTACGACCGAACCAAACTCTGCAAACTATTTAATCTAGACAATGAACATTTTATCGTTGGAGTAATCGCTCAACTCATTCCTCGTAAAGGCCACCAATATTTAATTGAAGCAGCAAAAAATCTAATACGCACTAATCCGCAATTACGCTTTGTCTTTTTTGGAAAAGGCGCTCACGAAAATTCGTTAAAACAACTGATTGAAGACAAGCAGTTAACACCTTATTTTATTTTTGCTGGTTTTAGAGATGATCTCCAGGAGTTGATAGGCGTTTTAGATCTTGTAGTACACCCTGCGTTAATGGAAGGACTTGGTGTTTCGTTATTACAAGCTGCCGCGGCAAAAGTTCCTATCATCGCAACCAATGTGGGCGGCATTCCTGAAATCATTATTCCTAACAAAACCGGTGAACTGATCAAAGCTGGTAGCAGTGAGGAAGTTACAAAAGCGATAAGCAGATTGCTTGAAAACCCCGAATTGAGAAATAATTACAGCGAAGCCTGTTATCAACACATTACAAATGTTTTTTCATTAAACAATATGGTTTTAATGAACCTGGAAAATTATCGTAAAATACTAGGCGATACTGATTAATTTTCTGTCATCACAGAATAGTAGTTTATACATAACATTTATTTAAACGGATTAAAAATGCTTCCCGATTTTAAAACATCTTCGATTCTTGTCATTGGCGATATTATGCTGGACCGGTACTATCATGGCTCGACACACAGAATTTCACCTGAAGCACCTGTACCCGTTATAAAACAACAAAACACTATCAATAAATTGGGTGGCGCAGCTAACGTTGCCCTGAATATAGCGACACTGGGTGTCAATACCGCTCTTATGGGATACATAGGAAACGATGAAGCTGGCAATTGTATTAAAACGTTATTAGCTGACTTCAACATTCAAAATAAAACCATTACACAACAACAATACCCTACCACTACCAAATTACGCGTTATTAGCCGAAATCAGCAATTACTTCGAATCGATTCTGAAGAAACAATCACCCCTAATACTAACGAATTATCTCAATCGCTTGAAAATATTATCGAACAGCACGACCTGATCGTTTTATCCGATTACGCCAAAGGCGCACTAACTGATATCAGCGAACTGATAAGCATTGCAAAAAAACATAACAAACCTGTACTTGTTGACCCAAAGGGCAATGACTTTTCTAAATACAATGGCGCTGAATTACTCACACCCAATCGCTCAGAATTTGAAACGATAGTAGGAAAATGGATTACAACAACTGAGCTTGCAGAAAAAGCAGCAAGCTTTCTTGACACTCACAATATTGGTGGTGTACTAGTAACGCTCAGCGAAGAAGGCATGGCTTTATTTACAAAAGACAAAAAACCACTTTTACTTAAGGCTAAAGCCAAAGAAGTTTACGATGTAACCGGCGCTGGAGACACAGTAATAAGTTGTTTAGCTGCCGGCATTGCAAGTAGTTGTACTTATGAAGAAGCCGCAAACATTGCCAACGAAGCAGCCGCTATTGTTATAGGAAAACTGGGAACAGCAACTGTATCCGTAGAAGAAATCCGAAATGCCATACAAGAGCAAGAAAGTTATTTAAAGTCTATTGTTACCGAAAAAGAATTACTCGAGTTGAGTAAAAAAGCCAAGAATAGCGGACAAAAAATAATAATGACAAATGGATGTTTTGATCTATTACATCCTGGTCATATCGCTTATCTGAATCAAGCAGCCTCACTTGGCGATAAACTAATTGTCGCAGTCAACTCGGATGATTCTGTAAAAAGACTCAAAGGAAAAGAACGACCAATCAATAACTGCAGCGACAGAATGCAAATGTTAGCTGCACTCAAAGCAGTAGATTGGGTTGTCGAATTTAGCGAAGACACGCCCGAGAGAATAATTGCGGAAACACTTCCAAATGTACTTGTTAAAGGCGGCGATTACAAAGCTGAAGATATAGCTGGCTACAATACAGTAACTCAGAATGGCGGAGAAGTGAAAATACTGAAATTTCTAGAGGGTTATTCAAGCAGTAAACTCATAGAAAAAATCAATCAAGCATGAGTCCTGCAGACCTGTTAAAATAATAATATATTAGCGCTTTATTTTATTACGGTGTTAAGTGAACACCCATGGAGTAAAGAAGTGAATAGAACCCATTTAAAATCTTTTGTGCTGTACATTGGCATATCATTTTTAATAACACATGAATTAGATGCCGTCATGAATAAAGAATGGTTAGTCTTGCCACTGACAAGCTGGCTACAACCTGATATCGCTTATGAAGTTTTTCTTTGGGCTCACGTACCATTGTTTGCACTTATGATTGCCTTGTTAACCAGCAGTAAAAATAAAGTAAAAAGTATAACCTCAAAAGTACTTGCAACTTTTTTGATTATTCATGGCGGTTTACATATCGCATTTATCAGCCATAAACACTATGAGTTTTCATCGTTAAGTTCTAACCTATTAATTTATGGTGGCGCTATATTTGGTTTAATTTACCTGATACTCTTTAGATATTCATCAAAACGCAATTAGAATAACTTAACCTTAGTAAAGCATATAATTAACTTTATTTTATAACTATAAGCCGCACTAAAAGTACTCTCTGTTAATTATGAAATTTCAAACAACAAATAGCATTTCAATCATCATAACAAATAGTTAAGTCACTATATTGCAACAAAAGCCTGTTAGACTTTACACTTCATGCTGTGTTCTTTTCTTCAACTATTTGGATTTATATCGACCATATTTCTACTCTGATTTGGTTTTAATAACTTCCAATAAGCTTGGCTGATTTAAATAAATATAATCGGTATTGAATGAATATGATGCAAGAAAAATTCGTCCCCCACAAAATAGAGTTCATAAAAACAGCCAAAAACATATGGCATATTATTCTTATACTTATTAGAATCGTTAGCCATTATAATCATACAAGCACTTTATTTAGACAGCTATTTCTACAGTTATATAGATTATCGCGATCGAGTAACCTAGCCTCCTTTTTTTTCTTTTCAACAGCCATTGGATTAACAAATTTTTCTACTGCAGTCGAGGTTGGCCCTGATGACGGAATAACTATCCAGCAGATAGACTTTTTTATCGGACGCGGATTTCCTGCTGAACAAGCTGACTCAGACTGGGGTCAAGTCGAGGTTAATACTGCGATCTTAACCGCAAATACTGGCATCCCGCATGGCTATCTCAACATTTATACTGATGCAGGCTGGGTAATACAAAACCTTATTATCGATCCTCTTGGACCGGGATATCCAGTTACTTATTTTGATCTAGATATAACTCCTGGGACGCCATTAATATCACTAAGCGCTCGAATTGATTATTCCTTAACTCCTTTAAACCAATTTTTTGATGGTTTCCGCCAGTTTTTTTCTGTCGAATCAGAAGATTTTGATGCCACTGGTGCAAGTGATGAAGACCCGGAAGGCATTGGTGACCCGCCACCACCAAAAACTGATCCAAATAATCCTCTCATCGGCGCTACAACCAAGGTGGTATTACCCAACCTATCAAACCTTCAAACTGCTTATCAGCAGTGCAGCACCATGGCTGTAGCAAATAGCTTACAATTTTTGGAAGACTCATACGCCAATATATCGATTCCAAATAAACATGACAAAGGTATAAAAGGTGATAATACATTAGTGGGTCAGCTGGATAGCTATTCCGGAAGGCAGGCTGATGACAGAATACGAGGTAAAGGTGTCAAAGCAAAGCCTTTGATGGAAGGTAAATTTAAATATCTACAAGATAATAATCTAACAAATCAATTTAGACATAGCTTTCAGGGAACAGGATTAGAAACAGGAACCGGAAACTTTACCCATGCTGGATCAACAGCAATTAACCGTGGAGCAAAAGTGACCTGGGAATGGATTTGCGATGAAATTAAAAAGGGTAATGACGTCGAACTTGTTTACAAATTTTCAAAAGGAAAACACATGGTACGTGTTTTTGCCTGTGGAATAACTAATGGGAAAAATTGGCTTCAATATGCTGAAGATTCGAAACAAACAGGATCTAAAGACCCGAATGATACAAAAGGTTTAATCACTCCTTTTGCTCAAGATATTAGAGATATGGATGGTGACCAAATTATTAATTTTGGTTCAGCAGATCGAGAAATAGAATTTGCCTTTTCCGAGGCTCCTGTTGATCGTAAGCCGTCTACTACAATCAAAATAACTGGTTCATCAGACATAATACTTTCAACAGAAAACAATAATGGCTTTGCATATCGGTCAGCTATCTATCATAGATGGTATGGAACTGGAGACACTTTTTTTAATCTGAGCACAACACCAGTGAAACATGACGGTCCGGTTGTCTCTAAAAGAGAGAAAGGTGTTTCAAATTCAAATACAGACAAGAATTTTGATCCCAATAATTCTGGTGCGTACGGACAAACTAAAGTTAAAGTCACTAGTTCTGGCGGATTCTCTAATTCAGGCGCTTATACGGACTTTACTTATGACTATGTGATTACTTCCTCTGTTTCAACACCGAGTGTTATCTTGCATCCAGTAAGAGAAAAGGGAAAAATCGTTGACCCGACTCCGCTTACAATCGGTGAACCAGGCTCTTCTCTTGTTTATACACCAAAAATTAAGCATGGCACTCAAATACAAGAGGCTGATGAATTGTTTACACCAAAGACTGAAATAATGGTCAGATTTGGTCTGGGCAATTTTTCTGGCGGAGATACACATCCAGACCCTGAAATATTTTGGGAGGATCCAGCTCCAGCTGGTGCATTTAATGTTTTTGAAATAACCATCCAGGAAAGCACAAACGGCGATATTGATGCTATTGCAAATCTTCCAGTCTCTCCAAATCCTGATTTTAGTTTACAATTTTCTGATACTGCCTCGGCTATTGAAGCGGCTATTGAAAACGCAAATTGGGTTAAAGCAAATGGTATATGGACGTTAGAAGATAACGATCTGCCACTTGTGGATATTACTCTACTAAGTACAAACGCTAGCAATACGGGTCTTGATGCCGTAATAGGTAGTTTTGCAAGTGGTGACGTTTATGCCGTAGATAATAATTTCTTCATCCCGGCAATAAACAACTCTCTACTTATTTTCGCTTTTTTGTTGACTGTAATTGTAGTGTATAGCTACCATTCTCAAATAGACATTCAACATATTATAAAAATATTTTCTACAACAAAAACCTAACAAAACTTTCCAAACTCTCAAACACTTTCGTCCCTTCTGGTAAACCGCCAGCAGCCTGCGTCTTTTCTCCTTTTCCGGTTCTTACCAGGATGGGTTGCATATCCTTTTTCATTCCGGCTTGCAAATCTCTTAGACTATCCCCCACAACAAAACCGTTTTTTAAAGAACATTGTAATTTTTCTTCCAGTTGATTAAACAATCCGGCTTTAGGTTTGCGGCAATCACAATTATCTTTTGGTGTATGAGGGCAATAAGCAAACCCGTCTATAGCTGTGTCAAACAGCTGCAATTCAGATTGAATTTTTTCATGCATGGCATGCAGGGTATCTAATGTAAAATAACCTCGCCCGATTCCTGACTGGTTTGTTGCTACAGCTACCACAAAACCAGCTTTTTTAAGTTTTACTATCGCCTGAATTGAACCTGGTATAAACACAAACTCTTCTAATGATTTTATATAATGAGGAGAGTCCTCATTTATGACCCCATCCCGGTCCAATACAATAATTTTCGAAGCACTATTCACTAAATCCTAGCTCGAAAAATGCTGGTCAATAATGTCACACAGAGCATGACCTATAAACGCATGCGCTTCTTGTATTCTCGGCGTGTGTCCAGATGGGACACAAAAACATTCGTCGAGCATAGCTTTCATTTTTCCACCGGATTCACCAGTTAAGCCAACCGAAAAACAATCAATCAGTTTTGCCTGCTCTAACAGATTTAAAATATTTTGGCTATTTCCACTGGTTGAGTAAGCAATAACTGCATCACCCTTTTGCGCAAGCGCCTGCAATTGTCGAGAAAAAACCTGATCAAACCCAAAATCATTACCAATGGCAGTGAGTGCTGACGTATCTGTGGTTAATGCTATTGCAGCCAGACCACTACGCTCTCGTAAATAACGCCCGCTTAGTTCCGCAGCAATGTGTTGCGCGTCGGCAGCGCTGCCGCCATTACCTGCGAGAAATATTTTGTTTCCTTTTTCTAATACCTGGATCAGCGCTTGAGCCACACGTTCTATTAACGTGGTCTGCTCCGCTAAGGCTTCAAAAACATTGCTATGCTCTAGCAATTGTTCATGGACAGTTGCCATAAAATCATTCTCTTTAAACAAATAGATGTACTAAACTTGATGGTATCACAGCGCCCACACAAAAAACCTTGATGATTTTCCACACTTTGTATTTCCATTTACCATGACATGCAATTACAATTGCCCGTTCGAATATTTTTACTGGGGCGTTTTAATCATCTGTTTCGTAGCATGTTTATTCAGCACTATCCACAGATTTTACCCTTTCTTATTTTTTACATGTTTTCAGTGTATAAAAGTAAAAGAATCGTAACAGTAATAGATAACAGTAATTATCAATGATAAAGAGGCAAGTTAAATGACGGCATTTGGTAGTAAGATTTTGCCAGAAATGACCCTGAGCGAGTTCGATGGTCTGGAATGGACTACCCCTCAGTTTGTACCCAGCGATTCTTTGGTTTTTCATGCCGGAGCACACGGGATTCATTATGCAAGTTCTGTTTTTGAAGGTTTAAAAGCTTTTAAACATGCCGATGGCTCTATCAATATTTTTAGAATAGAGCAAAATCTTGCACGCCTCAAAACCAGTAGTGAACTGCTTTTTTTACCTGCAATTGATATTGATTTAACTCGCAAAATGATTGTAGATGCTGTAAAACATTTTGCAGACCAAACTCCCGAACCCCCAGGCTCTCTTTATATTCGCCCAACACACATTGGAACAGACCCTTTAATTGGAGCTGCTGCTTCACCTTCAAAAACCTCTTATCTGTATGTGCTCTTATCACCAGTAGGGAGTTATTTTACAGGCGGTGAGAGTACACTGACTATTCTTATTGAAGAAGAGGCAACTCGCTGCTCACCACATATGGGCATGGTCAAAAGTGGCGGTAACTATGCCAGCGCATTGGGTGTCATTTTAAATGCCAGGGAACAATGGGGAGCTGATCAGGTTTTATTCTGCCCGAATGGCGATGTTCAGGAAACCGGAGCCTCTAATTTCTTTTTAATTGATGGAAATGAAATCATAACCAAAGCTCTTGACTCGACTTTTTTACATGGGATCACACGAGATTCTATTTTAACACTAGCCAAGGACGAGGGCTTTGAAGTAAGCGAGCGGTCACTTTCAGTTGATGAACTACTGGAAAGAGTGACTAAACCTGAATCTGAAGCTGCACTTTCTGGTACTGCTGCCGTACTTACTCCTGTAGGGCATTTTATTCACAATGGCAAAAAAATCACTGTGGGTAATGGCGAACCTGGCGAAAAAACAGTGAAACTTCGTCAAATGCTGAATGCCATTCAATGGGGTCAAGCTGAAGACAAACATAACTGGCTTACATCAATCTAGTCTGGCTAAACTTTATAGCTAGCTATAGAGTGATATTAATCATCTACCAGATCAGCCAGTATTACCTCTACTCTGCGAGCTTCTGCATTAGAGCCCTTGCCTAAAGTTGATTGCGGCTTTTCAAGAATTATCCTCGAAGGATTAATGCCTACGCTAGCTAATGCATCACGTACTGCTATAGCACGCATTTTTGCAAGCTCCTGATTATATGACAAGCTACCTGTTTCATCATGGAACCCTGAAATCACTGCCACCCAGCGATTATCGGAAATCATCTCGATAACGATCGATTTTAATGGCTTGGCATAGCCTTCAGGTAATTCGTAAGAGTCTGTAGCAAAATAGACTTTCTGTTTTGTACTGTTAACTTTTAAATACTTAAGACCCGACTTTTCCTCTTTGCTTATTGCCGTTTCTAAAACTTCCTCATTAACAGTTTTCTCCACTTTAACTTCAGCTGGTAACAACGCTGTAGTTGAGGCATCCGCCTTTTCTTTAGTGACTGTCTGTTCTTCGCCAACCATCGTTGTAGTTGTTTCTGTGCCATCTGATTCAGATACAGCATTACATGCTGCACCTGCTGTAACTTGTGAGCAGCGCCCTCCCGGACCAAGGCCAAAAAGCATAAGCAGCAACAAAACCAAAGCTAACAATATGATTACTATTTTCCATGTATTGTAAAAATCATCCCATTCAGGTACTTCAAAAACAGGTTTATCGCTCATATTTCTACTCAATCAATTTACTTGAATCTGGCTAACTTTCAATAGTTAAAGGCTAGCTATGGTTAAACGTTACTTACCGCCATCCAGCTGATCTTGCCACTCTTTTAAAGCCTGCCACTCATTCCTGGCTGCGTATTCAGCTTGTTTTGGCCAGGTTTTAGGTACTGCCAAAGAAAAGCGCGAACCAGCTTCTTTTAAAATCTGCTGAATTTTCTCAACGTCAGTTGCTGCAAGCGCCTCATAGGTATTAATCCCTGCTTCATGTAACAGTTTATTGATTTTCGGCCCAATGCCTTCTACAACGGTGAAGTCGTTAGGTTCTTTCATTTTAAAACCAGCGGCTTTAGCTGCTGCAACAATGGATTTATCATCTGGAGCCTCTCCTAAACCAGAAACTGATGAAGCCATTCTCAATTGTTTTTCCAGTTCAGCAATTCTTTTTATAAGTTTCGGATTATCGACTTCAACTTTTTTTTCAACTTCTACAATTCGTTCAACAATTTTTGCTTCGTTTGATTTTGATTCGGGAGGAGAAACAGAACCTTTTTCCAAAAAGCCTAACTGCTCAGTCTTTTCTCCACTTTCTTTCAGTTTTTCAAGTTCTGGTTTAACTACTGGCATCGGTACTTTTGGTTCAGTGACTGGAGCAAAGCGTAGTTCACGTGCCATTAATCCGCAGATAACCCACCCCATCAGGCCGCCAAATAAATACGGCCAAAGTGCACACAAGAAAGCAATCATAAAAAATTTTCCCCGAGGATATAAAATAAAGCACAATATATTTCAGTGATAGCGTTTTATACGCTTTTTTTAAAGCAGAAACAAGTCGTTACCTGTAGGTGAATTAATAAATTTACTATTACTGAAATTACCTGACCATATTACCTAAAGCGTAATAATTATTTTTCAAATGCTGGCGATACTCGCAATACTTCTTCGACACTTGTGGTTCCTTGAGCCACTTTTTGTGCACCAGAAAGCCGCAAAGTATGCATACCTTCTCGCATACCCTGTTGACGCAAATTATCCAGATTAAAATCTTCTTTTATAAGCGAACTGAGTCGAGATGATACTGGAAGAATTTCGTAAATACCCTGGCGCCCGAAATAGCCAGTGTTTCTGCAACTCAAACAACCCTCTGGACGATACACTACTTTAGGCTTTTCAACTTTCCAGGGGCGAGTCAGTTCTTCCCAGACTTCCTGATCAACCTCAGTAGCGACTTTACAATTAGGGCAAAGCGTTCTGACCAATCTCTGCGCCATAATGCCTATGACAGTCGCTCTTATTAAATAAGCAGGAATACCTAACTCTAACATTCTCGATACAGCGCTTGGTGCATCATTTGTATGTACTGTTGAAATAACAAGATGGCCTGTTAGCGCAGCCTGAACAGCCATCTCTGCTGTTTCAGCATCCCGAATCTCACCAACCATTATAATATCGGGGTCTTGCCTCATCAGCGCCCTGACACCCTCCGCAAAATTTAAATCAATTTTTTGTTGAACCTGCATCTGATTAAATTCTGGAACCACCATTTCGATAGGGTCTTCTATCGTACAAACATTTACCTGGTCTGTAGCCAATTGCTTCAGAGTGGAATACAACGTTGTCGTTTTACCTGAACCTGTTGGACCTGTCACCAGTAAAATTCCGTTAGGTCGTTTATACATTTCTGACCAACGCTTGTAATCAGCACTTACCAGACCCAGATCCTCAAAACTTCTCAATAGCACTTCAGGATCAAAAATACGAATAACCAATTTCTCACCATGAGCTGTCGGCAATGTTGCCAATCGCAGTTCTACTTCACTACCTTCAGGGCTCAGGGTTTTTATCCGTCCATCTTGCGGCTTACGTTTTTCTGCAAGATCCATCCTTGAAAGTATCTTTAAACGACTGGTTACGGCAGAAGTAACCGGCGCGGGTAATTCGTAAATATTATTTAACACACCATCGATTCTGAATCGAATATTTCCCTGCTCTCTGCGAGGTTCAATATGAATATCACTGGCTCTCTGATCAAAAGCATATTGCAATAACCAGTCAACAATATTAACAATATGCTGATCATTAGCGTCTGGATCTTGCAGCTTACCCAGCTCTAACAATTGCTCAAAGCTGGATACATCATTCGATGTACCATCACTGTTTACTGCGCTTGAAACTGACTTAACCAGACTATAGAACTCTACTCTATATCGCTCTATAGCAACAGGATCTGCCAATACACGTATAATTTTCTTTTTCAATGCATGCGAGAGGTCTTTCTCCCAGGCATGCACAAAGGGCTGAGCGCTTGCAATGACAACACTTTCAGAATCGACGCCTATAGTTAATATGTTATGGCGCTTGGCAAATGCAAAGGACATCGTCGATGTTACAGCCTGTACATCAACTTTCATTGGATCAATAATCTTAACAGGTTGATCTGAAACAGTACTTAACCATGATAACAATACCGGTAAGGTCAGCTTTTGCCCAGGGCTCTTGGCATTTTCGAGATGCTGGTCTGCAATATAATTGAGTGGATGCTGCTCAGCCTCATGCTTACTGCGCGTTTGTCCTGTCACTTTTAGTACATCTGCTTCCGACAATAACTCCGCACGAAGTAAATCATCGAGTATTGTTCTGAGAGTAAGTAATCTCTCAGACACAGTGTCTTTAACAACAGCTCTATTATTCATGTAATATGTAAATTAAATGTGTTTCTATATGTAGCGTTAATGAACAATGCCCTGATTAGTCTGATATTGCTTCTGTTAACTCATTTCAAGAAGAGCATAATAAGCTGTGCTTATCAAAGTCTGCAAATCAGATCAGACAAGAACAATAATCAATCAAGCGGTTAACTTTTTAGTCATTTTAAGTGTAGTCACAGTTTTCGGTGAAATAAGGCATTTCCGCACAAAGACTGTTTTTTTGACTAAAAAACAGGTCTTTTTTTGTAAAATGAAATCAACTTTTCCAAATTAACCGGTTGACTCACTATGTCAAATAAAACCAGCAAACTTCCGCCATTTATTGAAACTTTCAGTAAGTTAATAGCTACACCATCTGTTTCAAGTTATGCAGCTTCGCTGGACATGTCCAATCGGCCAATTATTGATGTTCTCGCCAACTGGTTTTCAACACTGGGATTTTCAATTTCTATTCAATCAATTGACTCAGGAAAAGCCAACCTGATTGCCACAATCGGTAAAGGTAGTGGTGGCCTGGTACTTGCGGGACATACCGACACTGTTCCTTTTGATGAGAGTTTGTGGCAATCCGACCCACTTGAAGTAAAAGAAAAGGATAACCGTTTGCATGGTCTTGGCAGCAGCGATATGAAAGGGTTTTTCTCGGTTATTCTCGAAGCTATACAACAAATAGAACTGGATAAGTTGCAAAAACCTTTAATCATTCTGGCAACGGCTGATGAAGAGTCCAGTATGTCAGGTGCAAGAGCATTAGCAACTGCTGATCCTATAAATGCAAGATACGCGTTAATAGGAGAACCAACCAACCTGAAACCGGTTCGTATGCATAAGGGCGTTATGATGGAATCGATTAAACTTTCTGGCCGTTCCGGCCATTCATCAAACCCGACACTTGGTGTTAACTCACTGGACGCAATGCATCAAGTGATTGCTCAACTAATGGCATTGCGAGAAAAATGGGGACAGAAATATCAACATCCTGCCTTTGAAGTAGAATATCCAACAATGAATCTGGCAAGTATACATGGCGGGGATGCACCAAATAGAATTTGTGAACACTGCGAACTTCGTTTTGACGTTAGGTTGCTGCCTGGGATGCCAAGTGACGTCGTTAGGAATGAAATCCAAACTACACTTGATAAAGCATTGGAAAACCAGTCCGTAAAAGCTGAATTCAAACCTCTCTTTAAAAGTGTTGAAGCTTTTCTCGAACCTGAAACCAGCGAATTGGTGAGCTTTGCTGAACAATTAACAGGGCATAGTGCTGGCAATGCAGGATTTGCTACAGAAGCCCCTTTTTTACAGGCTTTGGGTATGCAAACCCTTGTTATGGGCCCTGGCAGTATTGATTGTGCTCATCAGGCAAACGAATATTTACCACTGGAACAGATCGATCCTGCCATTAATATGGTAAAAAGTATGATTCACAAATATTGTTTTTAAATGAATCCAGGATTAAGTTGAAACAATGCAAACACCTGCTAATGACGAAAAAGCACCTTTAGCTTTAAATAATACAAATATTGAATGGTTTCGAAAAGCGACGCCCTATATAAATTCGCATAGAGAAAAAACATTTATCATTATGTTAGGTGGCAGCGCTATAGAACATCATAATCTTGATAATATTATTAATGATCTTGTATTGCTCAGTAGTTTAAATGTTAAGTTGATCATCGTTCATGGTATTCGTCAGCAACTGGATACAAAGCTACATGCATTGAATATAGACTCCCAATTTGTTCATGGTTGGCGCGTAACAACACCTGAAATTCTGGATGAAGCGATTCAGGCCAGCAGTTTGATTAGAGCAAAACTGGAAACACGATTAGCCAAAGGAATCCCAAACACACCAAAAACCGGAAAAACTTTACGTATCGCCACCAGCAATGTTGTTACAGCAAAACCAGCAGGCATCATTGAAGGAGTTGACTTACAACATACCGGGCTTGTTAGAAAAATTGATTCCGAAGCCATCCAAAAACTAATTGATAACGGTAATGTATTACTTTTATCGCCTATAGCACACTCACCATCTGGCGAAACTTTCAGTTTGGCATACGACCACATCGCCAGTGAAATTGCCAAGTCAATAAAGGCAGACAAACTGATCATCTTCACTGAAAAGGAAGGTATTTACGATAACTCTGGTTTTTTATTACGAGAGCTTCCTCTTCATGAAGCAGAAAAGAAATTAACGAGTGAATTATTGGACCAACCATCAAATCATCATTTAGAGGCAGCAATTCATGCTCTTAAAGGTGGTGTTAGCCGGGTTCATCTCATGAGCTTTAAAACCGATGGCGCTATTCTGCAAGAATTATTCTCAATTGATGGCGCAGGAACACTGTTAAGTATAGAAGAATACGAAACATCGAGACAAGCAGAAAGCAAAGATATTCAAGCCATTGAAAATATTATTTCGCCTTTGGAAGAAAAAAACATACTTGTTAGAAGAGATAGAGAAAGGCTGGAAGAAGAAATCAGTAACTTCACTATCATTGAGCGTGAAGGGTTAATTATTGCGGTCGCTGCCCTTTACCCCTTCCAGAATAACGATAAACTCTGGGGAGAGATTGCTTGCATTGCAACCCACCCAAATTATATTAACCTTTCAAAAGGTACTAAATTGTTACAGCTGCTGGAAAAGAAAGCCATAGAAAATAAAATGAGTGCTGTTTTCGTTTTAACAACACAGACTACTGACTGGTTTATTGAAAAAGGATTTAAAGAAATCAATGTCAATCACTTACCTCAAGAAAAGAAAACACTCTATAATTTCCAAAGAAATTCCAAAATCTTATTAAAAGAATTTGCTTAATTTTCTTGAGAAACGGCTTCAATCGAGATTTTCCAAATCCTCTTTAATCAAAAAAGGCAAAGGGCAATCCAGTGTTTGGGCAATCGCACGTAATAATTGTATTTCAATCGGCTTAATAACCCCATCCGAAGCTACTGCAACTGCCAAAGCATTCATCAACTTTGGTTTTTGTAACGGGTGCAATGACTTTAATCGCTTTAGCGAACGAACAAAACGATCCACATTATTATTTTGCGGTGAGATAACGTTTATTTTTTTTATTTCTAATGAACTCATAGCGTCATAAAAAACATCTTCTATCTGTTCAAATGATACATCTGTATCAACATTATCCAATGTGTCAAAAAAACCAACATGGACTACCGCTGACACCACCACTGCCAAATGTCCGCGAAACCAGTAAATATCGGAACGACTGTTGATATGCCAATTTTGTGGATCAAACCGTTGTGGCTCTAATGAAAATTTTACCAAAGCATAAAGTGACCACTCAAAAATATCTATTCGATTATCCGCATGAATCAACAAGGAACAAACCTTCAAAAACTCTTTCTGCTGGTCACTGGTCAATTCTCTTAAAGCAGGAATACATAAATCCAATGCCGTTAAATAACCCGTTCTCTTTTTATCAAAATGCTGATAAAAACTTTCAACAAAACCATAGAGCACGTGATCAATACTTTTATGCAAAATATTTAATTGCTTTTGATTGATATTCTTTTTTTCATCTAACAACAAACTATAGATGATAGCCCTTGCACCATAGGATTCATGTGCAGATTTAACTACAACAGCTGGTAGGGTGCCAATTGCTTTACGCGCTAACTGATTTCTTAAGGCAGCTGTTTTAGATGTTTGGTCTTCAAAATCAAAAGCATTAAATCCACTTACTAATTCCTTTACAGTAACTGCGTTTTCATTAAAGCCCGAAACTGCCGGGTTCGGCTCTCGTATACCTGAGGTATTCGTTAAGCTATCTATCGGCTCTACAATTCTGCCTTCCAGTCGCTGAATACGTTTTTCGATAGGTGGGTGCGTAGCAAATAATGATGATAGTGAAAATTTTGTAATCGAACCAAAAAAGAAATGTGAAAGCTCTGGAGCAGCGGAATGTTCTATATAAGAGGAACTTGATAAACCCCCAATTTTACGTAAAGCAGCGCTTATACCCTCAGGATTTCTTGTATATTGCACAGCTGAAGCATCTGCCAGATATTCTCGTTGTCGACTTACTGCACTTTGAATAAGCCGCCCACAAAATGTCCCGGCAAAACCTATTAACATTAATCCTAAACCAAGCACAACAAATGGTAACGTATTATTCTTTCCATTACGTGAGTAAGATACCCCTCTCGAAGTTGCTCGCATAATCATGTAACCGATATGACCAATCACCACTATGCCGTATAGCATTCCCACCAAACGCATATTCAAACGCATATCGCCATTAAATATATGACTAAATTCATGTGCTATTACACCCTGCAATTCTTCCCGGCTAAGTTGCTCTATAGCCCCTCGTGTTACGCCAACGACTGCATTGCTCGGCTTACTTCCAGCAGCAAATGCATTTATCCCCTGCTCTTCTAACAAATAAACTTGTGGTGTAGGAACGCCTGAAGCTATTGCCATTTCCTCAACGACATTAAGTAATATCTGTTCTTTATAATTATTAGAGCTAATATTTAGCAGCATGCCTCCCAAAGATTCGGCGACTCTTGAACCACCCGATGCCAACTGTATAAATCTGAAAATACTAGCCAGAAAAACAATACAAAAAATTGCTACAGCCACTTGTAATAATAAATCCGGGGGAGTTTGTTTTATTATTTCTATAAATTGTTGCTCTTTATCCAAACGATAATAATTGTAAGAAAAAAAGATCGCTACAAAAATACAGGCAAAGATAACAAGACCAAGAACAGCGATGACAAAAAGAAAAAGCAACCAGACTGTCTGCGTCCTGGCTCTGTCTTGATACTCAAAGAAATTCATTTAATAATGTTTATAGACAACTGGTAGAATATGAATAGTTAAGAGAAGTTTACTTTTGGGGCTTGTTGAATTTCAGCGCTATCTTCAAACTCTAAAAATTCTGCATCGACCGGATGACCAAAAAGTGCAGCAAAAAAGACCGGGGGAAAGCTTGCTCGGTACTCATTATAAAAAGTAACGGCATCGTTATAAGCCTGGCGTGCAAAGGCGACTTTATTTTCTGTAGCCGTTAACTCCTCAGAAAATTGCATCATATTTTCGTTAGCTTTGAGTTCAGGATAATTTTCTACAACCACATTTAACTTCCCTAGTGCACCGGAAAGTATGCTTTCAGCAGTTGACAATGATTGCATTGCTTGCGGATTCCCAGGGTTTTCTGAAGCAGCGTCCAGCCCTTTTTGCGCTCCGTTTCTTGCCTCAATAACCTGTCTGAACGTTTCCTGCTCATGCTCCATATATTTTTTTGCTGTTTCAATAAGGTTGGGGATCAGGTCATAGCGGCGTTTTAATTGTACTTCTATCTGGGCAAAAGCATTTTTGTAGCGCATTCTCAATGACACTAATCTATTGTAGATACCGACAATAAACAAAATAATTATGGCTACCACCATCATAAAAATGATTAATGAATAATCCATAACCAACCCCCTGCTATGTTAGAATCATTAGTGTCTGGAACAACGGCATCGTAAAACATGTATTGTATTGAATTGACGGCTATATGAAAACAGATTATCTGATTCTAACGTTAGAAAATGCTTAAATTAGTCTTTTATACACTAGGAATTATCATACTAGCCAACGCCAACCCAGAAAGTGCTAATCCCTTTTTTAGCGTTTTTTTGCCGTTACTTTCTCTTTTTTATTTTGCCTTCCTTATAGCTGAAGTTGTCTTTTATTTTTCAGCAGTCAATATCACAGGCATTTATAATTTTTACGATCTTCTCTCGGAACTCTGGGATCTAAACTACTCCATTAAAGAGGAAGGGTTTATTGCGGCGGTAAGACCCTTTGCATTTGCGCTATTGGATATGATTTTTTTATTTACCGCAATATTTTATGCATTTGATGTTATCTTCAGTTTTTTAAAGATAAACTCAACATAACAAACGATTAAAAGCGTTTTCTTATATTTTTCTTTTTAAGTAAGTAAGCTCTTGGTTCAATATCCATTAATTTTAAGTTATCAATATCGAGCTTTGCTTTGGACTCCTGTGCTCTAGACGGGGGTGCCCATTTTAAGAATTCATTATCATCTTCCTTAATACTTATTTTTTCGAGTTTTTTTCTCATCATGGCTTTTACAAATGCTATGTGCATTTCTTTTTTTCGCAGCTCTAATAAAGAATTTATTTGATTACTCATGTAAAACACTGACCTCAATAACATACTGTGTATTACCCTTTAGCAATCGAAATACCCTTTTTATTTTTTGCTTAAAAAACATACAGTTATTACACTGTCTTTTTTATCGCTTTTGTATGCATGTAAAATTGTTCGACATAAAAGATTGATCTAGCATCAATAAAATGAAGTATCTTGATTCCATTCACTCTTTGGACATAAAGTATTCGACAATTTTAACGTGGCTTGTCTGGCAAACTATACTCAATAACTAGAGACACTCTCCATTATTTTCAATGAGCTAACGGAATAGCCATTATTGTGAAAGATCTGCCTGACTACTACAAATTACTTCATCTTGATCCTGAAGCCCCGCTATTTTTAATCCGCACAGCCTATAAAACAATTATGCAAAAAATGAAAGCTCATCCGGATTTAGGCGGCGATGAGAATCATGCAAAGCTGATTAATGAAGCCTATGAAATATTAAGTGATGCAGACAAAAGAGAAGAATATGACAAGCTTTATTTTGATCAAAAAAAATCAGAAGCCTCAATTCATGAAATTCTGAAAAAGGCATCCAGAAAAAATAATAACGTATCGGCTGATGCACCTCAACAAGCCTGTTTTTTCTGCCTGCATCCTTATACACATACAATAACAGAAAATGATACATGTACTCAGTGTGAAAGCCCATTAATGCCTGTAGCTCGGGACACCAGTATAGATACACATCGGCGCATTACCCGAACACCCAAAAATGACCCTATCGAAATTCAGACTTCAATTAACTCAGAATCTATTGAAGGCAAAATTCTCGATTTGTCTCCGAAAGGTTTGCAACTTGCCTTAAATAAAGATTTATACCGCGGACAAATTATAAAAATAATTAATCAAAAATTTATAGCAGTTGCTGAAATCACTCATCAAAAGAAACAAAAACAACTCACTAAAAAAATTTATGGCGCTAAATTTTTAACGCTACAGTTTGTAGATAAACAAGGAAGCTTTGTTTCACTTTCCATTTAATCGATATAATCTTACTCTTTAATCATTTTAGTAATAAGTTATGCATGAAATTATTGGTTGGTTAGGCTCAAGTCTGTTAGCAATCTGTGCTGTTCCGCAAGTCATTAAATGCTTTAAAACCAGAAGCGCTGATGACCTGGCATGGGGCTTTTTAATATTGTGGTTTTTAGGTGAGCTATTTACTATCATCTACCTTTTAGTTTCTGATAGCTCCCAGAATTTCTGGCACTGGCCACTTTACTTAAATTATGGTTTAAATATACTGCTCGTCGTTTACTTGCTGTATGCCAAATTAGCCTATCGTTAGTCGATAGCAATTGTCATTAATAATCACACTTTACTTTTTCTTTAAGGTTCATCATTTTAATGCAAAATAATATCGTACTTATTGGAATGCCAACAGCTGGTAAATCTTCTGTTGGAAGATTATTAGCAAAAAACCTCAATAAACCTTTTATTGATACAGATTCCATCATCGAAGAAAAAACCGGGAAAAAATTGCAAACGATTGTTGACAATGATGGTTACCTCAAACTAAGGGAAATAGAAGAAGGGTGTATTCTGTCTTTAGAAGCAACTGGAAGTATCATTTCAACAGGTGGTAGCGCTATCTACAGCCAGAAAGCAATAACTCATCTGGGAAACAATGGTATTATCATTTACTTACAAATAGATTTTGAATCAATGAATTCACGACTCACCAATGCAAACACAAGAGGGCTCGCAAAAAATCAACAACAATCGTTAGAAGAAATGTATAAAGAAAGAAGCAAGCTTTATAAAAAAGCAGCTGACTTCGTAGTCAGCTGCGACAAACTAAATACACAAGAAGTTAGCAGCTATATAGAAGAGTTATTAACTCTTTAATTGAATTTTTATTGTGTATGCACCTCTTTATCAGATTCAACAGCATTGTTATATCCTTTCAAAAATTCACCAAAGGCCTTACCTGCCTTCTCTATAAGCTGGTTACCTGTTTCATCTTGCATTCCCTCTTCAAATCCATCGTTGGCACTTTGTGCTATAGAGTCGATTTGACGTATAAACTCACCTACTGCTTTACCAAGCTCTTCAGGAGACAGCTCTTCTGAAGATAGCTGATTTTGAGTTAACTCTTCCGTTAATACTTTGTGCGTCTTCTCATCTTTTTTAGCTTCAGATTTTTCAGAAACTGGTTCTACTATTTCCTGGGAAGATTGATCATTACCATCTTCTTCAGAAGACGTCTCATCAACTTGCTCTAATCCTCGCTTAAAATCCTCTGTGAAATTATTTGCTGTTTCAGATATTGTTTTCATCACCGAGCCCAACATACTACCAGCGTCTTCAGCTATTTCTTCCAAACTGGTTTCAGATTCTGGCGCACTAGCAGCTTGCTTTTGTTTAAGTTCTTCAGTAAATGCCTGAAGCTCTTCATCTGTAGCTACTTTTTCTGTTCCTAATAACAATCTTGGATCAGTATTATCCAAACCTTGCTGAATATCTTTTTTAATGTTTTCGGCTACATCAGAAATATTTCTGATCATACTTCCCAAAGAATGCCCTGCATCTTCGGCTATTTGCTCTGCTTCTGATTTCAATGTATTGCTTTCGTTAACCCCTTCTTCTTTATATTCATTAATAAGGTTTTGATCATGCTTATCATAATAATCCGGGTTATGATGATCCCGTCGTTCATTTATTTTTTCTTCTCGATGCTTTTCTAATAACTGTTCAATGAGTTCTTCATCAACTATTGCGCCTTCATCTTCTCTAGGCTTTTCTTTTTCAAGCATCAGTTTTTTATTTTCAGACTGCTCCTGTTTGGATTTATCCTTATCACTGCTCAAACCATTTAGCATTAAACTGGAAAGTAAAACCCCCAGGCCAAGAAAAACAACAATACCCGTGCCTCTTACCTGATGCGTTTCATTTCCTGCATTAAATAAAATGAAAGCCCATAGAGCCATTACCAAAACAATCGCATAAAAACCAAAGGTTATAGCTATCATCAATAACGGCAAAGCTACTAAAGAATAGGAGACATTTTTAAACGATGTTTCAAACGATTGCTCCGAGCCCATTAATCGCCAGATATAATACATAACACCACTGCCTAGTGTTACGATGACAAAGACATAAAGAAGCATTACCAACAGATTACCGGGTAGATGAGACAAGCCTTCAAAAAACCCATAATGCGATACTGAACATACTGTTTTAAATAGACCAGTAACAACAACAATAAAAAGTAAAAACGAAATTGCTTTTTTATAGCCTTTTTTTGGCATATGACTAAAAAAAGACTTACTGCCGGTTAAAACTTTAAACGCATCATTTACTATTGAAAACAAACCGTATGAACTACTCATAATCACTCCACTCACTCTTAATGTACAAGAAAGCGTTAATATCTATTACTGTCGATCAAATAACATTCAACGACAATATTATATACATAAATAAAAACAAACCTTCTAACATAGGGACCTGAAAAAAAATTTAACCTATTTTAACTAAAAACAAAGCCTTCTGCGGCTAGCAATTCATCAATCATGCGCAGAGACATTCCCCAAATCACCATATTCTCCTGCCAGACATAAGCTGGCGTACTTATGGATATACCAAAATTAGTGAATGTCTTTTGCTGTCGATTACTTTTATCCAGAAAAAAAGATAGTGGTATCCACACTGTCGTTTCCACTTCATAGTTAGGTGTTAACAATGGCTTGCCATCAATAAGAAATAGATAGGGTGTTACAATGATCGTTTTAAATTTCGACCAACTAAAAGGGCTGATATCCGAAAGTCGCGTAAGAAGACGAGGGTTAAATTGAGCATTAACCTCTGAATCAATATCAAAACCGACCTCTTCATGCATTTCTCTTTTAGCCGTAAACAACGTGTCCTGATCTGTTAATTCATACCGCCCCCCTGGAAAAGCCATGTGACCAGACCATGGGTCTTTTTCAGATTTTGCTCTTTGAATAAACAAAAGGGAAGCTGAGTGAAAATCATCAGAATCCACCACTAAAGCCACCGCTGAACGTTTACTGGCAACACTAATGATGGTTTCTTTTGCCACAATCTTTTTTGCTGCCAGGGATATTGATAAATTACTTTTACTCATTGCTACTTATATCAATCAGTAAATTTTTGAAGCAAGCACTTGCTCAAATTGCTCTATAGATTTAATAAGCGATGTATCTGAACCAGCCAAAGAACGAGCCCTCTCAACAAAAGCGTTAGCTTCATTATAGCGATCTTGAAAAAAATTAACTTTTGCCAGACCAAGATAAATACGTCCGTTTTTGGGGTCAAGTCGCAAAGCCCTTTCTATATAAGCAGCTGCTTGCTCATAATTTTTCATCTGGATAAATTCATCAGCTTTTGACATTAACGATGTAACGGCCGCATGGCTACCTGAAAAAACAATGCTCTGGTTTACGCCTTTATATTTTGCACTTTGCTCCAATTCCTGTTCAACAGGTTCATCAGCGTCTACTACGCCAGTATTACTGGCACAACTGGCTATCAGGAAACAGAGTGACAATAAAAATATCTTCATATCTATAACGAAATCAATTTTCTGTTCATCTTTCTATATCAATAGGACGGTCTACACTTTGCCTTACCTTCCGGTTTACTGCCTTTAATATAGGGTAAATATGCTGCATTTAAACAGTTCTTTTTGCTTTTTTGCCCTGTTTGCAAATCAGTCCAATACATTTCAATGTTTTCGCTAACCGTTAATGGCAAAGGGCTCTTGCTTGAATCTTTAAATAATTGTGTCCATATTGGAAGCGCACCAGAACTGCCCGTTAAATAACTGCTACGATTGTCATCATATCCAATCCATGCTACAGCCAGCAAATCGGCGCTATAACCGGCAAACCAGCTGTCTCTTTGCTGGCCTGAAGTTCCGGTTTTCCCTGCAAAAGAAAAACCAGGTCCTAAAATATTATGAGCATAACGCCCACTCCCAATTTTCCCTACCTCTGACATGGCATATTCTATCAAGGTATTTAACTCAGAATCTCCAACTTGCTCAACTTTTAATGGAAAACGCTTCAAAGGTATATTTTTGGCATTAACGACTGAGCGAATTGATTTTAAAGGCATTAAAAAACCATCTGCTGCTATGGTTTGATACAACGTCGCAACCTCAAAGGGCGACATTTCGATAGTACCTATGTAAAGAGAGGGTACTTTATTTATTCTCCGCTCAAAACCATATGATTTTATTATTTTAGCAACTGCATCCAAGCCCACTTGTTGCCCCAAACGCGCAGTGGCCTGATTATAAGATTTTGCAAAAGCAACAATCAATGGCACCTCTCCATGGCTTTCGCGATCAAAATTGCGAGGCGACCAAATCACTCTTTCACCTTTATCATCTTTTTGATCTAACACAATACTTATTGGCTCATCCGAAACCATCGTAGCCAGATTATATTTTTCGTAATCCTCAAGTGCTGACATATAAACAAACGGCTTTATAATGGAGCCTACCGATCGCCTTCCATCTAACGCCCGATTAAAGCCTGAAAAACGCGAATTACGACTACCTATCATTGACAACACTTCACCTGTAGAAGGATGGGTTACCACCAAAGCTGTCTCAAGCTCTTTTTTTCCTAATCTTTCAAGGTGCTTCTTAACAGCAGTTTCTGCCGAAAACTGTACCAACGGATCAAAACTGGTATAAATTCTTAGTCCATTTGAAGTCAAATCATCTTCATTATAAAACTCGGCTAATTGTCTTTTAACCAAATCAATATAAGCTGGAAAAACAAATTGCGAATGGCTTTTTTTCCCTAAATTCAAAGATTGTAATCTTGCCCAATACAAATCATCTCTAGATAACATATCATTGGCATAGAGCTTTTCCAATATCATATCCCTACGTTTTTTTACTCGCTCGGTATTTCTCCAGGGATCATAATAACTGGCGCCACGAACCAGAGCGACCAATAAAGCCATTTTTTCAATACTAAGTTCATTGAGAGGGCGATTAAAGTAATGCTGGCTAGCCAGTCCAAAACCATGAATTGCCCTGGAGCCTGATTGTCCCAAATAGACTTCATTGAAGTAAGCCTCAAGAATCTCATCTTTACTGTAATGCAATTCAAGTAGAACAGCCATTATTGCTTCTTTTATTTTTCTTACAAAACTTTTCTTATGCGATAGAAAAAAGTTTTTTACCAGCTGCTGAGTAATTGTCGAACCACCCTGTACAAGCTGCCCACTTTTTATATTCACCAAGGCCGCCCTAACTATAGACTTTAGTGAAATTCCGTGATGATCATAATAACCTCCATCTTCGATAAGAATCAGCGCTTGCTGCAAAAAAAGAGGAACCTCTTCAAGTCTTACCAGAATCCTGTCTTCTTTATGCTTAGGATAAATAGAGCCTATAGGCATTGGATCAAGACGAACAATATCCAAAAGCCTACCTTCATCATCTTCTAAACCCACTACAAAATCGTTAGAAAATAACACCGATGCCTTTACCGAGTGCTCTTCGCCATCCCAGAAAGTGTGCCCTCTTGAATATAGAACTATCTTGCTACCCAGACGAACATAAGTACCAGGCTTGGAAACCTTACTCGACCTATAACCCAAATTTTTTAACTCTCTTTCAAGCTCCAAAGCAGATAAGCTTTTGCCTAGATAAATCTCAAGTGGTCTCGCATAAACACGTGCTGGCAACTGCCATCGTTTACCTTCAAAACTTTTACGTATTTGAGCATCTAAAACTACGACATAACTGACAAGCAAAACAAAGAAAACAAAATAAATTTTCAACGCAGTAAATGATAAAAAAAATAAAGCCACTTTCTTTATTAACGAAAGATCGTTTTTGTTACGTTTCTTATTTTTCTTGGCAGGCATTTTTTCAGTACAAATAATAAAAATTTATGGGTGATATTGAATGCTTTGGTTGCCTGTATCAGACAGGTCGTTTATTGTAAAACTTCATCCACTATAAACTATTAACGATTTTTATCAGCATAACCAGAGAGCGACTAAATTACGATGAAAAAATATCATGTATACGGTATCGGGGCTGCTTTAGTTGACACCGAAATTGAAGTAAAAGATGACGATCTTACTAAACTGAACGTTGAAAAAGGAATGATGACTCTGGTGGACACCGAACGAAGACAGGAGCTTATTAATGCTCTGGAAGATCATCTCATATACTCCAAGCGCGCCAGTGGTGGCTCAGCTGGTAATACTATCATCGCTGCAAGTTATTTTGGCGCACAGACTTTTTTTAGTGGAAAAGTAGCTAACGATGACAATGGAAAATTCTACTTGAATGATATGACAAACGCTGGCGTTTCAATACCTGACATTGAAAATGAGCAAGGAATTACCGGCAAATGCCTTATTCTAATCACGCCTGATGCAGAACGCTCAATGAATACCTATCTTGGTATAAGCGAACAGCTTTCTGAGCGAGAACTTGACTATCAAGCCATTTCAGAAAGTGAATACCTTTATATAGAAAGTTATCTTGTAACTGGTCAAAGCGGAAAAGATACCGCATTAAAAGCGATTGAAACAGCAAAGAATAATCAGACAAAAATAGCTCTAAGCTTTTCCGACCCTGGCATTGTGAATTATTTTAAAAGTGATATTAACGATTTAATTGGCAATTATGCTGACATCATCTTTTGCAATAAAGACGAAGCACTTGCTTTTACAGAAACGACAGATATTAACGAAGCCATTAACGCAATCAGAAAAATTACTGACCACGCCGTAATAACGTTAGGCGCAGAAGGCGCACTGGTAACAAATTCGGAATCAACTATTAATATACCAGGCGTGAAAGTCGATGCTGTTGATACAAACGGGGCTGGTGACATGTTCGCTGGCGCATACCTTTATGGAATAACACACAAAATGAGCCCAGAACAAGCGGGCAATTTTGCAAGCAAAGCAGCTGCTAAAGTTGTTTCTCAGTATGGCCCAAGACTAAAAGCAGAAGAACATCAAACGTTACTATAATTAAAGGCATTAACTGCCAAGCCTTTTATTCGCTGCCTCAGACAACCTGCCAATCACCTGCTCACTGTCTTCCCAACCAAGACAAGCATCAGTGATGCTTTGGCCATAGGTTTCTGCTTTTCCATTTACCAGCTTCTGGTTGCCTTCAACCAAATGGCTTTCAATCATCACACCAAATAGCGCTTTGGAGCCAGCTTCCAATTGCGCTGCAATATCGTTTGCAACATCTATTTGCTTTTTATGTTGCTTGCTACTGTTTGCATGACTAAAATCCACCATAACTCTTTCGTTAACACCAGCTGCTAACAATTTTTCATAGGTTTTCTCAACAAATTCAGATTGATAATTTGGGCCATCACTACCACCACGTAAAATAATATGGCAATCTGGATTGCCTTTTGTAGAAACGATCGCTGAATGCCCGAATTTGGTCACCGATAAAAAATGATGTGGGTTAGTTGCAGCCCCTATTCCGTCAATAGCAATCTGGATGCTACCGTTAGTTCCATTTTTAAAACCAACCGGGCATGACAAGCCAGAAGCTAATTCACGATGAATTTGAGACTCCGTTGTTCTCGCACCGATAGCACCCCAGCTCATCAAATCCGCTACATATTGTGGTGAAATAACATCGAGAAATTCACCAGCCGTAGGTAAACCCATATCATTTATTTCACTTAAAAGCTCTCTTGCTGTACGTAAACCCTCGTTAATCTTGAAGCTGCCATCCATATGAGGATCATTTATCAGACCTTTCCAGCCTACCGTTGTTCTTGGTTTTTCAAAATACACTCGCATAATGATTTCAAGCTGGTCTTTATACTTCTCTCTTAAAGTTAATAGGCGACCGGCGTATTCTTTTGCTGCATTAACATCATGAATAGAACATGGCCCAGCAATCACTAATAAACGCCGATCCTCACCCTTTAGTATTTTGCTAATCGCTTCACGCGTATTATTGACCAGTTGTTCTGCCTGAGAACTCACCGGGAATGTTTCCAGCAATGCTACAGGAGGTAATAATTCTTTTATCTCGTCAATACGAACATCATCAGTAGAATGACTCACAACTCTCTCTCTTAATTCTGTTTAATTTATAAAAATAGTTAACGGAATATTGTTCTATCCCTTAGTTAATAACTCACGCAAATCTATAATCCCGGCGTTTGCCCTGGAAATGTAGGATGCCATAACCAGAGAATAATTAGCGAACAAACCAAAGCCTCGCCCATTTGGTATGATAAGCGGACTCCATATTGTCTCTTGAGTTGCCTCTAACTCACGAATAATTTGCTGCAAACTAACTAAAGCGTTCTTCTTTTCCAGCACAGGGGCAAAGTCTACCTCTACTGCCTTTAAAAAATGGATCAATGCCCAGGTTGTGCCACGAGCTTCAAATAACACATCATCAACTTCGTGCCATGGTGTTTTTACTGTCAACTCTTTTGGCATTGCGGTTGATTGACCAGCTTCAGAATCACCTGCAAGATCAGTGTTTAATCTTTTTTGCCCAACGCTGGCACTCAAGCGCTGCGATAAACTTCCCAGGCGGCTCTCTACATTAGCCAACCATGCAACGAGATTGTCTGCTCTTGCATAAAACTGCGAAGGCGAACTGGGATCTGAAAGACGGATTAAATAGTTTTCTAAAGAATCTATTCCATCTCTATACATATCTTCCGAGCGCGGAAAAATCCAACTGTTAGTATCAAAATTAAAACGAGGCTCAGCAATGGCCAGGTTCTCATCTTCTATGGACTGAGACTGTGAACGACTTAAACTTTCTCGCATTGTCTTTGCAAGATCGCGCACTTGTACTAATACACCAAACTCCCAGCTTGGCATATTATCCAAATAAATACCTGGGGGCATAATATCATTCTCAATAAAACCACCTGGTTTTTCCAGCAATGTTTTCGCCACTTCAATAAGTGTTGCAGTTGTAACCACTCCTGTCACAACCGGACGACTATCTTGAGCACTGATTTTTTCTGCATGCTGCCTTACATCAAAAAGTTCAGGCTCTCTAGACCAGTAAACACCTAACACTAATACAACAAGCAAATAAATACTTAACAATGAGACAATGGTTTTAGCCACAACACCGTCCAGCCACCAAAATTTGGCATCTGCTTTCAACATTTCAATTCTGTCTCTTGTATCCATAATATCTCTCTATTAAAACTACACATTCACTACTAAATAAGTTAAACATTAATGTTGATGCACTGGTTTATTCCGGGAAGAAAGAGTCGCCTTCACAGAAATTGGAGAATGCCCATTAAAATTCAAAACCAGCTCAACATCGGATTGCTCATGCAAACCCTGATCAACCCCAAACAACATTAAATGTTCACCACCTGATTTAAAGGTAAAAATCGAATGCGCTGGGATAGTGACAACTTCAACCTGGCGCATTTTCATCATGTCATTTTCTGTGAACAAAGTATGCATCTCAATTTTCTCAGCCACCTTGCTTGATATTCCTACCAGTTCAACTGGATGTTCATAGCCATTTGCAATCTGCAAATAACCTGAAGTTACTGATCTCCCAGGTATCGGTAAGCGAACCTCTACGTTTTCAACAACTATTTTCTGGTCAACAACTGTAATACCTTCATGCGATGCTATCTCTGATTTGTGATGCTCATGGTGTAAGTGCTCATCTCTTTGGCAAGCACTTATTGTGGCTGCTAGTAAACATCCAATCACTAGAAGCACTTTGGGCATTTTGAAAACACTTGGCATTACTTAACCCTCAAAATCAAAAACAACACTATAACATTGCTATATGAATGAACTAAAACATCAAGAGTGAGTGTGGAATTATTGCCAATTCAACAGGTCCTATTACTTGAAATTACATACTAAAAACCCGACATGTTGGCTGCAATTTGATAAACTTCTAATTAATAGTTAAGTACTTAAATCCGTAAACTTAAGTGAAAAAGAGACTTCCAGGGCAGACAGAAATCCAAAGAACATGAAATACTATATTCCATTATTTTCTTTTTTTTGCTTACTGCTAGCTGGCGGATTTTCAAGTGGTCTAATTGCAGATTCCAGCCTGCTGTCTAACCCTTTAGAAGGCCTTTCAGACCCTGCTTTTACAGAGTCATCAAGTAACGATTTTTTAACCGCTGATGAAGCATTTACTTTGAATTCATATAAAAACCAGCAAGGTGATTTAGTTTTAACATGGACAATTGCACCTGAGAATTATCTTTATAGACACAAGTTTAAACTCGTTAATCTGCCAGAGCTTACCAGAAACCTTTCTTTCTCCCGAGGGATTCGCCGTCATGATGAATATTTTGGTGCTGTAGAAATCTATTATTACCAGGCTCAAGTCAATCTAGCAAACACACACCTGACAAAATTGAATGCTTCTGGCAAGCAATCTCTCGAAATAGAATATCAGGGCTGCGCAGATAATGGCCTATGTTACCCACCAACTACTGCCTCTGTTCCAATAGAATACTAAATATCTATTTAACTACCCCTAAATTACGCTATATTGCATTAAACTTGCTCATAAATTCTATTATCCTGCATTTTTTTGTTGAAGTCCTTCATTAGGTAGCCTAAGATTACATCCGTTAATGCATTTTAAAACTTAATAACCGGTTCGCGGAAATTTAAAGAATATGTCGACAATTTTGGTCTTAAATGGCCCTAATTTAAACCTGCTGGGAACACGCGAGCCCGATAAATACGGTGATGTATCGCTGGATGAAATTATCAATAAATTATCGTCTATTGCTACAGACAACAATCACCAGCTAATACATTTTCAAAGTAATTCAGAATCAGAGTTAATAGATAAACTTCATGAATCCAGCAATACTGCTGAATTTATTCTCTTTAATCCAGCTGCCTTTACGCATACTAGCGTAGCGCTACGAGACGCTTTGTTAAGCATAAAGATACCGTTTATTGAAATTCATCTTTCCAATGTTGATGCAAGAGAGGCTTTTCGAAAACACTCTTACTTTTCAGATATAGCAATTGGTGTTATATCTGGCTTCGGGCCCTTAAGTTATGAACTGGCCTTGCAGGCAGCTATCGTTCAACTCAATACAAAACCAATACCTAATTAATTTTAAAGGTGTGGATACACTATGGATATACGCAAAGTCAAAAAACTTATTGAACTCCTCGAAGAGTCCAATATCAATGAAATAGAAATCAAAGAAGGCGAAGAGTCTGTCCGCATCAGCCGGAGTGGCTCGGCTCTTATAGCTGCCCCCCAACCAATGATGCATGCAGCGGCGCCACAACAACAAATACCAGTAGCCCCTACTCAGGTAGCAGCACCTGATAACCATCAAGTTTCAGAACCACCAGCCGCTGCTGTCCCATCAGGCAAAATGATTAAATCACCAATGGTAGGCACTTTTTACCGCTCACCCGCACCAGATGCCGAGCCTTTTATAACTGTAGGACAAACTATCAATAAAGGTGATGTGGTCTGCATTGTAGAGGCAATGAAAATGATGAACCAGATAGAAGCAGACTTCTCAGGTACTGTAGAAGCTATTCTGGTAGAAGACGACCAGCCCGTCGAGTTTGATCAAGATCTTATTGTAATATCCTGATTCATAAACATCAGTCTATTTCAGTTCTTAAAATTTTTCATAAAAGCTGATTAAAAATGCTAAATAAAATCGTTATTGCAAATCGTGGAGAAATAGCTCTTAGAATATTAAGAGCATGCCGAGAAACAGGTATAAAAACAGTTGCTATTCATAGCAAAGCCGATGCAGACTTGATGCATGTAAGATTGGCTGATGAAGCCGTTTGTATTGGTCCGCCCCCATCCTCCGAAAGTTATCTCAGCAAACACGCAATAATCAGCGCTGCAGAAGTGACTAATGCTGACGGCATTCACCCCGGTTATGGATTTTTGGCTGAGAACGCCGATTTTGCAGAACAAGCCGAAAAAAGTGGCTTCACCTTTATTGGTCCATCAGCTGAGCATATTCGTCAGATGGGCGATAAAGTTTCCGCTATAAAATGCATGCAAGAAGCAGGCGTTCCTACTGTACCTGGCTCAAACGGTCCTCTGACAGAAGACAATAACCGCTCGTTAAAAATCGCTGCTGACATTGGCTATCCAGTCATTATAAAAGCTGCTGCAGGTGGCGGCGGACGTGGCATGCGAGTTGTCGAAAACGAAAACTCACTAATCGACTCCATTCAACTTACCCAAACTGAAGCAAAAGCTGCTTTTGGGGATGGCACAGTTTATCTCGAAAAATTTCTTGTTAATCCACGACATGTTGAAATTCAGGTCTTGTCTGATACATTTGGCAATGCCATTCATTTAGGTGATCGCGATTGCTCTTTACAACGCCGCCACCAAAAGGTCATAGAAGAGGCACCTGCTCCACAAATCCCTGATGATCTACGGGAGGAAGTTGCAAGCGCTTGTGTTAATGCCTGTAAGAAAATGGGTTATCGTGGTGCGGGAACCTTTGAGTTCCTCTATGAGGATGGCTCGTTTTATTTCATCGAAATGAATACTCGTGTTCAGGTTGAGCATCCTGTCTCTGAAATGATTACAGGCGTCGATATCGTTAAACAACAACTGCTCATTGCCAGCGGCCAACCACTTGCCCTTAATCAATCTGACATAAACTTTAATGGGCATGCCATTGAATGCCGAATTAATGCTGAAGATCCCAATACATTCATGCCCTCACCTGGAGAAATTACTCACTACCATGCACCTGGTGGTAATGGTATTCGGGTCGACTCACATATCTATTCAGGTTACAAAGTCCCTCCTTACTATGACTCCCTGATCGCTAAAATTATCGCTTACGGGCCTGACCGTGACACCGCTCTATCTCGCATGAACAATGCACTTGATGAACTTGTTATTGGCGGCATCAAAACCAATACCGATCTGCACAAAGATCTTGTGAATGACTCAGAATTCCGTATAGGCAGCGTCAACATCCACTATCTGGAGAAGAAGCTAGGGTTAAAATAAAGCTTTTTTAATTTTATCTCCCCCTGACATAATATCACTGTGAGCTGGCTACAACTTCATATTGACATCGAACAACAATACGCAGAACAATGCGAAAATATCCTGCTTGATTTCAGCGCACTAAGCGTCACTTTTAAAGACCAGAAAGACCACCCTATTTTAGAGCCAGAACGAGGTACAACACCTTTTTGGCCTACAACAAAATTAACCGCTTTATTTTCGAGAGAAGAAAATGAAACTTTAGAAGCAATAAAAATTCTTTCTATCAAAAATAGGCTACACGAAGAGACAGGCATCTCTTCCATGAACGTTGAACATGAAATTCTCGAAGAAAAAATTTGGGAACGAGAATGTCTCCAATATTTCTCCCCCATACATTGTGGTGGCGATTTATGGATTTGTCCTAGCTGGCAAACAGCACCGGAACCCGAAGCCATTAACCTGTTGTTAGATCCTGGACTGGCATTTGGAACAGGCACTCACGAAACAACACGACTATGCCTCGAATGGCTGGCAATAAATCAAATAAACAACAAAACTATTATTGATTATGGTTGTGGCTCAGGCATTCTTGGTATAGCAGGGTTGCTGCTGGGCGCAAAACATGCCATTTTTATAGATAATGATCCACAAGCTCTGATAGCAAGTGAAGAAAATCTATCTAAAAATAAAATTTCAAAAGATAAATATGAACTTGTTCTCGTTGAAAGTGACAACAGTATCTCCTTGCAGGAGAGTATTAAATGCGATATTTTACTTGCCAATATTCTTGCAAAACCATTAATTGATTTATGTGACAGAATTTGCGGACACATCATGCCTAAAGGGGTATTGTTATTATCTGGAATACAAAACCATCAGGAAGATGATATTAAAAAAGCATACCAAAATATGATTTCGTTCGACTATTATTCTGAACAAAATGAGTGGCTTTGTTTAGGCGGAATCAAAAAACCAGTCTGAGTGAATATATACTGAATTAAACTCACAGGATTATATTTTTAATATTTCTTAGCTGTATGTTGACTCAATGCCCTGAATGCAAAACCTGTTTTATTTATAAAAATCAGAATTCATTAAAAACTACTTGCATTGTTTGCAAACAATCCTTTCTCGCACACCCCTATAAAAAAAGACTTTTATCAAAATCCGCTCCAAAAAAACCAATAGAAAAACATAATGATAATGTTAGGCAAGAAGCTCTGCCCCTGCCTTTAGCAGAAAACTTATTTAATACAACTGAGCCAAAAGTCAACAAGCCAACCAGCAATTGGCATTCCAAGTTTAATCCAAGCTGGTTTATTTTAATTGGTTTATGTGTTTTATTTTTTGGCTCCCTTGCACTTAAAACGATGACACTCAATTTATACACATTAGAAAAAAATCCATCTCTTCATTTTATTATAAAAACCTGGTGTGGCTATGTTGGATGTTCATTTACGAACCCTGAACAAAGTTTTATACCAAGCAAATTATTGGTGACAAACCACCCTGAAATCGATGAAAAATTATTAGTACAAGCAACCTTTTCTAATATATCAAAACAACAACTTCCACCACCTACATTGAATGTGGTTTTTTCTGATATTAATGCAATTGATGTTGCAAATAATCGTATTTATCCCGATGACTACCTGACTGGCCATTTAGAAAAAGTAAAAAACGTAAAGCCATCAACGCCCATTCAAATAGCTGTTACCATTCCCGACCCAGGCATGAATGCGGTAAACTATCGACTTATTGTTGAGCCAAATACCGAGCTCTTACTTTTCTAATCGTTTGTTTTTTTGATATGCCAAAGATCGGCCCTTACAAGATAAATGGCAAAGCCGTTCTGGCACCAATGGCCGGAGTGACTGATCCACCCTTTCGCAAAATCTGTCGTGAAATGGGTGCTGCTCTAACCACGGCAGAAATGACTTCAAGCAATCCCAATTTAAGAAACACACTAAAATCGCAATTACGCCTGGCAAACTCTAACGACCCTGAGCCCAGAATTGTTCAAATTGTTGGAACCAACCCGGTACAACTGGCAGATGCGGCTGAATATCAGGTCGAACAAGGTGCACAGATTGTCGATATCAATATGGGCTGCCCTGCAAAAAAAGTCTGCAAAAAGGCGGCAGGCTCCGCCTTGCTGAAAGATGAGCAACTTGTTCAAAATATATTAGAAGCTGTAGTAAGCCGTGTATCTGTGCCAGTCACCTTAAAAATTCGTACAGGCTGGGATCCATCTACAAAAAATGCAGTATCAATTGCGAAGATCGCTGAAGACTGCGGAATTCAATCTCTTGTTGTTCATGGGCGAACCCGAGCCTGTCGATTTAAAGGCCAAGTTGAATACGACACCATTGCTGAAGTTGTACAAACTGTTCAAATACCTGTTTTTGCCAATGGCGATATAGATTCTGGCGAAAAAGCAAACAAAATCTTGCAATATACTCAGGCAAGTGGTGTAATGATAGGAAGAGGAGCTCAAGGAAGACCTTGGATATTCCAAGAAATCAATGACTTATTTGATAAAGCAAACCCAACTTGTGGACTTTTTACCGGTAAATCATTGATATCTGGGCATGCAAAAGTACTTGAAAGACTTATAATTAATCATCTCAATGAGATTTACGGTTTTTACAATCAGTATCAACAGATACTTGATAAGCAAAGCAGGCAAAGAAAAGAAAAAATAGTTGGTATTTTGACCAGTGATTTGAGTGTTAGAATAGCAAGAAAACATGTTTGCTGGTATTTTGATCAACTGGTACAATTTTGTTCAAGAAATCAATGTAAAAGCCGAAAACAGTTATATGGTAGTTGCGTGCCTTCCACAGATACTAATACTGTATCGGAGGAAGAAAAAACCAAGCTAGCTCTAATTGAAAATTCAAAAAGCTATTTTAATCAATTAGACTGCCAAAACGCACAAATGGAATGCATTAAACAATTTTTTGAAGATTTACAAACCTTGGGGGAAACAGCAACATGAGCACAACTGACTCTTTTTTGCGGGAACCAACGACTAATCTTGAAACTCAAGAAACGTCTACTCAGGAATTTTCTGCAGCCAGTCTTCGCGAGAATGTAGAAATTGCCATGTCTAACTACTTTAAACATTTAGACGGCCAACCAGTTTCAAACGTCTACCAGATGGTACTGTCTGAAATAGAAGCACCTCTTCTCGAGCAAGTAATGAAGTATGTGCGCAATAATCAGACAAAAGCTGCTCATCTTTTAGGGCTAAATCGTGGAACATTGCGTAAAAAATTAAAGCAATACGGTTTACTTTAATTTACCCACACGCTTGTTTTATTAAAAAACGTATTGGCTGCATTGGCTAAAGCCAATACGTTTTATAGCATTATATTGCAGCGATATCGTCATCGCCTTATTAATGGCGTTACAGCTTCATATCCATTAAAATTTTTTATGGGAAATTTTCGTTGCATCCCTCACCTGCCATGATTAAAGTGGTATCTTAATTCTTATTCTGTTTTTGCATCTAGAACATCTTTTAGAATCCATATTCTTAGCGTCTCTTATACTCTGAGGATTCATTCAAAGCCAAACAGCAATAGAATCCTTTTTTAACTACCACCTTTATCTAACATGTCATCAGTCAAGCCAATTTCTCGTGCATTAATCAGTGTCTCCAATAAAGAAGGCATCATTGATTTTGCAAAATCACTCCATTCATTCAATATAGAAATTCTCTCAACTGGGGGAACCTATAAACTTTTACAAAGCAATGGCATTCCTGTTAAAGAAGTTTCAGAACATACTGGCTTCCCTGAAATTATGGATGGACGTGTAAAAACACTTCATCCTAAAATTCATGGGGGCATTCTTGCCAGGCGCGACAAGGATCTGGATGTTATGGCTGAAAATAGCATAGAACCGATAGATTTAGTTGTTGTAAACCTCTATCCATTCTCGCAGACCATCGCTAATCCGGACTGTAGTCATGAAGACGCAATAGAAAACATCGATATTGGCGGGCCAACCATGGTAAGAGCTGCAGCCAAAAATCATAACGATGTTGCAATTGTTGTAAACAACCATGACTATAAAAATATCATTGAAGAAATGACAGAAAAGAATGGCGGATTATCACTAGAAACCCGTTTTAATTTAGCAATTAGAGCATTTGAGCATACTGCCCATTATGATGCAGCGATAGCTAATCATTTTGGTCAGCAATGTACTAATGGCAAAGAAAAATTACCTCGTACTTATAACTTACAATTTATTAAACAGCAGGATTTGAGGTATGGTGAGAACCCTCATCAACAAGCTGCATTCTATATTGAACACTCGCCAAACTCTGGCAGCATTGCCAACTCAACACAACTACAAGGAAAAGAGTTATCTTACAACAATATAGCAGACACAGATGCAGCTCTTGAAACCGTTAAACTATTTAAAGAACCCGCATGTGTGATTGTAAAGCATGCTAACCCTTGCGGAGTGGCTTGCGCAAAAGATATAACTGAAGCTTATGAAAAAGCTTTTGAAACAGACTCCGAATCAGCATTCGGCGGAATTATTGCCTTCAATAGAACTCTGGATTCAAAAACAGCTGAATACATATGTCAGAAACAATTCGTAGAAGTCATCATCGCACCTGATGCTGAAGAAGCTGCCGTAAAAGCTGTAAGCATGAAAAAGAATGTTAGATTACTCATTTGCGGGAGCTTCTCAGACAACAGTATTCCCAGCATGGACTATAAGCGAGTTAATGGTGGTCTGCTTGTACAAAACACCGACCTAGGCGCTATTTCTGAAAATGACCTGACCGTTGTCACAAAACGACAACCAGATTCTGAAGAGATAGCTGATTTACTTTTTACCTGGAAAGTCGCAAAGATGGTGAAATCTAACGCTATTGTCTATGGAAAATCATTAAGAACAATAGGAGTCGGCGCAGGGCAAATGAGTCGTGTCAATTCAGCAAGAATTGCCGCTATTAAAGCAGAACATGCTGGACTAGAAATTAAAGGCGCATGCATGGCATCTGACGCATTCTTTCCGTTTAGAGATGGTATTGATAATGCAGCTAATGTTGGAATCAGTACTATTATTCAACCAGGCGGTTCTATAAGAGACGAGGAAGTAATTGCTGCGGCAAACGAACACAACATTGCCATGGTGTTTACTGGGATGCGTCACTTCAGACATTAATCACAAATCAGGATAATTATGAATCTGTTAGTCATTGGTAGTGGTGGCAGAGAACATGCATTAGCATGGAAACTGGCACAAAACGAAAAAATTGAGACTGTCTACGTTGCCCCAGGCAATGCAGGTACTGCACTTGACACCAAATTAAAAAATATTGCAATTAATCCTTCAGATTTTGATGCACTAAGTGATTTTGCAAAAAATAATGAAATTGTTTTAACTATCATCGGCCCTGAAGCACCGTTAGTTGATGGCATAGTCGATCATTTTAAAAAAAATAATTTATATTGTTTTGGCCCCACAAAAAAAGCCGCTCAGCTTGAAGGGTCAAAAGCATTCACCAAAGACTTTCTGGCCCGCCATAATATCCCTACAGCAGATTATCAAACCTTTACTGAGATAGAACCAGCAATTAATTACGTTAGAGCAAAAGGAGCACCCATTGTTATCAAGGCAGATGGCCTGGCAGCTGGCAAAGGTGTCGTTGTTGCCATGACACTTGAAGATGCAGAACATGCAATTCATGACATGCTAGCTGATAATCGCTTTGGTGAAGCTGGACATAGAGTAGTTGTGGAAGAGTTTCTTGAAGGAGAAGAAGCAAGCTTTATTGTCGTTACTGATGGTAAAACCGTTGTTCCAATGGCAACAAGCCAAGATCATAAACGTGCAGGTGATGGAGATACCGGTCCTAACACTGGAGGAATGGGAGCCTATTCACCTGCTCCTGTAGTAACTGAGGAAGTACACCAACGAATAATGCAGGAAGTCATTCAGCCTACAGTAGAAGGCATGGCCAAAGAAGGTAATGATTACCTTGGTTTTTTATATGCTGGTCTCATGATTACCCCAAACGGCGAACCAAAAGTCATTGAATATAATTGTCGTTTTGGAGACCCGGAAACCCAACCTATCATGATGCGCTTAAAATCAGATTTGTTTGAATTATGCATGGCTACGGTAACCGATAAACTTGACTCAGCGTTAGTTGAATGGTCAACTGATATTTCTCTGGGTGTTGTTATGGCTGCTGGTGGCTATCCTCAACAATACGATAAAGGTGATCTCATCTTAGGACTAGACGCTGTAGACGACCCTGGTGTCAAAGTCTTTCATGCAGGAACCGCATTAAAAAATAATGAAAACAGCAAAGACTATATTGTCACGAATGGTGGACGTGTACTTTGCGTTACTGCACTTGGCGACTCAATAGCCGAAGCACAACAAAAAGCCTATGGATCTGTAAAAAAAATCAATTGGAAAAACGTACAATATCGCTCTGACATTGGATATAGAGCAGTTAACCGCGACTAGAATACTTTTTTCCATACTTCAAGCTTTTGCTGGTAACCCAGCATTGCATTTGCTGGACTGGTTGAAGGTAAAAGGATCAAGTCTATTTGTTTGTCCTGTATAAATTGTTCTGTTTCGGGCTTAACAAGCACAAGGCGATGGAATAACTCATAGGCTTTCTTTCCATTGAAAAGTATTTTTTCCAATCTCATGCATTGTCTAAACACCAGGTTGAAATCGTTGCACTCAATTGTTTCCGCAACAATATTCGAGTCCAAACTGCCTATCCTATTACATTGTGCTATCACATCCCACAATCCAATATGATTATTTAATAATATGTTGAGTCTCTCCTCATAAGGTAAACTGACTTCAAACCCTATAATATCAGCTAAAATAGGCCATAATGCATTGCGTGGATGCGCATAATACTGACTTGCTTCCAATGATTTATTCCCAGGCATAGAACCCAATACCAATACACTGATCTTACTGTCTATCACAGCACCAAAGCACTTCAACATACTTTTTTTATTATTTTTCATATTAATAAAACCTTAAATAATGATGTGATTTAATTGAGAATCAGTTAGGCTATTCGCCTTGAAATCTGTCCTGACTTTCCCTACAACCTTTTTGGAACATTGGCTTGGATTATAAGCTTACATCATATAGCAACCCCGATTTTTTAAAGCACTTACAACATATTAATCGAGGCATAGAAAAAGAAGGGTTACGCGTTGCGCCTTCTGGAGAGATGGCTAAAACCCCTCACCCTGTAGAACTTGGTAGTGCATTAACTAACACCTGGGTTACTACTGACTTTAGCGAAGCTTTAATTGAGTTTATTACTCCTATCTGCCATAAACCTGAAGACTTAATTGAAAAATTATTAACCGCGCATCATCTTGCTTTAGGCTATCTTCCTAACGAATACATATGGCCAGCCAGTATGCCAGGGGTTTTACCCAAGGATGAAGAAATACCATTAGCTCAATATGGCTCATCCAACGTTGGCCAGATGAAAACAGTCTATCGCCGTGGACTTGGTCATCGCTATGGAAGAGCCATGCAAACTGTTGCAGGAATTCATTATAACTTTTCACTACCAGAATCCTATTGGCAATATGAAATTTCACAAAATAATCTAACGCTATCACAAAGTGAAACCAGGGAATACATCAATAAACGCTACCTTGCTTTGATTAGAAATTTCAGACGTTATTATTGGTTACTGGTTTACCTGTTCGGTGCTTCACCCTGCATTGACAAATCTTTTGTTCAAGGAAGACTGCACAATTTACAGAAATTGAATGATAGCGACTTTTATTTGGAATATGCAACCTCCTTAAGAATGGGAGATCTTGGCTACCAAAGTAATGCTCAAAAACAGCTATTCATATGTTATAACGAGTTAAGTACTTACATATCAACCCTAAACGAAGCAATTGTTAGACCGTATAAAAATTATGAAACGATTGGTTTAATTAAAAAAGGCGTCCACCAACAGCTCTCTACTGCGTTATTACAAATAGAAAATGAATTTTATTCGCCTATAAGACCAAAGCGAGTAACATTATCAGGAGAAAAACCACTCCATGCCCTGGCCTCTCGCGGGATAGAATACATCGAAGTTCGTTGCATGGACATAAATCCTGAGCTTCCACTTGGTATTGATACAAAAACCATCTGTTTTCTTGATGCATTCTTACTTACATGCCTGAATGAGCCGAGCGCTTTTTGCGATCATGAGGAATTCAGCCAAATTAGCGAGAATCAATCGAGAGTAGTTAATTATGGGAGGAAAAAGGATTTGACGATATATCTTGGAAAGACACCGGTAAATATGAATAACTTCGCCGAACGTTTTCTTGATAAAATTCAATTATCAGCAGACGCATTAGATAATGCCAATAATACAAACTGTTATTCCGAATCAGTATCTATCCAGCGTGATAAAGTTTTAAATCCCGATAAAACCCCTTCTGCTATTTTACTGAATGGCACAAAAAGTTCCGATTCATTTATTAACAAAAACTTGTGTTTAGCAAAAGAACATAAAAGCTTTATTCTAAATAACAAAGTAGACAATCAATATCTGGAACTGCTTAATCAGGATTCAAAAGACTCATTAGATAAGCAAAAAGAAATTGAAGAGGCTGATATTATGAGCTTCTCAGAGTATCTACAAGCATACTTTAATCGTTAGCGATGAGCGACAAAACTAGTAAACAACAAATCCTCAAGATAACTTTCCTTGTCTTCCTTCTCAAGAATCACAGTAACAGCTTGAAAAGATTGCTGACGTAAATCTTCTTTCCCCACTGCCGACATAATTGTTTTAGACGTCTGTTCAGAAAATAACGATAATAAAATATCTTTGATGTATGGCATATGATGCTCAACCTGAGATTTCCCATCAGCGCCAGTAACCCGTAACGTTACCTCAACCTTCATGTAACGCAATCTCGAACTGTCGCCGTAGTTTGTCACAAACGCAGGAGTAATTTCTATATATTCCGATGGAACCCCCTCTTCGTCAGCATTCTTATCATCATCAGCTGCATAGCTATTCAAACTAATAATAAACAGTAAACAAGCAATTTTTATCAAATTCATTTTGGCTGAAAACATCTCTATTCCTTGAGTCTTAAGTTATAAAAGAAAAAGCAGAAAAATAAACCGAGTACGGTTAAAATACACTATCAGTATAGAAGAATTACCTATACTTCTAACATCCAAAGCAGAAAATAAATTATAAGATGTAAACTAATTCTATTTTTATTAGTCAAACTGCGAACATTAACAAATACCCGTATCCATAATATTATTATGAGCAATAACCTCCCGATTTCAGGTCTTTTATCAACAACATCCATTTTATGGCTCATCTTATTGAGCTCTTTAGGGTTTCTTGGTTATGCCAACTACACCCAGTACGTGCTTCATCTTGAGCCATGCCCACTTTGCATGACACAACGGTTTTTTGTGTTTCTTAATGCATTTCTGGCCTTTGCAGCAATAGTACATAACCCCAAAATGATCGGCTCAAGGATTTATACAGTGCTTGGAATCCTCGCCTGCATAGGAGGCATATTTTTTGCCTCTCGACACTTGCACTTACAAGGCCTTCCCCCAGACCAGGTACCGGCTTGCGGGCCCAATAGCCTTGGTTTTATCTTCCAGAGCTTCCCATTAACCGAAGCATTTTCAATACTATTACAAGGAGATGGCAATTGTGCTGAAAAAGTCTGGGATTTCCTCGGCTTAAGCATGCCAGCCTGGGTACGCATTTCATTTTTTGGCCTGTTATCATTATGGTGCATCTACCCTTTTCTCTATAAAAAACAATAAGTTGCCACTAAAGGTCCTTTGTATTTACGAGCCTGTTTTTAAATAAATACAAAGACCTGAAAATGATAACTTTACTAGAAAAAAACCTCGCAATATTTCACCTGTAAATTAAGCAAATTCCGCTGTGTGAGCTATGCTTAAAGAAACCGGCTTTGATCGGCAGTCATTACCATGGCTTAACCAACTAATTATCATATTTGGCCAAGGCAAACACACAAACTAAGAAGGCATTTACCATGTTAGAGCATTGTAATAGCGTAACAGAGCGCTGGGGCGGAGTATCTAAAATCCTTGAAGCCTGGTTGTCTCAAAGACAACAACTTATCGTTGAATTTTGTTCTGTTAGCGGAGTACATGATCTGGATTCAAATACAGAGAAAAACCCCGTTAAAGATCTACAAACTTTTTGCGAACTAATGGTTGATTACGTTTCGGCAGGTCATTTCGAAATTTATGATCATTTGATTCAGGAAGCTGAAGAGTTTGAAGATAATGCCGCTTTAGATACCGCTAAAGCTTTATATCCAAAAATCAGTGATACTACAGAAAAAGTGCTGGGATTTAATGATAGCGTCGATAGAATGTTGAGCAATGAGAAGCTTTCTCCATCATTAGCTAGAGAGTTGTCAGTCATTGGTGAAACCCTTGTCTCTCGTTTTGAATACGAAGATCAGTTAATTGACAAACTACACTTCTCACATAAAGATCTGGTTGCAACGGTATAATTTAAATATGCCCTCGATTCAGTGAGGGCACTTATAAATAATGTTTGCTACATAAATCTGTTATTAGCAAGTATTTGTAAAACAGCCTTTATAAAACATTGGACCAGTGTATTTTAGATGCACTTATTTAGGATGAAAGGAAATACACCTCAAGGAAAGTATTCAGCCCTAACACTTATTTTATGGTTAGTGCTGACTTTTATAACCCTTCTATCTACCGGTTGTTCCAACGGTACCCCCCCAAAACTGAGCAAGGAATTAGCCGTTCAGGGTATTTACAACGGTACCATTAGCCCCGATAAAAAATTCGCTCTCATTGGTTCTATTAATCATGGTGGAAGTCTTTGGACTTATGAAACTGGCGAAAGAGTTTACAACTGGAATCATCAGCAAGGGCAATTTACCACTATTAACAATACGGCTTTTTCTGAAAACAATCTCTATGCTATCACTGCATCTCCACAAACTCTGGTTCTATGGGACACTGCTACTGGAAAAGGCTTAAGTTATTGGACTGCACCGAGTGAAATTCTCGATGTAAAACTAATCTCTAATGGTGATATTGCTCTGCTTGGACTAGTTGATCACAGCGCTACATTATTTGATGTCAAAAACGGGGGTGTTATTCAATCGTTTTATCATGATGCCAAAGTACAAAGCGTTGATAGCAAAAATAACTTTATTCTCTCTGGCTCTGAAGACAGAACTGCAAAACTTTGGGATATTGTTAGTGGCAAACAAATATTTGCCTGGACTCACAAAGATGAAGTTCATCTGGTTAAATTATCTGACAATGCCAAACTGGCATTCACCATGGCTAAATACGACAAAGCTGTAATTTGGGACACCAAAGAAGGTATAGAAATAGCTCGCATTCCTTTAACCGCTTCTGCCGTTAAACGGGGGCAAATAATTACAGCCGTATCTTTCTCAACCGATAATAAATACTTACTCACAGGCGATAGCCAACAGAATGTAAAGCTATGGCAAATTGAAGGAATGAAGAAAATAAAACACTGGAAGATGCCAAAGCGAGAAGCTTTGGCACCTACAAGCCCAACCGTTTTAACTGTTGAATTTGGCGAAATAGATGAATATTTCGCCATCACCTCAGATGGATTTATCCATCAAATGAATTAAATACTTATATTTATTAGTCTTCAATTTTAACTTCAAATTTTTCTTCACCAATACTCAATAACTCAACATCAAAAACCAGTGTCGAATTAGGCTTTATTTTAGGTCCAGCACCACGCTCTCCGTAGCCAAGCTCTGGCGGAATAGTTAATTGGTACTTACTACCCACTTTCATCAACTGCAATGCTTCTGTCCAACCAGGAATAACCCCATTCAATGGGAAAGTTGCAGGCTCACCACGCTGAAGTGAGCTGTCAAAAACTGTCCCATCGATAAGTCGCCCTTCATAATGAACTGTTACAACATCCGAGGCCTTAGGTTTATCGCCATCACCTTCAGCAATAACTTTATATTGCAGCCCACTGTCTGTGGTTGTCACGCCCTCTTCTGACTTGTTCTTCTCCAAATAAGCCATTGAAGCTTCTTTATTGGCTGACATTTCGGCTTGCTGTTTTGCAATCATTTTTTCTTGAGCACTTTGTTGAATCGCTAACATTGTTGTCTGCATTTCATCTTGAGCTAAACGTTGAGCACCTTCTTGAGCATCATAGAGACCCGCATTCAAAAAAGCAGGATCAATCTCGATTTCAGCCGCCTTTAAACCACTTCCAAAGTTGTGCCCTAATGTGTAGCTTTGCTTTTGAATATCGGTTTCAGGGATTGCATCAGCACGTGGCAGGCCTTTTTCTTCATTGTTACAGCCTGCTAAAGTAAACATAATACTTATTGTTGAAGTCGCTAATAGCGCTTTACCCATTCTTTTTTTACTATTAATTGAAGAAAGTTTCATAGCTTAGTCCTAAATATAATGAAGAAACAAAAAGACTAGCGTATCTAGATTACAGAATGTTGTCGAGTCGCCAACGCATCATCTGAATGGCATTATTAAGGAATTACTATAATTTTTGATCTATTCACCCAATACTTGAGACCGTGCCTGTTTTGCGTTTTCTATCATTTCCGGTAGATTTTTGATCAATTCTCCCGCTTGAGACATATCCCCATTCATAACAGCCTCAATCTGATCTGCACCAATCGCGTTTACAGTACCTCTTTTGGGTTTTGAATCCGTTTTTTTAGGCCAGGACCTGACTTTCACTGCTTCCATCATCGTTGCATTTTCAGGCAATGTCATCGCCTGAGAACCATTTACTGGTTTATCGCTATAGTGCAAAACACCGTCTGCATCTCGCCACGTATAAATTTCATCCCCAGCACCAATAGAGTTTTGTGTATTAACATTCTCTATTTGATGGCCTACAGAATTAGTACTATCAAGAATGGTGTCTATAGCCTGACGTGGAATCCAGTCATAAATGTCCATTATTGGTTTGCCATCTGGCCCTTTCATCAACATTGGCATTACAACCATCATCACTAAAAGCAATACAATCGAAACTTTCATTTTTAGCATTTTAGATCCTCTACCCCCATCTATTAATCATTGTGATAATTCTAGTAGCTGAATTAAGTCCTGTAAGCATTGATCATTTAAGTTGTTAACTTGAGCATAGTGAACCAGATTCTTCTCTAAACAGTATTGTTTATTTTCAAACTTAGCCAGACCAGATGAAAGCTCTTGCTCAACAAAAAATTGTATCCTCTGTAATGTTTCATTTTCCGCATTTAATTCCAACTGCTTTAAAGAAACATAAAGCACTTCTAGTCCATCTTTATTAACCTGTTTCAGATCAGCTCTACCTCTTAATTGCCCGAACTGCCTTCTAAGTGTGCGTAATGGTTGAGTTATCTCCGTTCTCCAAGGTTGTAATAATTCTAATAACATCTTTAATTGCGTAGATTCAATAACAACCTGTCGAGAACTCAGCCAGATAAGAGATAACAAAACACACACATCAAGTCCAAGTTCATCTTGCAATGCTAACAGCTCCCTTTGAATATCTTTGTTATCATAAAGTTGATAAGAAAAATCTTTAAGACTCAGGTAATGCATTTTATCGCTCAATACAATTTATCCTTAAGTGTTATATTCTTTTTTATGTTATTTACTATTTAACATCAGGAAACTTATCATTAACATTACTATCAAATATTTCAAACTTTACGTTATCACTTAAATCACTGGAAATAAAGCATGCTAGACCACGTCAAAGATTATTACGGCAAAATCCTGCAATCCTCATCGGACCTGCAAACAGATGCATGCTGCACACTTGATGAACCCCCTCTATATATCAAGAAAATTCTTTCGAACATTCACGACGAAGTTATGATGCGTTATTTTGGTTGTGGATTAGTGGCGCCTACATTATTACGTGGTCTAAAAATTCTCGATCTTGGTTGCGGCGCCGGACGTGACGTTTACTGCCTTTCTGCCCTTGCAGGAGAAACAGGGCAAGTAATAGGTGTTGATATGACTGATGAACAGTTACAAATTGCTAACAGACACATTGATTACCATACCAAGGAATTTGGCTACAAAGCTCCAAACGTAAGCTTTTATAAAGGCTATATTGAAAAGCTCGACGAGCTGCCATTTAAAGATAGCAGCTTCGACTTGATTGTCTCCAACTGTGTGATTAACCTTGCATCTGACAAAAGTGCTGTCTTGAAATCTGCCAAGCGACTTCTCAAACCCGGGGGAGAAATGTATTTTTCTGATGTGTATTCCAATCGCCGCATAGATAAAGAGTTAGTTGAAAATAAAACTCTATACGGAGAATGTTTAAGTGGTGCATTATACTGGAATGACTTTATTCAACTTGCAAAGGCCAATGGCTTTGGCGATCCTCGCCTGGTAGAAGACAGACCCTTAACGATAGAAAATGATGAAATCAAAGCACTTATTGGTCATATTGATTTTTATTCAGCAACATATCGCTTATTAAATATTGCTAATCTAGAAGCCGAATGTGAAGACTATGGCCAGGCCGTTTGCTACAAAGGTGGAATAGAATATAGTGAAGATTCATTATTACTGGACAAACATCATCTATTTCATAAACAAAAAATACAATCTGTTTGTGGTAACACTTATCGTATGCTTAATGAATCCCGTTATAAAAACCACTTTGACTTTTATGGAACATGGGATAACCACTATGGCATATTTGAAGGCTGCGGAACCAATATACCATTCTCTCAAAACAGCGAAGAACTGCCCTGCTGTTAAATTTACTCACCTACGGAACCCTTTATTAGACAATCTATATATGGGCTTTTTTTTGTTTTTCAAGACATAAATTATAATAAATATTTTTATTTTCTTTTTCTATTGAAATCATTTTTTTCACCCATAAATCTCTACTGAACAAAGTTATTAATCTTTTTACTTTTGCCAGATCAGGATTTATGGAGAACGTTATGACAAATTCAGTTTACTTTCCAAGCGTATCACGTGTGAATTCACCTTTTTTTAATTCAGTGCTAAATCGTGTTTTTGATAGTTTCGATAACTCATTAAACACCTCATCAAATGGCGCGGCTAACGATACTGTTAACACTATCTCACCGAATGTTGATATATATGAAACAGAAAAAAACTATCAGGTATTAGTGGATATGCCAGGCGTAGAAAAAGAGGCTGTTAATGTTGAAATAAACGAAGGTATTCTTAGCATTAGCGCCGAACGCTCTTTGACAGAACCTGAAAACTCCAAGTCCTCTAAGAAGGAGCGTTATACTGGAAAATACCTACGCCAGTTTAAAGTCAACGAAACTATTGATGAAGAAAAGATAGCTGCAAGTTTAAATAACGGCGTATTGAAATTGGAACTTCCCAAAAAAGAAGAGCCTGAAGTTGTGAGCAAAAAAATTACCATTCAATAAAACAATGTATCAATATTTTCTAAACAAAAAGCAGCCTATCGGCTGCTTTTCTCTTTTATATAAGGTATAAAGCGGCATAGCTTCTATAAAGAATCTTTATCTATCATTATGAGCGAGTATATAAATTACCTGAAAGAAGTTTTTGAACCTTTTGGCATGATTTCATCACGTAGAATGTTTGGTGGCTATGGTATTTATTATGATGGACTTATGTTTGGGCTGGTTGCTGATGATGAACTCTTTTTAAAAACAGATGCCTTGAATATAGAAGAATTCAAATCTCTTAAACTAGAAGCATTTCAGTATAAAAGAAATGGAAAGCAGATTAAAATGTCTTATTTTAAAGCGCCTGAAGCTATTTATGATGATCCTGAACAAGCAAATTTCTGGGCAAGCCTGGCCTTCGAAGCAGCACTAAGAACCAGCAACAAAAAGAAATCTTAACCCTATTATGAATAACACGCTTATTGATCTTGAAACAAAAATTGCCTTTTTAGAACAAAATCTCAATGAACTTTCCGATGTAATTTATCAACAACAAAAACAAATAGATGCATTAGAAAAGCAAAATGTTGAGTTAAAAGAAAATCTACTGACCCTCCGAGAAGATACAGAGGCCAGCGACAAACCCATCAGCCATCATATTGAAAAGCCACCTCATTACTAACATATCTCCTATGTCAAAAAACTACGACATCACTGAACATCAACGTTTAAATTTGGAAACTGCCAAAGTCCCATGGAAAGAATTGCAAAAATTCTTTGCACAGGGTCTCGCAATTAACGTCGATAAAAATCTGGACTTGATTGATATCGGCGTCCAAATATCAAAAGATAACAAAGAAATCATTTCAACCTTAATGGAACAAGGTAAAATTAAAAAGGTAGATGACCATCAAGCTCAAAAGTGGCTGAATGAGGAAGTCATGGTTTGGGCGTTAGTCATTAAACCCTGGCTACTCATACAAGAGTGTTAGCGACCCCACGAATGAAATTTTTCAATCCATGGCATTAACCATTCGGGCTTATGCGCTTTTTTCCATTCACCCGCAGCAAATTTATTTGCTTCACTCAATGTAGGGTAAATATGAATTGTACCGAGTATATCATTTAGTCTGCCGCCTCGTTTCATCGTAGCAATAAATTCATTTAATAGTTCACCTGCATGATAACCAACAATAGTAGCTCCAAGGATTTTATCGGATCCTTTGGGTGTAATCACCTTAACAAAACCCTTTGCTTCTCCATCAGCTAGTGCCCTGTCCAAATCATCAATACCATACCTGGTAATTTCAAAATCAATTCCCTTTCTTAAAGCTTCCTTTTCACTTAAACCAACTCTTGCGACTTCAGGGTCAGTAAATGTCGCCCAGGGGATAACAGAATAATCCACTTTAAACTTTTTTAGCCTGCCAAATAACGCATTAACCGAAGCATACCAGGCCTGATGTGATGCTGTATGAGTAAATTGATAAGGGCCCGCAACATCGCCAACAGCATAAATATTCGGATATTTCGTTCTTAAAAATTTATCTACTTCAATGGTTTTTCTATGCGTTAGCTCTATATCTAAAGCCTCCAGGCCTATATTCTCAACATTCGCTATACGACCTACAGCCATTAAAACATGGGTAAACTTAATCTCTTGTTGTTCGCCATTAACTTCGCAAGACAGGCTATAACTATTATTTTCATAATTAAAGCGTTGAGCTTTACAGTGAGTAATCAAATTTATGCCTTCTTTTTCAAACTGCTCTTCAACTAATAGTCTAACATCATCATCCTCCCTCATCATCATACCTTTTCCATTTGTTACAATAGTGACTTCGCTTCCGAGGCGGGAAAATGCCTGGGCCAATTCGCAACCTATTGGTCCTGCTCCAATAACCAATAATTTTTTAGGCAGCTCTTTTAATGTCCAAATGGTATCTGAATTGAAGACGGGAATATTTTCAACCCCTTCAATATCTAACATTTTTGGCCTGCCGCCCGTTGCAATAATAATATTTTTCGTTGTAATAACTTCGTCTTTAACACGCACCTGATAAGGACTAATAATCTCAGCTTCACCCTGTATGCAATCTACACCCAACCCTTCGTAACGCTCTACTGAGTCATGAGGCTCGATTGCAGCTATCGTGTTATGTACACGCTGCATAACTTTTTCAAAATCCACTTCTTCTATATTGGCTTTAATGCCATACTCTTCAGCGCGGCTAAAATAATGCGCCATTTTTGCAGAACGCAAAATAGCTTTACTCGGCACACAACCTGTATTTAAACAATCACCTCCCATTTTATGCTTTTCAATCAGTGTAACCTTGGCCTTGACTTGAGCGGCAATATAGGCGGAAACAAGCCCTCCAGAACCTGCCCCAATCACAACAAGGTTAGTATCGAATTTTTCAGGTTTCGGATACTTCCTATAAAGTTTTCTGGTTTGAATAACTTCAACAATCTTCCGTGCAATAAAAGGAAAAAGGCCCAGGCAAACAAATGCGGCAATAAGCCCTGGTTTAATTATTGAATCTCCCTCTCCTAGCTTGCCCAATTCTGTTCCTGCATTCACATAAATCAACGTACCTAAAAACATACCTAACTGACTAGCCCAGTAAAATGTGAATGTTTTTAATTTTGTTAAACCCATCGATAAATTGATTAGTGCTGGTGGTAAAGGCATTAAACGCAAAGTAAACAGGTACATAGCGCCATCTTTTTCAATGCCTTTATTAATCGCTTCAAACTTGCCTGAAAACTTTTTTTCTACCCAGTCTCTTAAAAAATACCTTGAAGCTAAAAAACTGAATGTAGCTCCAATCGTACTGGCAAAAGAAACCAGAAGTGTTCCCCACCATAATCCGAAAATTGCACCACCAGCGAGGGTCAGCAATGCCGCTGCCGGCAATGCAAGCCCCATCACAATGACGTAGGTAATAAAATAAACGAGTGACGAGCGAGCAGGGTTGTTTACTGCATACTCCTGCAACCGACTGCGTTGATCTTGCAAATAATCTAGTGAAAGATATTGAGAAACATCAAAAGCAAAAAAGGCAATTACCGCTATTAAGACCAAACCTAATAAAACCCATTTCGTGTAAACTTTATTCATAAATTTGTTTCCAATTAAATGTAAGGTAAAGGCTTGAATTAATGAAAAGTGCCCTTATTTCTATTTGTATCCCGTTTCACTAAGTCCCAATATGACTAAGCTGACACTTGAAAGTTCGATAATCAATGCTTTAGGATGTTATTCTTTAGCAAACCTCAATTCCTATGGAGATAGTCAATGAGTAATACCATCGTTCACGCTACCGATGCCTCTTTTGAACAAGATGTACTTCAGTCGGAAGTTCCAGTACTTGTCGATTACTGGGCTGAATGGTGTGGCCCTTGTAAAATGATTGCTCCTTTACTCGAGGAAATGATCAGCGAATATGAAGGAAAAATAAAAGTAGTAAAAGTTGACGTCGATAGCAACAAGGAAGCTGCTGCTAAATACAATATACGCGGCATCCCAACACTGATGGTGTTTAAAAGCGGTGAGCCTGTTGCAACAAAAGTTGGTGCACTTTCTAAATCACAATTAAATGAATTTGTTGACGAAGCGATTTGAGGCCTCTTTTTTAACTCATATAGACCAAGCTTTCCATTTAACAACTATTCACACTTTTATTCTGGACGTGTCTGCTAATTCAGTGCTACAGTAGTTAATATAATTATTTTCAATTGTATCCCTGTTTAGACCCATTCCTAGCGTACAATATCAGTTATGTGATTCTCTAATCGCATTTTGAAGTCACAAATTTTTAGATCGAAAAAACAAACCGGTTTAATAATTTGAAGACCCAAACGGTCGCTAGCCTTTCGGTCCACCTTTTCCCTAAGCTAAACGAACCCGTTTTATATGTTTTAGCATCAAAGGTTTACACAATAAGGGCAACAGGATTCAAGCCAGGATATTTTAAAAGAACACCAAAGAAAAACAGCAATATTGATCAGGACAGAAATTATTTTGCTCTTTAAATGAATGACTAGCAAAGCTATTGGATAACTTAAATCTTAACTTTTTTAACTGACATAACAGTCAATTTACAAAAAAACTTTTATATACCAGTAATTTACCCTCCAACACAAAAATGATCATTTTTGAATATAGACCGTTTTAATATTATGAACCTCACCGATCTCAAAACCAAACCAATAAACGAACTCGTTAAAATAGCTGAAGAAATGGGACTTGATAATGTCGCTCGCTCACGCAAGCAAGACATTATTTTCTCGATTCTGAAAAGACATGCCAAAAGTGGCGAAGATATTTACGGTGATGGTGTACTAGAGATACTACAGGACGGTTTTGGGTTTTTACGCTCAGCTGACAGTTCTTATCTGGCAGGACCCGATGACATTTATGTGTCGCCAAGCCAGATTCGACGCTTTAATTTGAGAACGGGAGATACCATTAGTGGCAAAATTCGCCCGCCAAAAGATGGCGAACGTTACTTTGCTTTACTCAAAGTTGATGATATCAATTTTGACAAGCCAGACAACTCCAAACAGAAAATTCTATTTGAAAACCTGACGCCTCTTTTTCCAGAAGAACGTCTGGTTCTTGAATTGGGTAATGGCTCAACTGAAGACTTATCAGGTCGAATTATCGATTTATCTGCTCCTATCGGTAAGGGACAACGCGGATTGATAGTTGCACCACCAAAAACAGGTAAAACGTTAATTCTGCAAAATATGGCTCAAGCTATTATCCGTAATAACCCTGAGTGTTATGTCATTGTATTGCTTATTGACGAACGACCAGAAGAAGTAACAGAAATGCAGCGATCTGTTAGAGCTGCGGAAGTAATTGCCAGTACATTTGATGAACCGCCTGCGCGACACGTGCAAGTGGCCGAAATGGTTATTGAAAAAGCAAAACGTCTTACCGAACACAAACGCGATGTTATTATTCTGTTAGATTCTATTACTCGCCTGGCGCGCGCTTATAACACAATCGTACCTTCTTCAGGGAAAGTATTAACCGGTGGTGTAGACGCTCATGCTCTTGAACGACCAAAACGTTTCTTCGGTGCAGCACGTAATATTGAAGAGGGTGGCAGCCTTACTATTATCGCAACAGCATTAATTGACACCGGCTCTAAAATGGATGAAGTTATATACGAAGAATTCAAAGGCACCGGTAACATGGAATTACATCTTGATCGTAAAATTGCAGAAAAGCGTGTTTATCCTGCCATTAATGTTCGTCGTTCCGGTACTCGCCGTGAAGAGCTTCTGACAGCCGACGAAGAACTTCATCATATGTGGATACTACGCAAGCTTTTGCACTCAATGGAAGATATGCCAGCTATAGAGTTTTTAATCGATAAACTCAAAGATACCAAAACAAATGATGAATTCTTTACGTCAATGAAACGGCAAAAAACAGGAAAAATAGCATCTTAATTTTTAAAAATTAAATGATTCAATTTCTAATGCAATTCGTATATACAATTTAAGATCATTTTTAAATAGCCTCTTTAGAGGCTATTTTTTCAACTACACAAGTCAATTGTTATGGCACTGCAATTTAAAGATTTAAGAGAGTTCATAGCTTATCTCGAAAAAAATGATGAGTTAGTCCGCATAAAAAAAGAAATCGACCCCTATTTGGAAATGACCGAAATTTGCGACAGAAGCCTAAAAGCTGGAGGCCCTGCTATTCTTTTCGAAAATCCTAAAGGAAGCGATACTCCCGTATTAGGCAATTTATTTGGAACAACCAGAAGAGTTGCATTAGGCATGGGACAGGAAGATCCAGCTGAACTACGAAACATTGGAAAATTGTTAGCCTATTTAAAAGAGCCAGAACCACCAAAAGGCTTTGCTGATCTCTGGGGGAAAATACCTGTTCTCAAACAGGTAATGAATATGGCTCCCAAAAAAATCAATAAAGCACCCTGCCAAAAAAATATCATTAAAGGCAATGACGTCGACCTCTCCAAATTTCCCATCCAAACCTGCTGGCCAGGTGATTTTGGGCCACTCGTAACATGGCCATTAGTCATTACTCGAGGCCCACACAAAGAAAGGCAAAACCTGGGCATTTATCGTATGCAATTAATTGGAAAAAACCGATTAATCATGCGCTGGCTATCGCATCGTGGTGGAGCTCTGGACTTTCAGGAATGGCAAAAAGAAAATCCTGGAAAGAAATTCCCAATAGCGATAGCGTTAGGTGCGGATCCGGCAACTATACTTGGTGCAGTAACTCCGGTACCTGACACTCTTTCTGAATACGGCTTTGCTGGCCTGTTAAGGGGCAGCAAAACAGAGGTAACCCAATGCCTTGAATCAAACCTTGAAGTTCCTGCACATGCAGAAATTATTCTTGAAGGACATATTGAAGCAGGCGATACAGCTGAAGAAGGACCTTTTGGCGATCACACTGGCTATTATAATGAAGTAGAAACATTTCCAGTCTTTACCGTTACAACCATTTCCCATCGTGACAATCCCATTTACCATAGCACTTATACCGGCAAACCGCCCGACGAACCGGCAATTTTAGGATTAGCACTAAACGAAGTGTTTGTTCCTTTATTGCAAAAGCAGTTTCCGGAAATCACTGATTTCTATCTACCGCCGGAGGGTTGCTCTTACCGTCTTGCTATTGTCACCATAAAAAAACAATATCCGGGTCATGCCAAACGTGTAATGTTAGGTGTTTGGTCATTTCTGCGACAGTTTATGTACACAAAATTCGTGATTGTCACTGACGATGATGTGAATGCCCGGGATTGGAAAGATGTAATCTGGGCAATTACCACCCGTATGGACCCTGCAAGAGATACAGTAACTATAGAAAATACGCCTATAGATTACCTCGACTTTGCTTCGCCTGTTTCTGGCTTAGGTTCAAAAATCGGATTTGATGCCACCAATAAATGGCAAGGTGAAACGAATCGGGAATGGGGTAGAAAAATTGAAATGGATAGTAATGTCAAACAACGTATTGACGACATCTGGGAGGAACTGGGTATTAACTTACCTGAAGATAACCACCATTAAAGATTAAACAGTTTATTACGATAGTAACGTAATTCCTCTATAGAATCTTTAATATCATCCATAGCTAAATGACTGGACTGCTTCTTCATACCATCAAGAATTTCTGGTCGCCAGCGACGCGCTAACTCTTTTAACGTACTTACATCAAGATTCCTGTAATGAAAGAACTGCTCTAACTCTGACATATAACGAGCCATAAAGCGCCTATCCTGACAAATACTGTTTCCACACATTGGCGAGTCACCTGCCTGAAGGTGTTTTTGCAAAAATTCAAGCGTTGCTTTTTCGGCATCACGTGCTGTCAGCTTACTTTGTCTCACTCGCTCGGTCAGCCCTGATTGACCATGTTGTCGGGTATTCCATTCATCCATATTACTTAAAATCTCATCAGACTGATGAATAGCAATCACTGGGCCTTCCGCTATAACCTTAAGGTCAGCATCAGTTACAATAGTTGCAATCTCTATAATGACATCATTTTCTGGCGATAATCCTGTCATTTCCAGATCAATCCAGATAAGGCGGTTAAGTTCTTGCATAAATACGGCTCCAGTTACAGGCATACAAGTATAACGCTGCAAATCTGATAGAAAGCCGTGCATAATACAAATTCAACAACATTTTTTTACTTTTTACCTATCTTTAATTTTTAGAGAAAGATGTCAAAGCGAAAACTCAACAAACAACAACAGTCACGTATTGCGCATCAGCACTCTCAACGAATTGAATCTATAAACACTAAAAACCTGCAACAGGGACTAGTTATTACTCACTTTGGTAAAGAGCTAGAAATACTCAATCTAAATAATTCTGAAACAGACAAAACGACGCGATGTCATATAAGGGCAAACCTGCAACCAATAGTTTGCGGAGACCGGGTACTCTGGCAAAAACCCGAACAACATACCGAAACAGGTATTGTAGAAGTATTAATAGATCGCAATTCGGTTATTGAACGACCCAGACCGTACCATGACCCCAAACCGATTGCTGCAAATATTGATCAAATTGTGCTGGTTTTCGCTATGAACCCTCCCCCTATTGTCAATCTGTTAGATCGCTATCTGGTCGCAGCTGAAAATGCAGGGATCAAGATTACTATTGTGCTAAACAAATCAGATTTGCTTATAACCGAAAATACAGATACAAAAATAAAAGAGGAAATAAATAACCTTGTAGCACTTTATCAGGATCTAGGGTATCCGGTATTTAAAATTAGTTGCAAAGAGAATAAAGCTTCAGAGTCCACGACTCTTCAAGAAATATTTTCTAATAAAACAAGCATCATCGTTGGACAATCCGGTGTTGGAAAATCTTCGATAATTAATCAATTGTGCGTGCACACAAACGCAGAGACAGGAGATGTTTCCGATGCCAATGCAAAAGGTAAACACACGACTACAACTGCAAAAATGTATTTTATTGATAACGCAATCATAGAAAAAGGAGCCATCATCGATTCTCCAGGGATTCGAGACTTTGCCTTGTGGCACTTGTCACAAGAAGATATTATTGATGGGCTTATAGAGTTCAGACAATTCGCTAATAATTGCAAATATAGAAACTGTGAACATGGCGTAAGTGAAGGGTGTGCAATACAAGCAGCAATAAACAATGGCGATATACATCCCTATCGAATCGCAAGCTACCAGCATATTCTTAATTCCATACAAGACTATATGAACAGTAAAAATTAAATTTTTGGAGCATTTTATTGTGAACGTTAACAACAAAACCATTTGGATAACAGGCGCAAGCTCAGGCATAGGTAAAGCCTTGTGTGAAGAGCTTGCAAAAAAAGGAGCCCGACTTATCCTGACTTCCAGAAGAGAACCTGAGCTTGAAAAAATAAGACAAACATTAAATCAACCAGATAATCACACTTGCATTCCGTTAGATATTAGTGACTATAACACTTTAACAGAAAAAGCTCTGGAAGCATTGAGCACTATTGGAAAAGTAGATATCCTTATCAATAATGCTGGTATATCTCAACGCTCTCTTATTTTAGAAACTGATTTAAAAGTTTACGAACAACTTATGGCGGTCAATTATCTAGGCGTTATTGCTTTGACAAAGGCTGTACTACCACAAATGGTTGAAAGAAAATCAGGTTGCATTGTCACAGTCAGCAGTGTTGCTGGCAAAATTGGCACCAAAGAGCGGTCCGGCTACTCTGGCTCAAAATATGCCGTAATCGGTTTTATGGACTGCCTCAGGTCTGAAGTTACCGAACACAATATTCAGTGCCTAACCGTTTGCCCTGGCTTTGTGAACACAAATATCGCTATAAATGCATTAACCGGAGACGGTACAAACCGGAATCGAGCTGACAATGACAATGCCTCTGGTATTAGCGCCAACTCATGTGCAATTCAAATCATCAAAGGCATAGAAAAAAATAAGCAGGAAATAGTAACAGGTAAAGGCCAAAGCAAAATAGCACCGCTTATTAAACGTATATCCCCACAACTTATAAACTATATCACTGCAAAACGTAGTACAAGCTAACTATTTTTAACTCCTTCTATGCATCTAAGAAAAAAACTCTTTATTGTTCTTCAATATTTTTTACCAAAACATTTTATATCTGCTGTCGCAGGGAAACTGGCAAACTCTGAAAATACATTCCTAAAAAACATTCTGGTTCAACGCTTCGCCAAATTTTATAAAGTTAATATGACTGAGGCAAAACAATCAGATTTAAAAAGCTACAAAAATTTTAATGCTTTTTTCACACGAGAACTTAAAGAGGGTGCCAGAATTATTAACCAGGATAATTCAACGATTATATCGCCTGCAGATGGAGCAATAAGTGAAATAGGCAACATAGAAAAAGAAACCATAATACAAGCTAAAGGCATAAACTATTCGTTAGGAAATTTACTAGCTAACCAGAAAAAATATAAAGAAATTTTTACCAATGGCAATTTCGCAACGATTTATTTATCTCCAAAAGATTACCACCGTGTTCATATGCCAATGGATGGCAAACTGATAGAAACTTTTTATGTGCCCGGCGACCTATTCTCTGTGAATGAAACAACAGCTAACAACATTCCCAACTTGTTTGCACGTAACGAACGCTTGATATGTATTTTTGAAACGAGTATTGGGCCTCTAGCCATGATTTTTGTCGGCGCTATTATTGTCTCTGGAATAGAAACCGTATGGAACCCGAAAAATCACTACAATAAAAGAAAAACTTTATTTTCTGAAAACTTTAATGATAAAAATATATATCTCAAAAAAGGCGACGAAGCAGGGCTGTTCAAACTTGGCTCAACGGTTATCTTGCTAACACCATCCAGTAAAACCAGATGGGATAAAAGCTTACAAAAAAACTCCGGTTTAAAAATGGGAGAGCGAATTGGTCTGGTTAATAGCTAAATAACTAATTAATAGTTCAACTATAATCTTTCATTATTTTTTTAAGTCACTCTGAATCACCCTGCTCATTTTTTCCATTTCAGCAGGCTTATCTAAGTAATGCCGAAATTCTTCTCTAACAATATTGATTATTATTACAATTTCGAATTCATCACCAAAATCCCGGGTACATTCTTTCCAGGTGCTCATTCCAATGACCACACCATCCTCATCAACTAATGGCTCACCACTGTTACCAGCCAGTATGTTGCATCAGTTATAATTTTATCATTATGCATCCTATCAACCACTTCAATAGTTTACTTAATAAAAGAATATTAAGGGTGCAAGCTTACAAATACTTTTTTAAAATACCATCTCTTTATAAGACAGTAAAAAGGCCTCATATTGAGGCCTTTTAAATTGAGTCATAAAACTGCTTATGCTCTTTTTCTACGTAGCACTGCAACGCCAAGTAAAGCAGTACCAAAAAGCCAAGCTGCTGCTGGAACTGGAACCGGTGCTGTCACAGATGTATCAATCGCTGGTGGTAGATCTTTATCTCCAAGATCAAGATCCTTAGGCATTACCTCACACCACTTATAGCCAAGTAATACATTAAATAAATTTGCTTTATATCTTTTCGAAAATAATTTTCTTCCAAACCTTTTAAATTTTCGTTTGGCCTTTTTACTTTTGTAGCCGTAAGCTGCTAATGAAATTTTCTTATCTATATTATCAATGAAATTATGCTTTTTCCCCCAGCCACCATTTAAATAAATAGTGTGAGCAGTCGACTGCTGACTTATAAAAATAATAGAGAGTAGAAGAAAACAAACTTTAAAAGTTTTTATGTTTAACTGTTTCATACATCACCCGTTTTAGTAATTGAAAATTACTCCAGGGATGATGAAACACTAATGCAGAATGAATGATAAGCTGAATGCGCTTTTTACAAATCCAAACGCAAACATGCTATCAACATGCAGAAAAGGTTTTATCTATTTAGGGGAGGCGGCATTATACATTGATAAACTTTTATATTTCAAGTTTTTTTCTGTTGAAACCAACAACTTTCTTTTTACATTAAGCCCTTGATTTCATTGATTTTTTAATCTATGAATAAATTATTTCTGAATGGCAAAAACCAGTCTATCAACACCTAACGCAACCCCGGCACACTGTGGAAGCCCGCTTTCAAGAGCATTTAACAAACCAGAGTCCATATCAATTTGCGGTTTTCCTAAACAGGTGCGTATCAGGTTATCTTTTTCAATTCTCAATATCTGCTCTTCATAATTTTGCAATTCATCATATCCATTGGCCAACTCCATGCCCGCATAGTAAATCTCAAACCTCTCAGCAACTCGATAACCATTTTTATCTTCTATAACTTTTGAAAGAGCCGCTTGAGATTCGGGGTAATGATACAAGATTGTTATCACAGTGGGATCAAAGTGTTTTTCTATATGATGACTTAAGATCAAATCCAGCCAGATTTCTTTATTCGAGGAATTATCTTTAAACTCCAATCCCAATTTAGCAGCAGCTTCTTTTAGTTGGTTAATATCTGCAATAAAAGGGTCTATATCAACAAATTTCAAAAAAGCCTCTCGATAACTAAATCGCTCAACTTTCTTATCACCTAAAATTTTTTTTAACAGCTTACAAGTATCTTTTTCTAACTGCTCTCTCGTGTACTCCAAACGATACCACTCCAGCATAGTAAATTCGTTTAGATGCACATTTCCTTCCAATTCATCTCTGAACACTTTGCATATTTGAAAAATGCTACCACTTCCTTTTGCCAGCAACTCTTTCATTGAATATTCAGGGGAGCTATGTAAATAAGCATAATGACCGTTGAGATTAATAGAAGGCCCTACCCTAAAAGAATCAATATGCGGATCACTAACTGGTGTTGTTTTTAAAGCTGGAGTTTCTACCTCCACAACATCCTGCTCAAAAAAATAGGTTCGGATTTCCCGTAGCACCTTCGCCCTTAATGTTAAAACCGTAAGAAGGTTATCATTTTCCAGAAGCGCGGGACGACATCCCGTTTTACCTAACATTATTTATTTGTCATTATAAATCTAGGCTCTGGATACATATTCTCCTGAGCGTGTATCTATTTTTAACACCTCACCTTCTTCAATGAATAAAGGCACTCTAACCACAGCCCCTGTTGAAAGTGTTGCCGGTTTTGTTCCTCCCTGAGCAGTATCACCCTTTAACCCAGGGTCAGTTTGAGCTACAGGTAATTCAACAAAATTAGGTGGCGTTACTGTTAATGGTGTGCCATTCCAAAGTGTCACGACACATTTGTCTTGCTCCTTTAACCACATCTTTGCATCACTAACGGCTTCTGCAGATGCGCCAATTTGTTCAAATGTATTTGGGTCCATAAAATACCAGAACTCCCCATCTTCATAGAGATATTCCATATCCGTATCCATAACATCTGCAGCTTCAACAGATTCTCCAGACTTAAATGTTTTTTCCCAAACCCTTCCAGTTTTAAGGTTTTTTAAACGAACCCGATTAAACGCCTGGCCTTTACCTGGTTTTACAACCTCATTCTCTATAATGCTACAAGGGTCACCATCAAGAATCAGTTTTAAGCCATTTTTAAATTCGTTAGTAGAATAGTTACCCATTGATTACCCCAAATAATCGATAAAATTTTGAATAAAGCATAAATTAACGCAATTGTTATATCTGCCCGTAGAGAATGTATTCCATCTATGGCAAGGTGGCTATGATACATGCTTATTCATTTTTGCGTTAGAAAGAAGTCCATTTGTTAAAAGACAAATATGGTAAAAGATGTCATAAAACTTAAAGATGCCTCAACTTTTGAATCTACTCCTGATTCATGTTGGCAAAGCGAGCTTTCAAACGCTCAAATTTCGCTTGATGATTTACTTTCTCGCCTTAACATAAAAAAAGAACACTTTGATCAGTTTTACGATTTTAGTAATTTCCCTATTCGTGCTACTGAATCCTACTTAAAGAAAATACGAACCGGCGACCCAAGTGACCCTCTTCTACGTCAGATCATTCCCCACGTCGACGAAAAGGCTGAATTACCTGGCTTTATTAATGACCCACTGAATGAAGAAGCTTTTAATCCAGTTCCAGGTGTTATCCACAAATATTACGGACGGTTGCTATTGATCGTGACAGGGGCCTGCGCGATTCATTGTCGTTATTGTTTTAGAAGACATTTTCCCTACAAACAGAATTTACTGACAGGAGAAGCCCAAAACAGGGCTCTTGATTACATAGAGAATCAAAAAAACATCCGTGAAATCATCCTGAGTGGTGGGGACCCTCTTGCAGCCAATGACAATTATCTATTCCAGCTCACTCAAAAACTAAGTTTAATCAAACACATACACACTTTACGAATACATACCCGGCTGCCAGTCGTTTTACCTGGCAGAATTGACAATGGACTCATGAAATGGATTGAACAGTGGATACAAAGCTCAGAAAATCATCAGCTGGTCTTTGTTATTCATGTTAACCACCCAAACGAAATCGACTCTTCAGTCAAAACTGCCATCGAAAAACTTAAAAAATTCGATATCCTTTTGTTGAATCAATCAGTTCTATTAAAAGGCGTCAACGACAACGAAAATATTTTAATTGAACTCTCTGAACGCCTATTCAATATCGGAGTCAAACCCTACTACCTTCATACGCTCGATCCGGTAAAAAATACGGCTCATTTCATGGTTGAGAGTCAGCGAGCCAAGGCGCTACATAAGGCAATTCGGGCCAAACTTCCTGGCTATCTAACCCCTTCTTTGGTTAGAGAAATTGCGGGAGAGCCTGCCAAAACCATTATCCAATAAGAATTGATCATTTAATACACAGTTTGTATTATCGATCTAAAACTCTTTCACACTTTAAACCTTAAACCCTCGCTATATTTCTGAAATAGATAACATCTTTAGCCCAATAACTATACTAAATCTAATGGGGTTTTTCTTAACTGGCTTCTCGGGAACAGAGGCCTAATTTGCCTGAAACATTTAATTAGAAAATTTAAACAAGGTATTTATGTTATTTCAAAAGAAAACAGTTGAGTTGCCGGAATTTTCATTTTGTAAGCCGACAACACTTAAAAACATTCAATCATGGATAAGTTCACTACCAAAGCTTGATACACAAAAGCTGGTTGAGCCTTTAACTTCTGCCTGTAAAGAAATCCTGAGCACAGAATGCAGTAATGAACAATTGTTACAGCTGGTCGAAATCTTTGAAGAAATTACTCCTGCTGCAGAATCATTACTAACAAATGCTAAGAGTAATCGACCTCAATCAATTAATCAGAACAATTTACAAAGAGATTTTTTTCTGAATTTTGGCTTACTCTATTCAGACTTAGGTGTACGTTTAGTGCAAACCGATAATATTAAAGTTATCCACTTTATCACCAAAGGTCTTGAGTGTCTTTCCAAAGTAATATTAATTTCCAAACAGTCATATACAGAAGCACCTGCGAAGTGCTGGCTCACTTTGCATAACACTTACTATCAAGCTATCAGTAACTTGAATAACAAAAATAACGATGATATTCAGGTGATTAATGCTTTTTATAAATCAAGCATTTTACTTGGTTGCGCAAATACTGAAAAGCTTGATAGCGGCTCTATTACTCAACTATATGATTGGACAACAAAAAATACTGCGAGTATTAAAGCGTTTGCTGAGCCAAATAAAGAAACTGTTTTTTTCGTTAACATCTCTGAAGATAATCCACCACAAAATATCAATTCAAAATCAGAAGCTCTTGATCAAAGCTTGATGGGAAGCAAACTGTTTTTCTCTTTTATCGGCCTATTAGATAATGAAAACCTTAAAGAGCTTGACCCACTTGTAGCAACCCACTTGAACAATGTCATCGGTGGAAAATGTTTTAGAACTGAAAAAAGAACTCCATCAAATAAAGACTTAAAAATATGTATTGGTATTTCTGAATTACATTACTTTATTGCTGAAAAAAAGTCGTTTAAAAACTTTATAAACAAAGTAACCGCTCTAGATCAAACCAATACAAATCCATTTCTAGATAAACCTGGACAAAAAGATAAAACAGAAATGGATGCCTGGCAAAGTGTTTATCAGGCTAACTGGGATAATCAGGAAGGCTCAGATTTTGTTATCGAATTTGAACTAGGTAATCAGGAAGAGTTTATTGATGAGACTGTTTACCACTCACATGATTCAAAAGCACTTAACGAAAGTAGCCACGGATTTTGTTTAAGTAACACTGATCTTTTTGGTAAAAACATAGTGCCTGGATCCTTATTAGGGTTATGTAACGATGCTGATGAAAAACAATGGTCAGCTTGTGCTATTCGCTGGGTTAAAAATAATAATAATGAAAAGAAAATGGGGATAGAAATTTTCTCAGGCCACCCATTCCCTGCAGCAATAAAATGGTTACATACCAAGAAAAATACTGATTATCTTCCGGCGATTATCTTAACTACAGATGAAATTAAACCTGAAGAGAATATAGACAACGAAACACTTAAGGGGTGTCAATTACTAGCTGCGAATACAGGCCCTAATCATAAAGGCTCTGTAATGATGGTATTGCAAAATAAGGAAAAAAATATTCTGGTAAGTGACCCAATTGAATATTCAAAAGATTTTAGCGTCTACAATATAGTGAGCATAATTGATTAATATAAAAAACAATTTAGTGTTTTTAATTGAGGCTTTATTAAGTGAGTAATGCTGTGGCAAATTATATTAACGAAGAGAGTCTATCTTCACCAATAATAACACCGGTTTTAGCGCCGCTAAGCGTTGAGAGTGTCAGCGTATTAATAGCTCATGAAAATCCTGGCAATGTTTTAGCAGTGAAAGAAATCTTAAAAGAGTCTGGCTGGAAAGCACAAGCTGGCCAAGTGACCTCTATTCAAGAAATGAATGAATACCTTTCTACTAAAAATTGGGATATTCTTATTAGTTTCGCTAACTCAACTATCTTTTCTGAAACGACAATTGCAGAATCCATACAAGAGTTCAGCCCATTAGTCGGGTTCATATATATCGATGATAACTATAATCCAGATAAAGCGCTTAATGTTACTCAACTAGGTTTCAATCAGTATTTACTTAAAGAAGAAAATGAAAGACTTCTGTACTGCATCAGTAGCATTATTGATGAATGTTCTGCTAAAAAGCAGATAATTAATCAGACTTTACTTTCTGATTCTGTTGAAACACACAGTGAACTAATGAAGCATCATGCTGATACTCCTATGCTTCATATCGCAGATGGCATGATTATTAATGTCAATAATGAGTTTTTAAGTCTGCTGGGATATGAAACAGCAGAACAAATTGAATTTATTCCATTAATAGATCTTGTAAACCCGGATAGCAAACAAAGCATTAAATCCATTTTAAAAAAACTTCCATCAAATGAAAAAATACAAGACTCATGCATAACATTTAATACAGTCAACAACTCTACACTTGAGCTGATATTATCGTTTTGTTACAGCAATTTTGATGATGAGCCCTGCACTCAAATTACAATAACAACGTGCTCAGATAAAGAAACTGTAACTGATGTAGAAAAAGAGATTTCTTCGGAACCTGTATTAAATAATCCAGTAGTTACATCAGACACTATCAATATCAATGAATTTCTGGCGCCTCTAAATGATATTGGCATCATTTATTATATCGCTCCAAATGATTTACCCTGCCTTAAAATAAAAATGGGCTATAACAGCTATCAAAATTTACTGCGTGAATTAAACAATACGATCAGAGAAAATTGCCCTGAAGGTTTTTCACTTCTAGGCACCAATGAGAATTGGTTAATCGCTGGTACAGAGAATAACAATGAAGAAAATGTTATAAAAAACTTATTGGCAAATCTTAATGAGGTTGTTAATCGTTCCTCTTCAGAAATAGAAGGTGAACACTTTAGTGCAGGCGGTGCAAAATTTGGTGTAGCAGGTATTACTCCAGAAAATGCGCTAGATAAAGCATTTTCAGTATGCGCAAATTTACAATCTATTAATAAAACTGGCATAGAGATTTTTGCGCCAAAACTTGACAATGCAGAAGGATCAGAAGCTTTACAACAAGCATTGGAACTTGGTCGACTTAGTAGTAGATACCAGCCTATCATTGGTCTTCAAAATCAGGACTCTCATATTTACCAGAATCATTTATATTTGAAAGATGATTCCGGGCAAGAAAAATTAGCTAAAGAGTTTCTGGCAGAACTAGGCGTAGAAAAAGAGAATATACAGCTTGATAAGTGGCTTATAGAAAAAGCTTTAACCCAATTTTCTGAATGTGCTGATTCTAACGCAATACTAGCGCTCAATTTCACATCCAGTGCAATTGTTGATAGTGAATTCAGCGTTTGGTTAGTTAACTATATTCTTTCTCATAACATTAACCCTTCCTCTATTATTGCCAACGTTGATACACAACAAATTAACGATCACGACTCCGCTTGTAAGAAGTTTTTAAAATTACTAGAGAAAGATGGTATTAAAACAGGTATCACTGATTTAGAAAGGGATCAAATTGATTATATCGAAAAAATACAAACTAACTATATACAACTTGCAGAAAGCTTTGTTTTAAATCTTACATCAGAAGAAGATAGTTCCAGAGATAAACTCCAGGAAGTCATCGCAAAAAGCAAGGCATCTGGTGTTCAATGCGTCGCTACAGGCATTAACTCAGCCGCTGATCTTGCACAACTATGGCAATCAGGCGTACCTTTTGTAATAGGAAACTACCTACAAAGCCCGTTAGAAACAATGGATTATAGTTTCTCTGAAATTGGCTAATTATTTGCAGCAATATCTATATTTACTGCTCTCTCACGGTCACTGATACCTAACAAATAAAGAACACTGTCCAATCCCAGTGTAGATATTGATTGCTGAGCGTTCTTTTTAACTAAAGGCTTTGCTCTAAAGGCAATGCCCAAACCCGCCAAACTCAACATAGGTAAATCGTTAGCGCCGTCTCCAATAGCAATAACTTGCTCTAAAGCCAGACCTTCTCTTTGCGCCAGTTCTTTTAAAAGTTCAGCCTTTCGCTCTCCATTTACGATTGGAGCAACTGAAATACCGGTAACCGTGCCATCTATTATTTGCAACTCATTAGCGTATATATGATCAAAACCTAATTGCTCCTGAAGGCGTTTTGCAAAGTAAGTAAAACCACCCGATAAAATTGCTGTTTTATAACCCAAAAATTTTAACGTAGACATGAGCTCAGCTACGCCTTCGTTCAATTGAATACGGGAAGCAACTTTTTCAAGAATATTTTCGCTAAGACCTTCCAGCAAAGATAAACGCCTTTCAAAACTCTGATTGAAATCCAACTCTCCCTGCATTGCTAACTCGGTTATTTCAGCCACTTGTTTTCCAACACCTGCCTCAATAGCCAACTCATCAATGACTTCAGCATTTATCAATGTAGAGTCCATGTCAAAAACCACTAGACGCCGATTTCGTCTGAAGACATCATCAGCCTGTACAGCAACATCAACATCTAAATGGTTTGCCAATTCAAGCAAAGACATTCTAAATCTTTTTTTATTCTCTAACTCCCCTCTAAGCGAAAACTCAACACACGCTTTTGTATTTTCAGATAAAGATACATCTGATTGTTCCAACAAGCCAATTCGACCAGAAAGCCGTGTAATTTTATCGATATTCAGCCCATTTTCAGCTATCACTTGTGTTATGAGTGCAATTGATTCAGCTTCAATTGTTCGTCCGAGCAAAGTAAGAATGTATCGTGGTTTTCCTTGCGCCATAACCCAATGGTTATAGTTATCTTCATCAATACCATCTATCTCAATCGCCAACTCATAACTTTCTAATTCAGCTTTAAGTTTGTTATGCAGGTCTTCTTTGCTCAATGGAATCGAGATATTTACCAACAGCCCTAACACCAGCGTTTCATGAATGACCGCCTGACCAATATCCATCACACTGGCATCCAATGATGCCAGAATACTCGTCATTCTATTAGTAATTCCCGGTAAATCAGGGCCGCTCACTTTAATCAAAAATACAGGGTTCACTTTATACCATTCCCTACCGCTATTTTTCTTTCACTTCTATGCTTAATGCATCAACTTTTTGGAACCCTCTGGGCAATTTATTGCCTTTTCGAGCCCTTTCACCAAAATAATACTCCAGATCTGCACTCTTCATTTTCAAATAGCGTTTTCCACTATGTACTACCAAGGTATCTTTTGGAGAAATAGCTATAGCGTTAGTCATAAACTCTTCTCTCGACTGTAATTTTGCTGCTGTTATATTCATAATCTTGTTACCTTTCCCTCTGGCCATTAATGGTAATTCCTTAATAGGAAAAACAAGCATCCGCCCGGTATTACTTATTGAAACAAGCATATCTTCCTCTATAGAGCGGATAGGCGAAGGCATTAAAGCATCACTTCCTTTAGATATCGTGAGTACAGCTTTACCCGCCTTTTTATTGGCTAACATATCATTAAAGCTTGAAACAAAACCATAGCCAGCCTCAGTTGATAATAAATAATGTTCAGATGTACCTAACATCATTAAACCAATAAATGTTGCCCCGGATGGCGGATTGATTTTACCTGTTAGTGGCTCACCTTGACCTCTAGCGGATGGTAATACTCTAGCCTGCACTGAATACGTTCGACCCGTTGAATCCATAAAAACTACTTGTTCATTAGACTTGCCTTTTGCAGATAGCTTAAATTTATCCCCTGATTTGTAATTCAAGGCCGAAGGATCAATATCATGTCCTTTAGCAGCTCTTACCCAACCCTTCTCAGAAAGCACAACGGTTACAGGGTCAACTGTTGTTATATCATCTTCGGTATAAGCTATAGCCTCTTTTCTTTCTACTAATTTAGAAACGCGTTTATCACCAAACTCTTCCATTATTACTTTTAATTCCTTTTTAATTAATGTTTTTAATCTCGAATCAGAACCTAAAGTTTTCTCTATCTCCTCTCTTTCTTTTTCCAAATCCTCTTGCTCTGACTTGATTTTCATTTCTTCAAGCCTGGCTAGCTGACGTAAACGTGTATCAAGAATGTAATCCGCTTGCCTTTCTGTTAATTTAAACTTCTTAATTAATTCTTTCTTTGGCTCATCTGCCGTCCTTATTATATGAATCACTTCATCAAGATTTAAAAAAGCAATTAACAAGCCTTCCAGTAAATGCAACCGATCAAGTATTTTTTCCAACCGAAATTGCAAACGCTTCTTAACGGTATCTTTTCGATACTGCAACCACTCTTTTAGAATGAGAACAAGGCCTTTAACTTGAGGCCGACCGTTTACTCCTATCATATTTAAATTAATACGATAGTTTTTTTCAAGATCCGTCGAGCTAAATAAATGAGACATTAAAGTATCTACATCAACGCGATTAGATTTTGGAACAATGACTAAACGTGTTGGGTTTTCGTGATCAGATTCATCACGCAAATCCACCACCATCGGTAATTTTTTTGCCTGCATTTGAGCAGCTATTTGCTCTAACACTTTTGCACCTGAGACCTGATAAGGTAAAGCAGTTACAATAATATCGCCTTGCTCTTTAGTATAGACAGCACGCATCTTAAGACTCCCCTTACCTGTCTGATACATATCATGTATCGTTGAAATCGGGGTAATAATTTCTGCCTCAGTTGGATAATCTGGCGCCTTTACATATTTAGAAATATCTTCCAAAGTTGCTTTTGGCTTATCTAACAAGTGAATACAGGCTGAAAGCACTTCAGTTAAATTATGAGGAGGAATATCGGTAGCCATACCGACTGCTATCCCCGTTGTCCCATTTAGTAAAATCGTTGGGACTTTTGCTGGTAATAACGCAGGCTCTTCAAGTGTTCCATCAAAGTTTGGCTGCCAATCAACTGTACCCTGACTGACTTCAGACATCAGAAGGTCAGAAAATTTTGTCAATTTTGATTCGGTATAGCGCATTGCAGCAAATGATTTCGGGTCATCCGCAGAACCCCAGTTACCCTGCCCATCAATCAGCGGATAACGATAATTGAATGGTTGTGCCATTAATACCATGGCTTCATAAACCGAACTATCACCATGCGGGTGAAACTTACCTATGACATCACCCACAGTTCGAGCTGACTTTTTATATTTTGCTGAGGCTTTTAATCCCAATTCAGACATTGCATAGACAATTCTTCTCTGTACTGGCTTTAAGCCATCACCAACATGAGGCAAGGCTCTGTCGAGAATGACATACATTGAATAATCGAGATAGGCTTTCTCCGCATAATCTTTTATGGAAATTTTTTCAACTTCTTGAGGTGGTAGACTTGTTGTTGTCATATTAAAGATGTAATTTAATAACTGAATGAATTAAAAAAAGCTTGGTAGAGTGAATATATGAACTGTCCTTTTATCTTTGGAATAGACGCATCCAAAGCCCTTCTAATCTTCAAAGCGCTTATTTTCATAAAAAGAAACCATAATACAAACGGTAACATAAACAGCACTATAAGCATGCCCAATAGTAGATTGTCCCAAACTTTTACTATCTTCGGCAAATATAAATCCCCATTTACAATGGTAATATGCTGACCAACCCTTTATCATGTCGTTAGCCATTTCAGTACTGCGCTCAGGATATAAGCAAGTACTCACTTTGCTCAAAACGATATAAATAAAACGATTTAAAACAGATTGTACCCCCACTGGAAGTTTGATGAAAAAAATTTTTGTACTCGACACCAATGTCCTGCTCCACGATCCAACCGCCATTCTAGCCTTTGCTGAACATCATGTAATTATTCCAATGACTGTATTGGAGGAGCTTGATGCAATTAAAGATCGCCGCGATAAAGACGTTAGTCGCGAAGCACGTATCGCCATTGGCGCCATAGACGATGTAGTAAAAGATGCTTCACCAAAAGATATTCAACGTGGCGTCCCTCTACCAACATCATTGGAAGATTCGGATGCACAAGGCACACTGGCGATCTTTCCCGATCAACTGGTCACTCTCAATAAAGATGCACCTCTACTGAATAATTCTGCGACTTTTTACAATGATGACCGCATCATTAACGTTGCACTTCATCTTCAACAAATAGAGCAGGCAACGGTATGCCTGGTCACAAAAGATATCAACATGCGTCTAAAAGCCAAAGGCTCTGGACTTGAACATGTCGAAGACTACCGAAAAGATAAAGTTGTCGATGATATTTCTCTAATGGCCAGAGGTTATGAACAGTATGAAGGTGACTTCTGGTCCCAGGTTGAAAACGTTGAAACAAAACACCGAGGAGATGGTCAGGTTATTTATCGACTCGACAAAGGATATATGCCCGATGCCTATCCCCATATGCTGGTTTTTGATGAACAACAATTTGCCGGTCAGGTACTTTCAGTCGAAGACGATTACATAGAAGTGCTTCACATTGACAAAGAAAAGCTGATGCATAAAGAACTCTGGGGATTAAAGCCCCGTAACTTTGAACAAGCAATGGCATTTCATCTAATACAACAAAACAATCTGGATATGATGGTGATGACCGGCCCCGCCGGTTCTGGCAAGACATTAATTGCTCTTGCTTATGGTCTTCATGCCATTCTGGAAGAAAAACGTTTCGATAAAATTATTGTTGCTCGTTCAACACCACCCATCGCCGAAGATATTGGTTTTTTACCGGGTACAGAAGAAGAAAAAATGGCGCCGTGGCTTGCAGCTTTTGACGATAACCTTGAAGTGCTACATAGTAACGATGAAAATATGAATAGCAGCATTGAATATATTAAAGAAAGAGCTAACATTCAGTTCAAGTCGCTCAACTTTATGCGTGGACGCTCATTCAATAACGCCTACATTATAATTGACGAAGCGCAAGGCTTAACTCAATTTCAGCTAAAATCAATCATTACTCGCGTAGGCCACAATTCAAAAATAGTAGTACTTGGAAACCTTGCTCAGATAGATAATAAATACATTTCTCCGTTAACATCCGGATTAACTTATCTGGTACAAAAAAGTAAAGATTTTGAATTTGCAGGCATAATGCATGTAAACGGTGTTGAAAGAGGAAGGCTGGCCGCTTTTGCTGAAGAACATTTATAAACAATACTCAAAACAATTAACTTATATGAGAACATATCTTCTTTTACTAACATTTTTTCTAAGCAGCTGCAGTCAGCCATTTATGAATGGTGATTTCACTTTTGGAAAAGCTAACGAGATAGCCGAATCTGTTAGACTAACACCAGACAACCCTGAAGACGAAGAAAACCTTCAAAACAAAGCTTTGAAAAATAAACCGAATGCAAAACAAAACAATTGAATCACTCTGTATAGAAGCCACGATATTAACCCGCTCATTATAAATTTAAGCCCCATAAAAAGCTAACCCTTACTTCAGATATAAAACCTTCGACTTTTGTGCACATGATAAGGTTATAATCTTACATTAATTTACTTATATATAATCAAATCAATTTTTAGGGTTAGGGAAAGTGGTAACCAGAAAACATAACCTCTTATTTTTTATCATATTCTTTGTTGTTTTAATCCATCTGACAAGTTGCGGTGGTGGCGGTGGCAGCAGTGGCCAACAAAACTGGCAGCAAGGTGTTTATAACCCTTCTGCCGTCTTTGCCGGGAGCTGTGATTTTGAATCTGAACAATTATTTATCCGCTCTATTTTTAATGAATATTATTTATGGTATCAGGACTCTCAAGATCCAGATCCAACTTTTTTCAATAGCCTGACATCTTATTTTTACTCACTCGTCAGCAATGAGATCACACCATCCGGAAAACTAAAAGACGAGTTTTCAGGTTTAGTTGATACTGTTCAGTTCAATGAGTTTATAACATCAGGTATCGATATTGGTTATGGCATACATTATGTGATTGAAGAAAATAACCTTGATCAGGTCATTGCTATCACTGTAGGTTTTGTTGTATCTGACTCCCCAGCTGATCATGCAGGAGTTCAACGAGGTGACAGAATTACAGCTATCAATGGTATAAACCTGCCAACAAGTAATAATGACATATATAGAGGCTTGTTTCCGTTTAACGAAAATGAAACACATACTTTTCGAATTACCAATCTAAACAATCTGTCAGCAACCAAAACATTGAGTGCTGCAAAAGTTACCATACCAGCAACAGACAATTACCAGATTATTACTAGCGACAATGACCCAAGTAATAACCCGGACAATCTAAACGTTGGCTATCTCCAATTTAACGATCATACCGAAGCATCCGAAGCACAACTTATAAATGCTTTCAACAATTTCAAAATAGCTAACATAAACAATTTGATTATAGATCTAAGATATAACGCGGGCGGGTATGGGTATATTGCCAATCAGGTAACCTATATGATTGCTGGTGCATCTAATACAGCAAATAAAATTTATGGCCGTTTGAATTTTAATGATCGCTTTGCCCCTGTTACAAGAGAGTTCCTTACTGCCAGCAGCCAAGAGTTAGGCTCCATTAATCTTCCAACCCTGGATTTAAATCGTGTTTATATAATTTCTGGTATCGATACTTGTTCTGCTAGCGAAGGTATTATTAATGGACTAAGGGGTATAGACATAGAAGTCATACTGATCGGTGGTATTACTTGCGGAAAACCCTATGGTTTTTTTGGGCATGAAAACTGTGGAATAACCTACCTTCCTGTTGAATTACAATCTACCAACAACAAAGATTTTGGTAGCTATGCAGATGGCTTTAAACCGGCTAACGACAACTCTAACACTTTTGCAGTACCAGTAACCGGTTGCGCTGTTGATGATGACTTTACCAACCCTATGGGTGACGTTGCAGAGGAACGATTAGCCACAGCACTTTACTACATTCAAAATAATGCTTGCCCTCCTCAAACCGTCATACAATCATCGTTTCAACCACAAAGCCTACAAATTCATTCGCCCTATAGATATAAAAGCCCAAGAGCCATGATGACTCCGGCTGAAATTAAAAAACAATATGGCGTTAACTTAATTCGTTAGAAATTTTTTAATAGCTAGCAAATAGATTTATAGCTCTACTTCCTGGCAAATCTTAATACCACTCATTAACGATTAAGCAGAGGGCAATCCCCAACGATAATTCACTAACTGTTCACTCCGCTTCCAGAGCGTTACTTGCTTGCTTTATCAAGCACTTCTGACAAAACGCTTGCATCAATTATCCTGCCACTCATTTCAAATTTTTGCAGACCATAGTAACCGCTACGTTTTACCTCTAACCCTGCCGCAGCTAAAACTAATAGCAATGATTTTAGCCTAGCTGCAACTCAAAACCATCTGCAGTTTTACTTTCTGGTGTCATCATAATGCCAGCATTATTAATTAACTCATCAATTCTAGTTACACGCCGACGTAATTCTTTAGCTGCTTGTCTAACAGAGTCCAGATCGGCTAAATCCATTCGAATAAAATCAACCTTCTCCTTTAACACTCTTGGCAGTAGGTTCCATGCATTGACAGCCTTACCAACAGATCAAGAAACCATATCTACTTCAGCACCCTTGTAAGTAGCATTTTAGTCGCTTCAACCTCCAAGGCCTGAACTTGCGCCAGTAATAACGAAAACCTTACTTGAGAGATCAGGTAGTTGACTTGAATGCTAATCATTAAAGCCAGATTGATGGCGCTTTTCTATCATAATAATTTAGTCTTTATTTACACTACGTTTGAATACAAACTAAAAAAAATATAAATTAACATCGATAACATCAATAAGCGTCTCATTTGGATACTATATTTTAAGGCTTAAATTCTGTGATTAAAGCCTTGGAGGATTATTACAAAATGGATCGAAAGCGTCCATCCTGTAAACCAAGAAATCAGAATGCCCTTGAGATTCTTAAGGTTTTTGGGCAATTTGGCTTCAGAAAAACATCGATGAGTGATATTGCAAAAGCTGCTAATATTTCTCGTCAGACAGTTTATAAAAAATTCGGATCCAAAGAAGCTGCTCTGTCCTGGTCATTAGATACATTCTTTACTGAGGGTCTTGAGAATTGTATAAGTATTCTTGAGGAGCCTGACATTGACCCAAAACAGGCTATTATCGATATCAACCAGGAATACTTAGGGGACTATATTGAAATATGGCAAGGTGCTGCGCATGGTGGTGAATTAGTGTCGCGAGCTCAAAACAAAATACGAAACCAGAGGGATTTCAGTGAAGAGCTCACCGATATAGTAGCGGATTTCCTTTTTGAGTCTAATGCGTGCCCAACCAAAGAAAAAGCAATAGAAACAGCCTACTTATTGAAACTTGCAACGCGAGGTCTAATGATAAGCTGCCACTCACCTTCAGATTTTCACGCCGGCTCTGTAAAAATAGTTCAGGCACTTTGGGGTTAAACTACAAACCAGCCTCTAACATAAAAGTCACTGGGCCATCATTGATAAGACTAACTTTCATATCGGCAGCGAAAATTCCGGTTTCTACCCTTTCCAGCCTTTGTTTTAACATCTTCTCCAATTTAAGATAGTACTTTTTTGCCATATCAGGAGGAGCCGCATCAGAAAATCCTGGCCTCATACCTTTTCCAGTTTGCGCAGCTAAGGTAAATTGCGAGATCAACAAGATATCACCCTCAATATCACTGACACTTAAATTCATTTTATTATCGTTATCTGAAAATACTCTATAACCCAAAAGCTTATGCGCCATTTTTTCAATAGCTACTTCTGTATCCTTTTTTTCTACACCGAGAAATACGAGAAGCCCTTTATCAATCTCACCAACTACCTCTCCATCCACCTTCACACTGGCTTCAGTCACACGTTGGATCAGTGCTTTCATTGAATCAATCCGCTATCAGGCACGTGAAGCACGCTTACGCTCATGCTCTAACAATAGCTTTTTGCGAACACGTATACTTTCAGGTGTCACTTCGACTATTTCATCATCTTCTATAAATTCTAACGCCTGCTCCAATGTCATTTTTATCGGCGGCGTTAACACTGTTGCTTCGTCTGAACCCGATGCACGAACATTAGTTAACTGCTTAGCTTTTGTAGGATTTACTGTAAGGTCATTACCGCGACTATGAATTCCGATTACCTGACCTTCATACACATCCACATTGGCATCTATCATTAAACGACCACGGTCTTGCAGATTATATAACGCATAAGCCAAGGTTTTACCTTTACAATTACTGATTAATACACCGTTAATTCGAGACTGCACTTCCCCGGCCTTAACCACTCCGTAATGATCAAAAATCGATGTTAAAATACCTGTTCCAGAAGTCATTGTCATAAATTCTGAGCGAAAACCGATTAAACCACGAGCGGGAATAATGTATTCAAGACGGATACGGCCTTTACCATCTGGCACCATATTTTTCAGATCGCCCTTTCTCAAACCTAACGCTTCCATTATGGGGCCCTGATGCTCTTCCTCACAATCAACCACTACCGCTTCGTAAGGTTCTTCTATAATTCCATCTACCTCGCGTTGTACTACCTCAGGCCTGCCAACAGCCATTTCAAACCCTTCGCGTCGCATGGTTTCAATTAATACTGAAAGATGCAATTCGCCTCGCCCTGATACTTTGAATTTATCAGGCGAGTCTCCTTCTTCAACCCTAAGCGCTACGTTATGTATTAATTCTCTATCCAGTCGCTCTTTGATATTACGGCTGGTAACAAACTTACCTTCTTTTCCTGCAAAAGGTGAGTCATTGACTTGAAATGTCATAGAAACCGTTGGTTCATCAACGACAAGTGGCGGCAATGCTTCTACATTTTCCGGATCACACAATGTGTCTGAAATATTTAGTGTCTCTAAACCAGTGACACAAACAATATCGCCTGCCATAGCCTCATCAATATTTATCCTCTCCACACCCAGGTTACCCAGAATCTCCAACACCTTACCCTTACGAGTTTTGCCTTCAGCATCAACTACTATTACTGGCATATTCTTATTAACCTTACCTCGAGTCACACGGCCCACGCCAATAACACCCACGTAGCTGTTGTAGTCCAGAGCACTGATTTGCATCTGGAATGGACCATCTACGTCCACCTCAGGCGCTGGCACTGTATCGAGTATTAACTCCAGTAATGGCGTCATATCATCGGCCATATTGTCTTCTTCAAGACCTGCTATGCCATTAAGCGCAGAGGCATAGACAATAGGAAAGTCCAACTGATCTTCATTTGCACCCAAACGGTCAAACAAATCAAATACCTGATCCATTACCCAATCAGGACGAGCGCCCGGTCGGTCAACTTTGTTTATAACAACTATAGGGTTTAAACCTTTTGCAAAAGCTTTTTGTGTTACAAAACGAGTCTGTGGCATCGGGCCATCAACTGCATCAACCAACAATAGTACTGAATCTACCATTGAAAGCACTCGTTCAACTTCTCCTCCAAAGTCGGCATGCCCTGGGGTATCTACTATATTAATGCGATGATCTTTCCAATTAATCGCCGTGTTTTTTGCAAGGATCGTGATTCCTCGCTCTTTTTCCTGATCATTGGAATCCATGATTCTTTCAGTACCTGAATCATTACGACCCAAGGTACCTGATTGCTCTAATAATTTATCAACCAATGTTGTTTTACCATGGTCTACATGAGCAATAATCGCAATATTACGGAGTTTACGGTCATTCTTAGACAAAATACGGTGCCTGCTAACGATGAAATATATTAAATAAATCTACTTTTCAGTAAATACCCGAGCTTGAACACAAAGCGCGCGCATTCTACTCGATAGGCATCATAAGGATAAAGGGGGGGAATTACTTTGCATTGATAATAAAAACAAAATGATATTAAAAATCACTCTTTTCTACCAATAACTGGCAACGCTCCAGTTCACCGGCCATCTTTCCGCGAAACATCATCCAGCACATTTTAAAATCTGCGATAAATGACCAGAAAGGAAAAAAAGAAGTCTTCGGTTGATTCTGTTCTATAAGGAAATGACTAAACCAGGCAAAAAAATGCCCACAAACAAGAGCAAGTAATAAATAAATTGGGTTTAATAATAAAACGCTGAGGAGTGAAAAGAGAATACTACAGATAATTGCAAAGCAATGTATTAGCCGGGTTTCTAACTTAGAATGTTCGCAAACATAATGCGGCCAATAATCAGAAAATGTTTTGAATACTGAATCTCGAAATAGCTTAGTTGTCATATCAACCTATTTAATTAATGTCTGGGTTAAACTTACCTCCTGATATCATCTGCATCCGTTGAATTAATCGTAGCTCATAAATTAAACAATCGCTAAAAAATTAACCCTTTTTAACAATATATAAAACTACGCTCTTGTTAATGGCCAGGTTATTATCATCTCAAAAGTATATTTACAGTTACATCAAATCAGATATATTCATAAGTCATGACATTACCTAATTTTCTTTTAATTGGAGCCGCGAAGTGTGCTACCACATCAATGGCTTCATTGCTGGCTCAACACCCTGAAGCTGAAATCGTTCAGAAAAAAGAGCCTCACTTCTTCTCTTATGATGTTAACTATAAAAATGGTATCGAATACTACAAACAGCTTTTTAGTCATTGTTCCAACGAAAAAGCGATAGGTGATGCCTCAACATCTTATTCTCGCATTCGCCAACATCCAAAAGTCATTAGCAGAATTCAAACTCACCTGGACAACCCAAAGATTATCTATATGGTTCGCCACCCATTAGAGCGGATTAGCTCAGCCTATATAGAACAAATGACCATGCTGCATAATAAAGATATCACTTCTATCTCAGAAGCCATCGAAAAGATGCCTATGATGGTCGACTCAAGCCGTTATTGGGAAACCTACTCACACTATCGTAAAGCTTTTGGAAAAAAAAATATCCATGTGATCTGGTTTAAAGACTATAGAAACGATATTTTAAGCGTATATCAAAATACTTGTGCGTTTTTGGATATTGATACATCATTTAAACCAGACTTTAAAAAAGAGTCCAGCAATAGCCGAAGCCACGCACAACAAAAAATCGATTCGGAAATTAAAATTAATGAACAATGGGATAAAAAAACTCTAATTAAAGTGAAAAAACTACTAAAAAACGATACTGAAAAATTTTTACTTCACTTTAAAAAACCTTTAAATTACTGGTCTTAAACATAGCTGCATCAGTTTTTTATTGTTGCGGGGATAGCAGTAATCTATTTTTTTCCTGATCAATTTTAAAATCGAAATTATTCAAATAATTCATCCCTAATAAACCATCCGTATTTGATCCACTATTATAATCCAGCACTGCAAAGACAAAATTTTTCAATTGATAATCGTCCAATTGAAAAGAATCAAACTCATAAAGGTCTGCAGACACCTCACCTCCAGCAGTATTTACCAGTATCTTTTTGATAAAAGCAGGAGAATGTGATTGCATTCTTGAAAAGGCTTCTCTTGATAAAACAGATAAAGAGGCACCAGTATCAAGCATTAAAGAAACGCTTTTATTATCATTTATTTTTCCTTCAACAATATAGTGTGCACCAACAGGCTTCAATAAAATAACCTTACCTCCTTGCTCTAACAAGGCAATTTTATCTAACACTTTACCTATATACCCCCCATGAATTGAATCAAAAGCTAACGGTTCAAGCTCTGCTTTAGCTAAACGATAATTTTTTTGAGCTATCAATTGTTCAGCATACAAAATAATATAAGGAATAAACTGAGAATCCAATTTCACTAAACGTTCAGAAATTACTGCTAAATCAGATTGATTCATACCGCCTTTTATTTTGGCATACTCTTCAAGCAACCATTCTCTAATGCTTTGACGATAATTATATTGACTGTTTTCTGGCAAGGCCCTAACAAATCGATATAGCTGATTAATTGCTAACAAAAATTCTCCTCGGGCTATATTCCACTTTGCTTCTAATACCCTATACTCCCAATTTTCAGGAAATATCTCCTTTGATGCGATTAAAAATAATTCAACATCTTCTAACCTGCCAAGCTGGAGTAAACTATACATCTCGTTCATCCATGCCTGATTTAATTTTTTTGCTTTAGATGGCTCAGTCTCAAAAAATATGGATAACCCTTCCAATGCACTCGGGTAATCTTTTATGCCAAATAACCATTCAAGATCCTTCTTGTTAAGATTGCCTTCAGGTTTTACCAATTGACTATCAACAACATTTTTAAACAGACTGACTAGCCCACCCTCACCTTTGCCGCTATTAAAATCAGAATCTTGAGCCAGTTTGGTAGAAGAACCTGTCGTGAGAAAATAGATATTGAAAACCAGCGAAACGCCTAAAGCCAATGACAGCCCAAAAATCAATTTATCTCTATTTTGTCTAAACAATGTATTACTCGCTTTGCTTGATTCGTTATCAAATAAAAAACTACTCTTTAAGAATCCCTAAACATTATTAGGTTTCTATTAAATGAATAGCAATTGAATACTGTGATTCTCGCGCAATAATGGTGCAAAAAAAAATAAAAAAGGGCACTATAATGGTGCATAATAGGCTCATTTTACTAAAGCTTGCTATTGCCCCGTATTCATAGCGTAGTTTATCCGGACACTAGCCAAACCAGCACCTATAAGTCTTTGTAATTTAGTACATTATTTTTTTTTAGTGAAAAAACCATTTAATCCATTTTGAGAACAGATTTTGCAGTAACCGGCATCATGATTGCAGAACAACTTCACACACGTTTACTTGAAAACCTGAGTACAGCTGTACTTATGCTTGATGAGCACCTACATCTTACACATATGAACGCATCGGCTGAAGTTTTACTTGGGCTGAGTGGTCGTAGGCACATCAATGAAAGAATAGATACTTTATTGATAGATGCCGAAGAGATGATGCAAATTCTTCAGGAAACACTTATTAAAACGCAGGCTCATACGCAACGAGAGGCAGTACTTAAGTCGTTAAAAAGTGGGGAAGTCGTCAATACTACTGTCGATTATACCGTTACGCCTATAGAAGATATTCCTGGCAATGCATTAATTATCGAAATCCAGCCTATTGATCGACTGCTTAAAATTAACAGAGAAGCCACATTGTTCTCTGCCCAAGAATCAAACGAGGCATTACTTAAAGGCCTGGCCCATGAAATAAAAAATCCATTAGGTGGATTAAGAGGGGCCGCGCAACTACTTGCACAGGATCTTGAAGAGCCAGAACTCAAGGAATACACCAAAATCATTATCGATGAGGCTGATAGATTACGAAACCTTGTAGATCGATTACTTGGCCCCAACAAAGTCGACTCTCCAAAATCGATCAACATACACGAAGTGTTAGAGCGTGTTTGCAGCTTATTTAAAGCAGAGGTTGGCGAACAGATAGATCTTTTAAGAGATTATGATCCAAGTATTCCTGATCTGATTGCTGATGATCACCGTTTAATCCAGGCTGTGTTAAATATCGTTAATAATGCTAAGCAAGCTTTATTGCAAAAAGGGAATGAAGATCTTTATAGCGAAAATGGCCGGGAAATAAAAATTTCGTCTCGAATATTACGTCATTTCACAATAGGGCGAATGTATCACAAACTCGTATGTCGTATTGATATTACAGATAATGGACCAGGTATTGATGAAAGTATTATCGATAAAATTTTTGTGCCGATGGTAAGTGGTTATGCCAATAACTCCGGTTTAGGGCTTGCTATTTCTCAATCCATACTAAACCAGCACAATGGATTAATTGCCTGTAAAAGCAAAAGAGGGGAAACTATTTTTTCTCTTTTCTTACCATTGGACTTTAACCAGGCATGAACAACAATTAATTGCCTGGCTATGATAAAACGGAGTAAATTTAATGAATGCAAATAATGTTTGGGTGGTAGATGACGACAAGTCTATCCGCTGGGTTCTAGAAAAAGCATTGTCCAGATCAGGTATTAACGTCAATGTTTTTTCAAACGGTGAGTCTTTACTCGACAAACTTGAATCAAGCAAACCGGATGTGGTAATTAGCGATATACGTATGCCAGGCATAAACGGCCTGGACATGCTAGAAAAAATTGTTAGCAAGCACCCGAAATTACCTGTCATTATTACTACTGCTCATTCCGACCTCGACAGCGCTGTCTCATCATACCAGAGCGGTGCCTTTGAATATTTGCCAAAACCTTTTGATATTGATGATGCGGTTGCAATGACTCGTCGGGCTCTTGCCATTGCTGCTGAAAATCCTGGTGAAGCCCCCTCAAATACCACCGAACAACCTACTGAAATCATTGGCAAAGCACCAGCCATGCAGGAAGTATTCAGGGCAATCGGTAGACTGTCTCAATCCAATATCAATGTCTTAATCAATGGAGAATCAGGAACAGGAAAAGAGCTTGTAGCTAAAGCCTTACACAAACATAGTCCTCGAAAAAGCAATCCATTTATTGCCTTGAATATGGCCGCCATACCAAAAGACCTCGTAGAGTCAGAATTATTTGGACATGAGAAAGGCGCTTTTACAGGCGCAACTCAACAGCGAGCAGGACGGTTCGAACAAGCAAGCAAAGGAACATTATTTTTAGACGAAATAGGTGATATGCCAGCAGACACACAAACCCGACTACTTCGTGTACTGGCTGATGGTGAATTCTATCGCGTTGGAGGACACACCCCCATAAAGGTCGATGTTAGAGTTATTGCTGCAACTCATCAAAATCTAGAAGAATTAGTTGAGAAAAAAGTTTTCAGAGATGATCTTTTTCATCGTCTCAACGTAATAAGAATACGTTTACCATCACTTGCTGATCGCAGTGAGGATATCCCTGAGCTCGCCAATCACTTTCTACAGATAAGCAGCAAAGAGCTTGATGTTGAGCCAAAAATGTTAAGCCCTAAAGTAAAAGAGCTTTTTTCTCAGTTACCATGGCCCGGGAATGTCCGACAGTTAGAAAATGTTTGCCGCTGGTTAACTGTGATGGCAGCGGGTACAGAAATAAATATCGGTGATTTACCTGAAGAGCTTATCAAACCCGCATCTGCAACAAACCAGGATGATACGCTGACATGGGAAGAGCACTTAAGTAACTGGGCAAACACCGCTTTAAGTAGCGGGCAAAAGAGAATACTTGACACCGCAACACCTTTATTTGAAAAAACCATGATTGAAATAGCGTTAAAACACACTAATGGCAGAAAGCGAGATGCAGCCGAATTGTTAGGATGGGGCAGAAATACATTAACCCGAAAATTACAGGAATTACAAATAGCAACTAAAGACGATTAATCCTTTTATACAAAAAAGGCAGTAATTATAATTATATGAGCTTAGCTAAAAAATTTAACTTAGTCACCGGTTTTATCTATATCGCCATAGGTATTTTTGGTGTTGTCTCTCCAGACAAATTGGCTGATTTTTTTAACTTTACGCTACAAAACATCGAAAGCCAAACTGAGCTTATGGCAATTAGCGGCTTTAACTTTGGTATTGGCTACTTAATCATTCACTTTGCTCTTCAGGCAGAAAGCCAAAAGTACGTTCTTTTTGCTAATGCAATTTTAGCTTTGAGTCTTTTTATTCCAAGAATAATAGGATTGTATCTTTACGGTTATGATCAACCTCTAATTATCAAAGAGCTCATTTTTGAACTATTTGTTTTTATTATTGCTGTCATTTTATATTTTAAAAATACAGACAACAATTAAATAACGCTTTACATTCAATATAATAAATTTAATATAATCTCTTCCATTTAAAATACATTCAGAAAAAGCAATATGATTAATATCGTTCTTTTCGAGCCTGAAATTGCTCCAAATACTGGCAACATTATTCGGCTATGCGCTAACACCGGGTTTAAGTTGCACCTTATAGAGCCTCTCGGTTTTAATTGGGATGACAAAAAATTGAGGAGAGCGGGACTGGATTATGCTGAATTCGCGGATGTAAAACGCTGGAAAGACTATGACGTCTTTTTAAAAGAAAATGGGCTGTGCACTAATAAAAGAGATACTGAAGAAAACAGCAGCAACAAAAATAATAAAGTGGAAAAGCTCTATGCATTTACAACCAAGGCAACCAAACACTACCATGAAGTAATTTATCAAAAAGATAGCTTCCTGATGTTTGGTCCAGAGACAAGAGGCCTCCCTGACACCGTTCTGGAAACTTTAAATCAAAACCAGAAACTGCGACTTCCTATGGTCCCGGAAAGTCGCAGCCTCAATCTTTCTAACAGTGTCGCTATTGCTGTCTATGAAGCATGGCGACAACTGAACTTCAAAGGTGCTGCGCTAGTTTAACGTAGGGTTTTCCTGGCCCTGTGCAGCTTGAGATTGGCGATACATAGCATCAAAATCAATCGGCGCCAGATTTAATGGCGGAAAGCCTGCACGCACAATAGTACTGTCAACAACTTCGCGAGCATACGGGAATAAATAATTAGGGCAAACCGCACCAAGCACATGCTTTAACTGATCTTCCGGAAAACCAGCAATACTAAAAATAGCTGCCTGTTGTACTTCAATCAGGTAAGCTGTTCCATCATCAGTTGACGAAGTAATCGTTAAACGCAATATAATTTCATGTGTATTCTCAGCAATAGCCTGACCACTTGTATTAACATCAAGCTTTACTTTTGGCTGAAACCCCTGTTGCGTAAAAATCTTCACGCCCATAGGCATTTCAAACGACAAATCTTTTAAGAAAGTCTTTTGTACACCAAACTGTGGACCTGCTTGCTGGTTATTTGCTGCTTCTGCTTCTGACATAATTACCTCGATAAAAAAATCTAACTAAATTAAGTATTCGACTGCCCTGCCAACATTTGATCTAACTCACCAGATTGATCCAATTCAGCAAGGTCTGTATATCCACCTATATGCTGATTGCCCAACCAGATTTGAGGAACAGTTTTTCTACCACTTTCATGTATCATCTGTTCACGCACTTCAGGTTCGCCATCAACATTTATTTCATTAAATTCAAGCCCTTTACTCTGCAATAAACGCTTTGCAGCCCGACAATAGCCGCATAAGTCTGAAGAATATATTTTTACTTCTACATCAGGCATAACTTACTACTCAAAAATTCTAGCTTTTAACCAAAGGTAAGTTGGACGCTTGCCACTCTAAAATACCGCCTTTTAAACGGTAGGTAGCTTTAAACGGTTGCTCTACAATTTTTTTGGCAACATGAGATGATTGCTGCCCCATCTTGCAAACCAGTATGACAGTACTGTCATGATACTGATCAAGTTCAGTCTTACCCGTGTCTGCATGCTGTTTTTGCCATTGGGAAAAAGGCAAGTTAATCGCATTGACAATATGCCCCTGGCTATATTCCTTCTTATCACGCAAATCCACTATTACTACATCCTTCTCTTCATCGTTTATCAGTTGCGTTAATAATTGGGGTGTTAAACTTGGCCCAGCTTGTCGATTTTCTAAAAAAACCAGCCCCCATACCGCAGCAGCTAATGCCGAAACCAGAACCCATTGATCTGCTGCAAAAAGAATAATCTTTTCCATAGACATACGTAAACTATTTACTCCTCCAAATAACTCTTTGGATAAAAAATCTGTTGCTATAAAGGCCTCAAACGGTCGGCAAGTATACACAGCCTAAAAAATTAAACTAGCGCTAAGGAATTATTATGAATAATACGTAGAAAAGAGGCCAAACAATTGCTTATTTATTGAGCAATTCGAAAGCTTTTAAAAGGGTAAACATCCCACCATTTTTAAGTTATTTGCAGATACCTTAACTTGCTATTAATCTGATACTCACTACAAACCATTCCCGATTCACCTAACTATAATATTGTGTTTTTATTTTACTTACCAATTACCAAATACTTAACTGAAAGGTAGTGAGAATAAGCGACTCCCACTACCATCTATCTTTCCAGCTAATCTGCGAGTATCACATTACACGCCTGGTTTAAATGAGATTCTGCAGGAGCTAATGATGATTGACTTAACGCATTAAAAGCTAAAGTGAGCCAGGCATTGGCTTCATCAGCAGTATTTTGTGCTAACTCCCCGGCATTTACAGCTAGTGATATCGCTTGCTGACTTTGCTCAATCAGCCTCTGTGCATCAGCTCGATCTGCATCAACCCCACTCAGATCATTAACAAAAGCTTCATAATTCATTGTATTTTTTATTCGCTTAGCTGCCTGACAAGTAGCATCTCTGGCTATCAAATCATATCCGCGATTAAAGCCATATTTAGTAATTCCACCGGTTAAAGGTTTCACCAGATAATCAACAATATTGTCGGCTATCTTCTCCAATCGTCTAGGCAGTTCTGGCAATATGAAATCAGGGGCTTTGACGAGCGACCTTATAATGGCACGCCTGATAGGCGAGCTACCTAAGACTACCGTACCATCAGGCGCGGTATACATCGCGCCAATATTTTCCTCTAACGCATTAGTGCCATTAATGAACTCGCCCGTTTCTCTATCATAGAGACCAACATTTAACGCAACAGGTAATTGAAAGCTGAACGTGCTGCTCAATGGAATAGATAATCCATAACCCGAATGAATCATTATGCCGTTTTGCCCTATTGACGCCAAATCTATATTCTGAACGCCCACTGACAAACCAGAATCGGGAAGGCTAATGCCTTTCTCTTGCAGAATAGCTTCTAACGATTGCCTCAAGGAGGAAGACACCACATCCGCCGCTGTAAACAAATCACTACCAGCAAAACTGGAATTCAGATCTGCCGCCCACACCACTTCTGCAGAAGTTCTGTCAATATTTTCTTGAAGCTTATATATACTGGTCAACGTTGGGTAATATATCTCTGCACCTACCTCAGACGATACAGCCAGTGAAGCCACTGCCGCTTCACCAACATCGACTGTCCACACTCGGTTACAATCACGATCTATTGCTAATGCTGAGCCAAAATTATCTGTGGTATAAACCCGTTCTCCATCGGCACTTACACTAGGCGTCGATGTCGTACCACCATCAAAGGATTCAAAACACTCAATACTAAAATCTACAGCATTTTGATTTCTAATAAGATCAATTCGATACAAAGCACCTTTTTCTGACAGGCCATCACCGGGATTATCATCTGCACTATCAAGATCAGTTGAAGCCACCCATAATGAGTTAGTGTTAGGATCTACACTGATTTGGTTACCAATTACAGCGCCTCCACCTAAAACAGCACTAAGCGCTGCTTGTGCATCGGATGATGAAAAACTAAATTCAATGCCATCATCCTCGAATGTTTTATCTACCAACTCAAAGGCCACTTCAAACAATCTAGCTAATACTGCGTTTTCATTACCTAACGAAAAAATATCATTATCGCCACCTGACGCCGGAGAACCGGGCATGGTAATTCCCCCTAAACGCTCACCAGTAACTCTATCCAAAGCAGTTACATCGCCACTTATATCTGCAATTAAAATTGCATCTATTGTTGGATGATAGGTAATACCAAATACACGGTGCGGCTTTTCTAACTCTTCGTTTAATTGCTGTTGATCGGAATTATCCAGAGCTTGCTTTATTGATTCCGGCATGATTGACGTAGCCCAAAGCACCGTACCATCCTCATCAACAGCATAAGCTTTTAAATATCCTGCCCCATAAACCACTTCTTTACCCAGTTCTGGACTATTGAGAACAATTGCTGATCCACTAAGCCCAAATGCAGCATCAAAAGTCGTAACCGTTCCTGAAGGCTCTTGGATAACTTCAACACCACCAATGTCAATTTGAGTGATCGCGAACTCGCGATTTCCTTCTGTATCGACTTTAATCAGTACATTTTGCCCATTGTCTGTTGGTGAAGCCGGTGCAAAATAGGAACTACCATCCGCCCCAAAAACCGGACTCTCTGTAACAAAAGCGTTAGGTTCTGCATTCCAGGACTGTTCAAAAACAGGTGCAAACACAATGTTGACTTCATCCGTTGATCTCACACTACCGTGAATAGTAATAAAGTGGTCACTATTCGGGAAAACAGGATTATTTTGTTCCACTGAGGATGCAATACGGATACCTGACGGAGCCCAAGTAGTAAGTGGTGTACTATCTAACATTACAGCTAAATTGTCGCCAAAAAAGGGGCCTTTATATTCCACCGGCGCAGGATAAAAAATTCCAAAGGGTGACCAAAACGAATTAAATCGCTCAGTAATAGTATTCACTAAATACGAATCTCTTTTTTTAAATATTAAACCGCTATGTGCCGAGATTGATGTGATACAGAAAATAAATAAAATCAGTAGTGCTTTTACTTTTAATGCAAGTCTCATGAGTTACTCCTACTTATTTTTGCTTGAAATGGAAATTAATTTATTTTTTTTGTATAAAAACCAATCATTTAGATTGTTTTGTTTATTTTTTATGCTTTTAATCAGAGTATATCCATACCTATATTTTTATAAATAGCATAATGAGCCAAAAGATAACTCAATAGCATCATTCTTTTTTAAACAATGTTCGTGTGAGGGTAAGGAAGGTTATTTTATTAAAGAGGCAACTATTAAAATAATTTAGCAGATTTATTTTTGGGTTTTCTCCGTTATGATTTAAACAATTTAGTAACGAAAATTATCTACTGACTGAAATAGTGACTAACTTAAGAATCCAACAGTACAAACAAATCTGTATGCACGTTTTTTTGTTTGTCTCTACAATTTATTTCATGCCTTGTTATGCACAGGATGATCTCAGTAAATATCAAACTCAATTAAAAGTACTTGTTACTGAACTAAAAAAAACGCAAGCTAAAGTAGAAAAAGAAACAGCTAAGCAAACCTCAATCGAAAAGAAGATTAAAAAAGCTGAAATAAACATTGCTGAACTAGCAGCAACCGAACGCTCTCTAATAAAGAAAAGACAGGTTCTCCAAAACAAACTAGAAGACAACGAGCAAAAAATACTTGAGCTATACCAAAGTGAAAAAGAGCAATTCGCCCTCCTTAGCAAGCAACTGGTCAGTATCTACAAGAATGGCACCCCTTCACTGTTACAACAGCTTTTGGAGAATAAAAATCCAGCAACAATTGACCGAAACATGACTTATTTTGCTGCCATCAATAAGGCTCGAACCGAATTAATCGAAGAGTATCGCCAAACTCAAAAGTCAATTGCACAACTTAGTGAAAAAATTATTCTGCAAGAAGAAGAGCTTGCAGACAATCAGTCCGCAATAAATAGACAGCAACTGGCTCTCAACCAGGCCCAAGACTCACGGCTTGAAATTTTAAAAAAGCTCAAACAATCTATCTCAAAAAGCCGTAGCCAAGCAGAAAAGCTGGACCAGAACAAACAGGCACTCACTTTTCTGATTAACGAAATCACTGAAGTTACTAGTGAAATACCTGTGCAAACTCAAAAATCACTACAACAAGAATGGAAAAGTTTCGCGAGCGCTAAAGGAAATTTGCCCTGGCCTGTCGATGGTAAACACAGCAACCTGTTTGGACAAAAGCGAGGCAAAAACAACTTATGGCAGGGTATTACAATTAGTTCAAACGCAGGCAAACCCGTAAAAGCAATTTACCCGGGAACTGTACTCTTCTCCAACTGGTTTAAAGGGCAGGGTCTACTTATGATTGTTGACCATGGTAATGATTATTTGAGTCTCTATGCACATAATCAAACTCTATTACGTCCAGTTGGTGCAACGGTAAACAAGGGTGATGTGATAGCAACCGTAGGCAATAGTGGCGCCCAGGAAAAAAATGCACTGTATTTTGAAATACGGTACAAAGGTAAACCGGAAAACCCTAAAAAATGGTGTAAAAGTTAACTCATTCTTGCTGAAAATCCGTATTCTTTAGACCACACATTGTGAACAAAACCGTTAGCAATATCATTCAGCAACCGCTATGATGAGGGCCAGGAGTTTATGTCTATGAATTTTTCGTTAAAACTGTTCTTTGTTACATATGTTGGTCTGTTATCGTTATTCAGTTTAGTACCTGCAGCATTGGCAGAGCAAGCTGTGAAACAAGTAACTGTCAATGATAATCATAACCACAATAGTGAACTAGCTTTAGATGAATTACGCGCTTTTGTTAACGCCTTTTCACAAATAAGAAAAACCTATGTAGAAAAAGTTGATGATAAAGTCTTATTGGAAAATGCCATCAAGGGCATGCTCTATGAGCTAGATCCCCACTCCAACTATCTGGAACCACAAAGTTATGAAGACCTGCAAATAAACTCAACCGGTGAATTCGGAGGCCTTGGCATTGAAGTTGGAATGGAAGATGGTTTTGTTAAAGTCATTAGCCCTATTGATGACACCCCTGCTGCAAAAGCTGGCCTTGAAAGTGGTGACTTGATCGTAAAAATTGATAATAAGCCTATCAAAGGTTTAAGCCTGAACGATGCCATCAAATTAATGCGAGGTAAGGTTGGCACCAAGATAAATCTGTCAGTCCTTAGAAAAAACTCTCCTCAACCTATAGAGTTCACCCTAACTCGTGACATTATTGCGGTAAAAAGTGTTCGCAAACGCATTATCGATGAAAATTATCTTTATTTGCGTATTGCTCAGTTTCAGATTAACACAGGAAATGACCTGGTAACATTGATAGAAAAGGCTGAAACCAAACAAACAATTAACGGCATTATCCTGGACTTACGCAATAACCCAGGAGGGGTACTACAAGCTGCTGTAGATGTAACAGATGCCTTTATTGACGAAGGCTTAATTGTCTACACTGAAGGGCGTATAAAAGAATCTCAAACCCGCTTTGAAGCCAGCAACGATAGTTTAGCTAACAAAACACCTTTGGTTGTATTAATCAATGGGGGTTCGGCTTCTGCCTCTGAAATAGTAGCAGGCGCTCTTCAAGATCATAAACGTGCTGTTATTCTTGGCACAACAAGTTTTGGCAAAGGGTCTGTTCAGTCCGTAGTACCACTGTCAGAAACTCATGGCATTAAACTAACGACTGCACGATATTTCACACCGAATGGCCGCTCGATTCAAGCACAAGGCATTGTCCCTGATATTATTATTGAGCGCTCTAAAATAACCAAGGTCGGTTCATTTAATGGTTTTTCTGAAGCCGATCTCGTTGGTCATTTAGCAAATGGCGAACAAGAAAACGATTCTTCAAAACAACAAATAAAGAATGATGATAAAGATAATGATCTCGTTAGCGATGACGCTCAGCTTTTTGAAGCTGTTAATCTCTTAAAAGGCTTGCATATTCTTGAGCAAAATAGAAAAGCGCAAACTGTAGAGAAAAATATCGAGACGACCCCTGCTGACAAAAGTAACAGTTAAAAAAAGTTAATAACTCTATGCACACTTCCCTATTTTCACATTTGAAATTATTTTTATTTTTTTCACTATCTCTTATAGCAACTATATCAAATGCCCACCAGGCAGAGTTAGTGCTGATAATTGATGATATAGGCTATAGTAAAACGTTAGGAAAAAGAGCCATTGAACTACCTGGAGCTATAACTTACGCAATTATTCCTCATACTCCTGCAGCCAAAGAGCTTGCTTATCACACAAAATATATCGATTATCGAAAAGAAATTATAGTTCACATGCCAATGCAGGCAGCCAATAACCCAAAAGCGGATATTGCACTAAAAAAAGAACGCGGGCTAATTGCAAAATATAATAAGCCCGTTTTTAAAAACATTCTTGAAGCAGCTATCAAAGATATCCCTTTCGCCAGAGGCCTAAGCAACCATATGGGTAGTGGCTTAACAACAATGCCAGAAAAAATGACCTGGCTGATGGAGTCACTTAAAGAAAAAAATTATTATTTTGTTGATAGTCGTACAACCACTCTTTCAGCCGCCCGGAATGCAGCAAACAATAATCAAGTCTCCTATCTTGAACGAGATATCTTTCTTGATTCCGACCCTTCACCTGAAGCTATTGCTCACTATTTCGCTTTAGCAGTAAAACAAGCCAAAGAAGAAGGGCTGGCAATCGTTATCGCTCACCCTTATCAGACAACATTAAACTTTCTCGAAGCGCAACTTCCTCTATTAGAACAGCAAGGAATAAAACTTATCAGCGCTACTGAAGCAGTGTATAAAAAACAACAACTTGCCAGTAAACACTAACTATTGTTTTACTCTCCATCTACTGAATACTTAACAAAGCCTTCTAAAACTTATAGAATGCAGAAAAAATACAACAAGTAACAAAAGAAGTGTGAGTGAATTCAATGAATAATCAGGCGACTGTTCATCGTGATGGGGAGAATGGCGATATTCCCAGCCGTTGTGAACGTTATTTTTCTATGGAAAATGAATGGTTTTTCTCAACAAGAGAAGGCTCTTCTGTAGGCCCCTTTACCTCACTGGAGTCGGCCAACATAGGTTTAAATGATTATCTGGAATTTTTAAAACTAGCAAAACCCAGGGTAAAAAGGCTACTGATTCGCTCTATGAAAACCAGTAAAGATCATAAAGTCACCCGAATCGCTTAAAGCCTCATCTCTATACCAGCGTCAGACATGTGCTGTTTAGCTTGCTGAATAGTATATTCACCAAAATGGAAAATACTTGCCGCTAACACGGCCTCCGCTCCACCCTGTATTATTCCATCAACTAAATGATCAAGATTACCGACACCACCCGATGCAATGACCGGAACATTAACTGCTTCACTAACAGCCTTTGTTAAACCCAAATCAAAGCCTTTTTTAACACCGTCCTGATCCATACTGGTAAGTAAAATTTCTCCAGCACCAAACTCGACCATTTTACCCGCCCACTCAACTGCATCGATACCTGTGGGCTTTCGTCCACCATGAGTAAATATCTCCCAGCGTGCCTCTGAGTCACTCCCTGCCTGTTTAACTTGCTTGGCATCAATAGCAACAACGATACATTGCGAACCAAAACGTTCAGCTGCTTCCTTAACAAATTCCGGTTTAAATATTGCTGCTGTATTTATTGCAACTTTATCGGCGCCCGCGTTAAGCATTCGACGTATGTCACTACTTTCTCTTATGCCTCCACCCACCGTCAGTGGTATAAAAACTTCTCCAGCTATTGCCTCTACAGTTTTTACAGTTGTATCTCGCCCTTCGTGGCTTGCTGTAATATCAAGAAAAGTAATTTCATCGGCGCCTTGCTCATTATAGCGCTTGGCTACCTCAACAGGATCACCAGCATCGCGAATATCAACAAACTGCACGCCTTTAACCACACGGCCGTTATCTACATCAAGACAGGGAATAATTCTTTTTGCCAAACTCATTATTTTACCTGAACAATTATCCTAACGAATCCAAATAGTTTTGAGCCTCAGCAAGATCTAACGAGCCTTCATAAATTGCCCTGCCTGTGATGGCCCCAACGACCCCCTCTTCTTTGACTTCAGCAAGTGCTTTTATATCATTCATATTAGTAATTCCACCCGATGCAATGACTGGTATCGATGATGCCTGCGCCATTTTAACCGTTGCATCAACATTAACACCTTGCATCATGCCGTCGCGAGCAATATCCGTATAAACAATTTCTCTTACGCCATCTTGCTCAAACCTTTTAGCTAATTCAGTTGCCTTAACGGTTGAGACCTCTGCCCAGCCATCGGTAGCAACCCAACCATCTTTGGCATCTAAACCCACAATAATACTCTCTGGAAATTGCCTGCAAATCTGACTAACAAATTCAGGCTCTTTTACTGCTTTTGTACCAATAATAAGATAATTGACACCGGCATCAAGATAAGCCTCTATAGTTTCTACTGAACGTATACCGCCTCCAATCTGAATCGGTAGATTTGGATACGCTTTGGAAATTTCTGTAACCACATCACCGTTTACCGGTTTACCATCAAACGCACCATTCAAGTCTACAAGATGTAAGCGCTTGCACCCTTGATCTATCCATTGTTTAGCCATTGCAACAGGGTCATCTGAAAATACCGTTGAATCATCCATAACACCTTGTTTCAGGCGCACACACTGCCCATCTTTTAAATCAATCGCCGGAATCACTAACATTTATACCTGACCATCCCAATGCATAAAATTCTTGAGCAATTGCAATCCATCCTTATGGCTCTTTTCAGGATGAAACTGAACTGCAAAAACATTCTCTGTTGCCACTGCAGCGGCAAGCTCGACACCATACTCTGTAACACCTGCTGTATTCTTACAAGCGGCATCAACAAAGTAGCTATGAACAAAATAAAATCGGGCACCATCATTGATCCCTTTCCACAAAGGATGACTTTGCGACTGCTTCACCTTGTTCCAACCCATATGAGGCACTTTAAGCTGTTTTTTTTGATCGGCATTGTAACGATCGGAGAAAAGCTCAACTTCGGCATCAAATACGGAAAGGCACTCAACGCCACCATTCTCTGTTGAATGTGCCATTAACCCCTGCATACCAACACAGATAGCCAGCAATGGTTGTGATTGGGCGGCTTGCTTTATAACTGTATCCAACTCTCTCTTCTTAATCTCGCCGATACAATCCCGTATTGCACCAACACCCGGATAAACCACACGCTTTGCATTTAGAATGGTATTTGCATCATTTCCGACCCAGACATTAGCATTAGGAGCCACATGTTGTAAGGCCTTTGCAACAGAGTGCAAATTGCCCATGCCATAGTCTATTACTGCTACATCAACCGATGAAGTCATTTATTTATAACCTAAATGAATAAGCAATTTCAAAAAGAAAAGATTTTTGCTATATCGAAACAATAAAGTAAATACTTGATTACTTTATAAAGCGCCCTTAGTTGAAGGCATCACACCGCTCATGCGTGTATCCAGCGTTAAAGCCATGCGTAACGCTCGACCAAAAGCTTTAAAGACCGTTTCTATTTGATGGTGAGCATTTTCACCACGAATACAATCCACATGCAAAGTAACCAATGCATGGTTAATAAAGCCTTGAAAAAATTCATGGAAGAGGTCTACATCAAAACCACCGACCGCAGCACGAACAAACGGCACATGAAACTCCAGCCCTGGCCGCCCAGAAAGATCCAGAACCACGCGGGAAAGCGCTTCATCAAGAGGTACATAAGCATGACCATAACGTGTAATGCCTTTTTTATCACCCAATGCCTGCTTAAAAGCCTGACCTAAAGTGATGCCAATATCTTCTACCGTATGATGATCATCAATATGCAAATCACCTTTTGCAATAATCTTTATATCAATTAAGCCATGGCGACCTATCTGGTCGAGCATATGTTCAAGAAAAGGCAAACCCGTGTCGAGCTCAACTTTACCGGTTCCATCAAGATTGATTTCTACACTAATCTGGGTTTCCAGCGTTTCTCTAGAAACACTGGCAGTGCGAGGTGTGTTCATTGGTTATTCCGAATGCATTAGCAACTGAAGACTAATTATACGTTATGGTTTACAAGCTTTCAGTGTTGACGATTACCATTTCAATCAAACAATCAAAGCAATTATTTCAGCGATTAAAATATCATTCTATAACGCAAGCGAGCACTTACTTCTTTGCTCCCTGGTTTGCAACAGCATTCATCATCGCTTTAATCTCTTCCGGGTCGCCAAGATAATGACTACTGATAGGCTTAAGGTTTTCATCCAGCTCATACACCAATGGCACACCTGTTGGAATATTAAGCCCTAACACCGTATCGTTATCCATCTTATCAAGATACTTCACAAGTGAACGAAGGCTGTTACCATGTGCTGCAATTAAAACACGCTTACCAGAAAGAATCGCAGGGCGAATGGTATCGTGCCAAAAAGGCATAACTCGATCTATGGTTAATGCCAATGATTCGCCTCGTGGCAAAATGGCCGGATCAATGCCTGCATATCGACTATCATGTACCGGAAAATACTCACTGCTGTCTTCAACAAATGGTGGAGGAGTATCAAAGCTGCGTCGCCAGATTTTAACCTGTTCTTCGCCATGCTTTTCAGCCGTCTCCGCTTTATTTAATCCAGTTAAAGCTCCGTAATGGCGCTCATTCAGGCGCCAACTGCGCTCAACCGGAAGGTATAAACGATCCATCTCATCAAGTGCGATCCATAATGTACGCATAGCACGCTTTAAAACTGAAGAATAAGCAATATCAAACTCGAATCCACCTTCCTTTAACAACTTACCGGCTAATCGTGCTTGCTGCACACCTGTATCGGTTAAATCGACATCATGCCATCCTGTAAATCGGTTTTCTTTATTCCAAACACTTTCACCATGCCGAAGCAGCACTAATTTATACATTTAAACACCTTATCAATAGAAACTTAACTAACTAGCAGGAACCTCAATTTCCCATTGGACTCTTACCAATAAGCGCGGGATTATAACTGAAAACTCTAGACCCTAAAAATTTACCAGAGTATTACATCTGTGAGCTGATTTGCTGTTATCCGAACTGATAAACTGTAGCATCCATTTGCTTTATTTATCATACTTACAGTCTAATTTTGCTTTTTTATAAGCACTTTTTAACAAAGGCATTTTTCATGCGTATTTTAAAAATTTTTAAATACCTTCTTATTCTGCTCTTTTTACTTTTAGCATTAATCATTGCCGCTGGTTATTGGGTCACTCAATCTCTTGATCCTAATGAATTAAAGCCTCAAATTCAGGATGCTGTTAAAAATGCTTCAGATCTGACATTAAAAATGAACGGGGACCTGTCCTGGGAGTTTTTGCCATCAGTCAAACTCGCTTTAAAAGACTCTGAACTACATACTGCAAAAGCCTACGGAGGCGATACGCTCTTTGCAAAACTGGACTCCATTGATGTCGGGCTTGCCTGGAAAGGTTTGCTGACAAAAAAAATCAATGCAACACATCTTATCGCAAATGATCTAACACTTAGGCTAGTGACCGAAAAAAATGGGCATTCTAACTGGAAGGATATAGAAGCAAATTCGACAAATAATACAGAGGCACAAACAAGCACCGAAGCATCTGTACAACCTCTACAATTTTCGTTAAAAAAACTTGAGCTAAACAAAGTCGCTGTCACTATTAATGATCTTGCGGCAAATGTTTCACAAGAAATCTATCTGCCTAAAACTACGAGCACTAACCTTAACATTAACGGCGACACTTTCCCTTTCAATACGGATGTAAAGCTAACCAGCAAAAGTCAGGAAAATGAAAATTCAATAACTATTAAATTATTTTCAAATCTTTTATTAGATTTAGCTAACCAGAAATACGAATTTAGAGATATTAATGGTAAGTTTGATAACAGCAAGTTCAAAGGTAATGCCGCTTTAAAGCTTGGCAAGGTTACTCAGGTTGTGACTGAACTCAGCATTGACCAAATCAACCTCGACAACTATTTAAATGATACAAGCAATACAAAAAAACCTGCTAACGATACACCTCATGCAAATCAAAACGCCAATACAGACACTGAATTACCGTTAGATTTTTTACATACACTGAACACCAACACCAGCCTCAGCATCAAAAAACTAATCGCCAATAACGCAGATTTAAACAATGTTACTCTGAATGCAAGTATTAATGATGGAAAACTCAATATAAAAAATCTGTCTGCCGAAGCTTTTGATGGCACAGCCAACATCTCAATTTTTGTGGATGCCAATAAAAAACCAGCGATTTTCAAGATAGATCAAGATTTAAAAGGAATACAAATAGCAAAATTGTTAGAAAGTCAAAAAATAGAAGCAAACCTGGAAGGCTTAGCTTCTATCAAATCAAATCTTTCTACTCGAGGTAATACTGTAAATCAACTCAAACAATTTGATGGCGCTACAGTCATAAACTTTAATGAAGGTCGTTATAACGATGACAATATTGAAAAACGTATTTGCCAGGCTGTTGCTTTAGCAAGAAATGAAAAACTTGTTAGCCAATGGGAAACCTATACGACTTTCAAAAATATTAATTCGATAATCAACTGGAGAAGAGGCGCAGGCACAATATCCCAGTTTAATGCCGGTCTTGAAAATGCAACGCTGACAGGTGCCGGCACTCTATCTATACCTAATAGCAGTATCGACCTGCGAATGGATGCAAATATTAGCGGTGACCTTACAGGGAAAGACCCTGATTGCCAAATCAATGAACGTTATAGTGATATTGCCTGGCCACTTCGCTGTAAAGGTACAGCTGACAATATTTCATGCGGTGTTGATAATGATAAAGTCCGGGAAATCGTAAAAGACAAAATTGAAGAAAAAGCCAAAAACAAGCTCGAGGAAAAAATTAATGAAAAGCTTGGTGAAAAAGCCAGTGATCTTTTAAAAGGCTTGTTCAAATAATTTAAATGGCTCCTGATTCAGTAACACAAAAACAATATACAAAGACCTTTTCGAATAACATTCTGAAATGGTTTGATATCTACGGTCGCAAAAACCTTCCCTGGCAGCAGAATGTTAATGCCTATAGAGTATGGATATCAGAAATCATGCTGCAACAAACACAAGTTGCTACTGTGATCCCCTACTTTCATCGTTTTATGGAAGCCTTCCCCACTATTAACCTGTTAGCCAATGCAGAGCAGGATCAGGTACTACACTTATGGAGTGGGCTGGGTTACTACTCACGCGCCCGTAATTTGCATAAGTCTGCCCAGATAATTCTGGATCAACACAATGGAGAGCTACCTGATGACGTCGAGCTGTTAGAAACACTTCCAGGTATCGGACGCTCTACTGCTGGTGCGATATGTGCACAAGCCTACAAAACCCGCGCACCTATTTTGGACGGCAATGTAAAACGTGTACTGGCAAGACACGAAGGCATTAGTGGCTGGCCAGGCCAAACCTCTGTTAGCAAAAAGCTTTGGATAGCAGCTGAACAATACACACCTGATGTACGAGTAAATCACTACACTCAGGCAATTATGGATTTAGGGGCAACCGTATGTACAAGAACCAAACCCGACTGCACAATATGCCCTATTAATAAAAAGTGTTATGCCTATAACAATGACAGCATACAAAGCCTTCCTGGCAAAAAACCCAAAAAGACATTACCTACCAAAAACACTACTATGCTCATTGTTCAAAACGCCAATAATCAGGTTCTACTCGAAAAAAGACCATCTAGTGGCATATGGGGTGGACTATGGAGCTTACCGGAACAAACGCCATCATTTTTGGCTACCCAACTTTCCCGGCAAGAGCATAGCTTGGAGTTACCCAGCTTAAAGCATACATTTAGTCACTTTCATTTGAACATACAACCTGTTCACTACAAAATAGAAGCATTTAGCAACATAATGGAAGAAAATCGATACATTTGGTACAATCTACACGACTCGCAATCCATTGGGCTGGCTACCCCAGTCAGCAAACTGCTACAAACTATTAAACAGTCCACTATTGATATAAATGTATTGCAGCCTAATATAAACCCCAAACAAACTGATTTACTGGAAACTTGATGACACGTACAGTATTTTGCCGTAAATACCAGAAAAACATGGAAGGCTTGGCATCACCCCCTTACCCAGGACCCAAAGGCCAGGAACTGTTTGACACAGTATCAAAACAAGCATGGCAGGAATGGCAGGCACAACAAACCATGCTGATCAACGAAAAACACCTCAACATGCGTGACCCTGAAGCACGCAAATTCCTACAGGAACAGATGGAGAAATTTCTCTCTGGCGAACAATTTGAACAAGCCGAAGGTTATGTTCCACCCGCAAAATAGATCGCTCTTCATCTTTTAAAAATGGAAAATATCCTGTAAAAACGGCCAAGAATCCATCTTGACTCTGCCTCACACTACAGGTTTAATACGCGCTCTTTTTCGCAGGGTACTTTTGCTTCACATTCAACACCTTGCCAGCTATACCAAAACGCTTTTAAGCAGTTTTGTATTTAGCCAAGTCTTGCCCAGGTAGCTCAGTCGGTAGAGCAGG
>JBGTQK010000004.1:0-260608 GCA_041941365.1 Cellvibrionales bacterium | reverse complement strand
TATTAATTGATTAATTGTAGGCATAAAATAACACCATTTCTGATAAAGGACTAGTAAACTTGTGTAAAAACACGAAAAGTTATTATATTTCTATGATTAGAGGGAGTCAACAAATTTAGACCTCTCATATTATTAAAATACATTAAAATATTTCTATACTAAAGTTATAATTTGTTAAAAAAAGGGATGGTCATAAATGTAATGGTAATGGATGGGCATGGGAGACCACTTTACGGTATAAAAATTTTTAATTTTTAATTACCGATTTTTCAATCTGTTCAATATTTAAATCTTTAATCATCTTGATGACTTATTAAAACAACGATAAATAATAAACCTTCACTATAAGTTTATAAAAAGCTTTATAAAGGCTTTATATAATCCTTTATAAAACCTTTATATAGTAGCTGCCCATTCATGACGGCTCACGAATAACCATAGCTGAAATAAAAGCAACCAGGCGCTTTGATGGAGACATCCATACTAGCCATTTAAGTAGCTTGTTAGATAAGCCTGGAATCACAACTCTTCGACCTTCCATCATGCCATCAAAACCCAACTTGGCCACTCTATCTGCCGACATATACATTTTTTCAATTCGACTCTCATTCTTTAAACCAGCAGTTGCAAAAAAGCGAGTTTTGACTGGTCCTGGTGCCAGATGAGTGCAGGTGACACCAGTACCACGCAAGTCATCATTCACACCCTCTGAAAAACTGACAACATAAGCCTTACTAGCAGAGTAACCTGCTTCCAAACCATGAGGCACTACATAACCTGCAATAGAACTTACATTGAGAATCCTGCCAAAACCACGTTGAATCATATCAGGAACGATATACCGTAATAACTGCGTTAGAGCAATAACATTCACCTGAAGCATTTCAGTCATACGCTCAGGATCGTATTCATGAATTTTTTTGCCAACAATGCCAAAACCTGCGTTATTAACCAGATAATCTATTTGATATTTTTCATCTTCCAACCATTCAAGTAGATGTTTTGCACCTTGAGCTTCCGCTAAATCAACAGCGATTGTATGTACTTCTATCCTGTATTCTTTTTTCAACTCTTCAGCTATGCATTTTAATTCCTTTTCACTACGTGGCGAAGCGGATAAAATGAGTGGTATCTGCTGTTTGGCAAACAATCTTGAAAACTCATAGCCAATACCAGATGAAGCACCTGTAATTAATGCGTAAGACATATTCACCTCAAATAATTAATCATCTTTAATCATATCTTTACCAAACCAAAGCTGTAGATAATGCATCAAATAATATGGCCATATTCGCGCAGCATATTCTCTGGCACGCCAACGATAACCACCAAATACTCTCACTTTATTATTTTCTATCTGTTTTATAAATTGCTCTACAACATCTTTTGCTTCTGCTTTTAGCTGAACTTTTTCGTATTTTTTTGCCGCTTCTATATCATTGCCTTTAGCTGAACGCGCAATATTTGTTTTCACACCACCCGGAAATATCGTATGTGCCATCACATTACTGTTTCTCAACTCAAAAGCTAACGACTCATAATAGCCACGAAGCGCAAATTTACTCGCTGCATAACTGCTTACATAGCCTGCACCAGCTAAACCCCAAACGCTTGAAGTCGCAATAACTGAAGTTCCGTATGGTCTATTCTTCAAGTCATCCAAAAAAGTTTTGGTACCATATACACTACCCCAAAAATTGACATTCATTACCCAATCAAGATCTTCTTCCGGAGTCTCCCAGGTAGTACTTTTTCCTAAACTGACCCCGGCATTATTCCAGACACAATCCACATATCCATATTTTTCAAGAATTTGTAGTCTGAACTCCTGCCATTTGGAAGAATGGCTAACATCGAAAGCTTTACTAACTAACGATTTATCTGAGGGTAATAATCGAATTGTTCTATCCAGCTTATCTTCTGAATAATCATTTAATGCCAGTTTTGCCCCATGTTTCGCCAGGGAAATTGCTACCGCTTGCCCTATCCCAGAGCCAGCGCCGCTAATTACTACTACTTTATCCTTAAAATTTTTGATACCTCGATTCTTTGCCATAATGTTTACTTACCAAATCTTTAGTATAAATTGCGTTTATCATTTAATCCTTGTCTTTAGAGAAGTTAGCGGTAACACGCTTTTTCATACGAGAGAAAGATGCAGGCGTTACCCCCAAATAAGAAGCAATAATTTTTTGAGGCAGTTTTTCTATCACGTGTGGGATGTTATCAATTAGCTTCAAGTATCTCTCTTCGGGCTTTTCATTGACAAATTGCTGATAATGCAAAAGGCTCTGCCCATAGAGCTCTTGTAATTTAATCGCAAATGCTCTTTGTAGCTTGGGGTTTTGATCAATTATTACTTTTAACCTGTTAAAATCGAAACTCAGAATACGAGTAGGAATGACTGCCTCGACCGTGTGATTTGAAGGAATATTTAATAAAATCTTTTCCCAGCAAGCAATAATGTCATTGTTAGTTCTCAACACATACGTCGATTCTTTACCTTCAGAAGTGATATAATAACCCCTTAGAAGACCCGTCAATATATAAGCTAAATAAGGTCTTTCTTCGTTTTGTCGATAATAGATATCATTTTCTTTAAGTATTTTCTCTTCTGCCAAAGATAAAAGAGGCATAATATCCTGTAATGAAAGATCGAGTGAGTCTAACGTTTTTAATATATTAAAATCATCAATATTCATAAGGTAATCGAGCTATATAGTCATTATTCCCTAAGAGGCCAAAATATAAATAGTCACCATACTTTTCTGCTGATGTAATAAAGTTTATCTGTTTACCTGTAGGATCATGCAAAACATACATAACATTCCCTTCAGAATCTATTTGTAACACTGTTCCTTCTTTTTTAGGTTCAGGCCACAAGCTTATAGGTGTCTTTAGCATTATTTTTTTGAGTAGCGGATAAGGATGCAAAAATTCAGCTAAACTGCTTCTTGGCCCTGCTATAGTTAGCCAAAAACTTCCATCATCAGCTGCTGAAATTCCATCAAGATAACCTGGCAGTGAATCAATAAATATTTCTTTTTTTCCTTTCTTTTCTCCGCTTATCCATAATTTAATGACTCTGGAAGCAAAGGTCTCATTAACCAACACAAAATCATTGCTCTTTGAAACAGCCACTCCATTGGCAAAAAACAAATCATCAAGTAATTTTGTTGTTTTTTGAGTTTCAGGATTATAAACAAATAATCTTCCAGAAGGCTTTGCTAAAAGTAAATCCTTTTTATAATTTTCAAAAGAAAAGCGCTGGGTTGCATCAGAAAAATAGATTTTTCCATCAGGAGCAACATCAACATCATCAATAAACCCAAATGGTTTGCCCTTATATTCCGATACAAGCACCTCAACATCGCCGTTTGAATCTATTTTTTGTAATCCTTGTTCCAGATTGCAAACAAACAAATTACCCTCCTCATCTATAGTTATACCTAACGCTCTTCCTCTGGTATTAGTGAATTCCTCAATATTATTTTGATAGAGCTTATAGATAATGCCGCTATCACTAGTAGCAAATATATCGCCCTGTGAGTTAACCGCGACATCTTCTGCATGAAAAAGCATGCCCTTACCTAATTTCTCTATTGACGCAAAATCAGCATCCACATCAAGTGCATAAGAAGTAGAAGCATTATATACAGCTGGTTGATACTTGGACGGCCAAAATAGAAACGCGAACAACAATAGAGTAACTAGAGAGTACGAAAATTTTCTTATCATGATAATCAAGCTAATTTACAATAAAATGAGGTACTTAACATATCCTAAGATAAGAGCTATATTCGTGCCTTACCCTTAGGTAAGGCTCATTTAGAATTCTAATTTTATAATTTTCCATTTTTTAAAGGTGGAACATGCATTGAAACCCTTTGATTTTACCAACAAAATAGTTGTTATCACAGGTGCTGGTTCAGGAATTGGCCGAGCTTTATCTATTCAATTGTACAAGATGGGTGCCCGCCTGGCTGTTTGCGACCTGAATAACAATTCCCTTAACGAAACCATAACATGTATCGATCCATCTTTATGTTACAGCGAAACTGTGGATGTATCTAATAAAGATCAATTGACGAATTTCATACAAAATGTTGAAAAACATTATAATGGTTTTGATGTACTTATAAATAATGCGGGTGTTTCAATGGGTGAAATGCGCATGCAGGATATCGATCATAACGATTTTGAAAAAATGATGTCTATAAATTTTTGGAGCATAGTTAACAGTTGCCAATCAGCATTACCTATACTTTTAAGCCGCCAATCTGCAGCGTTAGTTAATATATCCAGCTGTTTTGGACTTATGGGAAGCAAGTATACATCAGCCTATTGCGCCTCTAAATTTGCAATTGATGGATTAACTCAGTCACTCATTGCTGAAAATGCTGATTCAACCTTATCAATACATTGTGTTTATCCTGGGGGAATAAAAACCAACATGACTGCTAACGCAATTAAAAGTGAATTGCGTTCAGATAATTTTCAGAAACAATTAAAAACAACACCTGAAGAAGCGGCCGAAATTATAATTAAAGGTATTATAAAAAGAAAAAACAGAATCATTGTTGGGGCAGGTGCAATGCAAATCGACTTTTTCAGACGTCTGTCTCCTACTCTTGCAATAAAAATAATCAATGAATATTTTATAAAAAAACAACTTAAAAAAAACAATAATTAACAAACTTTGCAATGCGAATTCATTTATCGATCTATGACGTCAACACTCTTAAAATGTATATTAGTATTGGCCGCCATACTCTATGGAATAACTTTCCTGTTAGAGCAATATAAATTAAAGATCAATTATTTTGGAAATAAACAGCTAAAAGAGGTCATTCAGTGGAATCATTCGAAGTTATTATTATAGGAAGTGGCTTTGCAGGTATCTGTGCAGCAATAAAATTAAAGAAACAAGGCATTAATAATTTTATTATACTAGAAAGAGAAACTGAATTAGGTGGTACCTGGTGGCGTAACAACTACCCGGGTGCAGCTGTCGATGTTGTTTCAACATTATATTCTTTATCATTTGAACCTTACAACTGGTCCCGACTTTATGCTAAACAGCCTGAAATATTAAACTATACAAAAAATATCATTAAAAAATACGACTTGAACGCACATGCCAAAACAAAAGCGAACGTCACATTAGCCAGGTACGATGAAAATTCTTCTCAATGGCGGGTAACTATAGAATCTGGTCAAGAATATTCTGCACCTATTCTTATTAATGCTATTGGTCACCTTAGTCAACCTGTTATCCCCGATATTCCTGGCATCAATAATTTTAAGGGTAAATACTTTCATACTGCAAAATGGGATCATAGCTATGACTATAAAGAAAAGCGTATAGGAATTATTGGAACAGGAGCGAGCTCAATACAAGTCGTCCCAGCTATTGCGGATTCTGTAAATGAGCTGCATGTTTTTCAACGCACACCTCACTGGATAGTTCCACGCCATGACAGGACATTAAATACCTTTGAAAAAACGATTCAAAAGATACCATTATTTAATCGTTTAAAGCGAGCTCTAATTTACTGGAAAAACGAAACCCGTATTCTCGCATTTCAATATTTCCCTAAACTGATGCAACTCATAGCAGAGAAAGCAGCCGTTCATCACTTACATAACCAGGTACCAGAAAAAACACTTCAAGAAGAACTTACGCCCGACTATACCATTGGTTGTAAACGTATATTAATATCTGATGAGTATTATCCAGCTCTACAAAAAGATAATGTCTTTCTGGAAACATCGGGTATACAAGAAATTAAAGAGAATGGGATACGACTAAAGAATGGAAAAGAGATAACACTTGACTGTTTAGTTTTTGCTACTGGTTTTCATGCTTTTACATCCAATAAATGCCTACCTTTTGACATCATTGGCACTCATGGCATTTCATTAAAACAAGAATGGCAAAATAAAGCTCATGCCTTTGTTGGTGTTACTGTTCCAGGCTTTCCAAATCTTTTTAATATCAACGGCCCTAACACTGGAATTGGGCATACTTCAGCAATATTTATGACTGAGGCTCAGGTTGAATATATTATTTCGAGCATTCAATATATCAAAAATCATAACGTAAGTTCAGTTACCATCAAGCCAGAAGTTGAGCAGCAATATAACGACTATTTACAACGCGCTTTTAAAAATAGTGTTTGGGTAAAAGGTGGATGCAATAGCTGGTACCAAACAACTGAGGGAGAAAATACAACTATATTCCCTTCTTTTACCTTTCTCTTTAAATTGCGTGCTAGAAAATTCAACCCCAAAGAACATCTGTTGATAGACTAACTCTTATAATCAACTCATTAAAATAGCCTGGTTAAATTCTACTTATCTTATTCAATTACAAACCGTTATTGATTATGGCTATTACTTTATATTCTATACGTACATATTTTACTAATGCACTTGGATTTTCACCTTTATAATAAAGCTGAAATCTTGCACAAATAAGTTCATATTATGAAAATTTACAAAGAGTTTTCTTTTGAAGCTGCTCACCGCTTACCTAATGTCCCGGATGGCCATAAATGTGGCAGGCTGCATGGACACTCTTTTTTAGTTCGAGTTGAAATAACTGGAGAGCCTGGGGAAAGCAGTGGCTGGGTTATGGATTTTTCCGAAATTAAATCAGCTTTTAAACCTATTTACGAACAGTTAGATCATCACTATCTCAATGATATTGCTGGACTCGAAAACCCTACAAGCGAGAATCTGGCTATCTGGATATGGAAGGCACTAAAACCTAAACTACCGTCGCTTTCTGCTATTGAAGTTAAAGAAACTTGTACATCTGGTTGTCGATACGAAGGTTGAAGCCAACCAAAAATATAAAAGCCATTTACACTACTCTAACTCAATTTCTACATCTAATGGTTTAAAAAAATCATTAACATCAAGCGTTTTCTTATTTTTATACTCACCTAGGGGCGTTCCAATATAAAGCATGCCAATGACGGTTTCTTTATTTGTAAGTCCTAACAGCTTTTTAAACGTGCGATTATAACAGATATCACCTGTACGCCATATTGCACCAAAATTCATAGCATAACAAGCAAGCAGCATATTATTTATTGCTGCACCAACTGCTATCTGCTGTTCAAGCTCAGGTACTTTGTTATGTTCTTTTGGAGATGCAATAGCAAGAACAAGAAGAGGTGCTCTTAATGGCGCATTCAATATTTTTTCTTGTTGCATTTCCGTAAGGTTTTGGCTTTCTTCTAACGCTGCCTGCAACATTAATTGGCCTAATTTTTTTCGTTGTTGGCCTTCTACGGAAAAAAAGCGCCAGGGTCTTAACTGTGCATGATCCGGTGCAGTTAATGCAGCAGAAAAAATTATCTTTTTTCTTTCAGCATCCGGAGCAGGTTCAGATAATCTTGCGTGAGAAGTTCTAGCTAACAGCGCTTGAAGAGTATCCATAAAAATATAATTAGATATAAACTCCAAAAATTATAAGGGATTATTAATACAACATTAGAAAATAACAATAAGTTTACTGTATTTAATCTCCTGCATTCAATGCAAAATAAATTTGCTCCTGTGTAAAACCTCTATAATTCAAAAAGCGACTGCATTTAGCTCTTTCATTATAATTTTTATTTGCTGCTTTAGAATCACAAACCATCGTACCATATTTTTTTATTGCTACACTCCTGGCCGATTCAAACCAATTTATAGTCTTTGAAGTGCAACTCACACCCTCAAAAGAAACCTCTTTAACTCTCTCATTAATTAATCTATCCTTTACTCCTTTTTCTCTCAACTCCATTTTAATTCTAATTGGTCCAAAACCTTTTTCGCTTCTATACGTTACATATGTATCAATAAAGCGTTCTTCACTTAACAAACCTTGCTCTTCCAATTTTAATAATTCAATTTTAATTAAATCATCATAATTGAACTTGTTCAAAAGTTTTCTTTTTAATTCGACTAGACTATGCTCACGTCGAGCCAAAAGATCCATAGCTTTTTTTCTTATAGATGCTTTTAACTTTTTAGTATCTTCATCTGTATTCAAAAGAAATTCATTCATAACACCTGTTCTTAACCGCGGCTTATGAAAGGCTCTTCTTGTTAAGAAAAGCCTTATTATTTATATTAAAGTCCTAATATTCTAAGGATCAATAGGCTTGATTTTAATTACTCATCAATACTTTCAAGCTCACCTACCTCATGCTCAACTTCTGGTAATGAGTTAACCAGAAGTTTTTGGCGAATTTTTGTTTCTATTTCATTTGATGTTTCAGGGTTCTCTATAAGATACTTGGCGGCGTTGGCCTTACCTTGCCCAATTCGATCACCATTGTAACTATACCAAGCCCCAGCTTTATCTATAAAACCTTGTTTAACACCAATATCAATAATTTCTGCCTTTTGATAAATACCTTTCCCATAAAGAATTTGAAACTCAGTCTGTCTAAAAGGTGGGGCAACTTTATTCTTTACCACTTTAACTCGAGTTTCACTACCAATTACCTCTTCACCTTCCTTAACAGCACCAATACGTCGGATATCCATACGTACCGATGAATAAAATTTAAGAGCATTGCCTCCTGTGGTAGTTTCTGGATTACCAAACATGACACCAATTTTCATTCTTATCTGGTTAATAAATATAACCATACAGTTAGAACGCTTGATGTTGCCTGTAATTTTTCTTAAAGCTTGAGACATTAACCTGGCTTGCAGGCCTACGTGATGGTCGCCCATTTCACCCTCAATTTCTGCTTTTGGCGTAAGTGCTGCAACAGAGTCAACAACAATAACATCGACAGCACTTGAACGAACAAGCATATCTGTTACTTCTAAAGCCTGCTCACCAGTATCAGGTTGTGAAACTAAAAGGTCATCAACATTTACTCCCAGTTTTTCAGCATAACTTGGGTCTAAAGCATGCTCAGCATCCACAAATGCTGCGGTACCTCCAGCTTTTTGACACTCTGCAACCACTTGTAATGTTAATGTCGTTTTCCCTGAAGATTCAGGTCCATATATCTCAATAACACGACCCTTTGGTAATCCACCTATTCCCAATGCTATATCCAGGCCTAACGAACCCGTAGAAATTGCCGGTATCGCTTCCTTATGCTCGTCGCCCATACGCATAATAGTGCCTTTACCAAATTGTCGTTCAATTTGCGATAGTGCGACATCTAATGCTTTTTTGCGATTATCATCCATTGTTATACCCTCTTAATTGAATCTGGACTATTAAATATATTGATCGTTAAGCAATACACTTTCTTTAGTATCTCTAACAATATTTAGAAAAGCATACCGTCAAACAGATACTGTATATTTAAACAGTATAGTATTCACTATGCAAGTATTTGTTAACTTTTACCGATATATGACAATACTCAATTAATTGGATGCGGAAATAGCATTGAAAGCTTTGGATCAGGATTAATCTACAGAAAACTTTAGGGCAAAAAAAAAGACCACACAATGTGGTCTTTTTTATTCTTAAAGAGATGACTAGCATACACACTCTTCGAAAAGATCAGCAGCAACAATAAATGCCTGCTCTTGTGCATCCGGTGATTGTGGATCAATGTAGATACCAACAAGATCATCACCTGAAGCTTCAAAGCCTTCACCACCAAGCGTAGCTAAAAGTGCAATTTCAAAAGCATTATCGCCCGTACCTTCAGCAGGATTTACAACAGTAGCACCAGCCCCAGATTCAAAGTAACCAGGCGGCTGAATAAACGGCGGTAAACCACTAAATGTAGCTTTAATATCTGCCCCATCAGTCAATAACCAAATGGCACCCTGAATCTCAGCATCAGTGTAGTTTGTTGTTGTACCATCACCATTATCTTGAGACGTAAAGTCCTGATTAATGATCCAGTTAACCAAGTCAAGGTTATCAACACCTGATTGGCCGTTAAAGCCAGTACCAAGAGTAATACCATCAGTTGTATCAAGATCAGTGTCTGCAATGGTAGCAGTAGCTGTTAGAGGCAAACCTGTGATGAAATCATCAAAGTACTCTAGGCAGTAAGCTTTAGATGTTGTTCCATCCAAGTTAGTACCAGTACCTGAAATAGTAACCTCAAAGTCACCGATTCCTTCTTCAGTAATGCTCCAGTCAAATGGACCAGTAGGTAGCGACTCTTCAACCTCTTCGAGGGTGTCACGCTCACCTTTTACAGTCACTACAGTTGTTGCAATTGAAGTACCGCCATTCCCATCGGAAACTTCATAGTTGAAGCTTAAATCTTCTGACTCATCAATATCCAGGTCATAAACATTACCTGTGTCAACAACAAGTTGACCACCTGTTAATGTAACAACGACACCATTAGAAAGAACAACAGATCCACCTTCAGAGATTGCTTGACCATCAACATTTGTTATAGTCAATGCATCGTTATTAGCATCAGAATCGTTAGCAAGCACATTGATAGTTACTGACTCAGATGCACAAACCGTTGCTGCATCATCTTCGGCAACAGGCGCAGCATTCTTTGGACCTGCACCCAAGCAAGCGTAATCAACGCCTTTACTCTCACACGTCGACTTAACAGTTAAAGAAACACCTGCTGGCGGAACAGCACCCCAAAAAGTAAAGTAATCATCGCCTTTACCCGGAGCATCACCGACTTCTGTTTCCATTTCTATCAGATAATAATAACAACCATCTGAGCCCTTTAATACATGATAACGCTCTACATAGATCGGGTTGTTAGATGTAATAGTCGAACCATCAGCAGTAGTAATGTTTGCTGTCTGGTAAGAATGGTCTGATGCATGCTCATCACCAAAAATCCACCAGCCATCACCTGACATAGAACCATCATCGTCTGTTACCGAGATGCAAGTAGTTGCCGCTTGAGGCATTACAAAACAATCACCGCATCCAAGGCTACAGTCATTACCTTGAAGCAAATCTGACTCTACAAACGCAGTAAACTCGTAAGTAGAAGTTTTTGGTGCGCACCAGCTAAAAAACCAAGACATGTTATTAAACTCCTAATAATCTCATTTCAAAATGCAGAAAACATTGGAATAAGATCCAACGCTTCTGCCCATTTTATAATCACACCACGAGCAAAATTAATCCATCCGATAGTGCGTGTGTAAATATATTTACACTTTAGGTTGATTTTAAGATTTACGGCGCCCTAACGCTACCAAACCAACCAAGCCAGTTCCAAACAACCAAACAGCTGCTGGAACTGGAACAATGACTTCTAGCCCTTGCACATACATAAAGCTACTTTTTGTACCTGTAGGATTTGAATCGCTGTAACGAACAAGTAAAATATCACCTAGTCTATCACCCAAATCAACTACGCCTTGCGGGGTAATCCCCGTATCACCACCTAGTTGAGCAGTTGCAGCCACAGTAGCAAAATCAAGCTCAGAAGGCTTAAAATTTGGGTCGGATATATTTGCCGAGTCGCCTACCCAAAAATCAACTGACTGAGCTTGACTACCATTAAACTGGACCGTTATAGAACTAAACCAGGAGTCCTCAGCCATCTGGAAAGCAAGATAATCCTCACCAAGCCAAGTAGCAACACCTGGAGGTGCATCACCAAATGTCACCGTACCACCCGCACAACCTGAAGCAAAAGCTAATTCATCCGGGCCACAGGAACCTAAACCGTCTGCTGTATTCTGTACTTCTGCTACTGTAAAAAAATCTTCAAACCCACTGTAACCCGCATTGAATGGCGCAGCCGCACCAAAAACCGATAAATCATTGTTTGCAGCTCCTGTATCTGTCACGCCAGCGTCTTCAACTTGGTAACTCAAAACTGTTGAAGTGCCAGTACCACTTGATGTATTAGGTGTTGGGGTTGTACCGTCTTGAGAGTGAAAAATAAAATTTGCTGTAGTATCTGATGTGTCCATTCCACTTAAATCGTTAGTCGATGCATTAGCAAAAGTAAAAGCCAAAGCAGAAGCTGAGTACATTCCTAATACACTAACGCCAACTATTAATTGTAATTTGTTTTTAATCGTTTTATTGCCTTTCTGGAATCTCACTTTATATCTCCCCAGGGTTTTAAATATATAATTAAAGGGCAATTCAACATCATTAATGAATTTACCTGTTTATACCAGCCTATTCTAGTGCGGCTTTATGACCATATTGTTTCAAAAGCGCTTAAATATTGTAAAAAGTCATGCATTGTCACTTTCAAACAATATACAAACAATTTTGAGCAGGTACAGATTAAGGGAAAATCCGACCCATAAGTCATAAGCCATCCTTCTTTGATCGATCACTAACGATCGATAGTCAAAAATACTGACTATAGGATGATCTAATTTTGATATTTCACAACTAAATAAAAATCATTTTTACTTATCTTTGTTTGTTTCCTTTTCTTGATTATTTTATCCATTAGTAAAATGGACTCTCTTTGCAAAGAGGATGCAGAGCGAGTAACCTTTAGAATTTCAAACAATCTCTGCACACATCTTAATCTTTATAAGTCTAAAGAGTCAACACTTTTAGAAGAAGACAATACCTCTCGATGGAAATAAATTGAAAAAAAATCAAAATAAAAAAAACAAACAGTATACTTTTTAATCAGGATTTTAATAGATACTCAGACCAAATAACTATTAATGATTTTTCCTATTTGGTTAGGTATCACTTTGTGAAATGCATAAAACATATGCAAACAACGAATTCGGCTAAAATCCATCACCCCGCCAACACCACGACAATTTAAACCATCGAGATAACCATGCTTTTCTAAAAAGGTTTTTTCATCATAACTCATCAATTCACTGCGCTTTCTAGCATAAGCTTTGTGAATTTCTTCTAGGTGAGTTTTTAACTCTGGCTTACTCAAAATCAATTGTTGTATCTGTTCGATGACACCAACTGATTCAAGTTGATCTATTTGATAATTAATATCCGGACAAACCAACCAGAATACTGTAGGAAAAGGTTTTTTTTCAACAACTGAAGCAACCTGAATCACTTCGGGTTTATTATTATGGTTTCGAACCACAATGCCTTTAATGCCTCGTGGTTCGCGCCCTAACGATTCTCGAATAAACTGATAGTCTGACTCAGAACAGGGTTCAACCATTAAACTCAGCAGACGTGACGAATATCATTTATAGTTTTTGAGCCAACTCGGGAAGCAGGTCGAAAAGATCGCCTACCAATCCGTAATCAGCAACCTGAAAAATAGGCGCTTCTTCATCTTTATTAATCGCTACTATCACCTTACTGTCTTTCATACCAGCCAGGTGTTGAATGGCCCCTGAAATTCCAACTGCAATATATAACTCAGGTGCGACAATCTTACCCGTCTGACCTACCTGCATATCGTTAGGAACAAAACCTGAATCAACTGCAGCACGCGAAGCGCCAACAGCAGCTCCTAGCTTGTCTGCAACCTCTTCAATCAATTTAAAGTTATCACCACTACCCAAGCCACGACCACCAGAAATAACCACTTTAGCTGATGTTAATTCAGGGCGATCTGATTCAGCTAATTCTTCACGAACAAATGCTGAGCTCTCAGGGTTATGAACACTTGAAACTGCAACCACTTCTGCAGAACCACCTGATGCAGGAACAGCATCAAAAGCAGTTGATCTTACTGTAATAACTTTTACGTTATCTGTGCTTTGCACAGTCGCAATGATATTACCTGCGTAGATTGGACGCTTGAAAGTATCTGAAGACTCAACCGAAGAGATATCAGAAATCATTTGTACATCTAGCAAAGCTGCAACACCAGGTAAAATATTTTTACCGGTTGTTGTAGAGGGTGCAAGGATATAATCATAACCTTCTGCCAGCTCGGCAATTAATGGGACTATATTTTCTGCAAGTTGATGTTCATACGCTTCGTTATCAGCATGTAATACTTTTGATACACCTGAAATACTTGATGCCTGCTCAGCAGCAGAAGAGCTGTTGGTACCTGCGACTAGTAGAGATACATCTCCTCCTAAAGCATTTGCTGCTGCTAAAGTCGATAAAGTCGCCTCTTTTATACTTTGGTTATCGTGCTCGGCTAAAACAAGAATACTCATTAGATTACTTTTGCCTCATTTTTCAATTTTTCAATTAACTCATCAACACTGGAGACCATAACACCAGCTGTACGCTCTGCAGGTAATTCGACAGACAACGTCTTGACTGTTGTTTTTATCTCAACACCTAGTGATTCAGGTGTTTCTGTATCAAGTGGTTTCTTTTTAGCCTTCATAATATTAGGCAAAGACGCGTAGCGAGGCTCATTCAAGCGCAAATCTGTTGTTACCAACGCAGGAAGGGTTAACGAAACTGTTTGTAAACCCCCATCAACTTCGCGTGTTACTTCAACCTTACCATCGTCTAAATTAACCTCGGAAGCAAATGTACCTTGAGGTAAACCAGCCAACGCAGAAAACATTTGTCCCGTCTGGTTATTATCACCATCAATTGATTGCTTACCCATGATGACTAATTCCGGCTTCTCTTTCTGATAAACTGCATTCAGAAGTTTAGCAATTGACAAAGGTTGCTGAGACTCAGCTGATTCGACCCAAACTGCCCGGTCTGCTCCTAATGCCAAAGCATTACGTAATTGTTCCTGAACAGACTTGTCACCAACTGAAACAACAACTATTTCAGATGCCTTACCTGCCTCTTTAATTCGAACGGCTTCTTCTACCGCTATTTCACAAAAAGGGTTCATCGCCATTTTGACGTTCGTTAAATCGACATCACTCCCATCAGACTTAGGGCGAACTTTGACGTTGTAGTCAATTACCCTCTTCACAGCTACCAGTATTTTCATTGACTCTCCAATACGAGAAATAGATAAAGGTTTAAAGATGATCGAGCTTTATTAGCAAAATTACATCAAAATTGCTCTAACTCAAACCAGCAAAAAATTGGCTCGGTATGATCTTCATTACATTACTTGAGGTCAAGATGCATGAGACTTTCTACCCGACATATTAGCAGACTAAAAGAGGCTTCTAGTATATATAGCTATGTGAAAAAGCAGGATGTTTACTTTTCCTGTAACCAAAATGATTCGCTAATACATTGTATTTTCATATAATTAGCACTGTAGATTGATGATTTTTTGAAACTTGTTGATGATATAAGGGGTACCTTTGATGGAAAGAGAATCCATGGAATTTGATGTTGTAGTTGTCGGTGCAGGCCCCGCAGGCTTATCAACAGCTTGCAAATTAGCTCAAATGGCAGAAACGGAAGAAAAAGAAATTTCTATTTGCGTTGTTGAAAAAGGCTCTGAAGTTGGAGCTCATATACTTTCAGGCGCAGTAATCGATCCAAAAGCAATAGATGAACTTTTCCCTGATTGGAAAAACCAGGGCGCTCCACTTAACATTCCAGTTTCTCAAGATAAGGTATTCTATTTAGGCAATCAAAAAACAGCCTTTAGCATGCCAACTTTGTTTGCACCTGGACTCAATAACCACGGCAACTATGTTATAAGCCTTGGTAATTTATGTCGATGGCTGGCCGAGCAAGCAGAAGCAATGGGTGTAGAGATTTACCCGGGATTTGCAGCCTCTGAAATACTTTACAACGAGGATGGCAGTGTAAAAGGCATCGCAACAGGTGACATGGGATTAAGTGCCCAGGGTGAGCAAAAAGATAGTTATATGCCTGGCATGGAACTTCATGCTAAGTACACTGTATTTGCTGAGGGTTGCAGAGGCCATCTTGGTAAACAGATTATTGAAAAATTCGGTCTGGATAAAAACACAGAGCCTCAACACTACGGAATTGGTTTTAAGGAAATTTGGGAAATCCAACCCGAAAAACACAAAGAAGGCTTAGTCATTCATACAATGGGATGGCCTTCAACGAAAAATACAGTTTCTGGTAGTTACCTCTATCATGCCGAAAACAATCAGGTTGCTCTCGGTTATGTTATACCACTCAGTTATGAAAACCCGCATTTGTCACCATTTGATGAGTTTCAACAATGGAAACACCATGAAAAAATCAAACACTATCTCGAAGGCGGAAAACGATTAACTTATGGCGCACGAGCACTCATAAAGGGGGGACCACAATCTCGACCAAAAATGTCATTTGATGGAGGATTGTTAATTGGTGATGATGCTGGCACTCTAAATTTTGCGAGAATAAAGGGAAGTCATACAGCCATGAAATCTGGAATGATCGCGGCAGAGTCACTATTCGAAGCGCTGAATTCAGAATCACCTGTTAAAGATATTACCCAGTATAAAACTCACTTCGAATCGTCCTGGCTCCATGCCGAGCTTCAAAAATGGCGCAACTTTGGGCCGTTAATTCATAAATTCGGCGCAGTTATTGGCGGCGGACTTTCCTTTATTGATCAAGGGATTTTTAAAGGCAGCCTGCCTTTTACATTATCAGATAAAAAACCTGATCATGCCTGCCTTAAACCTGCAAAGGATATGCCTCGAATTGATTACCCAAAACCAGATAATATTTATAGTTTTGATAAATTATCTTCAGTATTTTTGTCTAATACAAATCATGAAGAAGACCAGCCCTGTCATTTAACATTAAAAGATGATTCAATTCCCGTTGAACAAAACCTGCCTCTTTACGATGAGCCAGCACAACGATATTGTCCTGCTGGAGTCTATGAAATAGTAGAGCAAGAAAATACTCAACCACTATTCAGGATAAATGCTCAAAATTGTGTGCACTGCAAAACTTGTGATATCAAAGATCCAGCTCAAAATATTGTATGGATTACTCCTGAAGGAAGCGGCGGTCCAAACTATCCAAACATGTAATCAAAAAATCATTTCACAAGAAAATTCTTACTCAAACACAAAAGCCATGCTGCAAACTTTTAGATACTTGCAACATGGCTTTAAGCATTTTATTTGATAAAAATTAAATATAACGAACTTTAATAACACCATCTATAGAGCGCAACTCTTCCAACAACTCTTCTGTGGGTTCAGACTCAATATCAAGCAAATTATAAGCTATGTCGCCCCGACTCTTATTTAGCAAGTCGATAACGTTAATATCATACGATGCCAGAATTGAGGTGATACTTCCTAACATATTTTTTATGTTTTTATTTGAAATAGCCAAACGGTAACCCGTTGATCGTTCTAATACTAGTGTTGGGAAATTTACTGAATTAACCACATTACCATTCTCCAGATAGTCCTTTAACTGATTAGCAGCCATTACAGCACAATTAATTTCTGCCTCTTCCGTACTGGCACCAATATGCGGCATTAGTATCACATCATCTCGGCCAATCATTCCTGGTTTAGGAAAATCAGCAATATAAGCAGCCAGCTTTTTCTCATCCAGAGCTGAAATAACTGCAGCGCCATCCACAATTTCTGATCTGGCAAAATTTAGAATTTTGCATTCAGGTTTTACTAAAGATAATAAATCTTTATTAACCAGATTGCGTGTAGCATCCAAAACTGGAAGATGGAGTGTTATAAAATCTGCTTTAGAAAAAAGTGCCTCTAAAGAATCCATCTTTTGCACACTACTTGAAAGTCTCCATGCCGCTTCAATTGAAATCGCTGGATCATAACCAATTACGTTCATCCCCATTCCCATAGCCATATTTGCCACTTGTGAACCAATTGCACCCAGACCGACAACACCTAAAGTCTTACCCTGAATTTCACTACCTTTAAAACGTTTCTTCTCTTTCTCTAACAATTTATTCATGGCATCAGCATCATCCATATCTGATAAACCATCAACATATTGAATCCCTTGAACAATACCACGCGAACCAAGAAGCAAACCCGCCATAACCAGTTCTTTTACGGCATTAGCATTAGCACCAGGCGCATTAAAAACACAAACACCCTGTTCTGTACACAAATCCACTGGCACATTGTTAACACCTGCCCCCGCTCGACCTATAGCTTTCACAGAGGGTGGAATTTCTTCCGACTGTAATTTGTGACTGCGAAGAATAATAGCGTCAGGCTGTTCGACTTCAGCATTTACTGTGTACTTATCCGATTCAAATTGATTTAGCCCTTTTGCTGCTATATTGTTAAATGTCTTTACACTGAACACGTAGGTATCTCCGATAACTTGCTAATCACGTTAAGGATAAAATCCATAACGCGAGGGTACAATAATATAAGAATGAAACTTAAGAAGTAATTCTCTATGAAAACTGTTAACAAATCATTAATTCATAGAAAGTATCAAACAAAGATGCTCTCACAACACAGGGTCAACTTAATACTCCTGAATTTCGGCATTTTTTTCAAGACTTGAAAGAAAAGCAAGCATTGTTTGCTGTGCATTTGCCATTTGCACTTGTCGAGAAAGTATTTTGGCCTGAACATCGCTACTTTCTCCTGTATCTATCTCAGTAATTTCGTAAAGAAATAATTTGTCTCCGGTCGTACTTTCGGCAGACAATATATTGCCTTTACTCTCTGAACGCTTGGTGAAAAACACAGCTCGATTCAATGCTGGTTCGACATCAACTGACTGACGAGTCAATGTAATATCTGTATTCAAGGCTAAATCGTATTTTTTTGAAACATCAGCAAAAGACTGGCCGCTATTTACAAGGTTCTTAATTTCTTCTGCTTTTGCCTGAAGCTTTTCATTCGCAAGATCATTTTTAACAATTTCAACAATAACAGACTTCACTTCATCTAACGATTTCTGGCGTGGTTCAGTTTTATTATTAACCCTGACAATTATACTCTTACCACTTCCAAGTTCTATCAACTCACTGTTCATGCCTTCTTCAAGCACATCTTCAGAAAATAACGCATCTCGCACCCGCTTGTCAGAAAACACAGATTCTCCCTTTATAGAATCACGGGACAACTGTTTTTCAGTCTGAATAGTTAGATCGAGTTCATTGGCAGGCTCTGCTAAATTTTCTGCGTTAAATGCAATATCTGCCAATTTCTCTGATGCAATTGCATAATTTTTATCAGTTGTTAACTTGGAAAGCTGTTCCTCAATTTCATCTCTAAGCATCTCATATGGAAGGATTTCTTCTTTTTCAAGATCAGTTACGATCAGCAAATGCAAACCCTGTTCCGTTGTCAGAATTTCTGAAAGTTTGTTAGGCGCCAGAGCAAAAGCCGCATCCTCTATGACTTTTGGAAATGTACCATCTTGTTCTATCTCACCCAATTCTCCACCCATTGCAGCTGAAGCTACTTCCTGTGAGTATGTTTTTGCCAAGTCCGCAAAGGGCTCCCCTGCTAAAAATCTTTCTTGCACTTCGGCCAAAACAGCACGAGCCTCTTGTTCAGTTTGATCTTTATTGATTTCTCTAACAATGTGGGCAATGTTCCTGACTTCTTCTCCAATAAATTTGGTTTTACGCGATTGATATTCTTCTTTTATAGCCTGTTCGGTTATCTCTTCTTTTAAATTCTCACTATCAAGAACAATATAATCAGCGTCTACAAGCAATGGTGTTACATAGCTCTCTTTATTTTCTTCATAGTAGTTTTTTATATCTTCTTCTGTTATTGAAATATCTTTCGTAAAATCAGATAAATTAAGCTGGGCCCAGTTCACAACTCTTTTCTCATTGATCATACTGGAAATTAGCATTCCTTCAGCTAATGTCGTAAAAACACTCCCTGAAATACCGTTTTGCAGATAGCTGACACGTAAATCATCTTCTACACGTAATTTTATATTTGTTGGTGTATAACCAAAGTCAGTTAATACCCTGTTAAATCGTTCTTCCGAGAATTGACCATCAACCTGAAAAGCAGGTGTCTGCGAAATAGTTTTAAGGACAAGTACTTCCGGAATTTCCAGATTTAATTCTTTAGAAATCTGGGTAATCAATTCACGCTGAGTTAACCTGTCAATCACAGCAGGTGTCAGATTTTCATCAGAGAGTTTGTCATAGTCTATATTTTCCCCCATCTGAGAAGCCATTTGATTTCTCAGTAAATACAGTTCCTGCTGAAACTGCCTCTCAGTAATTTCTTCTCCATTGACTTCTAACACTTTAGGTTCACCGCTACCACCTGTAAATAGTGACTCGGCACCAAATAAAACGAATGGGATTGTTATTATAACCAACACAATTTTTGCGAAAGTCCCTTTCATATTTGCGCGGATATTCTGTAGCATCAAGTGATTCCTTAAATCGTATAATTTTTAATATTAACTATTGCGTACTCAATTTAATTAACAGCATCTTTAAGTGCTTTTCCGGCCTTAAAACCTGGCACTCTGGACGCCTTAATCTCAATAGCTTCACCTGTTTGTGGATTTCTTCCTGTGCGTGCAGCACGATCTTTTACCTGGAAAGTTCCAAAACCTACCAATGTCACTTGATCACCTTCTTTTAAAGCATCCGCAATAGTATCAATCATTGCATCAAGAGCACGACCTGCAGCAGCTTTAGAAATATCTGCCGACATTGCTACCGCATCGATTAGTTCCGATTTATTCATAAAAAACTCCAATATAGAAGGTCTCAGTAGTAAGAAAGCCATCATAAAGCAATGACTCGAATTAACCTTGTAGACGATGCTGTATTTGTCGATAAAGAAAACAAAAGCTGTATTAGCAGCAAACTCAGTTCTTTCCAAGGCAGACGCGCGACTTTATACCAAAGCAGAGAATCGGGTCAAGGCAAGCAGAGCCAAACTCACCTTTAATTATTCACCAGAAAAAAAAATAATTATTTTATCGAAAAAAATGTAATAAATTTAACCTGAATCAAGTAAATTATCTTGACTAATGGGTATTTGGTCTGGTTGTAGATTCTGAAGAGGTACTTTCCACTATAAAATCTTCATCGGATAAAGGCACCGGAAGTTTCTCTAGCGCAATTGACAGAACTTCATCAATCCATGAAACAGGTTTGATTTCTATATCCTGAATCACATTATCAGGTATTTCTTTAAGGTCTGCTTCATTTTCTTTTGGTATAACAACTGTCTTTATGCCACCGCGATGTGCTGCCAACAGTTTTTCTTTTAAACCACCAATTTTTAACACCTGCCCGCGCAGGGTTATCTCACCTGTCATTGCAACATCTGAACGTACCGCTATCTGTGTTAACGAAGAAACGAGTGCTGTGCACATCGCTATACCCGCACTTGGGCCATCTTTAGGTGTTGCACCTTCAGGAACATGAAAGTGATAATCATGTTGTTCATGAAAATCAGCTGGAATCCCCAACACTTGCGAACGTGATCGTACCACTGTGGTTGCTGCAACAATAGACTCTTGCATAACATCGCCCAGCGATCCCGTTTTTACTTGACGCCCCTTACCTTTGACAGTAGCAACTTCAATCGTTAGTAGCTCTCCACCAACCTGCGTCCAAGCCAGACCTGTAACCTGACCTATACGATTCTGTTTATCAGCCTGCCCGTACTGATGCTTTCTGACACCACAAAAATTTTCAAGATTTCCTTCAGTAACCTCTACCGGTGCTTCTAACTCATTAATCGTAAGTCCCTTAATTGCTTTACGGACTACTTTAGCAATCTCTCTATCAAGTGAACGTACACCAGCTTCCCGAGTATAATGACGTATCAAGGATCGCAAGGCGCTTTCTTGTATGTCTAATTCATTTTCCTGAACACCATTTGCCTCAATCTGTTTAGGCATTAAATAACGCGAAGCAATATTCATTTTTTCGTCTTCGGTATAACCGGGAATCCTTATAACTTCCATTCTATCCAATAATGGTGCAGGAATATTCATCGAGTTCGAGGTACACACAAACATGACATCAGAAAGATCATAATCAACCTCCAGATAATGGTCATTGAATGTATGATTTTGCTCAGGATCTAACACTTCTAACAAGGCAGATGCGGGGTCACCTCGATGATCCATACCCATCTTATCTATTTCATCCAAAAGGAAAAGCGGGTTCTTAACACCAACCTTGGATATTTTTTGCATGATTTTTCCAGGCATTGACCCTATATAAGTCCTTCTATGTCCCCGAATTTCTGCTTCATCACGAACACCACCCAGAGCCATGCGTATAAACTCACGATTAGTCGCCTTGGCAATTGACTCTCCCAGAGAAGTTTTACCAACGCCTGGAGGTCCTACCAGGCACAGAACCGGACCACGTAATTTTTTTACCCGTTTTTGAACAGCCAAATATTCAATAATTCTGTCTTTTACTTCTTCCAGTCCGTAATGGTCCTTATCAAGAATTTTTTGAGCTTTCTCTAAATCGTAGCGTACCTTGCGCTTTTTCTTCCAGGGTATCCCAACCATCCAATCAATATAACTGCGAACTACCGAAGCTTCGGCAGACATAGGTGACATCATTTTTAGTTTATTCAATTCACCTGATACTTTTTTTCTCGCCTCCTGCGGCATACCGGAATCGTCTATTTTTTTCTGTGTCTCTTCAAATTCATTTGAAACTTCGTCAAGATCCCCTAACTCTTTCTGGATGGCTTTCATTTGCTCATTTAAATAATACTCCCTTTGCGACTTTTCCATTTGTTTTTTTACACGGCCCCGAATTTTTTTCTCAACCTGAAATAACTCGAGTTCAGAGTCTATATAATCAAGCAGCATTTTTGCCCTTTGCTTGATTGAAGGCTCTTCCAGAATTTCCTGTTTCTGCTTTACCTCTAACGCTAAATGGCTGGCGACAGTATCAATAAAACGCGTTACTGAATCGATACCTGATAGAGAGTTCAAAACCTCTGCAGGCACCTTCTTACTTACTTTGACATATTTTTCAAACTGAGCTGTAAGCACAACCAAAAACTCTGAATGTGCGCTGTCATCCTGTTCTTCATTTTCTTGTTGATAATAAACAGATATGTATTGCTCTTCCTCACTAACTGTATTATCAAGACTTTCTTCTAACGAAGTAACTGAGGCACGAAATCCACCCTCTACCAGTACCTTTACAGTGCCATCAGGCAGGCGAAGCAGCTGTAATATTGTAGCCACTGTACCTACGTTATAGAGCTTATCTATCCCAGGGTCGTCAGTAGAGGACTCTTTTTGCGCTATCAATAAAACTTGTTTATCTTCAGACATTGCAGCTTCCAAAGCTGCAATCGATTTTTTTCGACCCACAAACAATGGAACCACCATTTGAGGGTAAACAACAACATCACGTAGTGGCAAAACAGGGATTGGAGCACTCATTCACAAAGCCTCTTTAGCAATTAACCTTAATCATCTGGCAAATGATAGATTTATTTTGATTTGCGATGATCACTGAATTTAATTAAATATCTCTATCAGTAGAAATTATCATTTAAAGGAATAATTTCTACTAATAATGCGGGAAACAGAACACAAGCCTAAACAGTATATACGAAATCGTTAGCACTTCGGCTGATAATATAGCAGGCTATTACATGCTTTGTTTTTTAGATGGGGGCAGTTCGATAAAAAACAAGCCCGACTGCCCCGGAAGTTGAAATTAATGACTGATTTATGCCTCGTCAGAAGCGGCTTTCGGCTCATCAGCTGCGTATACTACGAGAGGCTCTGCATCACCTGATATAACAGAAGCATCTATTACCACCTTAGACACATTGTCCTCGGATGGAACATTATACATAGTATCCAACAGAACAGATTCCAAAATAGAACGCAGTCCACGCGCACCTGTTTTTCTTTCCATCGCCTTGTCCGCAATTGAACGCAGGGCATCCGGGCGGAAATCAATTTCAACCCCTTCCATCTCAAATAATTTGGCATACTGCTTGGTCAGTGCATTTTTTGGTTCTGTAAGTATTTGAACAAGTGCAGCTTGATCAAGCTCTTCGAGTGTTGCAATAACAGGAAGCCTGCCAACAAACTCAGGAATCAAACCATAACGCACAAGGTCCTCTGCTTCAAGATCATGCAAAGTCTCACCAAAATTCTTGGTTTCATCCTTACTTTTAACCTCAGCGTTAAAACCAATGCCGCTTTTTTCAGACCGGTCTCTAATCACCTTATCGAGACCTGCAAAAGCTCCCCCACAAATGAACAGAATATTTGAGGTATCTACCTGAAGAAATTCCTGCTGCGGATGTTTGCGGCCACCTTGAGGTGGAACAGACGCAACCGTACCCTCAATCAGTTTTAGTAGCGCTTGCTGAACACCCTCACCAGAAACATCACGAGTAATGGAAGGATTATCTGACTTGCGTGATATTTTATCTATTTCGTCGATATAAACGATGCCAACTTGCGCTTTTTCTACATCGTAATCACATTTCTGAAGCAATTTCTGAATGATGTTTTCGACATCTTCACCTACATAACCCGCTTCAGTTAACGTTGTTGCATCTGCAATCGTAAATGGCACATCCAGGAGTCTAGCCAGTGTTTCTGCCAAAAGTGTTTTACCACTACCCGTTGGCCCTACCAACAAGATATTACTTTTGCCTAGCTCAATATCATTTTTTGAAGGGTTGGTATGACGTAGACGTTTGTAATGATTATAAACTGCAACAGAAAGTACTTTTTTAGCACGCTTTTGACCTATAACATATTCGTCAAGTGTTGCATTCAACTCAGAAGGGGTTGGCAATTTATTACTACTGCCCTCTGCAGAAGCTTCTTGTACTTCTTCGCGAATAATGTCATTACATAGATCAACACATTCATCGCAAATAAAAACAGACGGACCTGCAATCAGTTTACGTACTTCATGCTGACTCTTACCACAAAATGAGCAATAGAGAAGTTTTCCATTATCGCCATCTTTACTGTTATCACTCATCAAATACTGACCTCTTTTGACAATTACTGTCTTAAGTTTAGCGCTTTAAATACCAACCGAAATGGATTGTTCAATTTTTTTGCGCTGCTTAACTACTTTATACGAAAAAAAAACCCAAATGGAAAGGGGCTACACAGAAATTAATTGCCCTTTTTTTATCCCAGACTTGGACGAATGTTCAAAACTTCATCTACAAGACCATATTCAGTTGCAGCCTCGGCGTTCATAAAATTATCACGCTCAGTATCTCTTTCGATAACATCAATGGGCTGGCCTGTATGCTCTGCCATTAGCCGGTTTAACTTTTCTCGAATAATCAAAATTTCTTTCGCCTGAATATCAATGTCTGTCGCTTGACCTTGAGCTCCACCACTCGGCTGATGGATCATCACTCGACTGTTAGGCAAGCAATATCGCTTACCTTTAGCGCCACCACTCAGTAAAAAAGCACCCATGCTTGCAGCCTGTCCCATACAGATGGTACTTACATCAGGTTTAATGAATTTCATTGTGTCGTAAATTGCTAATCCAGCAGTTACTGCTCCGCCAGGTGAATTGATATACAGACTTATATCCTTATCAGGGTTCTCTGACTCCAAAAATAACAGCTGAGCAACAATTAAATTAGCCATATTATCTTCAACAGGGCCAACTGCAAAAATAACGCGCTCTTTTAACAACCTTGAATAAATATCAAAAGATCGTTCACCTCTTGAAGTCTGCTCAACAACCATTGGAACAAGTCCAAGATTTTTTATGGATGTCCTGTTATCTGTATCGAAAGTCAATGTTTTTCTCCTGCTCAAAAATGGTAAATTCTTTTTTGGCTTGATTAACGGTTTTGCGTAAAAATTCAACTATGGAATAGATTCAGCTAACTCTTTATAGTGAATTACTCTTTAGAGCACCAAAATGGGCTTTTGTTCATAACGATATCTGCCTCTATTTCTATGCTTTCAAGTATTAACATTGAGTTTAGCTTGAATAATTCAAGTGCGCTCGGGAAAAAAAGGCATTATTCAGTAGATACGCGTATTGCATCAAGCTTCTAAATGTTTTTATTTGTTGGTTAATAACTTGTCGTTATTCTACTTATCACCTGGATTAAACTAAAAAATCATCAATTTGTACGCAATAAAAAAGGCCACTGTACTAGTAGCCTTGTAATATAAATATTGATCAATGAACTCTTTTTAACCCTCCACCGAAGGTGAAAAGAGAAAATTAACGTGAAGCAATTTTCCCAATAACTTCATCGTAATTTAGCGGTGACTGTTTAATCTGAGCCAGCTCAAGAACTTTATTGACAGCTTGCTGTTCTACTACAAGCATTGATATTTGCTGAAGGTTTTTTTCATCACTTAAGTATAATTGCTTGATTTGTTGCTGCTGAGACTCATCATAGGAAGCTGCAACTTTGTCAACATATGCAACAATGTCTTCACGTGTTGGTTTTATCTCATGTTGTTTGACCAGTTCTGTAACCAGCAAGCCAATCACAACACGCTTTCCAGACTCATCGTAAAATAATTCATCAGGCAGCATAGCATCATCTATCGATTGCCCGTCCCCAAAACGCTGCTTGGCGTTTTCTCTCATCGCTTCAATTTCTTGTGCACGCATTGCTTCAGGAATTAAGATATCAGTATGGGCATCGGCTAAAGCATCAAGCACATTGCGCTTTGCTGTTTGCTCAATCGCATCAGCTAATTGAGTTTCCATATTTTCACGGACATTCACTTTAAATTCTTCAAGCGATCCCTCTACATCAAAACGCTTAAAAAACTCATCATCCAGCTCTGGAAGCGACTTTTCGCTCACTGTATTAATAGTAACTGCAAAATTTACTGCAGCACCAGCCAGCTCGGACGCATGATAATCCTCGGGGAAGGTCAAATCCAGCTCGGTTTTATCTCCAGCAGAAAGCCCCACCAACCCATCTTCAAAACCAGGAATCATCTGGCCGGATCCAAGCTCCAGATCAACTCCATCCGCAGAACCACCTTCAAACGCGTCTCCATCTTTCTTACCAACAAAGTCAATGTTGACCTTATCCCCAGTATCCGCTGCTCCATTTTTTTGCGCCCATGATGCATGCTGGTTCTGTAACTTCTGAATCATTGCTTCAACATCAGAGTCCAATACTTCAGCGGAGTATTTTTCAATAGTAAGACTTGATATATCCTTTAATTCAACAGTAGGCATAACCTCGAAGCTTGCGGTTAACTCAACATTCTCTCCTTCACTGTTTTTAGTAATATCAATCTGTGGAGAGCCAACAGGGCTGAGAGCCTCATCTGTAACTGCTTGCTGGAACGATTCATTAATCAGTGTACCAAGCACCTCACCGCGTATAGAGCCACCAAATCGCTGCTTTACTACTTTTTTGGGTACCTTACCCGCACGAAACCCTGGAATTCGAGCTTTTTTAGCTGTATCGGCAATACGTTTCTCTACCTCACCGTCAACTTTTTCAGCGGGTATCTCAAGAGTCAGCTTGCGACCTAGGCCTTCTGTCGTCTCAACAGAAACTTGCATGGGATGTTCCTCTATATTTCTCACTAGACTAGCACCCGATAATGAGTGCAGTATGCGGATAAATTCATTTTATGCTGTTAATAAGCTCTCTTTAATTCAAAGAACTTATGATGATTATGGTGCGGACGGAGAGACTCGAACTCTCACGGGTCGCCCCACTGGAACCTAAATCCAGCGCGTATACCAATTTCGCCACGTCCGCATTGCTTTGTGCTTTCATTCAACAAATAACCAGAAAAGCACTTCGAGGATCTGATTCTTACTCTAAAAGTAAAGGGTCAATGGAAAAAACCACCTTTAAACTAACAATTCAGCCCCCTAAAAAAGGAGGCGGATTCTCCCATACTTTTCATATCTGAATCAACTACCAAATTAAGCTGTTTCTTCATACGAGATAAAAAATACATCCTTTTTACTTATTTATTTTCTTCAGGCACCTGATGTTTAATAAATCTGTATATTCATTCTGTTAAACAGTCCGAATCAAATGGGTATTCACCCTTCAACCAGGTAACAATTTCATGACAGCACTCCTTGGCAACTTCATAGCAATTTTGCTCCTCAACGCTTTCAGGATGGCTCCATTCATCCAATGAACAGAAGTCGTTATACTTTCTGGTCAGCTCACCCTTTTGGCCTGTTTGCATCTGATTCAATCCAGCATTTTGAAAAAACTCAATATCTGATTTTATCTCTTTAACCAGAATTTCTGGCAGCGCTTTTTGCAAGTAACTTAACCAAAATGACTCAGGTGTCCCTTTAATTGAATATACACCAGGTAAACTTGATAAAGGAATTAATGATAATAATGGTTGATTCATCGGGTTGGCAAAATGCATATTAATATAGTCAACTAACCACTTCTCTCGCCCATAAAAAGGCATTAAATGCAAAAACTGTGAGAGTCGCTCCCCATCATTTACTGGATAATTATCCCATAAGCAGGGCTTTCGACAAAATAACCCTGAGATATACTCCAAATTATTTCTACTGTACTCTGAACTACAGACTTTTTCACCAGTCCAGAAAAAGTCTATTGAAGCATCAAGCCCTGCGCCAAGATCAGACCAATAATTCTCAGGCATTTTCCCAAATACCTTTTCTAACACTGGGTCTGTGCTGTAATAGGAAGGACAAATCAAGGGGTTGTCACAAACCAGTTTAGAATAAACGAAATCAATTATTTTTAATTGCTGATACGCTGTTTTTTCTGTCGCTCCTGACATGTCATCAAATAGCACGGCAATTTTTTGTATTCCAAGAGCTATCAATTGATCAAGCTTTACAGCTAACTGTTTTCTGTCAGAAGCTGAATTTATATCACTCAATCCTAAAGGGCTTAATCCCACACTTAATTCGATTTTATTTTTTTTGGTATGATTAACCAGATTCGTTAGATTTATTAATTCGTCATCTGTCCATGGCTCTCGCCACTCTTTTCTCAGTTTTATTTCGCCTTTGGGTGCATAGAGATAATTTGAAAAACCCAGATCACTGATAGCTTCTATGACTCTATATCTAGAAGTATCTGACCATTGACGACCAAAAAAACCTTCAACCACCCCTAAAGGGGGGCCAACTGTGAAGTCAGTCACATCTTTTTGTTTTAATGGCATAAATGAAGGCTCAATCAAGAATAAAGAACTTATTAGTTAGATGATAACTCTACTAAGAAGTAATGATATTATAAATATAACTTTTTGATTTTAAATAATAAACAAAATAAATTGATTATTTATTGGACAAATCAAATTGTATAGTCTTTAATCAATATTAAGGATGCCGCTTCCCCCCCGAGAGGCATCTGGAGACGAAAGTCTCACATGTTTCACTCCTATGGTCCTTGCCCCGATTTATTCGGGGCATTTTTTTTGCCCCAAAAAAGAAACAGGTATACAACCTCCCTATCCCAGAGAAAAGAACGGTCAAGTAAAACAATTGAGAAATAAAATGAGAGTCTATTACATTGTATGCGTTGGACGATCGGATTCAATGATTCCAGCCAGATATCCTTCTATTTTCTTCTGTGCTGTGTCGTCCTGATCACTAAACTGAACACCTATACCCGCTGAACGGTTTGCCTGAGCTCGATTTGGTGTTACCCAAACGACGTTACCTGCAACAGGAATTTTCTCTGACTCTTCCATTAGATTTAACAACATAAAAACCTCATCCCCTATCGAATAGGTTTTATTAGTAGGGATAAATAGACCACCATTTTCAACAAACGGCATATAAGCCGCGTAAAGAACAGCTTTATCTTTAATGGTTAATGACAGGATTCCGCTCTTGGCGCCACTCTGAAGTGATTCAGCCATAAGGTTTTCTCTACAATAATTCTATTAAGTTGAAGTGATTACATTGCCTATTGCGTTACAAAAACAGAAAAGTCTATTTTTTGAACAAACATTTTGGCTATGCTCTTATTCTATGAAAGCATAGTCGTATCAAAAAGGTTTGGCCATGTAAGGCTTAGAGTATTCGTTCACAATCAAGAAACAAATTTTCTAAAAAAAGCCTTGGGTTGGGATTCCCATGCAGGTGATTACGCACTTTAAGCACTTCTCCATTAATTGCCATCCACTTCTCAACCTCGGACAATTCTGACAACATGGATTGTTTTAATCGATACTGAACAAGCATTGTAAAAATATCAATAACATTCTGTAGAGGCTCCTTTGATAATTGCTCAGCCAAACTCAAACTATTATTTTTTTTCTCTAAAAATTTTTCTAATAAGTCATGTACTTCATTAGCTTCAAAGCTTCCCTCGAGCATTGATTTAGCTAACTCAGGTAAAGCGTTAGCGCTTAATAGTATATTTTGAATAGCATCATTTCCTTCAAACAACTCTGTTAACCACATTTCTACCTCTTGTTTATCAGGCAAGCTGAATTTCATTTTTAAACAACGAGACAAGATAGTTGGCAACAAACGATGCGAGTCATGACTGACAATAATAAAAAATGTATTCTGAGGCGGCTCTTCCAGTATTTTTAGCAAGGCATTCGCAGCATTTTCATTTAGCGCTTCTGCAGGCGCCAATATACATACTTTATTTTTTGAAATTTGAGCTTTTTTATTCAGGTTTAAACTAATATTTCTTACAGCATCCACTGGGATTTGCTTCTTACCTTCAGGCACATCAAGCCTATAAATATCAGGATGAGTATTGGCTTTCATTAAAAGGCAGGATTTACATTGCCCGCAATTCTCATTAACACCGTCTTCCATATTTCTATCACACAACAAAAAACGCGCATATCCATTTGCTAAAAACTGTTTGCCAATATATTTAGGACCAGTCAACATAAGCGCATGATGCAGGCTATCTGTTTTATAGGCCGTAACCAGTTTCGCAAACTCTTCTTCATGCCAGGGTCTGAAGTTTTCTAACGCATTAGACATAATCGAGCCTTCGCACTATTTAATCGTTGATTCAGCAAGAAGCTGATCTAACACGTTTTTAATATCTAGCTGCACATCAGACAATTGTCTGCTTGCATCAATATGCGCATACCTTTCCGGCTTTTCTTCAATTCGTTTTAAATAAGACTGCCTGATACTTTCGAAAAAACTGGATGGCTCACTTTCAAAACGGTCCAAAGCGGCTCTTTTTTTAATTCGCTGCATGCCTAATTCATGGTGTATATTCAGAAAAATGGTTTTATCCGGTCGTAGTTCTCCCTGTACAAAATTTTCTAACCATTCAATTTTTCTAAAACCCAGACCTCTTCCCCCACCTTGATAGGCATATGTTGCATCTGTAAAGCGATCACTAATAACCCATTTTCCTGACGCAAGCGCAGGTTTAATTTTTTTTTCAATATGCTGTGCACGTGCAGCAAATATCAATAAAAGCTCACATAATGGATCAACACTTTCTTCATGGTGCATTAATAATAGCTCGCGAATTTTTTCGGCGACTTCTGTGCCTCCTGGTTCTCGCGTAACAAGATAGGGTTGTCCTACAGTCTGAAGATACTCACATATGAAGTTTAAATTTGTAGATTTTCCCGAACCTTCAGTCCCTTCAAGGGTAATAAATTTTGCTTTGGACATAGACTAGGGATCCAATCATTGAGAAACTGTTTTTGGCGGAGATGAGCGATAATCTGCACGCCTGGAAAGCTGATAACGTTTTACTGCTGCTTGATGTTCTTCAAGTGTATCCGAAAAATAATGTGTTCCATCGCCTTTTGCAACAAAAAAAAGTGCACTGCCATGTTCCGGGTGTAAAGCAGCATTAATCGCTTCTCTTCCTACCAGTGCTATAGGTGTAGGAGGTAAACCATGTCGTGTGTAAGTATTATAAGGCGTATCCCTTTTTAAATCTGCTCTGCGTAAATTACCGTCAAAGCTTTCACCAAGGCCGTATATGACACTTGGATCGGTTTGTAAACGCATTCTCTTTTCCAGACGTCTAACGAAAACACCTGCTATCTTTGCTCTTTCGTACCCTACTCCAGTTTCACGTTCTATCAATGAAGCCATTACCAAAGCCTCATAGGGAGTTTTATAAGGTAACTGTTCTGCACGGTTATCCCACTCTTCTTTTAATACTGCAAGCAAACGCAGATGAGAGCGTTTCAATAGAGCATAAACACTCGAAGCTTTTTCAACAAAATATGTATCAGGGAAAAACCATCCTTCAAACTCTACAGCAGATGGCATCATTGCTATTGCCTCTGGCTCTAAAACCCCACTGAGAAAGTTATTGTAGATAACTGAGCGATTATTATTTTCATTGATTACAGAAAAATCATCAGTAAACAATTTCGATTCGAACATTTTTTCTAACGCTTGTAATAAACTTTGCCCCTCTACAATCGTTAACGAATAATTTATAGAAACCCCTGAAGATAACAACTCAAAAAAATCGGGCAGAGTGTACTTCTGTGGTATACGATATCTTCCTTGTTTAATCAATAATCCAGGTTCAAATACACGCACAGCTAATTTTGCTTTCCAGGTATTTTCAAGTAATGAATTTTGTCTCATTGAATCAATCACCTGATCAATACTCTCTCCTGCCGAAACAACAAATAAAGTGTCTTCGTCTGTTCTTTCTTGAGCATTACTTTCTATAGTCTGAACATATACACTATTATTCCAATCATCATATAGCCAATAAATGAAAGCACCCGATACCATTATTGTAAGAAATAACAGGCTTAAAAAAACCTTTACTACTTTCATCATAATTATCCGTTATACAATGCCTGACTAACCATTTAATTTACTCAGCATAAAATTGGAAACTGCCTGTTGCACTAATAAAGCTTTTGCTGATGTTCTCCATGTTATGATCGACTCATCTGGCATTTTACACTTTTCCAATATTCTTACACCATTTATTGCGTTCGTGACAATAACAGAATCACAATCACTTAATTCATCTAACACTATTTTTTTTTCTTCTATCAAAACCCCTACTTTTTGCTCTAATCGTTCAATCATCCACTCACGCATGACACCATTAACTCCACAATCTGTAAGCGCTGGAGTCACTAAATTATTTCCCTTGACCAAAAAAATATTTGATGAGATTGCCTCTGTTAAATAATTATCCTGATCGCAGAGTAAACCTTCATCGAATGGACTTGCATCAACTTCTCGCCTGGCAAGAATCTGATCGAGACGATTATTATGCTTTATGCCAGCAAGTTCTGGCTGTTTGGACAGGCGGTGCTTACAAATCAAAGCCGTTATATTATTATGATCATGAATTTGATAAGGCATGGCCAATAAAACCAAACGTTCTTTACTTGCCTGTGTAGAATAACCGGCTATTGCTGATTCACGATATAAGAGAATTTTTAAACGGTAGCCAAAATGCGAATCTGGTAATTGCTTGATTAATACTAAAGCTTGCTCTTTAATCTTACTGCCTGGCAATCGATAGTCTAATACATCCATTCCTTTTTTTAATCTTGCTAAATGCCGCTCTAGCAATGGTGCTGATTTTTGATAGACAAAAATGCTTTCAAATACGCCATCACCAAACTGCATTGCCATCGAAGCTAAATTATTATTTACATCGCTTGCTTCTGAACCAATATCAGTTATTTTATTATCTGCTAATGTATATATCCGGGATGATTGGTTAGACACTCTTAAAGACTAACGTTCCGTTAGTACCTCCAAAGCCAAATGAATTGGACATTGCTACATTAATCTTTTTTTCCTGTGCCGTGTGTGGCACAAAGTTTAAATCACATTCGTTGTCCGGATTATCAAGATTAATCGTAGGAGGCACTACACCATTCTGAATAGCCTGTACAGAAAAAACAGCTTCTATAGCTCCTGCTGCACCTAATAAATGCCCTGTCATCGATTTTGTAGAACTTATAGCCAAATCAGCAGCATCAGTAAACAATTGTTTTACAGCCATACACTCTGCAACATCACCTGCCACCGTAGACGTCCCATGAGCATTAATATAATCGACCTGCTCCGGATTTAAACCAGCATCAGCAAGCGCATTTTTCATTGAAGAAAATGCTCCTCTGCCCTCACTATGTGGTGCAGTCATATGATAAGCGTCGCCACTCATTCCAAAACCTGCAAGCTCTGCATAAATCTTTGCACCTCTGGCTTTGGCAAATTCATAATCCTCTAACACAATAACACCTGCACCATCACTTAACACAAAGCCATCACGGTCTTTATCCCATGGCCTGCTTGCTGCTTTAGGGTCATCATTCCTGGTAGATAGCGCTCTTGCAGCTGAAAACCCTCCCAAACCAACAGGTGTTGTTGCCATTTCTGTACCACCAACTACCATTGCATCTGCATCACCACACTGAATGAGGCGCGCAGCCAAACCAATATTATGAGTTCCTGTTGTACAAGCAGTCACCACAGCGAGATTTGGCCCCTGAAAGTTATACTTTATAGAAAGATTTCCTGAGACCATATTGATAATTGAAGATGGAACAAAGAAAGGAGATATTCTTTTTGGCCCCTGATTCAATATTGTATTATGTGCGTTTTCAATAGCAGCCAAACCGCCTATGCCCGAACCAATTGCAACACCTATTCGAGATGCAGTTTCATCGTTAGATTCCAGGCCAGAATCTTCTAAAGCCTGAACACCTGCAACATAACCATATTGCATAAACAAATCCATCTTACGTATTTCTTTTACATTTAAATATTGTGTAGCATCAAAATTCTTAACACTGCCTCCGAATCGCGTATTAAATTCAGCAACATCAAAATGGCTTAATGGCTCAATACCACTTTCACCGTTAATGACTGACTGCCAGCTCTTCTCAGCACTTCCACCGACAGGACTTACCATTCCAAGACCTGTTATAACTACTCTTCTATTTGACACTTTTTTATTCACCTCAAATGCAACATTTGTTTTTAATTGTTCTTATACGTATTGAACACTTAGACTGTATAGAATATTTATAAAATTTACGATTAATATTATAAATAAAAAACAAAAACCGCCATCGAGTAAACAATGGCGGTTTATTGTTAGGGAATTTTCAGACTTGAGATAAAAAATCAAGCTGCAAAATTTAATCGTAAGTTAGAACTTAGGTATTTAAACTAACCTAGATTCTTTTCTACGTAGTCGATAGCTAATTGAACTGTAGTGATCGACTCAGCTTCTTCATCTGGAATTTCTGTTTCAAATTCCTCTTCTAAAGCCATTACCAACTCAACTGTATCAAGAGAGTCTGCTCCTAGATCTTCTACAAAAGAAGCTGAATTTTGAATTTCATCTTCTTTGATACCAAGTTGCTCAGCAACAATTTTCTTTACTCGTTCTTCAACACTGCTCATTTCTTTCAATGACTCCCCAGTTAATTAAAAAATATTCCTCGAATCTTTGTATACATTGTATTTCCCAACACCAGTAATACTAAAGATTTATGTACGAGAAAATCAATTAGATATTGCTTTATTACATAATTTCAAACATGAATATTATTCAATGTATAAAGAGCAAATCCAGCAAACATCTAAAACCAGTTATAAAACCGAACGCGGCGCATTGTACATGGAAAAAAATAAAATGTAATCGCTTTTTCAGTTCATTTAACAACCAATTCAAGTTAAAAAAGATAAAATAACGTTTATTAATCGCTCGGCCTTGAAAAAGACAACTTAGCCCATATACATGCCACCATTTACATGGATCGTTTCCCCTGTAATATAGGCCGAAGCATCGCTGGCCAAAAAACCAACGACTTGTGCAATTTCTTCCGGTTGTCCCAATCGAGCTACCGGGATTACTTCAAGCATTTTTTGACGCTGATCCTCAGATAAAGCGTTAGTCATATCGGTTTCAATAAATCCTGGTGCAACAGTATTAACTGTAATAGCCCTTGAACCAACTTCTTTTGCTAATGCTCTGGAAAAACCGCCAACACCTGCTTTCGTTGCTGCATAATTTGCCTGCCCTGCATTTCCCATTGATCCAACGACAGAGCTGATATTAATAATTCGCCCCCAGCGTGCCTTGGTCATACCACGCAAACAAGGTTTTACTACACGGTATATTGCATTTAAATTAGTATCAATGACTGATGACCATTCGTCTTCACTCATGCGCATCATAATGTTGTCGCGTGTTATTCCTGCATTATTCACGACAACTAACGGACTGGCAAATTCTTCTGTAATTGTTTTTATCAGTGTTGTGACTGCATCTGCATCTGTTACATTCACAGCTTTTCCAGCACCTTCAATCCGATTCTCATCAAGATAAGCCTGGATATTTTCTGCACCCGCTTCAGATGTTGCAGTTCCAATAACTATGAAGTTCTGTTGCCCCAGGTGCATGGCTATTGCCTTTCCAATACCTCGACTGGCCCCTGTCACTAATGCTACTTTTTTACTTAAATCTGCCATATTCAGTCTCTATATTACAATATAGTTTCAATGTTAGTCTTTTAAAATATAGTAATGTTACTAGCTCAAAGACTCTTTTATTGCCTCAGGCTTTTCTAACGCTACAACTTTAAGTGATTTTTGAATGCGTCGATTTAAACCACTCAATACCTTACCGGCCCCACATTCAAATGTTTGCTCAATACCTTGCGAAATCATAGCCTCTACACACTGAGTCCATTTTACAGGGCTAAATGTTTGTTTGTAGAGCTTTTCTTTAATTTCGTCTATTGAATCAGCAACTAATGCATCAACGTTGTGTATTACAGGTATTTTGGGTTCACTAAATTCTAGATTATTGATGATAGTTAAAAGTCTGTCTGCCGCCGGTTTCATTAATGTGGTATGAAAAGGTGCACTTACCGGAAGTTGGGCAACCATTTTAGCTCCTGCCTGCTTAAGCTTGTCGGATGCAGCTTCCACAGTAGCCTTGTGACCAGCAATAACGACTTGGCCAGGCGAATTATAATTAGCCGGCTCAACAACTGCATTTTCTTCAGTCATTTCATTACATACCGACTCAATAACAGCATCTTCTAGCCCTACTACTGCTGCCATTGCACCAGTACCTACTGGCACAGCTTCCTGCATGAACTTTCCTCTTTGTTGTACTAACAAAACTGCATCTTTAAAATCAATAACACCGCTACAAACCAACGCACTGTATTCACCAAGACTATGTCCAGCCATCAGTTTTGGCAATGATTTTGAATTTGTATCAGCGCTATAGTTATTATTCCATATTGTCCAGATCGCAACGCTGCTTACTAACAGTAACGGTTGCGTTATCTCAGTCAAACTTAGCTTTTCTGCAGGACCTTCCTGCGCAATAGCCCATAAATCATAACCCAAGACATCTGAAGCGGTCTTGAATGTTTCAAGCACTGATGGAAAACTTTCAGCCATATCTGCTAACATTCCAACCGATTGCGAACCTTGCCCTGGAAAAACAAAAGAAAAATTTTCACTCATTTTAATTAATTACCCTCATTAGATTTAATTTTTCTAACAAATAATCTTAGATACCAAGAAATAACTAAAAATACTCTTTTAGATGCTCAATTACTCTTCCATCTACTGCTTCAGCCGCATGCTTGATCGCAGCATAAATACCTTTTGTATCACTATCCCCATGACTTTTTATTACTAACTGGTCCAACCCCAATAAATAAGCGCCATTGAATTGTGCCGGATCGATCAACTCAGCAAAATCGTTAACAAATGCATTTGACTTTTCAGAATCGGACTGACTTTGCTCAAGCATAAGTTTTCGAATATGTCTTGCTGTTCCTTCGGATGCTTTTAACGCGATATTTCCGACAAATCCGTCACAAAAAATAACATCACTATCGCCCTTTAATAAATCGCTGCCTTCACACATACCAACATAATTTAAGTTTTGATCACTTATACAATAATCAACAGCCTCTTTTACTTGTTTGTTTCCTTTACTTTGCTCAGAGCCAATACTCAAAGAGCTAAGACTTGGAGACTTTATTTTTTCAATCGACTCAACGATAGCTGAACCCATTTTTGCAAACTTGTAAAGCTGCTTTGCAGAACAATCTACATTAGCTCCCACGTCCAGTAAATAGGTCGAACGCTTTAATGTTGGCAACTGTGCGCAAACAGCAATTTTCTTCACTCCTTCGAGCATGCCTAACAGATGTCGGCTTAAACCAACTAACGCTCCGGTATTGCCGCCACTAATACAAGCATCATATTTTTCTTCAAATAGAGCCTTTAATGAAAGACACATTGATGTGTCTGCACGCTCTTTCAAAACTTGCGCAGGAGAATCTTCCATTCCAACAAACAATGGCGCATGCAAGACATTGAGTCGCTTTTGCAAACCTGTAAAATTGGAATATTTATCAATTAGTAATGGATCATCTAAACAGGAGTGAATAGTCGATTCATCACCCACCAATGTCATACTTTCAATATTTGGTAAAGAATTGAGCGCCTCGACGGTGGCACTGACAATAGGCTTGATGCCCTTATCACCACCCATGGCATCCAGAACGAGCTTCATTTGGGAAATTTTTTGATTAGAGTAATGTAGAAGTGCAGTAACGGCGTATTAACGAATAAGCCCGCATAACCCTCTGGACGAAACTGCCTGATATCTTTATTGCGTAGCATACGAGAAGCAGTGACTACGCAATAAATGTTTACTCGGAATCTGTATCTACTACTTTTTTGCCACGGTAAAAACCTTCTGCACTAACATGGTGACGAAGGTGCTTTTCACCGCTAGTTTGGTCTACCGATAACTGCATACTCGAAAGACTGTCGTGAGAACGTCTTTGACCACGACGAGAACGAGTAACTTTGTTTTTTTGAACGGCCATTACAGACTCCCAATTTAAATTTTAATACTAAATATTTTCCAGCTATTGTTAACCACTGGATTAAATTAATTCGTTTTTAAACCCTTTAATACATCGAAAGGGTTGTCTAATCCCAGTTCCGAACGCCTGGTATAAGCATTTACGGCTTCGGTCTCAGAGCTCAAGTCATCCAGTTGATTGCCTTCAGCATCAACTGCTGCTGTTTCTCCACATACAGGTAACCCACTAATACCTTGACCTGACATTTCTTTACCCACTTCCAACAGTATATGTTTGGGTACTGATGGCAAAGAAAGTATAAGCTCATCTTCTACGAGTTGATGGAGGTCCAGCATGTCATCATCAATGATGACTGACTCTTGCTCCACTTCTGTCAAAATCTTTTGTGCATGTGTATCATCATCTGCAACTCTTAGCTCAATACTCCGAGTGACAGGGATCATCACAGGTTCCAGGCATCGTTGACAAGTCATAGGTAATACCGTATCGATTGTCAACTTGATGACTTTATTTTCGGTTTCATCAAATCCGAATTTGACCGAAGACGTAATCTTGCCAGAATAGTTCTCAATATTAGACTCTGGGTACTTCTCTAAAGCATCCGCATCCAGTAATGTGACAAGTCTTTTGAGATCAGTTACATTAATGGAACCTTGATATTCGGCTTCAGCCAATACCGCGCGTTTTACTGAAGACACTGAGCTAACTAACTGAGTACACATGGGCGCGCGATACTATAAGATTTAACCTATACAGGTCAAATAGAATCTACCATTTTCCTACACAAATCATACCAAGAGCAAAATTTAAACAAAAATGAGAATCATTCTTGCCTCAGAGTCTCCATATAAAGCCGAACTGCTAAAAAGAATCATCACGGATTTTAGCTGCCAATCACCCTCTATTGACGAATCTCCGAAAAATGGTGAAACACCTGAAGATATTTGCAAACGCCTTGCAGGTGAAAAAGCTGCAAAAATAGCTGCTCTTAATCCAGATTCCCTGGTCATTGCCTGCGATCAGGTCGCTGTAGTTAATACAACACCGCCTTTTATGCTTTCCAAACCAGGTCATTTCGAAGCTGCTAAACAACAGTTAAGTCTCTGCTCTAACCAGAGCGTCACCTACAAAGTTGCTTGTAGCCTTATTAATACTGAAAACAATGCACAGATAAACCTCTATGATGAATACTCACTACAGTTCAGAGCGCTTTCTGAGGAAGAGATTTCCAGCTATCTTGAAATAGAACAGCCATTTGACTGTGCAGGAAGTATCAAATCAGAAGGGCTCGGTATCCGACTGATTAAATCTCATCATGGAACAGACCCATCAACTTTAGTTGGCCTACCTCTCATTGCTTTGACTGAAGCACTATTGAGCCTTGATATAGACCCGTTGAAACTAGCAGATTGAGTCATTTTAAATAGCATTTTGTGCAATAAATCATCTTTCTATGCAAGCTTTACCTAGCTTTACACTAGACAAACCTTCTTTACGTTTAGATGTGGATAATGGATATCAAGGTTAAGGCGTTTATCTCCTTATCGTTTTTCTTCTCCATTACCCTTACTCCTCAATACCCTGCCCGTTAAATCGGGCTTTTTTTTACCTGTAGTTTATTCAATCAACTTTTGTTTCACTGCTACAATCTAACATTATTAACAGTTAATCGACTGACATTCGTCTAGAATCTCTTTACAAAAATCGCTTTAATAGACTGGGCTTGCTTAATACACACTGACATTATCAAACGAAGAATATCAATGAGTCATAACATTTTATTAGTTGACGACGATCACGAACTTTCAGAGCTACTCTCAACCTATCTAAAAGGTGAAGGGTTCGAGATCGTTCAGATATTCGATGGATTAGAGGCGATCAATCACCTACAGGAAAAACATCAGGTTAACGATGAATACGATGCCGTCATACTCGACTTCATGTTGCCAGGAATGCAAGGGCTTGATATTTTACAACGACTTCGCAGCTTCTCTAAAATCCCTGTGATTATGCTTACAGCAAGAGGGGATGACATTGACAGAATCGTTGGACTTGAGTCCGGTGCTGATGATTATCTCGCTAAACCTTGCAACCCAAGAGAGTTGTTAGCACGATTAAGAGCTATTCTCAGACGTAGTGACCAACCGGCACAAGAAACCGAGCTCTCATCATCTCCTAATATTTTATCCATTCACAATATATCTTTAGATCTAGGCAATAGAACCTCATTTGTTGGTGATCAGACGCTTGAATTAACTAGCGCTGAATTCAACACACTGGCAGCTTTGATGAAAAATCCAGGAGAAATTATAAGCAAAGAACAGTTAACGGAGCTAGCTCTCAATAAAAAATTTACGCGTTATGATCGCAGTATCGATGTGCATATTAGCAGTGTTAGAAAAAAAATATCTCAATTTATTAAGGATAAAGATGTCATCAAAACTGTGCGCGGTAGTGGCTATATTTTAATTACACAACTTGATGCTTAATCTTTACTGGAAAATATTTTTTGGGTTCTGGTTCACGGGGCTTATTCTTGTTGGTAGTGCTATTATTATTAACCAACAATTAAAATCAGATGTTCCTTCTGAGCTAGCTGGACTATCCCCGTCAGAAATTGTTAATCGAACAACTTTTATTATAGAACGCCTACCTGACGATTTAGAAGAGTGGCGATTCCAACTATCTGAACAAGATATTTTTCTCTATACAAAAAACCATATCAGCCTTGAACCCAATGCGCTGCTCTATCCAAAACCAATAAAGACACTTTTTGATTCATTAAAAAATAAAGAGCTGAGTAAGAATTCAAACCTTTCTCGGCATCGTATTGCTCACAAAATAAAATCACCGATGTATGTTGCTTTTGCACTTGATATGCCTAATGTCAACTGGTTTAGATTAAGAGAACTCTCCGGGCAAATTACTGTTCAGGTTTTTGCTGCTTTAATTGTAAGTGCTTTTGCCTGCTTTGTTTTAGCTCGCTACCTAACACGCAATCTGCAAATTATCAGCCGAGCCAGTAAAGCCCTGGCAGAAGGTGACCTCTCAGCACGGGCCACGATAAAAAACAAAGGACCCAAAGATGAAATATCTCTATTTGCAGAAGATTTCAATCGCATGGCAGATGCAATACAGGCTGTATCAGAAAATCAAAAACGTTTGGTCAGAGACATATCACATGAATTACGCTCCCCGCTTGCGCGGATTCAAATTGCGCTTGAGATGTCTAAACATCAACATAACCCTGAAATGCTAGAACGCATAGAGCTCGAAACAACACGCCTGAATGACTTAATTGGGCAATTGCTCGTCATACCTGAAGACAAAATAAAATTGGATTCTATCATTAATATTCTTGAACTGATTGAAACAATTACAGAAGATAACCAGATTGAAGCGGATCCAAAAAATGTTTCTTTTAAAATAAACACAGCAATTGATCAAATATTTATTGAAGCTAACGAAAGACAAATGCAGTCTGCATTAGAAAATATTATCAGAAATGCTGTACATTACACTGATGCAAATACCTGCATTGATATTTCAATAAAATATAGTAAAGAGAATAAGGGAGAAATAAAGATTGATATCAAGGATGAAGGGCCCGGCATACCTGAAGAAGATATACCTTATATTTTTGATCCTTTTTATCGTGTTGACCCTGCTCGTAATAGAAAGACAGGTGGTTATGGTGTAGGGTTGGCTATCGTTCGACGCGTGATTAATAACCATAACGGTAAAGTTACTGCTCGCAACCTCAAAAAAGGCTTATGCATTACAGTAACTCTACCTTTTAAAAAAATCGACTAAAATAACCTGTTAGAAAAAAAGGCACTTACCCCAGCACTAAAGCTCGCACCCAAACGCTTGGCAAAAGCCTCCCAAGGCAAAGGCTGAACCGAATAGTCTCTAATTTCGTCAGTACCGATAACGTCTCTTGCCACATAACCAACACTACCTAACGAATCAATTAAACCATTATCAACCGCTTGCTCGCCAGTCCATATCAGTCCTGAAAAAATTTCCGGATCATCAAGCAAACGCTCACCACGTCCTTTCTTCACTACATCTATAAATTGTTGATGTGTTACACCTAATACACCTTGCCAGAATTCTCTCTCACCTTCTTTTTCAGGAGAGAACATATCCAAAAATGCTTTATTATTGCCCGAAGAATAGACTCGACGTTCAACACCCACCTTGTCCATCAAACCTGTAAAGCCAAATCCGCCACTGATAACACCAATCGATCCAACCAAGCTGGCTTTATCAGCATAAATTTCATGTGCAGCAGATGCTACATAATATCCGCCTGAAGCACCTATGTCTGATATGACGGCGTAGATTTTTTTCTCCGGGTGTAAATCACGTAATCTGAATATCTCATCATTAATATATCCGGATTGCACAGGACTTCCACCGGGTGAGTTAATCGATAAGATAACACCCACAGAATTTTCAGCTTCAAATGCTGCTCTTAAACCTCGCACCACAGCATTTGCGTTAGCCTGGCTCTCGGAAGCAATCACTCCTTGCAATGATACCAATCCCACATGTTTAACTTTATGGATGCCACCCACACCAGCCTGCTTACCACCCGGTATCATAATAGACAGCAAGGCAAATAAATAAACGAAAGTAAGGCCCTTAAAAAAAATCCCCCATCGCCTGGCTTTTTTCTGTTCAGCTAACGATGATAGTGCAACCTTCTCCAGAATTTTCCATTCAGGCCGTTCTGAATCAGGCAATTCAGAACTCTGGTGATTTGATTTGTTTTTCAAATTAAACAAAATAACAACCCTCTCTAAAACTAACAATAGGTTCTAACTTGAATCAAGTGTAGCGTTTTCTGGAAACTGTTACTACTCCTGGGTTCTCTCTAGATAGTAAATTAAATCCACTTTAATCAAGTGATGGTATAGATAATAGCTGGTCAATCGAATCAATGATTTTGATTGGATCATGTTTTTTTAACTCATCTACCGAATGTACGCCATAACTCACACCAATTGAACGCATTTGAATTGACGAAGCCATTTGCAGATCAAAACTGGTATCGCCAATCATGACCGTATTCTCAACCAGCTGTTTGGTGTTATCCAGTATCTCCAGCAGCATTGTCGGGTTTGGTTTGGATGCTGTCTCATCGGCCGTTCGGCTGATAGAAAATAAAGAATGCATATCCAAACTGGAAAGTACCCGATTTAATCCCTTGCGACTTTTTCCAGTAGCAATGGCTAAAGTATGACCTCTATCTCTAAGCTCGTGTAATGTTGTTTCTGCATTTTCAAATAGTCTAAATGGAAAATCTGCTTTAGCCAGCTCCAAAAACCGCCGACTATAAGCTTCAGAAAAGAGTTTAATTTCCTTGTTACTCATTAAAGGAAAAAGCCTTAAGGTTGCTTCTTGTAAACCCAGGCCTATGATCTCTGAACATTGCTGCTCAGTGCGTGCCTCTAAACTGCACTCGGAAATAGCCATCTGTAATGCCGTTACAATATGCATGCGGCTATCGGCTAGCGTTCCATCCCAATCAAAAATTAACAACACAATAACCAACCACGACAACTTTTTAATTAATAAAATGACTCAACTGAGTACCTGTAATTGATCCAATAATACATTCCATGCCTGAGGTATTGGTGACTCAACCACAAACAGTTCATCCTCCATGGGTAATGTAATCGATTTCGCATGTAAAAAAAGTCGCTCCTCTGCCATAGTTTTTGCCTTTTTATTGGCATCCGCAAAGCCATATTTTTTATCACCCAGAATTGGATGACCAGATGCCAATGTGTGTACTCGAATTTGGTGTGTTCTTCCAGTAACTGGCTGAGCTTCAATGAATGAATAACCTTCAAACTTTCGCAGCACTTTGAATAAAGTTTTAGATACTTTTCCTGATGGAGAAACTTTTACCATGCGCTCTCCAGACTGAAGTATGTTTTTCTCTAACGGAAGATTAACTGCGTTTTTAGCTGCTGGCCATCGCCCTACCACCAAGGCGTTATACACTTTTATTAATCGCTTTTCTCTTAATGCTGTATGAAAGCGTTTTAAAGCACTTCGTTTTTTTGCTACGACTAGACAACCTGATGTATCTTTATCAATACGATGACACAACTCCAGATAACGGCATTCGGGTTTGATTTGACGTAAAGCTTCAATCAGCCCCAAAGATAAACCACTCCCACCATGCACAGCCAACTGATGTGGTTTATCAATAACCAGCCAATCTTCATTTTCAAACAATACGGCTTTTTGTAACATGTCAGAAAACGAGGAGCTGACTTTAGCCATTTCTTTTTTCTCTGGAAGCACAATAGGCGGTATGCGTACCTGATCGCCTGCTTTTAGACGATAATCCGGCTTGATCCTGCCTTTGTTTACTCTGATTTCGCCCTTTCTTAATAAACGGTAGAGACGTGACTTTGGCAATCCTCTCAAACGAGAAAGCAAAAAGTTATCAATTCTTTGACCTTCATACTCCTGCTCAACGTCTAAAAAGCTGACTTTATTGTGGATTAACATGCTAAAACTATAGGAATCAGACAACTGATGAATAAAATTCGGTACTGTAAACCATTGCATGCACCAAAAATACTGGTTTAATCCGCTTTTCTTACATAAATCAGAATTGCTATATATTAAGAAAATGTTACAATTCAGTTTCTTTCTGACAGAAAGTTTTCCAGAAGTTAACAACCTCTCTTAAACTGCTCACAACTTGAAGTAAAGTTAGCACCCAATCACTGTATACCGAACGACCTTGCTGTTCAAAATACCGTTACTTTTGGGGATCATGTCAGGTTTATTGGTTAATGTTCCTGGAATAATCTTCTATAACGGTAATAGCTCACGTTATTTATGTGAACATCGTCAAACGGCTAAGCTAAACTGAACCTAAGACAAAAGGTTTTATTATTGCCTTATGTCCTTATATTTAAAGCAGTTTTACTTAAGAGTAGTTTTGACAATTAATGAATGAGGTTTTACCCTGAGCATTGTCGACATTCTTTCTTAACTTAAGTTTATGAAAGAGCGAGAACTATCTACGACAAAATTGCTCAAAGGCCGAACATTAGAAATCCTTAGTAATAAGGGTGGCAATTAACTGGAATAGTAAATTCAAGTTTGTAAAAGCGAGTCAGATTGACAATACGTTGACTCCATTGATTATCTGGAAATTCGAACATCGAGGATTTTTTAGAAAGTAAATTACAGTGTTCAACCACATTTTCTTTATAAGGAAATTATAATTGAACATATGCAATGTTAAATGCATCGCAAATGATTTAAAGATTTAGAAGTATTAACAAAGTATTGCTCTCACCATTAAGACCGCTTTGTGAACCTTCAATAATTTAACGTATAACTTAGTTATTTCGCTGATCGAAGCAAGACAAGTAAATAACGTTAATATTAAGTAACGAGTAAAGTAAAAAGTAGAGCACAGTTTTAAGAAACTTCATCATATCGTATATAACACAGGTTATCCGTTATGATGGTTTGTAAGTTGTAGGGAAAACCCGTAAAACAACTTGCAAAATAAATTCAAAAATTACATTGTTATGTCAAAGTGTTCAAAAACCTTTGGCAATTAAAACGAAACACAAACAATTAATTTTAAAGATTCTAATAAACTGCCTCATCCTTTAATTCACTCGTTATTTCTAAACATCATTTAGCGTTGCGGCTCTCTAGAAACCTCACCTGCCCTGTTATATGGGCGAATAATGAGGACACACAATATGAAACGCATGTTAATTAATGCATCCCAACCAGAAGAGCTTCGTGTTGCTCTGGTTAATGGTCAAAAACTCTATGATCTCGATATAGAAAATCGCACCAGGGTTCAAAAAAAATCGAGCATCTATAAAGGAAAGATCACTCGTGTTGAACCCAGCCTGGAGGCAGCCTTTGTTGACTTTGGTGCTGAAAGGCATGGTTTTCTCCCACTGAAAGAAATCTCACGCGAATACTTTTATCGTTCACCTTCTGAAATACAAGGCCGTCTAAAAATAAAAGATGTTGTCAAGGAAGGCACAGAAGTTATTGTTCAGGTAGAAAAAGAAGAGCGTGGTTCAAAAGGCGCTGCACTCACTACGTTTATCAGTCTTGCCGGGCGTTATATGGTTTTGATGCCCAACAACCCGCGAGCTGGCGGCATATCCCGACGCATTGAAGGTGAAGAACGCGACCAACTTAAGTCTGCTATGAGCAACCTGGAAATTCCAAAAGGCGTTGGCGTCATCATACGAACAGCTGGTATAGGCAAAGCCTCAGAACAGTTGCAATGGGATCTGGATTATCTGTTAACAATCTGGAGTGCTATCACCAATGCAGCTGAAGCACAAAAAGCGCCTTTTCTTATCTTTCAAGAAAGTAATATTATCGTCCGCGCCATTCGCGACTATGTGCGAAAAGATATTGGCGAGGTTCTTATAGATGATAAGGATGCCTATTTTGAAGCATCACAATTTGTCGAAATGGTCATGCCCCACTATTCAAGCAAGATCAAGCACTACGTCGACGACATTCCATTATTCAACCGCTATCAAGTAGAGAGCCAAATCGAAACGGCCTTTCAACGCGAAGTAAAGCTTCCCTCTGGTGGATCAATCGTTATTGACCCAACTGAAGCTATGGTAGCCATTGACATTAACTCTTCAAGAGCAACCAAAGGCTCTGATATTGAAGAAACTGCGCTTCAGACCAATCTGGAAGCAGCTGACGAGATAGCCAGACAATTACGACTTCGCGATATGGGTGGTCTGGTTGTGATTGACTTTATCGATATGAATCACCAACGCAATCAACGCGCAATAGAAAATCGTATGCGAGAAGCGTTGGAACCGGATCGTGCACGTGTTCAGGTTGGCAAAATTTCCCGTTTCGGTTTATTGGAAATGTCTCGCCAACGCCTACGTCCATCATTAGATGAAACGATTGCTTCTATTTGTCCACGCTGTAATGGCCAAGGAACAATTCGCGACACAAAATCATTAGCCCTGGTTATCTTGAGGTTGATTCAGGATGAATCTCAGAAAGAACGAAGTGCTGAAATACGTGCGATGGTTCCAGTTGAAATAGGCACCTACCTGCTAAACGAAAAGCGCGCAGCGATTCGCTCGATCGAAAAAGCCAACAACCTGCGTGTTGTGGTGATACCTAACCCTTCGCTTGAAACACCTCACTATGAAGTAACCCGTTTAAGAGAAGATGACGACGACCTTGGCGAAATCAGCTACGATCTAACAGCTGAAGCTGAGATAGAAGAATCAGTGGTCGATGCACGAGAAAGTATTGCTCCGCGCCAGGTTGCTGCTGTTAATGCCGCAGCACTCAATTCCCAGGTTCCCAGCCGTGTTGTGTCACCTGCGCCTGTTACAACCCAGCAAGAAGCCACGCCAATTCCGACAGATTCCGGCTTTTTCAAAAACGTTTTTTCTAAAATCTTCAAGGTGGGTGGTAATAACGCAACAAACACATCCGTAGGGCAACCCTCGCCCGAAATTGTCACACCTGTAGAAAAACAGCCTGAAACAGGACGCTCACCGTCTGCAAAAAATAACAGGCCTCAGAGACAACGTTCTGAGCGTAATAGCAGCAGCCATGAACGAAATAATAACCGCGAACGTAATAATAACCGTGATCGCAATAATCAGGAACGATCTAATCAACGTGAACGAAACAATAATGATCGAAAGAATTCTGCAAGAAAGGATCAAAACAGGGCTAATAACCAGCAGCTCGATAAAGAATCTAACAATCAAAAAAGAAACAACAAACAGAATCAACAGGAACGCAAAAAACCCCGAGGCGAAAACGCTAACAATCAGCAGCGTAAACAGCAAAAAGATCGTAAGCCCAATAACCAATCGCCAGTACAAGCCGTTGATAATGAAAATTTGAATGCTGAAAACAGCCAGGCAAAAAATGACAATCAACCACGTCGGCGCCCGGAAAACAGAAGCAAAGGTAACCGAGGCCCCAGACGTCGTGGTGGTCATCGCTCGGAGAACCTGACAAAAAATAATGATGAGTTAAATACTGATAAGCAGCAGAATATATTTCAGGAATCCCTGCCTGATGAAAATCCAGCACAGGCAAGCAGTGACAACTACTCTCAACCAGCTGCATTTAACGAAGAACCAAGGTTAGATGAAAAAAGAGAATTACCAAAACTGCAACCGCTTACTGCTGCCGTTATCACCGGTAATGCACCGGGTACTGTTTCAAAAAGTCATATAGAAACGCAAAATAATGAAGCCCCTCTTCAAGCAACAGCTTCAAATACAAACCAAAATCATGAAGCTCAGATTGAAAAAATAACAGATAAACAGGCTTCTTTTGATTACACTGATAATCAAAATAACACGGATAATATATCCTCCGAACAGAAACAAGCCCCTGCTACTGAACCTGTGATCAACAAATCGTTAGAAACAACTGAACAAAGCCCAGAAACAACATTACCTCGGGAACATCTGGAATCATTTGGCACACCAGTCACTAACGAGAGAACTGAGTCAGACTTTACACAAGTATCTGAATATGATGAGAACACCACTGTTGAAAACAATCATTTTGAACCGGCAGCAAATGAGATAGTCAAGCCAACTGAATTTGTCGCTGAATCAAATGTATCGTCTAATCCGGTTAATGAAGAACAAGCACAATCACCTATTGAATCACAAATTCATTCAGATCTTGATAGCTCTGCCGAAATCGTAAAACCAAAAGGTAGAGCATCCAATGACCCAAGGATCAAAAAAGCGTCCAAGACCGCAGAAGTTGTTAACCAGCAACTGGATATTAAAGTCAGCTCGCCTCTACAAGCTAATGCAAACTCTGTAGCGCCAAGAACCTCGGAGAGAGCGAGTAATGACCCAAGAAGCCGGCGCCAACAAGTTGCCCAACAACAGCAAGCAGAAGTTCAACTTCAACAAACAAATGACCAAAATCCTCAAGCTGGTATAGTGGAAGAAAGTTCGGAAAACGTCTAAATTTATGATTTTATAGCGCAAAATACCTTGTCAATTTTAAAAGCCAAGGTATACTGCGCAGCTCTTCGGAGGGGTGGCTGAGTGGTCGAAAGCACTGGTCTTGAAAACCAGCGTACGGCGACGTACCCAGGGTTCAAATCCCTGCCCCTCCGCCATTATTTTTTGCTAAATAGTTGTATTTTAAAAAAATAACACTATTCAGCCACCCCAAGAAAACCCCACAGATTGACCCTCATTTTAGATTTAAAATTCAGCACATTCTGTTTTTATAATTATCGCCGCCGTAGATCTAGCTGCGTCCAGTGGAGCGCAACGAAACGATTTTTGATGGCCTTTTTTATACTCCTACTACCATAGACTTGGGTTGTTTAATGCTTTAACACATTGAGTGGGGCCAACCATAGCTTGGATTTTATTACCATCAAGTGATTGTGCGAGCCACCCCATTGGCTGACTAAGTGGACAGGGTGCTTTTACAACATCTTCACTTATTTGCTCGAAGCCAGTTTTGGAATAATAAGTAGGGTCTCCGTATGTAAATGCCAAGTTGACATTTAGTGATCTAAGATGATCAAGTCCATAATTAATCAGCCTCTGTCCTATACCTGTACCTTGACGATATGTTGAAACAGCAACCGGTGACAATATAAACCCAACTTGACCATTTGGCACATTAAAGCGGCTGAAAAAAATGCTCCCAACAATAGTTTCGTTTTCTTCTGCAATGCAACCAATTAAATCTTGTGGCTTGGTTGAAGTAATTAAGTTTGAAACAAAGTCAGCGATAACTTGACCTTCAGCATCCCCCTCTGAAGCAGAAAATACACTTCTAAAAAGATCGATAACTGTTTGCGATTTTGATTCTCTGAACAATGAAAACTTCATAAATATCCTTTTGCACTCTCTCGAACGTGCATATAACGCCTTGCATCAGCGGAGCAATTTGTCCGTCTGCATTCGCTTGTTAGAAGCTAATTTTGTTGTATTAGATTTCAATATCTTCGCCGAACATTATTCGGTGTCCGTCATTCGTACGAATTCCGAATTCCCTCATGCCCCAAGGTTCGCTTTTTAGCGTTTTTATTATCTCAGCGCCTTTGTCGGAAATCTCTGCATAGAACTTATCTGCATTATCAACTATAAGGTACGCAAAGTAAGAATGATCTCCCAATTCACTTGCTGGAATCGAATCAGGGCAGTGCCCTGCCATTATTCGGCATCCATCACGTTCAAAAATACGCCAGCCCTCATCCCCGATTTCTCGAATAGTAAATTCAAGCACATTTTGATAATATGAGGCTGCCGCTGATAAGTCCCGAACAGCAATAACATACATATTTTGAGTAATCATTGTTTACCGCCTAACTTTTATATATAGCGCATGCGCGTTATCCAACTTTGCCCTTTCTCTGTATCTACCCAAACGCTTTTCTTATGTGATCAATTTTCCAAGATTTCAAACAAAAATGCCAGCATAAATTGAGCGGGTTAAACAAGCTATGTTAATACCCACCACATCACCAAGTTAATTTATCAAAGAGGCTATGCTGTTAAACACCTACTGCGCTTTAGCGTTCTTATAAATACTCAACGAAGGTATGGCTGCTAAAACCAGTGTCGCTATAAAAATTAGCAAGAGTAAGTAATAGACACTTTCCGACAGAATATTCGATTGAATAACCAAACCAAAATTTGACACAAGAAAATCACCAATGGTCGCTAAACATAGATAAAGTATGGTAGCTGCCATAAATATGCTAAGCAGAACTATCAAGAGTGCTTCTAACTCGATCAATAAAAACAAGAACAGTGGTGATGCGCCTATCACTCTCAACAGTTGGACTTCATGATTCCGCTCACGAATTGATGTTAATAACATGGCACTCAATCCCAATAGTGCAGCAATAAGAACGAGCACTGCAATTAGACGCAATGTATTTTCTAACACATTCATCATTTGCCATAATTCAGCGAGTGCTACACCTGGCAAAATAGCTGTCAAAGGTTCATTGGCATAATTATTAATATTCCGTTGTACTTTAAACGTTGCCATTCGTGAATTTAAACCTAACATAAAAGCGGTAATGCTTTTAGGCTTGAGTTCAAGCTTCTGAATTTTTTCATTAGAAATTTTACTGCCAGGTATTTTTATACCATGCTGCCAGTCGATATGGATAGCTTCTATACCTGCCAGACTAACATGTAAGGTTTGATCTACTGGTGTTCCTGTGGGCTTTAATATTCCAACAACTTTAAAAGGACGATCATCGTGCAAGCTAAAACTGGTTGCAGCCGTGCCATGTGCCAGTATCAGATTATCCCCGATCGAATAGTTTAATTGTTTGGCGACATCGGAACCAATCACGACATCAAATATATCATCAAAGGCTTGCCCTTCTTTAAACACCAGCTTCTGTTGATTACCATAGCTAAAGAATTCGAAGTACGATCCTGTTGTACCCATAACACGATAACCTTTATGCGAATCACCTAATGATATAGGTATGGTCCATTTTACCTGGGGATTATCAGCAATCGTTTCATAAGATTCCCAGCTTATATTATTTGTAGGACTACCTATACGAAAAACTGAGTACAACAATAAGTTCAAACTGCTGGTTCTACTGCCAACAATCAGATCAACACCTGAAACACTATTGGCAAAACTGGTTTTGGCTTGATGTCGAATATGCTCCACCGACAATAAAACAAAAATACTTACTGTTAATGCAATTACTGTGAGAAACACCGAGCCTTTACGATTGAGTAAACTTTTTAATGCCAGCCTCAAAAACATTAGCCTTCTCCACTCAAACAATTTATATCGGATAATGCATCAATACGATTAAAGTATCGGGATACAGCCATATCATGACTGACAAAAACCAGTGTGATGTTATGTTCTTCTACCAGCGACATCAGAATCGACATAAAGTTATCTCGATTCTCTACATCAAGCGATGAAGTAGGTTCATCAGCTATCAGAAGTTCAGGCTGGTTGATCAGTGCACGTGCAATAGCAACTCGCTGTTGCTGCCCAATACTGAGTTTAGCGGTAGGCTTGCTCCAGTTATCAGATGAGAGATTAAGTTTTTCCAACAATACCCCTGTTTCCTTTACCAGCTCTTTTTGTTCTCGCTTACAAAAAAAACGGGCTAACTGAATATTTTCTACGGCATTCAAATAAGGAATAAGATTAAACTGCTGAAACACATAACCAATATGGTTAGCACGAAATTGATCCCTTTGATGCTGTGTCATTGTCTCGAGGCGCTGATCCAGTACAGAAACCTCGCCCCCATTAGCAGTGAGCATTCCGCTTAGCAAGTTGAGTAATGTGGATTTACCTCCTCCGGAAGGACCATGGACAAACACATGTTCCTGCTGCGCCACTTCCCAATGAGGAATGTTAAGAATCAAATTATCGGGCTGGTCTGGATAGGCAAAATGAATATTCTTAAGATGAATGGCCATAATTGAATTGATCGTTTTTTTGTAGTTGTTGACTAATGTCTGATTGCCAATGATAAATAATGCAAGGTATCATTTTGTTATTAGACTTAACATCCTATTTTTTATTAAGCATTAAAAATGGCAAAATTTTTTAGACTCATTATTGGTTTTTTCCTGATTTTATTTGTAACTGCCTGCAATAAACAGGAATCAGCAAACCAACAGGCTATTGAATCCAATCAGGATAAAGCCCTGTCTGGAACAGAGACAGAGAACACTACCGATAAATCGCTCACAGAACTTGCTTTTAAATCAACCGAATGGACAGAGTTAATGCCTGCCGATGATTTGGAAGTATTGATGAACCCTCCAAGCTATATCGACGATATTGAAGATGGCTCGATGGAAGATCAGATCAGTAGTCAAATACAGAATACCCTTATGGCTGCCAGTGATGACCGCTACCAGCAAGCATTAACATCCAAACGTGTGATCCCGGAAATGGATGGTCAGGCAATTAGTATTCCTGGTTTCATTGTGCCGCTAAGCTATTCTGGCTATCAAACTATTTCCCAATTTTTTTTAGTTCCATTCTTTGGCGCCTGCATTCATGTACCACCTCCGCCACCCAATCAGATCATTTTTGTTGACTATCCCGAAGGCTTAAAAAATATAGAAATCTATCAGCCCTATACAATTTCTGGTGTATTAAAAACTGAACTCATTGAAAACGATATGGCGACAGCAGCTTACACAATGAAAATGCACACTTTTGAAGAGTATATTGAAGAATACTGAATTATTTACTCAACTTTCCAGGATTTGATTAAAACGTTAAGCTATCAAGACTAAAAATGATCAAGACGACAGGCTAATAGCTCACTTTCCCATTCTTCAACAATTTCATCAGCAATAATTTCTACTCGACTCTCCAGGCAATCATCCTGTTCAACTTCTGTCAGAGCATCTAACGTAAGATTATAGCTAAATATACCATTTTCAGTAATGAATACAGCTTTCATCCTCTCTGCTTTTATTCCACTTAAAAACGCAAACAGTTTTTTATAATGAAACATCACATTGGGTGAAAAGCGCCAACCAATACTAAAAAACCCTTCTCCTTCATTCACTGCTTTAAGATAGCCACTGGCAGGAATCGGCATATCAGCCAGCAAAGGTTTGTTTTCTTCTGTATGGTGATGGTGATGATGGGCGTTATGACTGTAAACTACAGAAGAAGTATTACCCATAAGAGATGAAGGCATTATTTTGCCGTTCGAGGTAAATTGAAGCTGGGTATTTGGTGAAGCTAACTTCTTAACATAAGCTTCGAGTGCAGAGCGCTCATCGCTCACGTATAAATCAGTTTTATTTCCTATAACAATATCAGCAATCGCTATTTGCTGGTTAAACGTTTCATGTTCGGTGTAGCGTTTGTCTGACAAATTGCGCGCATCAACAAGAGTCAAGGTTTTTTGCAAATCGAGTATAGATTTATAGTAGTCAGCAGATAAAACCTGTAACACTTCTTTTGGATGCCCAAGTCCGGTAGGTTCAATCAACAAACGATCTGGCTTAGCTCGTGAAAGTAATTGATTTAATGCAACTTGCATCGGTAAATCAGCCGAACAGCACATACAGCCACCGGGCACTTCACGAATAAAGACACCTTGCTTTTCATCATACTGCCCACTAAACAAACTGCCATCAATACCCACCTCACCAAATTCATTCACCAATACAGCCCAGCGTTCATGAGCCGGTTTTGATCGCAGAAGGTTTAATATGGCAGTGGTTTTCCCCACACCTAAAAAACCAGTAATAATATTAGTGGGAACAGCCAGGATTTTTTGATCGTCAGAAAGCATTAGCCAGTCTTTAGTTCTACACGATTATATTGCAATGTTATTCTGGCATAGCTGAAGAATGGTGCTCTACGATCATCCATCGTTGACCATTCCATCGATAGACATAAGTAAAGCGTGCTTGCACAGAAGTACCATCTTTAAATGTAAATGTATAAATACCGGAATTAATCGTTATGTCACCAAAAGTACGAATATTTGATTCGTCAATGTTACCTTGAGGGGATTTGGAAAGAAAATGCTCAAAGTAGTCTTCAATTTCTTTATGATTGTGACGAACTTTATTCGAAACTGTTGGTAATAGTATTGCATTACTTTCATAAAGTGATACAACTTGCTTGGGGTCACCAGTTTGCAATGCATTATTCCATTCTTCGAATAATGCTGTAATTTCATTGTTTTTCATATATAACGCTTTATATTTTGTTTACTATCAATTAAATTTAATAGTGAGCTCTGAACCTGGCGGAACCAGCCAGGTATATTTTGTCTATGTGTCGCCATTTACGAACAAATAAACTGTTAGATGAAAAAACCATTGTCGTTTTGAAACGATGCTTACGCTGCGCTTTTTAATACAATCCAGTGTCAGTTCAAACTCACGATCTACAGTAATACAATGATGCCATGTTTTATTGTTATAGGGAATCATTGCATTGTACAAATTCAAAGATTCTCGTTTAATTTTTCACACTTTTTGCGTTCAACATTATCTGTTCATTGGATTTTCAATTTCGCATGATTTTTTCGTCAACAGATACGAGATGACAAATAATATCATTAAACTCAAATAGTATACCACTTGAGCTTTATTCAAGTTACTTATATAAGCACTTTCTCCTAACAATTAATTTTAGCTTTTAAACAGACTGTCCGGATATAGTCATGCTTTTACGATGACATAGCTTGAAATTTTTATAATGAACCAAAGCAATAATTACTGCACCGATCAATGTTAATGCTTTTTCCAGCGTCTCACTTTGAAAAATATCGCCAAGGATTAAAGCTGCAATTAAACTCGTCAAGCCCAAGATACCAGGGATAAACAGAGAATAATGTTTATGCTGTCTACACCCCATTGTAAGTGCATAAGCGCTAGTCGGTATGACAGCAACCAGCATCCAATAGTGAAATGATTCGTCTTCTAAAGGCAAGACAGCTAGACTTGGCAATAGTACTAATATAACTGGAAAAACCAGACAATGAATGGCGCAAAGCATAGATAGCCCTATCGCTGCTTTATCTATCATTGTTTGAAAGCTAGATATGTTAATGTTTTTTTCTATTTGGTTCACAACTTGTTTTTCTATCCTAATCACTGCTCAAGAGTAGCTTTGCTATTATCAACCTGGCTACTTTAAATTTATACTGTTGCTCTTAGCATTTATAACGTCTGATCCTTGTTTTGTTGTTGTTACCCACATCGCATTGATTTTTTCAATTGCAGGAAAGTATTCGAACAGCGATGTAGAAACTGCCTTTAAGCTATCTGTTTTTGTGCAACTAAAAATATAGCTCGCCGTTATTTCATTATGCTCTTCATTACTATGTTCGTCATGCTCATGTTTACTTTGTTCTTCATGATTATGTTTTTCATGGGCATGTTCTTTATGAGAGTATTCTTCATGGCCATGTTCACCATGCTTGTGCTCTTCATGTTTATGCTTTGCATGTTTGTGTTCTTCATGCTTGTGTTTTTCATGGTCATGAGATGCCTCACTATGATCATCTACATGATCGTGGTGATTATGTTCATCTGAATGTTCGCTGTGCGCTGTTTCAATAATTCCGGATAGATCCAGCCGGCTTTCTTTAGGCTCACAGCTTGCACCTTTAAATAAAAACAACGTCTCTGGCGATTGTAATAGCGCTTCTGTTTGTGCCACTTTTTTCTTTTCTTCTGGCTTTTTGGCTTTGTGTTCAAATCCCAGTAAATTTGCAGCAGGTGATTCAAGTTGAATTTCAAGTGTTTTATTTTCTAATGCCAATGTCATTGTGGCCACACCATGTACGTGAGGCGATTGCGCTATTGCTTTATTCACCACAAATGAAACAAAAACAAACGATACTGACAATAAAATATGTAGAATTTTTTTCACAGATAGATACCTGTTAAGAATCAAATAGTTGAGTTAATAGCTAAAATCAAGCGTTAGTAACAAGCGGGGCTCAGTTGTTGATACCATTGGAGAGCGATGCACCAGCCCTGCATGCTCATTGCCTTCCCAACGCTCACCTTTCAATAATGCAACATCACCTGTATTCAGGTGCTGAATATCTTTTTCAGACTGAAAAAGGCCTGATTGATGATCCGGTAAACCGTTACTGCCCTGCCCTAACTTCTCACGATTCACACACTCATGATGTAGCCAATCAGTCGCGACACCCTGATAGGTTGTCACCAAACGACAAGGGACATGATCGACATGAAATTTTGGGCACATCGCATTATCCAATACAGATAAGCGCAAACCAGCGCGATCCAGCTCAAACAAGAGGCAAAACATATCGACAAGCTCGGCAATATCTTCACACAACTCAGGCTGACTAAAACCTCCAAGTGATTCACGAAGGCTTCTTAGCGCTTTTTCAGGTGTTAACGAAATAGACGCTTTATAGGTTGGGTTCGATACAATAAATTCTTTCACAGATTGCCGGATCACATCTGCAAGTTCGCGCTGCCAAATGACAATGTTCGCTTCTTGCCGATATATGTCAGCCAATATTGTTGCGTCACAGCCTTTTATAACTTTTCGGGATTTGTTTGCTTCTGGCTCTGATAAAACAGGCCTGGAGACAACATTAGTTAATTGGCTAACGTTACTATGACCAAGGCTGCTCATGCACTTTCCTCCCAAACCGGGAAGGGATCATTCAATGTTGACCAATATTGTTTTCCCAATAACACTTCTTCTTCAGTTAACAAACATTGGTCAAGCGCTTGTGTCATTCGATCCTGATCCAGCCCCTGGCCAATAAACACTAATTCCTGACGCATATCGCCAAAGGGTTCAACCCACTGCTTTTCGATAGAGTCCAGATAGTCCTGATCTTGAGGCCAGTTTTCTTTTGGTATTGCTTTCCAGAACATACCAGCAAAACCGTAACGTGCTATACCACCTGCCTGGCTCCATTGACCCGCAAATTCTGGGCGTGTAGCCAACCAGAAATAACCTTTGGAACGAATCAGCTTGCCATACTCTTGTGTTTTATGAAGAAACTGGTAAAACTTTTCTGGATGAAACGGACGTCGGGCAACATAACTAAAACTGCCAATACCATATTCTTCTGTTTCAGGCACATGCTCACCACGCATTTCTTTAAGCCAGCCTGGAGCTTGTTGCGCTCTTTCAAAATCAAATAAACCAGTACTTAATACGGCATCTATATTAACCTGACCGTTTGTAATCGGTATGATTTTCGCGTTGGTATTAAGTGTTTTAAGAATAGCAGTAAGACGTTCAACGCCAGCAGTATCCACTAAATCGGTTTTACTAATGAGAATAACATCAGCAAACTCCACCTGATCAACCAACAGATCGGCGACACTACGCTCGTCTTCTTCGCCTAACGATTCACCTTTGTCTTGCAGATATTGAGCCTCATCATAATCTTTCAAAAAATTAACAGCATCTACCACTGTTACCATGGTATCAAGGTTAGCAACGTCAGAGAGTGAGACACCATCTTCATCAGCAAAGGTAAAAGTCTCTGCAACAGGTAATGGCTCGGAAATACCTGTGGACTCTATAACCAGATAATCGAAGCGACCTTCCTTAGCCAGCTTATTCACTTCTTCCAGCAAGTCTTCTCTTAATGTGCAACAAATACAGCCATTACTCATTTCTACCAGCTTTTCTTCGCTACGATTAAGCGAAACGTCATTCTGCACAATCGCCGAATCAATATTGATTTCACTCATATCATTCACGATAACAGCTACCTTTTTACCCTCTCGGTTGTTGAGGATATGGCTAAGCACCGTCGTTTTACCAGCACCAAGAAAGCCGGAAAGCACAGTAACAGGTAATTTGTTCATCATCTCTGTATTCATCATTTAATAATCATCTTTTTACAGTCAGTTATCAACCACAAAATGATACACTATATCATTTTCAAAGAAAGACAATTTTGACAGTTTTTACTAACCAATCGCATCTTTAGCGCTAAAAAATATAATCATCGGTCTTTAAAATTGTATAAAAAGTATGTGTGAGTAATCTTATCAGGAAGTTAATGTATGAGGGGTTCAACAAAACCTTTGTGCTCCACTTTTCTGTTCACATGCTTCAATTACTAAACTTTAATTAATACACCAATTAGAAGTTAGCAGATAAATGCATAAATTATTCGTTTATGCTGACAAAATCCATAACAAAATTCTAAAGTTAAGGCCACGACTTTCTTAATCCTTTTGTATAATCAAACAATTACAATACAATAACCAATAATGTATGTTCACTATCTATTGAAGTTTATCGGGGCTGATTATTATGCGACGTTGGAATGGTTGGGGCGATGAAGCCACTGTGTTTCCATTAAAGAAAAAAGGATTAGTGTTTTTAGCTGAGGTACTAAACGGTAAAGGGCCTGTTCTAGCAGACGCAAGCCTCGACACTGTAAAAGCCAAAGTACCTGCATCACGTTTACCGGAGCACCCTCTTGTTTCTACCGATACCGAAGTACGCATCCGCCATGCCCGTGGCGAGAGCTTTCCGGATTGGTTAGCTAAACGTTCGGGCGATTTTGGGCAGTTCCCTGATGGTGTAGCATTACCTGAAACCAGTGAACAGGTAAGTGATGTTCTGCAATGGGCTTATGATAATAACTTTCTGGTCATTATTTATGGTGGCGGTACGTCTGTTGCCGGCCATATCAATATACCTGAATCCGATACTCCCGCACTTACTCTCTCACTTCAAAACATGAATCAGTTGTTAGATCTGGATGCTGAAAGCCATATCGCCACATTTGGTGCTGGCATAGCAGGCCCTGCTCTCGAACAGCAATTAAAAGACAGGGGTTATGTGTTAGGTCATTTCCCGCAATCCTGGGAATTTTCTACTATAGGAGGCTGGGTTGCCAGCCGCTCATCTGGCCAACAGTCTTTGCGATACGGGCGTATTGAACAAATGTTTGCTGGAGCAAAAATAGAAACGCCCCGTGGCACGGTTGATATTATGGATATCCCAGCCTCTTCTGCAGGACCGGATTTACGTGAAGTGATTATGGGCAGTGAAGGGCGTATGGGAGTGATCACAGAGGTTAAAGTTCGCGTACATAAACTGGCTGAGCATGAGTCTTTTCATGTGGCATTTGCGCCTGACTGGGAATCGGGCTTCAATATGGTTCGAGAGCTGGCACAAAACAAAACACAATTGTCGATGATGCGACTCTCCAACCCTCGTGAGACCCAGTCACATCTGGCTTTGGGTGGAGAGCATCCATTATTTAACCTCTATGACAGGTTTTTAGCAGCACGTGGATGTAAGGATGGGCAACGTGTCATGTTTACCTTTGGCGTTACTGGAAGCAAACGGCAAACTAATTTTGCACTTACTGAAACAAAACGTGCTATAAAGAATGCAGGCGGCACTTATTTAGCCAGTAAATTTATGGGTAAGATCTGGGAGCATTCCCGTTTTCGTTCGCCCTACTTTCGCAATGGTTTATGGGAACATGGTTACTCTGTCGATACTTTTGAAACCTGTATCAACTGGAATAAAGTCACTGATTGTATGAATGCAATGGAACAAGCCATTAAGAGTGCGGCTGAAGGTCACAAAGTGCTGGTATTCACCCATTTATCTCACTTCTATGGTCAGGGTGCGAGTATTTATACAACATACGTTTTTAAAAATTCAGACAGCTATGATGAAACCTATGCCCGCTGGAGAAACTACAAAACTGCTGCCAGTGATGCTATTGCAAAAATGGGTGGCACGGTTAGTCATCAACATGGTGTAGGTCGTGACCATGCTCCCTGGTTAAAACATGAAAAAGGCAAAGAAGGTATTGCTGTTATTGAAACACTGACTAAACACTTTGATCCAGACAAACGACTAAATCCAGGCTGCCTTTTAAATGATTAATTTTTTAATTGACCTCCAACAAAACAACCAGTAAGAAATAGTATTTATGTTAGGTAAACGATTAAGTATTCAGGAACTAGCCCAACAGGACTGGGATATTATTGTTATTGGCGGCGGTATCACTGGAGCCGGCGTTTTATTGGAAGCAGCCCGCCGTGGTCAAAAGGCGTTGTTGCTAGAGCAACGCGATTTTGCATGGGGCACTTCAAGCCGCTCTTCAAAAATGGTACATGGTGGTTTACGCTATATTGCACAAGGTCATATCAAGCTGACCAAAGACGCATTGTTAGAACGTGAACGTATGCTCAAGGAAATTCCTAATCTTGTTGTACGTATGCCCTATACATTTTTAATTCGCAAGGGTGAATTTCCTGGGCGCTGGCCAATGCACATAGTACTTTGGTTATACGATACGCTGGCTGGAATTCGTGATCAAAGCTGGCTCTCATTACAAAAACTGGCCAAACAAATACCAGGTATTAATCCGAAAGGGCTGAAAGGCGCCATTCAATATACTGATGCGCTAACAGATGACAGCCGTTTAGTCCTGCGTATTTTACATGAAGCTGTTGCTCAAGGTGCGCAATTAAATAACTATACTCAGGTAGCCCAAACCACCCAGACAAATAACGGTCTGAATATCGATATAAAGGATGCTTTAACAAATGAAACGTCGAGTATAACTGCGAAGCATGTGATCAATGCTACTGGTTCCTGGGCTGATATTTTGTCTGGAACGTCTGCAAAAATTCGTCCTTTGCGTGGAAGCCATATCTTCATTGCAAAAGATAAGTTTCCTATCAATACCTGCATAACAGCACTTCACCCGAAAGATAACCGCCCGGTTTTTATTTATCCCTGGCAAGGTGTAACAACGATTGGTACAACCGATCTTGATCATAAAGAAGAAGTCAATCTGGAGCCACGATGCAGCAAACAAGAGTTAGATTATCTTTGGGACTTATTAGGTAGTCAATTCCCAGATCATGGTTTAACTCACGCTGATATTTTATCAACCATGGCTGGTGTACGCCCGGTGATTTCATCCGGTAAAGGACTCGACCCTTCAAAAGAAAGTCGAGAACATACCGTTTGGGAAAAGAATGGAGTTGTTACTGTTAGTGGTGGAAAACTAACTACTTTTCGTTTGATTGCACTCGACGCATTAAAAACTGCTGGCGTCATTGATGAAAAAGACCATAAGCAATCACAACGCACCAGAGAGAAACTGTTTGCCTCACATACCGGAACACCCAAACCGCTTTATGCACCTTTTGACGCCTTGCCTACCGATCAGGAATTATTAGACTGCATAGAATGGGTGCTTGAAAATGAAATGGTTACCCGGCTTGATGATCTACTCTTACGCCGAGTACGACTGGGTAATGTGTTAGCTCATGGCGCTAAAGAAATACTACCCGACATCAAACCACTTTGTCAGCAACATCTGGGTTGGAATGACGCCTACTGGGAACAAGAACAGCAACGTTATCTTGAGATAATTGAAAAATACTACAGTGTACCTACAACCTGATACGCATTAACAACTTCACAATGGATAATAAATTATTATTAGCGATTGACCAGGGCACGCAAAGTATTCGTGCTATGCTATTTGATTTGCAAGGTAATCTGGTTGCAAAATCTCAAGTACATATAGAGCCCTATTTTTCTCGTGAGCCCGGTTGGGCCGAACAGGAATGCTCTTATTACTGGAAAAACTTTTGTAAAGCTTGCCAGGATTTATGGCAAACACATGGCGAATTAAAAAATAACGTAGCTGCTGTTTCAGTTACGTCTCAACGTACAGTCACTGTTTGCCTGGATGAGCAAATGCAGCCAGTACGCCCCGCAATCGTTTGGCTGGACCAACGCCGTACACATGATTACCCTGCATTGCCCTGGTGGTTAAACCTGGGAATTACTCTGGCAGGCCAAAAGAAATCCATCCAGTATTTTCAATCCAAGGCTGAATGCAATTGGTTGGCAGCGGATGAACCAGAAAACTGGGGAAAAACCCGGCATTTTACGTTCTTATCCGGCTATTTAAATCTGAAACTAACAGGAAAACTGTGTGATGCAGTTGGTGCACAGGTTGGCTACATCCCGTTTGACAGTAAAAAACATCAATGGGCACCTCCATCAGATATTAAATGGAAGCTTTTTAACGCCAAACGTAGTCAACTACCGCCATTAGTGGCTTCTGGAAAGTCGATGGGGCAAATAACCAACGAGGCAGCACAACAAACAGGTATTCCAGAAGGATTACATATTTACGCCTCTGGTTCGGATAAGTCCTGTGAGGTCTTTGCATCAGGTGCAATGTCACCGGATATCGCCAGCCTGAGCTATGGTACAACAGCGACTATTAACACCTGCAATACAAAATATGTAGAACCAGTTCCTTTTGTTCCACCCTTTCCTGCCGCTATTCCTGATCACTATAACAGTGAAATTATGGTGCAACGTGGTTACTGGATGGTTAACTGGTTCAAACAACAGTTTGCCGCTAAAGAAGTTCTCGAAGCCGAAAAAAAAGGGATTGCACCAGAAGTTTTATTTGATGATTTACTTGCAAAAACACCAGCAGGCAATATGGGTCTGATTTTACAGCCCTTCTGGAACCCTGGGGTAAAAATTCCTGGCCCCGAAGCCAAAGGAGCAATGATCGGTTTTGGTGATGTCCATAACAAAGCGCATATGTACCGCTCAATAATTGAAGGTATAGCTTACGCTTTACGTGAAGCTAAAGATCGTTTGCAAAAACGTAATGGCATACCAATTACTCGTTTAAAAGTATCGGGTGGAGGCTCTCAATCTGATCGTATTATGCAAATAACTGCCGATATTTTTGGCCTGGCCGCTGAACGCCCCCATACTATTGAAACCTCTGGGCTAGGAGCAGCAATTAACGCGGCAGTTGGTGCTGGCCTTTATCCTGACCACCAGACAGCTATGCAAAATATGACGCGGTCAGGGGATATATTTGAACCTAACCCAGAGAATACAAAAATTTATGACCAGCTATTTGAAGAGGTTTACGTCAAACTATACAAACAACTCGCACCGCTTTATCGTAGTATTCGCAAAATCACCCATTACCCAAAACTGGATTAATAACTTACGCTGATAGAAACTAACAGCTTTGCTATAAATAATAATCCATCACTAAAATCAATCGTTTATCTAACATTCTTCTTATACCAACGCCTTGTTAGAAACCCATGATAGTTCCATGAAAAAGCAGCAAGCAATGTACGCTTACGTAACCAAAACCTATCAGGGATATCTCTTTCAGGATTTATGTTTCCAAGGCTGACCTCTGCTAAAACAATCCCCGGCCCATCTTCTTTATAACGACGAGCTAAAATTTTTCCTTTTGCATCAACAATCGCAGTGTTGCCCTCTAATACACCATGGTATTGATTAATCAGTTTTGGTAAACCAGGCATTGTGCATTTAAAGGTATTGCAATGAGAGCCATGAATAACCGGAGCTCCAATTAGACGCGCTGTTTCCTGAACACATCTCATCGAATTATCAGAATTATAGTCTTCAACACTTGCAAATAAACTATTTGGCCAATTTATTGGAATACTCCACCAATGAGAGCCACCAATAATTACATCCACCTTACCATGCAACCGCTTAGCTGTTTGGGTACGAAGAAACTCCCAACAAAGTGCTGAGCCCACTCTTATTCCATCTATTTCTCCAACTATCCCATCATCTGATTTTTCTGCTCCTTCATAAAATGCATTTTCCCACATCGTGGGCATATCCTTATCGTGCTTTCCAATTAACTCACCTTTGTTAAAACACAGGTATCGATTTCGAACTCCACCTTCCGGAACCCTACACATAAATGAGCCGCCAATAACAACTTTGTTTTTCATTGAAAACTCTTGTAGAAAATTTGCAGATTCACCACCTTGCTCTTCTATTGAATTAACCAGATCAGGCATCCAACATACACCCGTATTAAAAAATTCCGGTAACCCAATCCAGGTTGCACCTGCATTTATAGCTTCAATTGCTAACTTCTCACACATTTTAAGATTGTGTTTGGTATCTCCGATTTTTGTATCTAACTGAATTGCTGCGGCAACCACCTTTTTCGAACTATTTGCATAGACCATCTTTTTTCCTCTCGATTAGACATACTCTTTGCCCATTGATAATCAATAGTCTCAAACTTTCCCAAAAAGAGAAATTGCATAGTCAGACATCACTATGGTATCTTCGGACATCTGACGATATTCAGGCACTAACGTATGCAGCAAGTCTCAACCATCTACGCCCGTTTTATTTCGCGAGAACTTAAGCTCACAAAAGAAGAAATTAATAAACTATTTAAAGGCTCTTCGTTTGATTCAAAAACACTTTTTCAACAAAGCTCTATGCCTCATAAAATTTTTTTTGATTTTTTAAAGAAGGTTAGCGAACTATATAATGATGAAGAGCTCAGTTTAAAGGTAGGAAAAAAATTAACACCAATATCGCTTGGTGAATTGGGAAATGCGATTTTAGCGGCACCTACTACTTTAGAATCTTTTGCTGTTGCATCCAACTTTGCAAAACTCCATGCAACTTATATGGATCTTGAATTAACCAGTAACTCTAACGAATTATCTCTTACTTTTATTGAGCTCGTTGACCTTGGTTCTACTCAGCAGTTTCAAACTGAAGTTCTTTTACTACTTACTCAAAATGTTATAGAAGCGCTGTCTGGAAAACCATTTAATGACGGTGAATTACTTTTCCCGTTTGAAAAGCCAACCAATGAAAAATATTATTTAACCTATTTTCATAGCCCCGTGTCATTTGGACACCAAAATGCAAGTATTAAAATACCTAATCAGTATTTAAAAATACTATCACCTTTTCACGACCCTGTCGCATGGAAAAACTATCAGATTAGATTTAATTCTCAATTAAACCTGCTAATGGAAACCAATAATAAAATATTTACCAAGCGTGTAAGTGATTTTCTTCAAACGCATCCACTTCCATTGCCTACTATGGTAGAGACAGCGCGAAGTATGAATATCACAGAAAGAACTCTTAATAGAAAGCTTGGAAATGAAGGCTCTAGCTATCGGGAGTTGCGAAATTCGATATTAAAATATCATGCACAATTTTATTTGAAAGAAACCAATTTGACTGTGGATGCTATAGCAAGTCAGTTAGGTTATAAAGACTTTTCCAGTTTTAGGCGAAGTTTTAAAAAATGGACTAACCAGAGTCCACAAGCTTATCGAGAGAAGGATAAGTATTGACTATTTTGTTAGAAACCAGCCTTCCAGTTTGATTTGAAAAAGGATAAAAAACGAATACTTTTAAAATGTAATATATTGAATTCACTTTCAAAACAACAATAGCTTTGTTAGTAATTTTATGGGGATTAGCGTATATTTATCCATAAAAATTTTTATTACTTCACATACAAGAAAATAAGAGAATTTAAATGAATGCTTATGAATTAACTGAATTAATTATAAACACAATGAATAGACTGGATGCCAGTTGGGCACTGTTTCTCTCTATTCATGCAGCATTATTTGGTGGTATTGTCTATATCGATCGACCATTGCGGTATTCAGAAAAATCTGTAGTAATTTGCGCATATGCAGTAATAGCTTTTTATAATTATTATCTTACGCGGAGTTCTCAAAAGTTACTTGCTGGCCTTTTTCAGGACATTAATAATCTACAAACTCAACAGGAATTACATCTTCATACATTAGACTATTTTAACCAGCTGAATCAGTCCGGCTGGAATTGGGCAAGCCACACTTTTGCTATCGCGGTTCACACCATAGCATTTATTGTTGTTATGATAGCGGTTATTATGGATGGGCCAATACCACTGAAAAAATGAAAACCAAAGCTACTTTCTGAATAGTTGATAATAAATCATCCATAAATTAATGGCTAAACCCAAAACGATTTGTTTTCATTTATACTCCCGGTTCATATTTTTTGAACCAAAATAAACCCTTAAGCTCTAATCGAGAAATTTATTCTCTCAAATCATTTATTGGAGTAACAATGTTAAGTACTTTCTCATCCAGTGCCATGAGTACTTTGTCCAACTTTTTTATTTTTGCTTTAGGTATCGTTTTCTTTCTGGCTTTAATAACGATAGTCTCTTTATTTGTAATTGATATTCGTCAAACAAAAGATGCTGTCAGGCGAAACTATCCGGTTATTGGACGTTTTCGCTACCTTTTTTCCGAGCTTGGTGAGTTTTTTCGCCAATACTTTTTTGCAATGGACAGAGAAGAAATGCCGTTTAACCGTGCAGAGCGTGAATGGGTTTATCATGCAGCCAAGAATGCCGACAAAACAGTTGCATTTGGCTCCACAAAAAACCTGAACCCTCCTGGAACTGCTATTTTTGTTAACTGCCCTTTTCCAACCCTGGATAAAGATGCAATACCTTCTTCAAAAATTACTATTGGCGAAGGTTGCCGTCAACCTTACCAGGCTTCTTCTTTTTTCAATATTTCAGGCATGAGTTATGGTGCTCTCTCCAGGCCTGCTATTGAAGCATTAGCACGTGGTGCAAAATTAGCGGGTTGCTGGATGAACACCGGTGAGGGTGGCGTATCACCCACTCATCTTAAAGGTGGATGCGACATTGTCTTTCAAATAGGCACAGCCAAATACGGTGTTAGAGATCAAGAAGGAAACTTAAGCGATGAAAAGTTACGTGAAGTCGCTGCTTACGAACAAGTTAAAATGTTCGAAATTAAATTGAGCCAGGGCGCTAAACCGGGTAAAGGTGGTATTTTACCTGGCGTTAAAGTTTCTGAAGAAATTGCAAACATTCGCGGTATCCCTGTAGGCAAGGATTCAATTTCTCCTAACCGACACCCCGAAATTAACAACGTAGTAGAACTGCTCGATTTTATTAAACATGTAAAAGAAGTCACAGGCAAGCCGGTTGGTTTTAAGGCGGTCATCGGTGCTTATGGCTGGTTAGAAAATATGTGCGAACTTATTATTCAACGTGGTCATGAATGTGCTCCAGACTTTATTACCATAGATAGTGGCGATGGTGGTACGGGTGCTGCACCGATGTCACTCATCGATAACGTCGGCTTACAAATTAAAGAAAGCCTGCCAATGGTAGAAAATATATTAATGCGATACGATCTGCGTCAGCGAATCAAGCTGATAGCTTCAGGTAAATTGATCACTCCGTCAGAAATGGCCTGGGCTCTGGCAAGCGGTGCCGACTTTGTCACCTCAGCACGTGGCTTTATGTTTTCGTTAGGTTGTATTCAAGCACTAAAATGCAACAAAAACACCTGCCCTACAGGCATCACAACTCATAATAAGCGTTTACAAAAAGGGCTCAACCCAAATGACAAGTATGTTAAAGTTGCTAATTACTGTAAGAACCTAATTAATGAAGTTGAAATTATTTCGCACTCTTGTGGCGTTAATTGTCCGCATGCACTAAAACGCAAACATGTGCGTATTGTTCAAAGTAATGGTAAATCAATTGCGATGGATGAATTATTTCCCTATCCAGAACAAAGACATTAAAAAAGCTTTATTTATAAGTCCTGGTATGTCATTGGATTATACTGGTGATCAAATTATTGATTTATTCAATAATTTCTTTCAAAAATAACTTCTCTGTCAATACCTGTGGTAATACCTTAGGTGGCTGTCCATCTCTGTATACAACATATAGTGGCACACCATTTCGATTAAACTTTTCAAGATAGGCTGTGATATTTGCATCACTGTTTGTCCAGTCACCTTTTAAATATACAACTTCTTTACTATGCAAAATATCTTGTATCTTTTGTTTTTTTAACACTACTTTCTCATTCACTTTACAAGTAATACACCAGTCTGCCGTAATATTGATAAAAACTGTTTTACCTTGACCTAACGCTTGATCCAGATTTGATTTCGTATAAGGTAAACTTCCATCACTGCCTTTTATTACGCTGTTAATCTCTGAAGCATTAATTAATGCGCTATTTTCAATATTTTTGGATTTCAATGCACTGGCTTGCTTTAGCATTAACAAAGCTGATATTACAAACAATAGAACGATAATACTCAATAAAGCTCTATGACTACTGGCAAAACGAATGCGCCATAACCATGCTGCCAATGCAACAATTAATAAACCAATCAATAACAATGCCATTGCATCGTGCCCTAATTGACGACCAAATACCCATACCAACCAAATGGCTGTTAAATACAGCGGAAATGCCAGTACTTCCTTGAGGCGTATCATCCATGCTCCTGGTTTAGGCAACATATTGGCTAACACTGGAACATAGGCGATCAAGAGAAAAGGTAATGCCAGACCAAGCCCCATCACTGCAAATACCAACAATGCTATAGGTATAGACTGACTCAACGCAAAGCCGATAGCCCCCCCCATAAAGGGTGCTGTGCAGGGCGTTGCAACCACCGTGGCTAGCACCCCTGTAAAGAAAGAGCCTTTATAGCCTTCGTGGGAAAGCCCTGACCCAACATCTTGTAATGAAGTGCCAATTTCAAAGACACCCGACATTGATAATCCTAATGCAAAAATCAGATATGCCATTAATCCAACAAACCAGGGTGACTGTAACTGAAAACCCCAACCAATTTGCTCACCTGCACTACGCAAAAGTATCAACAGTAAAGCAACTGATAAAAAACTCAATACAACACCGAAAGTGTAAGCCAAACCATGTTTTTTTCTGACACTTTCATTATGGTTACCGCTTTCTACCAAACTCACTATTTTTAGAGACAATACTGGAAACACACACGGCATTAAATTGAGAATCAAACCACCCAAAAAAGAGAAAAGTAAAACAAGGACAATATTTTGCTGAGCTTGCGAAACATTTTCAGAAGGCTCAGCAACTTCATTCAACGTTTTTGTCTGTGTAATTTCTGTTTTTTCTATATTCGTCGAAGAATCGAAAAAAGATAATGGCTGCCATTTGGCATCGTATTTAGCCTGTATCTCAACAGGTGGCGATGTATTACTGACAAATGTAATATATTCAGGAGGTGTTTCAAATTCATCTGAAGTTTTAAATACAACACCCCATTGATTATCTTTTACTGTTATATTTGGCTTCACAATATGATCCACCAAACCTTTTACTGTCACAAAAACCTCAGGGGCTTTTGTAAACACTGGCATTTGACTTCCTTGTACTTGATTCTCCACTTCAATATGTAGTTCACCAGAATCAATAAAGGTGTACTTTGCAGCTACATCGTAATTAAGTTTGGGGACTTTGCTCCAGGCTCGCTCAAAAACATTAACTTTACTTGTATTACTTCCCGTTATATTGTCAGTTTCATCAACCAACATATTCAAAACCAATTCTGCCTGTTCGGGTATACAAACCTCTCTACAGACTAACCACTTTACTTTAGCGCTAATTTCTATTTCTTGAGCTGGGAATAAATCAACTGGCATGATGATTGGCACCATCAACCATACTTCACCATGATAGCCGTAGTTGATCATACCCGCATAATCAATACGTTCAGGCACGGGCCATTCTATGTCTCCCACTTCTGCACCGTTTGGCAAACTCCATTCAATACGAGTTGGAAGTCCGGTGTCACCAGGATTTTGCCAATAGGTATGCCACCCTTCTTCAGCAACTATCTGCACAGCAAATTCATGTGTTTTACCCGCTGTTATCTTGTTGGTAAGGCTATGCAAACTCACCTTTACATGTTCAGTCTGTGCCGAGCTGGCCGCATTGGCATACACAGAAAAAAATGTAGAAAATAACAGACTGAGGATGATGGAATACAATCGATTAAACAAAAGACGATACCTTAAATTACAAAGAGTTATAGAATCCATATGAAGCTTTTTTTGACTCTAGTCCTGTAAAAAAATTCTATTTTTTCGAGCAGTACTTCAAGCTTTTTCAAGATCAATCCAATTTTTTGAAACCCACGTAAACATTATAGGTTTTATGCTTAAACAACCCTTGCGTTTACACCACAAGCAGGTATTATTGGCTAAACTTATTGTGATTTAGTAGGTCAAATGAGTATGAAATCAGCTTTTAGCTGGTCTTTTTTGGCTCTTTTTTAACCGTAAATAGCTTTTAATCAAAGAGAGGATTCTTTCAATGCAAGATAAACAAGTGTTTGAAGCACGTTCAGCAACTGTAAGTACGGGTATTGAAACCCACAAGGTTCTTCGCAACACTTACATGCTATTGGCTATGACTCTGGCATTCAGCGCACTTTGTGCTGTCGGATCAATGGCTGTCGGTATCGGTTATGGCGCTTCAATGGCAATGTCTATAGCAGCAATAGCCATAGTATGGTTCGTTCTGCCTCGAACTCAAAACTCAGCTGCAGGCATCTGGGTTGTTTTTGGCTTCACAGGACTACTTGGCGCATCACTTGGCCCGATATTAAACCACTATCTGGCGCTAGACGGAGGCTCTTCATTAATCGCCCAGGCAATGGGTGGTACGGCGCTGGTTTTCTTTGCACTCTCAGGATATGCCCTAACAACACGCAAGGACTTTTCATACATGGGTGGCTTCCTGATGGTAGGTCTGGTAATTGCGATAGTAGCTGCAATTGCAAATATCTTTTTCCAGATACCAGCACTCTCATTAGCAATCTCCTCTGCGATTGTTCTAATTATGTCTGGACTGATACTGTTTGATACAAGCCGCATAGTTAATGGTGGTGAAACTAACTATATCCGTGCAACTGTTTCACTATACCTGAACATTTACAACCTGTTCACATCTATGCTTCACCTTTTAGGTGCAATGGATGAGTAAACAATTTATGTAATCCAAAAAGCCTCGCCAAGCGAGGCTTTTTTATTTTCTACCACCTCCTTTTTCTCTCACTACCTCAATATCTCGATTAATGCTTTCAGAAAACGCTTTTTCTCCTTACATTAGAATACTTGGAAAAGGTAAAACAGGCAGCCGCTCCCTGAACTTTGAAGAAGCAAAAGATGCAATGCATTTAATTCTCGATGATAAAGTGGAACATGTTCAAATTGGCGCCTTTTTAATGCTCCTTAGGGTAAAAGAAGAATCGAGCGAAGAATTGGCAGGGTTCGTTAGCGCCTGTCGAGAACATATCAATCAAAGCAATAGGAAAAGTCGAAATACGACAAACAAAATTTCGTATGTCGATTTAGATTGGTCATCCTATGCTGGAAAGCGTCGTCAACCTCATTGGTTTATTTTGGCCGCACTTTTACTTTCCGAAAATGGATACAGAATTTTTATGCATGGTGCTAAAGGGCATACTGAGGGACGGGTATACACTGAGGAAATATGTCAATCACTGGGCTTACCTATCTGTAACAATTTTGAAGACGTAGATAACGCTCTTGAAGGCAGCCATTTTGCCTTCATGCCTATATCCAGGCTTTGTCCTAAACTGCATGAATTAATCAATCTGCGACCCTTATTTGGACTGCGCTCACCTGTTCACACACTCTGTCGTTTACTTAACCCTATGACAAGTGATGCAAGCTTGCAAAGTGTCTTTCACCCTGCTTATGCAGATACTCATCACCTTGCAGCTTCTTTGTTAAATGAAACCAATGCAATTGTCTTTAAAGGGGAAGCTGGCGAAGTCGAATACCGCCCTCAAGCCAGAATAAAATTAAAAGCAATCATTGCACAAAAAGAAAAAGAAATACTTATTGAGAAAAAAATGTCTGCACCAACCAACATGCCACCAACACCAGAGATTTTAATGAATTTTTGGAAAAATGAAGACGTAGAGAATACCAATAACGACTATAAAGAATACGCAAAAGCAGCAATCCTTGGTACAGCAGCTATAGGGTTAATGGTCATTAAAAGCAGTGTCAATTATCAGGAAGCTCTCGCACAGGTCACCCTATACTGGAACGATAGAGACAAACAAAAATTCTGAAATCAACCACTGAGTTTAGCTGTTATAACCTTCAGGGTTGTTCGATTGCCAACGCCATCCATCCGTAGTCATATCCTCAATACCCAACTCGGCTTCCCAGTTTAATTCATGTTTTGCTAATGCAGGGTCAGCATAGCAAATTGCTGCATCACCAGGCCGACGCTCTACTAACTCGTATGGAATATCTCTTCCTGAAGATTTTGCAAAAGCATTAACCATATCCAACACCGAATACCCATTACCAGTACCGAGGTTGTATGCGACAATCCCAAGCCTTTCTGAAAGTTTTTTGATCGCGGCCAGGTGCCCTTTTGCCAAATCGACCACATGGATATAGTCACGGACACCGGTACCATCATGTGTCGGATAATCGCTACCAAATACTGACAGTTTTTCTAATTTTCCTACAGCCACTTGAGAAACATATGGCATTAGATTATTCGGAATATCGCTAGGGTCTTCGCCTATTTTACCACTTGGATGTGCTCCAACCGGATTAAAATATCGCAATAAAATGGCATTCCATCGATCATCAGAGTGGCCTAAATCACGAACCATATCTTCAATAACAAGTTTTGTTCGCCCGTAAGGGTTAACAGCAGAAAGAGGAAAGCTCTCATTTATAGGCACAGAAGCCGGCTCACCATAAACCGTTGCTGAAGAACTAAATACCAGATTGAATACCTTATGCTTTTGCATCGTTTCTAACAAAACCAGAGTACCATTGATGTTATTGTCAAAATACTTTAGTGGTTTGGCAACTGATTCCCCAACGGCTTTAAGACCCGCAAAATGAACAACGGCATAAAAGTCATATTGTTCAAAAATTGCATTCATACTATCTGCTGAGCGAATATCACCTTCAATAAAGGTCAGCGATTTTCCAGTAATTTCTTCAACACGTTGTAACGCTTTTGTATCACTGTTAGAAAGATTATCGTAAACAACTATTTCATAATCACTTTCCAGTAACTCTACGCAGGTATGGCTTCCTATAAATCCGGCACCGCCGGTGACTAATATTTTACTCATGCTACTTTTAGACTATTCTCTGTGAAATTTAATCTATACTTTTTTGACCAAACTACTGTATTTTAATAAAAAATAAAGCGAAAATCCTGTTCTAAGAGTAGCGCAAACAGTCCCGGTCGCCAAGTAAATCTCTTAGAAACAGATACAGTTAAACATAAAGTACTAGTAATAATGTCAGAAAAAATAAACCTTCCCTCCTTTGACTTTGATCCTGCAAATTATAAAAATCAACTGGATAAAAAAAAGGATGATATCCTCACGCTATTTAACGAATTGGAAATACCTTCTCCAGACGTATTCGAATCACCAAATGAACATTTCAGGATGAGATGTGAATTCAGAATATGGCATGATTACAGTAATGGAGATGATACCTGTTTCTATGTCATGTTTGAAAAAGAAGCCCCCACAATACCAATTAAGATACACGCCTTTCCAATTGCCAGCAGAGCAATAACAGATCTAATGTCTCCCCTCCTGAAAGCAATTAATAGCTCTACAGAATTAAAGAAAAAACTTTTTCAAATTGAATTTTTAAGCACAACACAGAAAGAGGTTCTGGTTACTCTTATTTATCATCGTCCGTTAGAAAGCACTTGGGAGCTCGCAGCAAAAAACCTGGAAAGCCATTTAAGTATTACTGTTATTGGCCGCTCAAGAAAACAAAAAAATGTGCTATCTAAAGATTATGTCACTGAAGAACTGACAATAGATAGTAAAGGATTTCTCTATGAGCAAAAAGAAAATAGTTTTACCCAGCCCAATGCCACCATAAATTGCAAAATGATAGAATGGATACTATTAAATACTGAAAAAACCCAAAAAAGTCTTTTAGAACTTTATTGTGGTAATGGTAATTTCACAATACCTCTTTCGTTTTACTTTAATAAAGTGTTAGCGACTGAAATATCAAAAACCAGCATAGCTTCTGCAAAAAAAAATTGTCTATTAAATAATGTTGAGAATATAGAATTTGTTCGCCTTAGTGGCGAGGAAACTGCTTCAGCCTTAAACAAGGAAAGAGCTTTCAGGCGACTATCTCATATTAATCTGGATGAATATAACTTTTCGACGGTTTTTGTTGATCCACCCAGGGCCGGGCTGGATAGTAAAACATTACATTTCATTAAAAATTTTGATCAAATACTTTATATTTCTTGCAATCCTAAAACACTTTTTGATAATTTATTCGCTCTTAAAAATCACTACGAAATAAAATGCTTTGCAATATTTGATCAGTTTCCCTATACAGAGCATTGCGAATGTGGTGTTATTTTAAAACGTAGATATTTAAGCTAGTTTCATAAATTTACAATTAGAGTGTTAAATGTAATATGCAAGAATCCACCAAACAATCCTTGGAAAAAATTCCTTTATGGGATCTAAAAGCAGGCGGTAGCAAAATTGAAAGAACGTTAGTTTTTAAAGATTTTAAAAACTGCATTGAATTTATGTGCAAAGTAGGCGATGAGGCTGAAAATTTAAACCATCACCCAGATTGGTACAACAGCTACAATAAGCTCGTAATTTGCTTAACTACTCACGACAAAAAGCAGCTTACTAGTAAAGACTTTGAACTAGCCCGCTTTATCGATACTCTGGCGCTGACCTACAACCTTTAGCGCAGCAACCCTGTAGGCTTCACCTTGTGTTGGAAAATTAAATATATTCTCGACAAAACTATCAATTGTAGCGTTATTGAGTATCGCCATCTGGCCAATATGAATAAGTTCAGTAGCACCTTCTCCTACTATGTGCACACCTAACACCTTTTCACCAGCTGCATCTGAAACAATTTTTAATAAACCCGACTGTATACCTGCAATTTGTCCTCTTGCTATCTCGTTAAAAAAAGCATGGCCAGTTAAAACGTTCCCATAACGTTTTTCTGCTTCCTGTTCGGATAAACCTACAGAAGATAACTCAGGTATTGCATATATGCCCATTGGGATCAGCTGGGTCATTTTATCAAGTTCTTGCCCCAGAACGCCGCAAGCAGCACGACGTCCCTGCTCCATAGATGCAGAGGCTAACGACGGAGGTCCTATTACATCTCCGGCAGCATAGATGTTTGGTACCTCTGTTTGACAAGATTCATTTACTGAAATAACACCTCTATCATTGAGTTCAAGGCCAATATTTTCCAGTCCTAAATTTTTAACATTTGCGACTCGCCCTGCTGCACAAAGTACTTTATCACTCCCTATTACCTCACCATTAGATAACTTGGTAACAACTTTATCTATACCATTAAATCTAACACTTACTACATTTACTTTTCCTATAAAACGGCCTCCATTCGCATTGAATGATTCAACAAACGCATCCGTTAGTTCTTCATCCAGAAACCCTAATGGCTTTTCGTAGCGATCTATCATCGTCACATTAACACCCAGTGCAAGAAATATTGAAGCATATTCACTTGCTATAACGCCACCACCTAAAACGACCAGCGACTGAGGCAAATAAACCATACTCAATATGGAATCACTATCGAAGATATGTTCATGATCAATAGGAATATTATCGGGCTCCCTCGGAAAGGAGCCCGTGGCAATAATAAAGTTCTTGGAATAGATATCCTGTGCTACGTAACCAGGTGTTTTTAAAGAAATGGTATTTTTATTGACAAAACTTGCTTTACCATGAAAATGATCAATACCGTTTCTAACAATTTGGTCTTTTATAAAGTCGTTATGAGATTGTGTCACAAATTCCATGTTAGTTATTAAAGATTCCATTGCTAAACCATCACATACTTTAAAATTAAATAAATCCTGATGATTACGAACTTCTGAAATTCGTACCGCATTTTGGCGTAAAGTTTTACTTGGAATTGTACCTCTATATACACAGTGACCTCCCAGAAAACGATCACTTTCTACAATAGCAACTTTTTTTCCAGCCTTAGCGCCTTGTATAGCAGCTTTTTGCCCTGCAGGTCCACTTCCTATCACCACAATATCATAATCATAAAGGCTCATATTTAATTCCATTTATTCCTTTAAATTTTTAATAAAATATCCATTTACAAATCATTCACTTCTAATAACCTATCGATTGTACATTGCTATAAAGACATGGAAGCAACTAAATCGCTTACATTCGATGTTCTTCCTAACAATTTCTCTATATCATCCTCATAAAAATTCAGCTCACCAAATATTGGTGTACTTTGAATGACTTCTACTAATAACTCCGAAGTATCCTCATCCATCAAATCTGCATCATACGAAACACCGACTAAATGGCGAGCAGCACTTACCGCCATAATTTCATCTTTAGCTTTTGTCGCCGATTCGGGCTCATCAATAAACTGTATCGTTTCTATTACTGCAGGTGGTAGTTTCCATTCCGTCGCAACTCTCGCACCTATTGTTCGATCAAAGCGTTCAAGTAAGTTAAGCGCTTCGCTACCATCGCTTAAATCCATATCACTATTTGAAATTTCCTGTAACCAATTAAGTAACACTGGCTTACCAATCTGGAATAATAAACCACAAAGAAATGCTACCTCTGTATTAAAGCGCGCTACTCTGCATATTTCTTTTGCCCATGCTGCACATATGGCTGCTTCTTTCCATAATTTTTTTAAATATGCGCCTGTGCTGCCAGATAGATCAAAAACAGCCTCTTTTACAGAAATACTCAATGCTATCTGGCCGATCTGACGAATACCTTGTTGTGCAATAGCCTGTTGTAAAGTCTGTACAGGAGTTATTCCAGCATAGGCAGGTGAATTAGCAATTCGCATTATATGGCTTGCAAAAGCCTGATCTGATTGTATGGTTTGAGCCAATTGTTGTGCGGATGAATCGGGATCGTTCACCATTTGCAAAACTTGTGTACAAACTGTAGAGAGTACAGGTAAATTAAGATTACCGTCTTTTACCTTCGACTTCAGGGCTTGTTGTAATTCAGACATTTATCAACTCCACTCCATGGATGTATAAATCATTCCTTTGTCAAAATCTTTTTTTACTATTACCTTACTATAGTGTAGCTGAATACTTTATGAGGGCAAAAAGGAGACACAATCAACTTTTTTAGAAGTTTTTTTCTAATTTCAACTAGTTAGAGTACTAAAAAGTAAAAGACTTTGAATTTATCGTTAAAACAGAGAACAAGCCCGCAATATATTGTGTCTCTTCTTTACTTTCTTCTTCGTTGGTGAATTCAGGTAAGCAAGTAACACAAGCTGAAATAATCAACTGCCCTGTATGAGAATAACGCATTGGACGTTTAATTCCATCATGGAAAGATAATTCTCGATAAATTTGTCTTTCCATGCCAATAACCTGCATCTCATGCTCATAGGGATAAACCACACTATTCATTGCGCCACTGGCTATAAATGCTTTCTCATTGAGTAACGCTTCTCTGGCATGAAGAAGTTCATGAAGTAATGCATCCGCCGAACTCACTGTACAATGTGCAGGGTTATTCTTACATTCCAAACTATCCCTTAATTGAACAGCCGAAAAAGGATCAAAATGAACAATGACTCGACGAACACTGAACGAGTTGCCTTTTACTTCTGTTTTGAACACGCCGGGTGTATAACGTAGTGAAATTGGCTGCTTTTTTAGTGAAGAGATAAGTTTAAAAGCAGCCGGCCTTTTCGCAAAATAGTCAGCCATTTCAGCTTTTATAGTTGAGATAGTTTGTTTTCGATTCGAATCCTTCACAATCCATTTTTTTTCAAGAAACCGTTCTACTATCTTTAAGTTTTTTTGATAGTGCTGTTCGGTAACCAGTGATGAATGATGGATGTGAGAGTCAAGAGAATGTAAATCATGAATTTCTGATTCTACTTCTTGTTGTTGCAGTACTCCTTTTTTCAACAATAATACCTGGGTAGAAACCGAATCTGCACCATTTGCAAACAGTGAAAGAGGTAAAATCGCCAGAAAGAATAAAGCAAATGCTCGTTTAACACACCTCAAAAATTCTGCACATTTAATAAACAATATGGTCATTTATTAAACATAGAGCAGACTGACTATTATTCAATCATAAAGTGTGAAATATATACAGTTTTGGAGAAATAAAAGAAAAGAAAAACCGCACAAAAGTGCGGTTTTTTTAGCGATTTAGAATGCTAATTTAATTCAATAGTAACCCGACGGTTATATGCTCGATTTTCAGCTGAATCATTCGGTACAGCCGGTAACCGCTCTCCGTAAGAGAACCTCTCTATATCCTGCTCAAGTACACCTTGGCCAAGAAGGTACTCAGCAGTTGCTTTTACCCTACGCTTTGCAAGTGCCTCGTTATAGGCCTCGCTGGCATTATCATCAGTATGCCCTGCCAACTCAATACGATTAAACATATTTGACTCACGAAAAGCTTTAGCAACTGCGTTAAGTTTTAGAGCGGCTATATCAGTGATTTTATGACTATCATTATCAAAATGAATAATGCTAGTGATTAAATCAAACTGCTCAGGGGTTAGACTACAGTCTCCCCATAATGTAGGTACAACATCAGCTTTAGCCGTAGCACGCTCATCTGCTAGTGAAGCCTTGTCTTCAAGAGTAAGATCAGTGGCATATCCACAAGGCACTTTAAGCTCCGGGCCTTGACCAATTAAACCCAAGTCACCCGATGTGGAAGATGATAAGGTGGGGAACTCTGGTATAGGTGCAAGAATATCCGGGGTTGGATCATTTGGAGTAGGATCGGATAAAACTGGAACAGGATCAACAGGATCAACAGGTTCTACAACTTCAATATTCTGCCAAGCTAATACATTGTCAGAAGTTCCAGAACCAGCAATGTTATCACTGGGGTTTTTAGCGCCTATCAATTTATCTGTTTCAAAGAAATTTGCTTCGCCTCCATCCAATAAACCTATCTCTCCATTTTCCCCTATAATAACTGTATCAGCATTATCTCCAGTAAAAACCAAATCAACTTTTCCTAACACGGTAACTGTGTCATCTAAACTTCCACCAATTAAAACACTAGACTGGCCAATAACATTTGTACTTAATTCTCCAGTTTCAGCAATTAATATTGTATTTTCTTGTTCAGTATTAGCGATAAGTTGTGCTACATTATTAAAAATAATAGCACCGTTATTATCCCAACCTGAACTACCTACCCCTGAAAACGCAGCCGTTCCACTATTAATGCCGTCAATAATATAGTTTGCAAAACCAATTATCTGATTAACATCACCACGTCCATCAACATCGATGGAGTCCAAATTAAAATTGGCATTTTGATCAACTGTCAATTTACCTATTACTATTCCACTATTTACAGAACCATCTGTTTCACCAATAACCACAGATAATTCCGTTCCGTTAATACTACTTCCAGAAACTAAAGCAACTTCTCTTGCCTCCATTGATGTAGTGTTAGCATTTAATTCGCCCATATTTTTTAAAGTGCCGTTATGTGATGTCAACATAATCTCTCCAGAATCACTAACACTTACACCATTTGCAGAAATCACTCCTTTATTATTCACACCGATGAGAGCAGGGTCAGTCAACTTTGCCTGTAAAGCTACATTATCTGCAACGATACTCCCTGTTTCTGTTACAGTGATTGCACTCGTTCCATCTACTGAACCTAAACCTTCAGATATATCAAATTGAAGTAAATTATTAGAACCTATTGCCATTGATACTTCATCACCTGCAAGAGCAATTAAATCCCCTACTGTATTGATATCACCATTAAATTCTATGTCTTTAGAAATCAAGACTAATTGATCACCGATAAAATCGAGACCCAATACTTCTATCGTTCCATTTGCGACGCCATTAGAAAACAACTTTTCAAAATCACTGGCATTTTCAAAATCAAAATTCTTAAATATACTTTCGTCTATTGTGAGTGTACTTGCTATTAAAGCGGGTAAATTCACTTGCGAATTAGCGCCAAACAAAATGCCATTATCATTGACTAAAAACACCCTGACATTACCATTTAAACTACCAAATATCTCACTTCTATTGCCACTATTATCCTTAAATAAAGCACTCCAACCATTCACTGGTGCACTTACTGTTAAGGTTTCTCCTGCTCCAATATTAAAACCATCATTATTAAAATTAACGACACTTTTATCCTGAACAACATTAACAACTGCAGTGTTCGCATTAGTGCCTACCGAATAAGTTGCTCCATCATTAGAAGTTACATTCCCCGATTGATCGGATGGCAAAGCATACGCTACCGTAGAAAAACATAATAATAACGACAAATAAACTGCAAAAAGCTTATCTAAAATATTTTTGTAAAGTTTCATGTTAATTACCTCGCCACACTTACAACCTGTTAGCATTGGTTTATCATTCATATAAATGATTAAAAGTTTGCTCCTATGGCAAACCAGTATTGTTCATCATCGCCATTTATAGCTGTTTCATTTCCTAAGGGTTTTGCTGCCGATAATCTGATATAGAATTCATTATCCGGCAATGAAAATTGCATGCCAACACCGGAACCTTTTAGTTCACGACGCGTAATACTATTATCAAAGTTGCGGTTTTTGCCCCATCCATAATCAGTGAAAACAGAAAATTCAAGCAGTTCGCCCAATGTGTATTCATTAAAAACGACGGCATCAGAAATGAGTCCAGCATTTATTATCCATTCCAGACTTGCAAAACTCGCAGTTTCTGCAACGTATTCTCCTACTGGATAAGCTCTTACACTATAACCACCGCCCAGACTCATTTTTTCTAACGAAGAAATAATGTCGTTTGTATATTGTCCAGCCAGTCTTAAAAGCAAGTTATGGTTACGAGATATGTATTGTAAACGACTATAATTTGCTGATATTTTTTCAAAACGTCCAGACAACTCTTGCACCCCGGGAGGAACTCTTCCAAGGCTATTTTGATTTCCGGTTGTATCCATAGAACCAATAAAGTCATCAATTCCCTGATGTAAACCTAATGTAAACTGTTGTACTCCACGGAAACGTCTATCTACGTTATCCCAATTTGCATATAAAGATGCAACTGTTAAACGATCTATGCCATCAAAACCGGTATCGATAGATTCAGCTCGTTTGGTAGAAAGGCCGACATGAGTACTAAAATTTCTAAACTGACCACGCAACCAGCTTGAATGTAAATAAGCCTCGGCAATTTCCGTATCCCCTCTTGCTCCGTCTGGAGCAAATCGCTCAATATCGTACCGGGTTTCACTATAAAACAAACCAAAGGTATGAATCAGATCAGGATGGGTAATTTCATAATTGATTCTTGCGTTTTTTAAATCGCCTTTATCAAAAGTCTGAATAAAATCAACAGAGAGCTTATCAATATTACCTGTTATATTATTGACTGTAGAACCTAGCAATAAACGTAATTCACCTGTTGACTCATTACCATAATTGTCTACACGAGCTCTAAAGGCTAGTGGTTTTTCTTCAACTGATTTTACAGTCAAGAGTGTTGTTCCCACATTTTTACCCGGCTTGAATAACGCCACAGCTTGTTGGCCAGGCATATCATTTATTCTAAGCATATGGGATACAATATTTTTTTCTTTAACAACTTTACCTTTTTCAGACAATATAGCATTGCTCAACTGTTTTGCAGCATAAAAACTATTTTTTTCGACAGCAATATCCTCAATAACTCCCTCATAAACGTCAAGGCGTAATTTATTGTCTTTGATTTTTTGCGGTGGCAATACAACCCGAGAAAGTAAATAACCTTGCTCTCTAAAATATAATGTTATTGTTTGAGCAAGTAGCTCCAGGTCTTCAAAAGTTAATTGATTTTCTTTTGCTCTTAAAAATTGCTCAGCAAGATCGACTGCTTTTTCTCGATGCTCATTAACTATACTTTCTTCTGCATTTGTATTTTTTTTATCGCTGTTATAAAAAAAATTAACTTTTCCTATTTCAATAATTTGTTCATCGTCTAACGCCTTATCCCTTTTATCAGGAGAAGGTAATTCATAAACTGGTCTATCAGAAGGAACTTCAATAGGTGCTATTTCTTGAGCTGGCTGTTGTGCACCGGGTGAGATATCTTGCGCAATACTATTCCCACTTACCAATAATGTAAGTAGCAAGTATGGACGAATAAACTGTTTAATCGATTTTAAATTAATAGTAAATATCATAAATTAAATTTTGATTTTTTCTTTAAAGTTATTAAACCTAAAATACTGGTTAAAAATAATAAAAATGAAGCTGGAACTGGTATCGGGCTAGTATCTATTGTGACATTCACTTCATCTACATAAAGCGATCCATTAAAGCTAGTCACTTTGTTAGAAGTTATATTACCTAATTCATTTTTATTCCAAGGATTAGTATCTTGAAAATTAATGGTTTGATTTGGTAAACCTAATAACTGATCTGTATTGCATCCACCACCATTATACGGTAATGAATAACCACAAATTTTGATTGCACGTTGTATTAAAGTTTGCTCCACACTAAATATTTCATTAACAATGTACTCATCTTCTTTGAAAGTGAGCGTTTCACCCAATATATTTACCGTTTGATCTTTTTGAGCCAGAATATAAATGTTATTGATATCAATTTTACTTGCCTCTGGATTTCCCAGATTAAAATTCCAGATCATATCTTCGGCTGAAGAAAGTACAAATGAAACTCCACCCGTAATTTGATCATTCGCATTAAATAAATTAATGTCGATATAACGTTCTCCCTCATTATTAAATCTAAAACTCTCTGATGCACCAATAAATATTAACTCTTCGCCATTATTCTCACCTACTGTACCTAACGAAGTATCATTTACAATAACATCCGAATTTGAATAGGCATTGAGTGTCGTTGTATCGTAAATAGCAGGGCTTGCCGTATTATCGTAAGAACTTACAGTGACAGTAGCCGCTGACAAAGCACTACTTACCAAACCCAAGCAAGCAAAAAGGCATAAATAAGAAATTGATCTTATAGTTAAAATAGTAATCTGCATTGGTTTTACCCCCTCGATAAAACATCAGGTTTTCTTGTCCATTAGAACGAGAAAACATAAGAAACGCATGTAAAAAGGCGTAAAACAGGACTGAAAAGATAACTCTCATTTATACAATCTATAAATAGTGTATAAATATCAATGAGTTAATGTCCAATACACATTTTTTTAAACGCTTCCCGTTCAATTTATGTATTGGAGCCAAGGGGATTTAAATCGTATTAAACTTTTTACATTTATTCAAGTAAAAAATTAATGAGCTTATATTAAGTCTTATAGCTAAGCTATTGATTTTATTGACAATCAAAAAAATGCTTAAATATCTTTACACTAGCCAGACGTAAAAAAGTGTATTTTTTAGACAAAATAGATGTTCTTAATGAAGAAAAAAACGGGAAACAAGTGCAGAAAAGACCTCTGGCTTTTCTGCATGAAGCCAGTGACCTGTGTCTGGTATTTCTCGATATTGAGCATTAGGAAATAACTGTTTTATTGCAGTTTGATGATCTGCCAAAATATAATCTGATTTACCACCGCCAATAAATAAAACAGGCAGCGAATACTTTTGTTCTGCTTGATACACCTCTGCAATGAAATGCTGATAATTGTCAGAAAGTGCCTGAACGTCAAATCGCCAGCTAAACCCCTTATCACCTTTTTTTAAATTCTGTAACATCAGAGCTCGAGTCGCCTGCTCATTAATATATTGTTTTAAATTCTCATCAGCTGTTTTCCTATCTTTTAACTGCGTTAAATCAACGGAAAATAATGCATGAAAAATATCATCATGCCTTGGTGGATAAGCCACAGGAGAAATATCTGCTACACAAAGCTTTTTCACTCGCTCTGGATAATGCAGAGCCATTGTCATTGCAACCTTTCCGCCAAGAGAATGCCCCATTATATAAACCTGGCCAATAGAGAGTTGATCTAACTGATTGAATAAGTGACTAGCCATATTATAAAGCGTGGCTTTCTTCATTGTATCTGCATTACCATGATTCGGAAGGTCCAATGCGTACACCTCAAAATTATCTGATAATTTCCTCGCAATTGAAGTCAGGTTTTTTGCAGAACCAAATAAACCATGAATCAAAACAACTGTTTTTTTATTATTAATTTCAACTTCACTTTGACACGGAATATAAAGATAAGGCAATGGCTTTATTGACATAAGCTTCTTTATGATTTTTCTTCTGCTGAAAACTGCAAGGACGCTGAATTAACACAATAACGCAATCCTGTTGGTTGTGGACCATCAGTAAATACATGCCCCAAATGTGCATCACAATTAGAACAGGTTATCTCTGTTCGATGCATTCCATGACTTGTATCCAGTTTTTCATCGATAGACCGGGTATCGACCGGCTGATAGAAACTTGGCCAGCCGGACCCTGAATCATATTTTTCAGTAGAATTAAATAATGGTTTAGCGCAACAACGACAAAGATAAGTCCCTTTTTCCTTATGAGCATAATATTCACCAGTAAATGCTCGTTCAGTCCCTTTTTGGCGTGTTATTTCAAACTCATGATCATTTAATTCGACTCGCCACTCAGCATCTGTTTTTCTGATTTTGTCATTCTGATTCAAATCTGGTTTATTCAAAATTACACCTCTTGATTTAAAAAGAGCTAAATACTCTGCTTTGTAGATATTACATCGCCAAGTATCTTGTACGAAGTCTATAATCAATTGACTCTTGAGTAAAAACAGGACTGTTGAATATCAACACATACGATGATCAAAGTAAATAAATCTCAAAAATTACAAGATGTCTGCTATGACATTCGTGGACCTGTTCTGCGCGAAGCAAATCGCCTGGAAGATGAAGGGCACCGTATTCTAAAACTGAATATTGGTAACCCTGCTCCATTTGGGCTAATGACTCCTGATGAAATTTTACAAGACGTTATTGCCAATTTACCAGATGCTCAGGGCTATTGCGACTCAAAAGGTTTGTACTCTGCTCGCAAATCCATAATGCAGGATTGGCAATTACACGGTATGAAAGATATCAATATTGAAGATATCTATTTGGGGAATGGAGTGAGTGAACTCATTGTTATGACAATGCAAGCACTATTAAATAATGGTGATGAAGTATTGATTCCTACCCCTGATTACCCTCTGTGGACAGCTGCCGTTTCACTCTGTGGGGGCAAAGCGATTCACTATATCTGTGACGAACAAGCTGAATGGCAACCAGATATAGACGATATACGAAACAAAATTACAGACAGAACCAAAGCAATTGTCGTAATTAATCCTAACAACCCAACTGGTGCAGTTTACTCAAACGAAGTTTTACAAGAGCTTGCAGATATTGCTAGCGAAAATAAAATCGTGCTATGTGCTGATGAAATTTATGATCGAATTCTTTATGACGGAGTTAAGCACACTCGTTTAGCAACACTTGCAAAAGATACGCTTTGCTTGTCTTTCAATGGATTATCCAAATCATATCGCCTGGCAGGTTTTCGATCTGGCTGGATGTCTATTTCAGGTCGAAAATCTCAAGCAAAAGATTTTATTGAAGGACTTGATATCCTATCATCAATGCGTTTATGTGCAAATGTACCCGCTCAATACGCCATACAGACTGCGTTAGGTGGATACCAGAGCATTAATGATCTGGTTTTACCCACAGGCAGGCTTGGAGCGCAACGCGATCTCGCCTATGATAGACTTACATCACTACCCGGCGTAAGCTGCGTAAAGCCTAAAGGTTCAATCTATCTTTTCCCAAAACTCGATGAAAATATGTATGAGATCGAGGATGATGAACAATTCGCACTTGATTTGTTGCTTGAACAAAAAATACTTCTGGTACAAGGCACAGCTTTCAATTTACAAAGCAAAAACCACTTGAGAATTGTATTTTTACCCACTGTTGACGTGTTAGAAAATGCTATAAATAAATTTGCAGAATTTTTAGCTACAAAAAGAAAGTAAGATAATAATCCAGCTTTTTTAAGCTGCATTTTCTACCGTTTCAGCATCCTCAACCAAACCATCTCCAGATTTTAACAAATATTCAAATGCTGACAGAGATGCTTTGGCGCCTTCACCTGCAGCAATAACAATCTGTTTGTAGGGCACAGTAGTTACATCACCACAGGCAAAGATTCCTTGTTCGGAAGTATTACAACGTTCATCAATAATTACTTCTCCGTACTGACTTAACTCAACTGTTTCTTTAAGAAATTGCGAATTTGGAACCAACCCAATTTGAACAAATACACCTGTTAAAGCCTGGTTCTGAGTTTTCTTACTATCTCTTTCTTCATAGACCAAACCATTGACTTTTCCATTCTCAGCTGTAATTTCACTCACAGCCACATTTTTCAATATCGAAATATTGCCTCTCGCTTCAGCTTGCTCTATCAAAACTTTATCTGCTTTTAATTCTGGCATAAACTCAAATACTGTAACTGATTTAACAATGCCAGCTAAATCTAACGCTGCTTCGATTCCGGAGTTTCCACCGCCAATAACAGCTACATCTTTTCCTTTAAAGAATGGGCCATCGCAATGAGGGCAGTAAGCCACACCATTACCTACGTTCTCTTTCTCTCCGGGAACACCAAGCTCACGCCAACGAGCGCCTGTAGCTATAATAACGGATTTAGTCTTTATGATCTCTCCAGAAGAAAGCATGATGGTTTTAATTGCTCCTTTCTCGATTGAGTCAACATATAAACCTTCTTTCAATGTAATCTCGTAATCATTCATATGTTCCAATAGATTACCCGTAAGTGCTTGGCCTGTTGTTTTGCTGGTAGCAATATAATTTTCAATACCTAAAGTGTCATTAAGCTGGCCGCCAACACGATCAGCTACTAAAGTAACATGCAAACCTTTTCTAGCACTATAGATAGCAGCACTTACACCAGCTGGACCACCCCCTACAACAGTTACATCCTGAAGAGGTAATTGTTCAGACTTAGAAACTGCCATATTGTATTTTTCTTGTAATTTTGAGAATAATTGCGCTGAATCAATTTTACCGTTAGCAAAAATCTCTCCATTTAAGTAAACAGTTGGAACGCCTTGAATACCTCGCTCTTCAACTAACGATGAATATAAGCCACCATCAATCATTTCCGAAGAAATATTATTATTCAACAAAGTAAATGCATTTAGTGCCTGGACTACTTCCGGGCAATTATGACAACTTAAACTGACAAAAACCTCAAAGTGCAATTTTTCAGTAATTGTAGATATAGATTTTTGAATATTGGGATCAAGTTTTGAGGGTGATCCCCCGCTATTTAGAACAGCCAATATTAATGAATTGAACTCATGTCCTGATGGTATACCTGAAAAAATAATACCTGTAGACTTATCTTCAACTTCAAGCAAAAAGCTTAATGGACTTCTCAACTTCTCGTTAACCTGATTGTGCTCACTGGTATCTCTCTCGACAAATTCAATTTTATCTGTCGCACTGGCTATATCTTGTAAAAACTGTACAAGTTCTTCACGCTTACTATGCACTCCTTCTTGCAAAACAAAGGTAACCGTTTTCTGCATAGATTCAGCATACTGACTAATGGCCTGCTTCAATTCTTGTGTAATCATGGTTATACCTCTGTTAATAATAAAAAGAATTTAACTGATTATTTTAAACTGTGGTTTAAACCTGCCACTCTTATCATGGATCTGCCTCTAATAAATAATGGCAGGTCTAAACACGTTTCTAAGTAATTAGATTTTGCCAACTAGATCAAGGCTAGGAGTCAGTGTTTTTTCTCCTTCTTCCCATGCCGCTGGACATACTTCTCCGTCGTTGTTTGCAACATACTGTGCAGCTTTCACTTTTCGCACCATATCTTTTGCAGAACGACCGATACCAAGGTCATGAATTTCACAAACTTTGATAATACCTTCTGGATTTACCAGAAAAGTTCCACGTAATGCCAAACCTTCTTCTTCAATCATTACTTCAAAGTTGCGTGAGATTGTTCCTGTTGGATCACCCAACATTGGGTAATTGATTTTACCAATCGCTTCACTAGTATCGTGCCATGCTTTGTGCGTAAAGTGTGTATCTGTTGACACTGCATAAACCTCAACACCTAAACCCTGTAATTCTGCATATTGATTTGCCATATCTTCTAGCTCTGTCGGGCAAACAAACGTAAAGTCAGCAGGATAAAATAAAAAGATAGACCACTTACCTTTTACATCTTCGCTAGTAACTGTTTTAAACTCACCATTAACAAATGCTTCAGCAGTGAATGGCTTAATTTCTGTGTTGATAAGAGACATGTAAATAACTCCATTAAGTTATACAAGTTAATAAAAAAGCCTTTTAGATAGACCAAAAGACAAACGGAAATCTTTATTTCACATTTACAGATTACACAGATAGACGATATAAATAAATTGAAGAATTTTGATATTAATATACTAAAAAATTGAATATCAAATTGTTAGTTGGTAACGTTAAGGTATCCCTCTTTAACTTGAAAGAGCGCTTAAAAAATGATCTCTATTAAACAGCTAAAATATGCCTTGGCCGTTGAAAAAACACTTCATCTGAAAAATGCTGCAGAACTCTGTTCTATTTCCCAGTCAGCTCTCAGTACTGCCCTCTCTGAATTAGAAAAACAATTGGGCGTACAGATTTTTGAACGTGATAATAAAAAAGTCCTGGTTACTCCGCTAGGCAGCGAAATTTTGAAGAAAGCCAATGAAATTATGATTAACGTTCATGATCTTGAAAAAATTGCTGATCGAGATAAATCACCTTTAAATTCTACTTTATCTATTGGGATGATACCGACGATAGGCCCGTATATTTTGCCTCTCTGTTTACCAGCATTAAATGAACAATACCCTAACCTGCAATTACAGCTCACTGAAGAACAATCCCATTTACTGGTTGATAAGGTCAGACGCGGTACGATTGATACCGCAATTCTTGCCCTACCATATCCTTGTGACGGTCTTTTAACCTTTACTTTTTGTGAAGAAGAGTTGTTTCTCATTTGCCATAAAGATGATGAGCCAAAAGAGCAGGAAAATATAAATAATGATAACCTTCAGCAAAGTAAATTAATGCTACTGAAAGACGGACACTGCCTTAAAGATCATGCTCTTTCTGCATGTAAGATTGCCCAGAACACGACTCATAGCTTTAGCGCAACCAGCCTAACCACTCTGGTTGAACTCGTGGCAGGAAAAATTGGAACAACATTGGTACCCGAAATCGCACTCCCTCAATTAGTCGCTAATAGACCTGATCTTTGTGCAATAAAGCTTAAGGAAAAAGGTCCTCATAGAAGTCTCGCATTTATTGTACGCCCAAACTATCCAGCATTAAATAATATTGAGCGATTAATCTCTCTGTTTAAACAAGAAATCGAAGGGATTAAAATTTGAAGGGACTAGATAGAACAAAAAGATGGGTTATTTCTAAAATAAGACAATAATAATTCGTTAGCTATATCTAACTGTCTTTGATTAAGCACGCTGAATCCTTTTGTTTCTGTCCATCCGTACCCCCAATCTGGCCACTGACTAAAATAGTTACCTCCATTTTTTTCTGCTTCAGAATAAAGCTGATCAGCAAAAGGTTTATTTCTGGTTTTTTGATAAACACAATCACGAAGACGCTGTTTTGCTGTTTCTTGCTGAACTTGGCTTCCACCACGCCAATAGGCAATATCAAACTCCAAACAACATCGACACCAGTTTCCAGTATCATCAGTGTCGTTAACAGCAATAGCTTTAAAATTTGTATTCTGAAAAATAGCGCATCCTTCAGCAATGAATGGTTTTATATGTGATTCTGAGGGACATCCAATTATGAAAATACTTAATATAAGCATAATCATTTTTTGAAATGGTTTGGTGTTAAAGAGATACATCACAAATAGTTATTATTCTTTAATTAACCCTTAAAGACAAAAGGCCTATCATTTTACACCTCAAATCTACCTGTTTATTCTATAGCTCTACTATTCATATTATATAAATTGATCAATCGCAGCAAGCCTATTCAGCTTCTTCAATCCAGGCCATTTGTATTGCTTCTAGAATTTTTTCGCCACAACGGTCTGGATTATCATCAAATTCGGATAGTGACATAACTTTATCGCGTAGGTCCACAAAATTTATATACCTTGGATCAATATCAGGATGTATTGATGATAATTCTATGGCAATATCGTTAATATCTGTCCATTTCATCGCTATTATTAACTCCAGATTAACACAGTTTATTCACGAGCATGGTTGATCGTATATTTTGGAATTTCAACAACCAAATCTGTTTCATTGACGATCGCCTGACAACTTAATCGGCTTTCTGGCTCTACTCCCCAGGCCTTATCTAAATAATCCTCTTCCAGCTCATCTGCGTCTTCTAATGAATCAAAGCCTTCTCTCACAATAACATGGCATGTTGTACATGCACAAGATTTCTCACAGGCATGCTCTATATCGATATCATGTTGTAACAAAGTATCACATATGCTGACACCTTTTTTTGCTTCTAACACTGCACCTTCAGGGGCTAGCTCAAGATGTGGTAATACGACAATCTGCGGCATAAGCTTTATCTCAAAAAATTTTTACTCATCAATTACTTCGTTCATATTTTTCCCTGCCAAAGCCTCTTTTATACTTTTATCCATTCTCAACTGTGCAAATCTGGCCGTTACCTTTGATACATCAGTTATAGCAGCTCGTATCTTTTCTAAATCATTACCTTCAGCAAAACGACTTAAATGTGTAATTTTTTCTAACAATACTTCTTGTTCTGATTGATCAAGTAAATCCGCATCCTTTGCTAACGCTGCTTCAATTGATTCAATTAACCCTTTCGCCTCAATCTGCTTTTCAATTAGCATACGCTTATCTCTATCACTCTCAGCATTCTGATAAGATGCTTTTATCATATCAGTTATTTCATCATCACTCAGACCATATGTAGGTTTAACATCTATCGCTGCTTTTGCACCAGTTATTTGCTCTTTGGCCTCTACGTTTAACAAGCCATCAGCATCAACGTTAAACGTAACCTGTATTCTAGCCGCTCCAGCTACCATTGGTGGAATATCGCGTAATTCAAAACGCGCTAATGAGCGACAATCATTCACATGCTCTCGTTCACCTTGCAATACATGAATTACCATTGCTGTCTGACCATCCTTGTAGGTGGTAAATTCCTGTGCCTTAACAATAGGAATTGACGAATTACGCGGAATGATTTTTTCTATTAACCCACCCATCGTTTCAATACCTAATGATAATGGTAAAACATCTAAAAGTAGCAAATCATTTTTCTGTTGATTGCCTACAAGAATATCTGCTTGTATTGCAGCTCCTATAGCTACAACTTTATCTGGATCAACATCTGACTTTAGTTCTGTATTATATAGTGCCTCAACAGACTTTCTTACCAATGGTATACGGGTCGTTCCACCAACTAACACAACATCTGAAATTTCTATTGCTTGTAAACCTGCATCTTTTAATATTTCCCGACAGGTTAATAATGTTTTCTCTACTAAAGGTAATGCTTTCTCCTCAAAGGTAGACCGGTTAATCGCAAGAGAGAAATCCATCTTATTAACTTGAAAATCTATTTGAGTTTTTTCATTTTCACTAAGAATATGCTTAACATTTCGAGCCAGTAATTTTAACTCTCTTTTACTGGAGTCCGATAACTGTTTAAAATCCAGCTTGGCCTCTTCTAATAACCAGTCAATAATCACCTGATCAAAATCATCCCCACCTAACTCTGTATTTCCACCTGTAGCAATAACTTCAAATACACCCTCACTTAATTGCAGAATTGAAACGTCAAAAGTTCCTCCACCTAAATCATATACTGCAATATAACGATCATCAGCTTTATCTAACCCATAAGCTATTGCTGCTGCTGTTGGCTCGTTCAATAATCTCAAAACGTTTAAACCAGCCAGTTGAGCAGCATCTTTGGTAGCTTGTCGTTGAGAGTCATCAAAGTAGGCAGGTACAGTAATCACTACGCCTTCTAATTTACCACCCAATTTTGATTCTGCCCGGCTGGCTAACTTTTTAAGAATTTCTGAAGAAGCTTGAACAGCAGTAATTTCACCTGCACAAGTTTTCACTTTGGCCAATGTTTCTGTAGCTTTATCAGAGAAGTGATAACCAAAACCTTGATCAATATCAGATGTTGACCTTCCCATCCACCTTTTAAAAGAGGTTAATGTGTTTTGAGGATCAACAACTGCCAAATTTTCTGCACTTTTTCCAACAAGAACTTCATTGTTAGAATAATGAACTACGGATGGCAAGATATCATTCCCTTTTTCATCAGGAATAATTGTCGCCGGCATTCCTTTATTCACTGAGGCAATCAATGAATTAGTTGTACCTAAATCAATGCCTGCCGAACGCTTGAACTGATGTGGAGAAGGTGATTGACCTGGCTCTGATATTTGTAATAACGCCAAAATAGCTCTCTTAAATACCTGAAGTTTGAGAAATTCCAGTTAATGAAAAATGGTCTATTTCCCTTGAGATTTCCTGATGTAATTTCGAATAAAAATGTAATTCATCAATCAGATTAACTAAACTGGTTACCTGGTCGTTATTATTATTTTCTACGAGCAAGGAATATGTTTCCGAAAATTTTTTCTGTGCTTTCTGATAAGCATCATTTACTTTTTTTTCAAGTGCTTCAAGAACCACTTTATTTTTTTCTGCAACAGCCTCTTCTAAATTTTCCCGCAATTGCATCTGTTGAATCAAAAAAGCATTATCTTTTACAGTACGATTATCCATAGATAAATCGATATTTAGCAGCTCTAACATATGTTGAGCTCTCAACACTGGATCATGTAAAACATTAGTTGCATGGTTAATATGTGCTGACATCTGTACTGCCAATCGTTGTTGCTCAGAATTTTTAGTCAACAACCGATCCGGGTGATAGTCGCGCTGTAATGCACGCACTCGTTTTTTTAATGCAACCTGATCGACCTGATACTCTATAGGCAGCCCAAAAAGATTAAAAAAATTTTGTTCCAGGTTCAAAATAATAAAGTTTTTTTACAAGAGAAAAGATTAAACGGTAAAACTTTCACCGCAGCCACATTCACCCGCAGCGTTAGGGTTTTTAAACTCAAAGCCTTCATTTAGCCCCTCTTTTACAAAGTCCATTTCTGTGCCATCTATATATGCAAGGCTTTTAGGATCAACATACAGGCTAACGCCATGTTCCTGGAAAACATGGTCGTTTTCATCTATTTCATCAACAAATTCCAGAACATAAGCCATACCAGAACATCCCGTGGTTTTGACACCAACTCTAATACCAAGTCCTTTACCACGTTGTTCTAGTTGACTTTTAACGTGCTCTGCTGCTGTTTCACTTAATGATATTGCCATACTTTTAATAAATCTTACTAAAAACTTATTCCGATTTTGATTTTAAATCATCTATAGCCGCTTTAATTGCATCTTCTGCCAATACAGAACAATGGATCTTAACTGGCGGTAAAGCAAGCTCTTCAGCTATTTCAGTATTCTTAATTGCCTGTGCTTGATCCAGGGTTTTGCCCTTTACCCACTCTGTTAGTAATGAGCTTGAAGCTATTGCTGAACCACAACCATACGTTTTAAACTTGGCATCTTCGATTACACCATCATCATTAACTTTAATCTGCAAACGCATTACATCACCGCAAGCTGGAGCGCCTACCATACCCGTACCAACATGCTTATCGCTTACATCCAGCTTGCCAACATTGCGTGGATTTTCATAATGATCCAACACTTTTTCACCGTAAGCCATTATTCACCCTCTCAAATAAATTGTTTGTAAACAGTTAATGCGCTGCCCATTGTACTGAATCAAGATCAACGCCATCTTTGTACATATCCCAAAGTGGAGATAACTCTCTTAGTTTATCAACTGCAGCACGTACTTTTTCGATCGTATAATCTACTTCTTGTTCGGTAGTAAAACGGCCAATTGTAAAACGTAATGAGCTATGTGCTAACTCATCACTGCGCCCTAAAGCGCGTAAAACATAAGATGGCTCAAGACTTGCTGAAGTACACGCAGACCCGGAAGAAATAGCGAGATCTTTTAGCGCCATAATCAAAGATTCACCCTCGACAAAATTAAAACTCACATTCAATGAGCCTGGCAAGCGCTGCGTAGCATGTCCATTGAGATAAACCTCTTCCATATCTTTTACGCCATCCCATAAACGATCACGCAAGGCGGCTATGCGTTTATTTTCAAGTTCCATACCCTGTGCAGCAATTTCTGCAGCTGCTCCAAACCCTACAATTTGATGTGTAGGCAAGGTTCCTGAACGCATTCCTCTCTCATGACCACCACCATGCTGTTGTGATTCAATTCTGACACGCGGCTTACGGCGCACAAATAATGCGCCTATACCTTTTGGACCGTACATCTTATGTGCTGACATCGAAAGCAAGTCTACTTTTGACTTTTCCATATCAACAGGTATTTTTCCAACGGACTGTGCACCGTCTACATGAAAAATGATATTACGAGAGCGAGTTAACTCTCCTATCGCTGTTATATCATTGATAACACCAATTTCGTTGTTTGCATGCATCACAGAAACAAGAATAGTATCATCACGCAGCGCAGCTTCAATGGATTCCGGTGTTGTAATGCCGTCTTTGTTAGGTTCAACGTAAGAGACTTGATAACCTTCTCGCTCTAACTGGCGACAGGTATCCAGAACAGCTTTATGCTCAATTGATGAAGTGACTATATGATTACCACGACTCTTATAAAAATGAGCTGCACCTTTGATCGCTAAATTGTTAGATTCTGTTGCACCAGAAGTCCAAACAATTTCTCTTGGGTCGGCATTAATTAAATCTGCCAATTGACCACGCGCATTCTCAACTGCCTCTTCTGCTAACCAGCCAAACTGATGTGAACGTGAAGCTGGATTACCAAAATTACCTTCGTTCGTTAGACAGGCCGACATTTTTTCAGCAACCTGTGGATCGACAGGCGTAGTCGCAGAATAATCAAGATATATGGGCAATTTCATCTATAAACCTTTGTCTTTTACTACAAAAAATACGTTTCAAACATCAAAATAGATTACTGTAAAACAGATACTACCTGACAGATAGTATCTGTTCCTCTTGCTGGGATTGGCGCGAATAAACAGACTGGATATCATTTCTTGACATTAAGTCTGCAAGAGAAATCCCATCAAGAAAGCCATTAATCTGTTGCGTTAGATCATCCCAAAGATGGTGAGTTAAACAAGTATTGCCTTCATGACAATTCGACTTACCAGAGCAATTTGTCGCATCAGCACCTTCATCTACAGCATTAATGATATTGGCAATTGAAATAGTATTCGCTTTTTTGCCCAGGCTGTAACCACCTCCAGGGCCGCGCGAACTACTAACAAGCTCGCTACGACGCAACTTGACAAATAGCTGCTCTAAATATGCTAGAGAAATCTCCTGGCGACGTGATATTGAAGCTAGACTCACTGGGCCATCTGCAGCATTCAATGCCAAATCCAGCATTGCTGTTACAGCGTAACGCCCTTTGGTTGTCATTCGCATAAGCCGCTCTCTGCTTCACTTGTAAAATTAGTCAAACTACCAGTTAATTGATCACTACCACCAACTAGCATTAATTCAGGTGAATTATCTAAAAACCTAGTAATTTAGTCAAGTATATACCTTATTAAAACACTTGGGTATTTTTTACAAAAAAAGGCATTTTCTCTTTAGAATCATATACTTATTATTTTTTCAGTTTTTTCTGCATCTCAGTTAAAATACCACGAAGTATATTAACTTCCATTTGATCCATCCGAATACGGCTAAACAATCGCCTTAAACGCACTAACAGCTGCCTGGGTTGTTCAGGATCATAAAACTCCAAATCAGCTAACGCGGCAAAAAGGTGTTCAAAAAAACGCTCTGTATCTTGAACACTAGCTATAGGCTCATCCCACTGCTCATCAAGACATAAAGCTTCTGTATTTTTTTCTACTTCCAATGCTTTCATCCGAATTTCATAACACAATATTTGCACTGCCATCGCCAGATTCAACGAACGGTATGCACTGGATGTAGGAACGTTTACATGCAAGTGACACATCTGTAATTCATCATTGGTTAGACCGCTATCTTCTCGACCAAACAATATAGCCACCTTTGAATGAACAGGTTCTGCATAAATTTTTTCAACACATTGGCGTGGGTTGACTAAAGGCCATGGAATACGCCTCTCCCTAGCAGATGTACCAATCACCAAATGGCAATCAGCTATTGCCTCTTCTACACTTGAAACTACTTGTGCCGCTTCGACCAGATCTTTTGCACCTGCCGCGCGCCATATAGCCCTAGGGTCTGGAAATTCTTGAGGGTCAACCAAAACCAACTGCGATAAGCCCATATTTTTCATCGCACGGGCTGCAGCACCAACGTTGCCAGGATGTGAAGGATTTACAAGTACAATACGGATATCCACAGAATCTGCCATAAGAAAAATCGCTATAAAAAAATTCGACTAAGCATTTTGCATTCACTAGCAAAAGTTTTAAAGTCAAAACGCTGATAATTACAGTAATACCATAAGGGGTATAACGCTTGCTCTGTTATACTGGTCATCTTAGTTCACTCATTTATTTTACTGGAGTTAATGTGGAACCCACCATTAATATCGCATTAAGAGCAGCAAGAAAAGCAGGCGATATTATTCTGCGTGGCAGTGAAAGAATGGACCTGATCAAAGTCGAAGAAAAAGAGAAAAACGACTTTGTCACCAATATCGATAAATCATCTGAAGAAGAAATCATTTACCATCTTAGAAAAGCCTACCCTAACGACTCTATTATGGGTGAAGAGAGTGGCTTACTGGAAAGCTCGAATGGTCCATCTGATGTGATCTGGAGCATTGACCCTTTAGACGGAACAACAAACTTCATTCGGGGTATTCCACACTACGCAGTTTCAATTTGCTGTTTAAAAAATGGGAAACCTGAACATGCTGTAGTATATGACCCGGTTAAACAGGAAGAGTTTGTTGCTAGCAGAGGACAAGGAGCAACCCTTAATGGCAAACGAATACGAGTCAGCCAACAAGCGTTATTTAGTGGCGGCCTTATTGGTACAGGTATTCCCTATCGTCATAGTCAACAACCGTTTATGCCAGGTTATATGCGCTGTGTTGAACACTTCGCCAACGAAGGCTCAGGAATACGCCGAGCTGGCTCAGCCGCACTGGACCTTGCTTATGTAGCTGCAGGAAGACTGGATGCCTTTTGGGAATTCGGCCTCAGACAGTGGGACATCGCAGCTGGAATGTTATTGGTTACCGAAGCCGGCGGACTGGTTTCCGACTTTAAAGGTGGCGAAACCTGCCTTGAAACGGGTAACATTGTATGTGGTAACCCAAAAATGTTTAAGATTCTTCTTCAGATTGTTAACCAACACCTTGGCGAAGTCGATATTTCTTAATTTTTATTCAAAACCATTTTATCAATCAAGCTTTTATACATTCACAACAGGAGAAAGGCTAAATGAAAGTTGTTAAACAAACTGCCGAGTACACCATTTACCAAAAACGCAATGAGCGTTATGCAGTAAAAGGCTCAAATAAAAAATTTGTTAATGGTGAAGACAAAGTAAAAATTCTTCTTTCAGAAGAGCTCATTAAACTTTCTGAACCAGCTGAGCAACCCGCAGAAGAACCCGCTGAAGAGGAAACATCTGAATCGAGTGAAGAAGAAGCGTCAGAAGAATAGAATACTAGTCATTTTAGAAACCACTCGAGCTTGAGTATAGTTAAACACAGATGCAATCTATTTAGAAATAGAAAGAACAACACACATAATCTTAGTGAGTTGTATGCACCAATTTCTGGGCAGTACTATTATCTCAAGAGAAATTACTCGAGTTATTTTTCACCCTCTTCATCAAATATACAAAGAGATATATCAATATGGGTATTGTATACCGTGTATTAATTTGTTGTGCAGTCTCAGTACCAGCTTCAGCACTTTACTATTCATGGGTAAAAACAGAAGCACTGGGTTTTGAGTTTAATACTCTCTCTGCAATCATTTTCACTCTAGTGTCACTTATTTGCGTACTACTCACCAGTGATGGCTTTAACCTGAATGTGCTCGAGTCACTACCCACACAACCCAAGAACACATCAGGCCGCCAACAAGGCCAGGTAAAATGGTTTAACGGGAATAAAGGTTTTGGTTTTATCACCTGCGACAACGGACAGGAACTGTTTGTACACTTTCGATCGGTTCAAAAGGGAAGCAAACGTTTATCACCAGGCAAGCAAGTTGAATTTACAATAGTAGAAGGAAAAAAAGGCCCTGAAGCCGAAGATGTTGTTGTTATATAAAGTTAATAGCATATAGGTTATTTAGACTAGATATCTATCAATCTAGACTCACCAAAAATGAGATGAGTATGGCTTCAAATCGTGTTTACAGTACTGAATCGGGAAGAATATGCCCTGACTGTAACAACCCGATAACCAACTGTACTTGTTCTAAGGCCAAAAACAGCACATCTGTTTCACAAGATGGTTTCGTTAGACTAAGTCGAGAAACCAAAGGGCGAAAAGGCGCTGGCGTTACCCTTATATCAGGATTAGGGCTTGAAGGAGCAGAACTTAAAACTCTGGCTAAAAAACTCAAGCAACTGTGCTCAAGTGGTGGTGCTATAAAAGATGGTATTATAGAAATACAAGGTGACCATCGCGATACAATTCAACAATGGTTAGAAAAAAACAAATATAAAGTAAAACGTGTTGGTGGCTAACTAAATACGCTGCTTCAATATACATAAATAAAAAAAGAGGTGCCTAAGCACCTCTTTTTTAAAGCACTAATCTTTAAGTAAGAGCTTATAGATCAAAACCTTTGCTTACATCAAGAACAAGGTACTGAGTGCCGTATGAACTTCCATCAGCACCACCATCTTCAAGATCAAACTGCTGGCCAATAGTTGCGGTTACATCAAATGTACCAATCTCCTGACCGTAAGAAACTTCAAACCACTTGTAATCATTCTCAGTATTTTCTTTCTCATCACCTTCATCGCCATCAAATTGACCTAAAGCAACACCCCAAGGGCCGTTAGCATAACTTAATACATAAACCAGGTAATCAGCTTCGTCTTCAAAGTCACTTGTATCAGTAGGGTCATCAATCGAATCGTCTTCTGTACCAATGGCAATATCCAGACCAAAACCTGCAGTACCAACACTTAAATTGATTTCTTGTTCAAAGTCTGATGAATATGTGTACTCATAACGAGTAAAACCAATACCGTAAGAAAAACCTTCAACTTCACCAGTGTAACCAAGGTAATAATCAATTTCCAAACCGTTGTTACCGGCAGAGCCATCATCAATTGCCCATGCACCTGCATAAAAGCCGTCTTGTTCAAAGTCAAGACTCCAGTATGCGCCAGCATCACCCAATGATGCACCACGGTAGATATAGTCAGAAACCATACCAATTGTTGTAGACAAACCTGCATTCGCTGCAGTAGCGACTGTTGCTAAAGATGCAACAGCAATAGATTTAGCTAAAGATTTCATAATCGCACTCCAAATATTTTAAATAACCCTAAGGCCATGCAAGTTTGCTGCTTAATGATTTCAGCTCACAATAGCCATTGTTTGTTTCAAACCCACTTGTTGACAAATGCTTGCCCGGATACTTTTAAAAAATAACCAGACAAAACAATGCCTTTATGGCAAACTCCAGTTAAGAGTCTTGGGGCTAACTATAAACGGGGATACATCCAAGAGAACGGTAAAATGCACAAAACCAAACAATTACTTGCCCTTTAAACCAAATAATTACGCTATTGACAGCTAACACGATGTTAGGAATCACTTTTAGCAAAGGCTTTTTAATTATTTAAGATTAAAATAATAAAGCAAAGATAAATCACTATAAACCAGATTAAATTAACACCAAAAAATATAAGCTATTTTATTATTGATAATGCTCTATTTTAGTGCTTTTCTCGCTAAAGGAAGTTGAGCGACTAAAGAATTCCTTCTTCACGCATCTTCGCCATCTTATAACGTAAAGTCCTTGGGCTTATTCCGAGCTGCTCCGCTGTTTTCTGACGAGAACCATGATTTTTTGTTAACGCGTCCAGAATAAGTTGGAATTCATGATTTTTTACATCACCTGATAATGAAGAGTTATTTTTATGAAAAACACTCTCGTTTTCTTGTATAGGCTGCTCAATAACAGCCTGAGTATTCTGTAATTCTGCCTCTTGTTCGTGTTGAAAAGCATTTTTCTTTTCACTGGGTGAATCAAATAAAAGATCTATTCCCTGAATTTGTAAACCACTTTGTAGAATAAGCGCCCGCTGGATAATATTATCCAGTTCTCTGACATTGCCTGGCCAATGATGTGTCTGAAGCTTTTGCTCTGCATCAGAACTAAGAGAAACAGAAGATTTACCCATTTTCTTTATATGTTTCAATAACAACCGCTTTGCCAACGGAACAATATCTTTTGGACGCTCAGCAAGTGGTTTTATCGTTAGAGGAAAAACACTCAACCGATAAAATAAGTCTTCTCTAAAGTTCCCCTCTTCTACATACCCTCGCAAGTTTCTATTTGTTGTAGCGATCACCCGAACATCTAACGAAATAACTTTCCTACCCCCAAGCCTCTCGACTTCTTGCTCTTGTAATACTCGTAATAACTTGGCCTGTAAAGATAAATCCATTTCAGATACTTCATCGAGTAGCAGTGTTCCACCGTTTGCCTGTTCAAATTTTCCAGGCATAGCCTGGTGTGCACCTGTAAACGCTCCTTTTTCATGACCAAACAAAGTTGCTTCTAACATTGTCTCTGGAATAGCAGCACAGTTAATGGCCACAAAAGGTCTAGCACTCCGATTTGAGTTAGCATGAATATATTGTGCAAGCACCTCCTTACCGACACCTGATTCGCCTGCAATTAAAATCGTTAAATCTGTCTTTGCTACCTTATCAGCCAGTGCAAACAATTCTCTACTTGCCGGGTCTTCAATAATTGGCGCCTGTTCTTCGGATACCGCCCCTAAAGCATAACGTGAAACCAGATTAACCAACTCTTTGTGATCAAACGGCTTTACCAGATAATCAACTGCTCCTTGTTGAATAGCTTCTACTGAACGCTGAATACTTGCGTATGCTGTAATCAACACTACGGGCAAATAGGGTGTTTGTAATTTGATATGCTTTAATAACTGATGGCCATCCATACCACCCATGTTGACATCAGAAATAACAAGATCGACCGGGGTTTCTTTTAACATTTCTAACGCTTTTTCTGCCGAGGGAGCAGAAAAAACATCACACCCAGCCAGCATTAAAGTATCGCAAATTGCTTCTTGAAGTATTAGATCATCTTCTACAACTAATACACGGCTCTGTGTTGTTAAACTTTGTTGATAACAACTATCTGAAATTAAAGAAACCTGGTCTTCTGAATTCAGTACCTGCTCATTCTTTTCTGTAATTACTTCTGTGATATTCATTCTCTACTCACAAGCTTATAAAACAATTACTTTACTTACTCAATAATCAATACTTTTTCTATTAAGCTGTTATCCTTCACTAGCTGAACTTTCAACTTCTGAACCTTCTACGTTATTATCTTCAACAGCAAAACAGGGTAATGAGATAATAACTTCTGTTCCTTGTTTCACTCTGGACGAAATTTTTAGTTCACCTTGATGTGCCCTGATTACAGCTCTCACAACTGCTAACCCAAGCCCGGTACCCTGCGCCTTGGTAGTTACAAATGCTTCTTCTCTATGCAACCGCTCAAGCACTGAATCCTCTATACCACAACCAGAGTCTTTTATCGTTATTTTCAAGCTTCGACCAACAACCTCAGTAACCCACTCAATTACCTGCCCTGGCTGACTTGCCTGAACAGCATTCTGAACCAGATTCGCTAATGACCCGACCAGTACCTGACGATTACAAACTATTTGCGCATCCACTTTTGAAGGTGTTATTTTTAATGAAACTTCATTAGCATGCAATAAAACGTCTATGCTTTGCCTAACATCTATAATAAGCTGATTTATATTAAGCGTGTCAGATAATTTAACATCACCTTTTGCAAAGATCAGCATGTCTCTAACTTGCTGCTCAAGGTGATTCAACCGGGAAACTATCTTACCCGCATAATTTTTTGTTTGATCAGAGTCAAAATCCCTTTCACTCAAGTGACCAGCATAAAGTAGTGCAGCGGATAATGGTGTTCTTATTTGATGAGCAAGTGCTGAGACCATTTTCCCTAATGCTGTTAATCTTTGATTACGACTCACTTGCTCTTGTAAATTTCGTGTTTCTGTTTGGTCAGTCAATAAAATAATTTGGCCTAATTCAGCTTCGAGTGAACGTGTAGCCAGACTCACTCGCTTTCCATTCTTTAAAGATATCTCGTGACCATCATCAGACTTTGGTGCAAAACATTTTTCTATAAGATTCAACCATTTTTGACCACTGAGTTTTTCACCTAACAGTTCTTCTGCTGCGGGATTAGTCTGTGAAACATTTCCCCACTGGTCGAGTACAATGACGCCACCAGGTAAAAACTCAAGTAGATTGCTTAATTTTGAAGTTACTTTCAATCGTGTATTATTCTCCTGTTCACGCAGCTGGTTTACTCGTTCAAGCTCTCTTGTAAGCTCAGCAACTTGTTGCTCCAGTGCAGAATAAGACTTTGCCAAATCATTTGACATACGATTAAATAACTGAAAGTTTTCTAACAACCCTTCAGTGGAGGCTGCATGCTTTTCTGAATCTAAATTCATCCTCAGTCCTTCGACCAGTTGATACCCCCTGCTTTTATGAGGAGAATGATCATTTAGCCGATATTGAAAATACACTATTCAAGGAGAGCAATTGCTATGCCCGCTTTTAAAATAGCTTTTATATCAATAACTTATAAAAAATAAGGAATAAACTAAGGGAATGATCAAATAATCAAGTCAAGTTTTCGACGCATATTAAAAGCGCGGATTTGATTTCAAAATGGTGTAAAGGAAGTAATAAAGATTAATTAGCAAGCTCGATTCAAATCATACTTGCGCATTTTTTCTACTAATGTAGTACGGCGAACCTTTAGCTTCTCGGCTGCTCTGGCAACTACGCCACCGGTTTCATCAAGTGCCTGTTTTATCAGGTTTTGTTCTAATTGTGCAATGTATTCCTTTAAATCTATGCCTTCTGTTGGTAACAAAGGCATCTCTTCCATGCTGACAATAGGTACTCTTGTCACCTGATTATTCAGCGTGTCATTAACAGTCTCACTAAAGTCATCTGTCCTGAACCGGGAAGGTAAGTGCTCTACCCCTACCACTGCATTTGGGTACATAATTGCCATACGTTCAACCAAATTCGCCAATTCCCTGACATTACCGGGCCAACTGTACTGGCATAAACTCAAGATAGCAGCAGAATTAAAACGCACCGACCCTCTTTCCTCATTTTCCAGCCGATGAATTAACTCGTTCAATAATAAGGGAACATCCTCTATTCGTTCCCTTAACGAAGGCATTTCAATAGGGAAGACATTCAACCGGTAATAAAGATCTTCTCTAAAGTCACCCGTTGCTATCATCTCCTCAAGATTCTTATGAGTTGCAGCTATAACTCTAACATCTGTATGCTGTGTTTTGTTTCCTCCTACACGCTCATAAGTCCGCTCCTGTAAAACACGCAATATTTTAACTTGCATATTGAGTGGCATATCACCTATCTCATCAAGAAAGAGAGTGCCACCTTCAGCCATTTCAAATCGGCCTGCTCTACTGCTTATTGCTCCAGTAAAAGCACCTTTCTCATGACCAAACAGTTCACTTTCCAACAACTCGGGAGGAATAGCGCCACAATTAACGGGGACAAACGGGCCTTGACGACGTGATGAATGATAATGCAAATTTCTGGCAACAACTTCTTTACCTGTACCTGATTCACCGGTAATTAATACAGTGACATCTTTATCTGCAACTTGAGCCATTAAAGCCCTAACATCTTTAACTTTTTTACTCGATCCAACCAGGCTTCTGAATAATAAGAGATCACGCTTTCCTTGTTTCTTTTCTATATCCAGTCGCTGTTCATGAAATATTTGAACGCGGTGTAATTCGTCAATTAACCTTGAGTATTCAAAAGGAAATGCTAACTGCGAGACAATCTGTTCACTTAGAGAAGAAGGAATGGCATCATAATCAACATCCGTCCCCATCAAAATAACAGGAATATTTGAAAGGTGTTCTTTTATTCTTTGTAATGGTGATATTAGCGGTGTTTCACCAGCTGCGATGATAATCAATTTTGTACTCTTAAAAAAAGTTATGCTTTCTAAATCAAAACTTTCAAACTGAGCAAAATCGAATACTTGAGCAGACTCACCAACAAACCTGAACAGCAGCTCAACGTCGTGACTTCTGTTTCTATTATTGTCAATAATAACAACTTGAGTCTCATCCAACATCATAATCTTCGCACCCTATAAAAAACCCAAACCAGTCATAAAACTTGCCCAAGATTTTTTTCATTTTTTTCACTCATACACCCACACGATTGATACAATTTCAATCGCACCATCAAATACAACAACTCCATAAACTATTGCTTGAATAATTGTCCCTTTATTTTTGAATAATTGTAATCGACGATTAATTATTAAACTGTTATAGATTCTAATAAGTACTTATTGCGTACCGTTACAATTAGATATTGTCGAGTTACAGAAAAAAGCTTTATTTGCTATTCATGAGTCAAGAATATGGCAAATAATCAAGAAAGACAATCAAAAATAGCTAATAAAAAGAATAAAATTACATGCAGTCATTTTTTTGAATTATTGGCATACACATCCACACTTTTTCGTGCAAAACGTGCTTCTTTTAATGTTTCACCTATTTCATCTCGCTCTAGTTGTGCAAACCGCTTAGCTTTCGTACATAATTCAATCAATTCTAGAATGTAATCATCTTTTTTATTCACTTTATTTTCGTTATCAACAGACAGCCCCTGAATAAGCTGTGGAAAACTATCAATGAGCTCTTCTATCTTCTGCCAATTTTTTTCATGGATAGCTAAAGAAAATTTTTGCAGGAACTGATTATGATTCAAAAGCATACCTACCTAAATTAATAGTATGTAATAATTTTATACTGTTGATGATTCTATACTTTGTTGCACTTCGAGTGCTTCGGTTCTTATCATACTCCAACCTTCTCTCAACTCGCTTAATACAACATGAGCGCTTTCTAGATATTCAATGTTTTTCTCAAGGTTGGCTGTGGTCAAAGCCTCCGTTACGTATTCATAAAGAGAAGCAAGATTCCCAGGTAAATCTGTTTCATTTACATCGGTGTTTAATGTATCTCTTAAACCACCAACTATCGCTATCGCTTTGCCAATCGATTCACCCCTTCCAGCAATATCATCTCTCTCAATACACCCTTTAGCTATTGCTATTTGTTTAATTGCCCCATCAAATAACATTTGTATTAAACGGTGAGGGTCAGCATCAATAATGGCTGTTTGTGTATTTATATTCTGGTATGCACCGGCATGATTTTTCATTGTTTCTCCAAAATAATTTCCAGTAAATATAATTGCTGAAAAACAGTTGATATAACCCTTATTTATAACCTAACTACTGTTTCTATTGTTAGTAATTTGAGCTGCTGAACTGAGCTGACTTAATAAAAAGTCTCCACTACTTTGCAAATTTGCTACTAACAAATCAAGTGATGCGAACTGTTGTACTAGTCTTGCTTCATACTGCTCCAATCGGGTCTGCTGTAACAAACGCTCATCGTTTATGCGCTCTATATCAGCATTTAAACCCTCAGTTCTAGCATCAATAATTCCCTGCTCACCGGAACCGCCCAAATAAGTTGCCACAACTTCTTGCAGGCGAACAATGACACCTTCCGGTGCATCCAGTTCTGCATTCACCAATTCGGTTAGATTATCAGTAGCCAGAATAGATAAACCTGTTAGATCAGTATCGTTACCATCATCGTCATCAACAGTAATTGTTATTTGCTGCTCAGTACCCGCTTCATCTGCAGTAAGCAATAATTTAGCGTCAGTGCCACCACCACCATCATCTTCCAGAATGATCGAAGCAGTAACTCCTGTATTATCAGTGGCTGAATTGATAGCATCACGCAATGTTTGCAAAGTGTCAGAACCACCAACAGTTATCGAAAAACTATCTTCACCAACAGCAATATCCAATTGCCCTGAACCAACCAAAGATGAAACAGCATCATAACTGACTGTACTCAACTCCTGCTGTTGAGAAATAGGGTTTCCATCTGCTGCCAATAAACGCGCTACGTCATCAAAATTACTTTCTAATAAATCACCTAACTTTGATGAGTCCAACTCCAGCTTTCCGTTACGATCAACATTGATACCAATATCGCTAAGTGTTTGCACGCCTTCTGGCTGTGTCTCATCTATAGTTGAAAAAATAGTTCGCCTTAATTGTGACGTCAGATTTCTAAGTACCGAATCGCCAACTAAAGGAGAAGAGCTCTGTGCATCTTCAGTACCTGCTCTCCCAAGATCATTCACGTTATCAATCAGGCCATTAAAATTTTCTATAAATGCATCGATCGCTTCAGTTGCTTTTGCAACATCCTGAGTAATAGTAGCCGTTCCGTCAGAGGTGGTCTCTGATATTGCTGTAATTGAAACACCGCTGACGACATCGCTAAATGTGCTTCCCGACGTTGAAGTTATACTAACGCCATTGACTGTGATTATTGTATCCAACGCTGCGGCAATTTCTGTAAAACGGCTACCTGTTCCCGCATCAAAACGAAGTTGAGATAAACCGATGCTGTCTTCGGTATCACCATCTATATCTGTAACCGAAATGGATATATCATTATCTGATCCGGTCTCCGTAGCATTGATAACTAACACTGGACCTGAATCTGCATTAATAACGGAAGCACTTACACCTGTATTATCTTCTGCTTCATTGATTGCTTTGACAATATCGTTTAAGGAACTGGAAGCCGATGATATATCAACATCGAAAGATGGCTGGGTTCCCTGTTGTATCGTTAGAGTACCTCCACCTATAGCAATATCTGCACTGTCCAATGCCGTATTGGTAACATCAACAATACCTGATGCAGATAATGTTTGTGCTATACCCGCCTGAGTCACACCAATATTATAGGTACCCAAAGCAGCGTCTGATGATGCAGAAACAGTAAAGCTATCTTCATTTGAAGAACTGACATTTCTGGAACGAAATGTAGAGATATCAGCAAGTGTATTTAATGTATCATTAAACTGGGAAACGGCACTTTTTAAATTGCCATAAGCAGAAATTTTAGCAGTAGCATTGCCTTCTCTTGAATCAAGCCGGCCAAGACGAACTTGTGTTTCAGTTGCTACTAAACCTTCAACCAAAGATTGAAGATCGATACCGGAACCAACTCCTAAAGATTGAACTGACGCCATAATACTCCCTAAGCGTTTTGTTAAACGCGCGTATCAAATAAATTACCTTGTGAGCTTTGCAGCTCCTCCTGTAACTCTTGCAAGTTCTGCGCCAATTGAAGAATGTCCTCTGAGGGGATTTGTCTTACTACTTCTCCGGAGTTGTGGTCTGTAACAGTGATTACCGTAATTCCTGTTGAGTCATCGACAGAAAAGGCCAGGTCACGATCAAAAGATTTAGAAAATTGCGATAATGTTTCTGCGATTGAATCTAACTCTTTTGCCGTGGGAAGGCTGGTATTTTCTGTTTTTTCGGCAACTGGCGGCAAAGTATTGCCGCCATTAGTACCTACGGTATTCTTCTGGCTGGTTTGTGATAAGCCAGAAAAACCCAACTGCTGTACCGGCTGGGTTGATGTGGATTTAATAGTCTCTATATTTGCCATCAGTAACTTCCCGCTTTAATATCAGAGCAGTTAAAATCGGTTAACTGCTCTAACGTCGCTTTCACTTACCGGGATGATCCCTTTCCAGGCTACTCCTACTGGAGTAGTCCCAATACCTGCTGAGGTAATGCGTTGGCCTGAGCCAAAATCGAAATACCCGCCTGTTGCAATATCTGCGTTCTAGTCAAGTTCGCAGTCTCTGCTGCAAAGTCCGCATCCTGAATTCGGCTTCGCGCAGCTGATACATTCTCGGATATACTTTGCAGGTTAGCGATGGTGGATTGCAAACGGTTTTGCACCGCACCTATACCCGCTCGTTGTGAGTCAATACCTTGTATTGCAGCATCAATCACAGCGATAGCAGACTGAGCACCTGTTTGAGTCGAGATATCAACAGAATCAACCGAACTTAGCGATGAAGTCGTTGTTGATGAAATCGCAGCGTTTACACCACTCAAGTTAAATGCGCCTGAAGAGTCAACCCTGATCTGACCAATGACACGTGTCGCAAGGTTAGTCGCCGTTAAGTTAGCAGTATTCGCTGTAGCAGCAGATGTTGCTGTATTGTCATAATTTCTTGATACTACAGTAGCAGTTTCAGTGGTACTACCTGCAATATCAAAGTTATCAAGGGTAATATCATCGCCTGCTTCATTAATTAGTGTCACTGTACCACCGCTTGCTGTAGCAACTATACCGGTGGTTGATGATTCCTGGTTAATTGCGGCTGCCAAGTCAGATAAGTCACTCGTAGAAGTTACGTTAACCGATATAGAAGCTGAACTTGTCCCTGTTCCACCAAGGTCAAAACTTAAGACACCTGTTTCATTCAAACTACCAAAAGTAGCTACTGTTCTGGCATCAGCTGATACACCTGTAGTACCTTGCTGCTCGTTAAAAGCTCCCGCAATATCTCTGGCACTTTCAGTTGCTGCATAAGTGACTGTTGCTCCACCCAATGGACCATTCACTGTCAAAGTCGTACCAGCAGTAGTGTTAGCCGGGATAGCTGTAGTCGCTGCTATTGCCGCACCGATAGCCGTACCATCAAGGTCAATCGTATTAGCACCCAGATCACGCGCTGTAGCCGCATCTAATGAAACATTAATAGTTTGATTTGCTTCAGAACCCACCTGAAAGCTCTCTGTACCAAAAGAACCGTCAAGTAGTAGTCGACCACCAAATGAAGTTGTTTCTGCAATTCGATTTAATTCTGCCTGCAACTGGGTCACCTCCTGTTGAAGTGCAGAACGCTCTTCACCTGAGTTTGTACCGTTAGCTGACTGAATTGACAATTCACGAATTCGTTGCAAGATGTTAGTCGATTCGCCTAATGCACCTTCAGCTACCTGCGCTAACGATATACCATCATTTGAGTTTCGAATTGCCTGGTTTAGACCTCTTACCTGAGAGGTAAAAGCATTAGAAATCGCCAAACCCGCCGCATCATCTCGTGCACTATTAATTCGTAAACCTGAGGATAAACGCTGTAACGAAACGTTTAGCGAATTTTGTGATGCATTTAAGTTTCGCTGAGCCGTTAGCGAAGCAACGTTAGTGTTAATTATCTGAGTCATTACTCTACTCCTTTCATTAATAATACAGACACATGATGTGCGAATAATTTCATTTCACTTAAAGACCCTTAGACATCCACTTGAAATTAAAAAAGGTTTTAAGCGCTGTTGCAGAGGTTAACGGCAAGAAATCGGCAAGCTTTAACCGCTATATGATAAAAAGTGTGAAGTAGTCCATAGTTTTATTATTAAAAAATAGTCAAGCAGACAAGAAATTTAGATAGCTCAGATAAAACAAGCCTTTGATTCTATTAATTTTATAAGAGCAAATAGCAATTAAACGCACGATGATAAGTCATAGCGCTTAAAAGATGGCTTAATAAAGGTTTACAGGAAGTTAAACAAGGAAAGGCTGGCAACTCTCACATAACTTTGTTGCGCTGCCTCTAATACGAAGGTCTGAAAACTCAGAGTGCTTACTGCTTCTGCATAATCAAGGTCACGAATTTCACTTAATAAGGTACCCGTACTAAGTTCGGCACTCTCTAATGCAGAACGGGTAGAATCCAATACATTCAAACGCCCTCCCAAGCCAGAGCGACTCACAGAAAGTGCTTGTTCGATGTTTTCAAGATTTTCTAATGACTGAGCGAGGAATGTTTCCCTTTCTGTCAATTCATCTGTAGCAAAACTTGCAACACGATCCACTATATCCTGAACAGTACTCAAAAGATCGCGTTGAGCCGTTGATTCAATTAAAAAGCGATCCCCATCCAAAGGAGTACCGGTCATAATCACGGTGACACCAGAAAATTCTATGCCCGCAACTGGATCATAAGCAGTATTTGACTGAACCTCTACACCATCTGAGCGTCTGGTTATCGTGTAATTAGGTCCATTAGGAACGATATCAGTAATATCCTGAAACTCAATAATGTAATCTTCAGGGAAAACTGCATCAAATGCTGCCTGATCACTTATAGCAACACTACCTACCGTTGCGACAGCAGTATTGCCATCTAACGCTTTTACTTCAGCCAGGTTGTTAGCTACATCAATATTAGTAAAAATAGAACCACTTTCTGTAATCTCGACTGTAGTATTGGAACCTATTTGTAATTCTCTTCGCCCACTGTCACCCTGATAACTGTACCCTATCCCGTCAGCCACAAAAGGTTCAGTATCGACTGAAAATCCCGAGAAAATGTACTCACCGTTATAATCCTTTGTATTCATCAGTGAAACCAGCTCTTCATTTCTTACTTCAATTTCTTCGGCTATGGATTGTCTTTCATTATTCGTTAATACGCCATTACCTGCCTGAAGGGTTAACTCTCGAATACGAAACATGATAGTTTGCACAGAATCCAAGGTGCTTTCTATTAATTCAAGGCGATTTTCAGCAAAATCAATATTTCGTTGGAAACTTTCTGTTTGACTCTGTTTTTGTTCAAGATTCATTGCACGGTTAAATGCTATTGGATCATCTGATGCAGAAGCCTGTTTTCTGCCACTACTGATTTGTTCCTGTGTTTTTTGCACCTGATCTCTAACGTTCACAATATCTTGTAAACTACGCTGAAAATATAGGTTAGTTGAAAGTCGCATAATTAATTTTCTCTTTAATTCCCTCTAACTAAAAGCAGCAATCAGTGAATCAAATACAGAACGAGCCACTGAGATTATTCTGGCTGATGCATTATAGGCCTGTTCATATTGCAAAAGTTTAGCGGCCTCTTCATCTAGATTAACACCGCTAATGCTAGAAATTTTCTCTTTTGTCTGAATCAGTAATGACTCAGCTGCATCTCTGTCCACACTTGCCCTTGCGCTGTTGCTTCCAATAGAACCTACTGCACTTGCATAAACTTCACTTACTGTAGCATTGCCTAATCTTAGAATATCGGCAGATTCCAACGCCGCTAAAGCCTGGGCATTGCGATTATCACCTGGTCCTGTTTGCCCGAGTGTTACGGTAAATTCATCTCCCGCTTGTGGAGCACCTGACATTTCAACGTTGTACCCTACAAATATATTCAATGGTTCAGCGGTAGAACTTCCAAAAAATCCCCCTGTTGACGATAGTTGCAGATCGGAGTCAAATACAACATCAACCGTTCCCAATATACTAGTTTCATTTCCTGCAGTTACAGTTACTCCTGGCAATATTGATGTTCCGTTGATTTCAATAACTGTTGCCGAATCTGCGCCTGTTCCATAGTTTTCAATGACAAGGTCTTCCCCTGTCAGAGAACGTATATTTAACTGGCTTCCTGTAACATTTGCCACAACCCCAGCGTTAGAGAACAATTGATTAATTCTATCAGCCAGAAAATCTACAGTAATTGGGCTTGGTACAGCACCATCTGCTGGAGAAACCAGGTCGATGCCATTAAGTCTTAACTGTAAAGGTGCGCCACTGTTGTCATCTGATACGGTAAGTGCCAGTGATGTATTTGCTGTTGCGCGTATACCCTCTACGGTATTGAGTCTTGCTGCTGCAATCCCGGCAGATTCACTCGCTATCAGATTCACAGTCTCAATCTGTTGTGTACCATCTTCAAGATTACGAGTCACTGTGACTGTCTCGCCAAAATAGCGGTTATTGGTTGTTCCAATTGCTCCAAGAGCAGGCAAAGTAAAGTAAGAATTTTCCAAAAATTGTGTATCAGTTGAATAATCAAGAATTTGGTTACTCACACCAGGTATATAAGTCAAATTTCTTAATGGTGGATCTAAAGAAACAGGAAAAAGTGAATCTGAATTATCTAACACATCAAATGTGGTAGGCGATGTAAACTTTATCAGTAATGGTGGCGTTTGCTCTCTAAAAAAAGCCAGTGTTTCTGCATCCTGATTGACTTCCGAGCTTTCTATCGTCAATGCAGAAACCTGAGATATTCTTCCATTTCCTGAGTTCGTACTACTTTCACTTGTCGATATAGGCAAACCAAGTGCCAGCGCGCTTGGATCCTGAACAAGTAATTCCACAGATTCAGGTGGCACTCTTGTTGGACTAAGAATAAATACATCACCACTATTTAAATTCCCATTTTCCAACTGTATTGAAAATCCATCTACTGTTATTGCGCGAGGAAAATCCTGAGAAACAGCATTTTGATCGACAATAACCCCGTCTTTAAGTCGTGTTACTGTATAACCTAACAAGCTTCCCGTGTTGTTTATTTCCAACTTGTAATCTGACGGAATTAAATCACCTGGATCCTCTATAGCAACTGACACAATAGCATCACTACTTTGATTTTTTATAGACGGCGCCACTCTGAAGAGTTGCGATGTACGATCATTGATATCGATAAAGAGATTGCCACCTGCATTGCCATTTAAATCGACCCCCTCTGCATGTAGTACATTTAAAGCAGATGACAGTAATGTATGAACCAGTCCAATCTGATTAAATGCTTCATCCACTCCTTCATCACGTAATCTAATCGCACCACCAAGGGCTCCTCCATTAATATCATCAGTAACCACATTCGTTATATTACCTACTTTTATTCCTATATCCCTTCCCTGAGTAGTATTGTTATTACCCAATACCAACAACTGACTTGCCTCACTTCCAACGACTAAAGCTGTTCCACTAGCAGTATATAAATTTATATTGACACCATCTTGAATCACAGATGTAAAAGATATTTTCTCAGACAGTTTGTTTAATAGAATATCGCGTTGATCCAATAACTCATTTGGTCTGTCTCCTGATGAAACTCCATTTGCAGCAAAGATTTCAGTATTCAAATTTGCAATAGCGGATGTCAATTCATTAATTTCTGATACACCACTTTCTATAATGACATCTGTTTGCTGTAATAAAGATTGGATTTCATCATGAAGCGTCTGATAGCTTTGAGCAAATGAGTTGGCTTTATTTATTACATCCTGTCGCAAAGTAAATGAAGATGGTGTTTCACTGACTGCCTGTAAACTAGCAAAGAAACTATTAATTGAAGAAGCCAGGCCCGTTGCTTCATTAGATAATAAAGTATCAAGTTGATCCAATCCCGTATTAAGTACTTCAAGCTCTTCAAACCTCGACGTAGAAGTTAAACTTTGTCGGGTTAGTAGATCATTGGTAACACGGCGAATGGTTTCAATTTCCACTCCTGTCCCAATATAACCACCTGAAGTGAAACGTTCATCACGTGTTTGTAAATCAACTTCACGCCGACTATATCCTTCTACATCCGCATTCGTTATATTTTGTCCTGTTGTTTGCAACTTACTTTGCTGAGCAAGTAATCCGGAAACACCTATGTCAAGCAATAAAGACATTAGAGTTTTTCTCCTACCGATTGAATACGACTAACGATAGAATTTATTTTTTTCGCATAATTGGGATCTGTTGCATAACCTGCTACTTGTAGATGCTCTGGATAAGAAGTAGCAGAATTAAAACCGGAATATCTGGGATTAGTACGAATAAAGTTTACATAATCATCAAAGCTTTCCTTATACGATCCATAACCCCTGAATGAAGCTTTTAAACGTATAGGTACATCAGAAAAATATTCTAAAGTAGAGACTTCTACCTGTTTTCCATGCCAACGATTATCTGCTTTAACACCAAATAAATTGTAGCTATTGTTTCCTTCTGAATCACGTATCATCTTTTTGCCCCATCCTGTTTCCAAAGCAGCCTGAGCTATAAGCTCTTCCGGATTCACTCCAAGTTTGTGCGCAGCTCGTCTTGCCAGTGGCATTAAAGCTTCAATAAAATCCCTACTTGTTGAAAAGCCATTATCTAACACTTGCTCTGTAGAAACGCTTGCCGATTTTGTGCTTGTATCAAAGTCCGCTTCATGATTCAAAGGTAAAACATTGGAGTATTTATCTGCATGGATATAGTTTTCATTTATTTTTACACTTGCAATAGAAAACCCTGCTACTTCTTCTTTACCAGGATCGCCCGACTTTCTTGAGGTCGAATTAACATAGGCCTCTTTCATTTGTTCGCTAAACGATTCTCTAAAACCCAGACCTGCACCTTGTGTTACGGATAAACTCAATTGATCATCCAGCATCTGACGATAAAATTTAACTTTTTCACTGGTTAAAAAACTGCCCTGTGCAAATACTTCATTCGCCGAGCGCATAGCCTTTATTAGCTGATGCGCTAACAAAGATTCAAACTGACTGCTTATTTTATCTAACGCTTCTAATGATGGGGACTGATCATCTTCAGCAAGTGACGCGATTTTATTCAAGCTCTGAAGATGATGATAGGCGTCTTGAGTCTTTTGTTGTGAACTTGCAAATTGAGTAATTGCTGACATCTAATCCGTCCTAACTAAATAACAACGAGTTCCGCACGTAACGCGCCTGCTTGTTTCATTGCTTCCAAAATCGCCATTAAATCACCTGGCGCTGCTCCCACTTGATTAACAGCTCTAACTATTTCATCCAGCCTGGTTCCTGCATTGAATAAAAACATGCGCCCATCCTCCTGCTCAATACTTATTTGAGAGTTATCTATAACTGTTGCCTCACCACCCGAAGAAAGCGGCTCTGGTTGTGACACAGCAGGATCCTCTACTATCGTAACAGTTAAACTACCATGAGTTACTGCAACAGGCGAAACCTTAACGCTTTGCCCTACAATAATCGTTCCCGTTCGGGAATTAATAATCACTTTCGCCGCTTCGATTCCTTGCTGTACTTGTAGATTTTCTAACAAGGATACATAGGTTACTCGGTCATTAACTCTAGCTGGGGCCGTTACCATAATAGAACTTGCATCCAATGCACGCGCTGTCTGTGGCCCTAAATAATCATTTATCGTATCAGCAACGCGCTTGGCAGTGGTGAAATCAGACCGATGTAAATTAAAAATAAGATTAGGTGATGAATCAAAACCACTATCCACCATACGTTCTACAGTAGCACCATTTGGTATTCTGCCAACACTTGGCACATTCACCGTGATACTTGAACCATCAGCCCCTTCAGCACCAAAACCACCTACCACAAGGTTTCCTTGCGCCAGACTATATACTCTGCCATCAGCTCCTTTTAAAGGCGTTAACAATAGGGTTCCACCTCTTAAGCTTTTTGCATTACCAATAGATGAAACCGTTATATCAATAGTTTGCCCTGGCTTGGCAAATGCTGGCAATTCACCATGAACAGCTACTGCTGCAACATTCTTTAACTGGTAGGTCTGGCCTTCGGGTACTGTAATACCAAATTGTTTAAGCATGTTGCTAAAGGACTGTGTAGTGAATGGCGTTTGTGAAGTTTGATCACCGGTACCATCCAGACCAACCACCAAACCATAACCTAATAATGGGTTACTTCTAACGCCAGCAATTGATGCTATATCTTTTATTCGGTCAGCAACCACATACTGAGAAATAAAAGCTAATGTAAGAATCAATGATTTAAATATTAACTTCTTAATCATTTTAAAGCTCTCTATAATTATCAACTTCTAAAAGGGCCAGTAAGTAGAACTGAAAAAACGCCCAACCCAGCCCTGCCTGGATGCATCAGCAAGCTCACCTGTTCCACTATAGGAAATACGCGCATTAGCAACTTTGGTAGATGAAATCGTATTTGTTGCAGTTATATCTTCAGGTCTTATAAGGCCTTTCAAGCGAATAAATTCTTCACCATTGGTTAATGCCAACCATTTTTCCCCTCTTACAATAAGCAGTCCGTTAGGCATAATTCCCGAAACAGTAACCGCTATACTGCCAACCAGGCTATTCTGTTGATCAGCTTCACCTGAGCCATCGAATGTTCTATCCTGATCTACACTGGTTTGAAAATCGTGCCCCTTGAAATTCAGGGTATTTGAAAGAATAACGTCATCTCCAATAGATATCCCTGCATTCTTGCTAATACTTGCTTCTGTAGACTTACTCGAAACCGTTCTTTCATTCAGTTCAACCGTTATAATGTCACCTACTCGATAAGCTCTACGATCATCAAATAGTGCAACTCCAGAGTGTGATAAATACAAACTACCCTGAGATACATACTCTGGTTGTTTTGTTGCTGTCTTTACAGGAGCATAATCTGGATCATCAGGAAACGCTGTATGCATTGGACCCGTAGCACAAGCAACGACTAGATGAGCGAGTAATATAATAGAAAGTAAACGTAGAAAATAAGTCATCTATTCACCGCCTATATATTTTGTGAAACAAACTGCAACATCTGGTCTGCCGTTTGAATAACTTTTGAATTCATTTCATATGTGCGCTGGGTAGTAATCATATTGACTAACTCTTCAACAATGTTGACATTAGAATTTTCAATATGACCCTGCTTAATATCACCCAGACCATTTAAACCAGGAGTTCCCTGGCTCACTGCTCCACTTGAAGCTGTGGGAAAAAACAGATTAGACCCTATTGCTTGTAGCCCCGTCGGGTTAATAAAATCATTTAACTGAATATTGCCTACCTGTGTTGGTGTTGATGTACCCGCTATTTGCGCACTGACCGTACCATCTGTGGCAATAGTTATCGTTTGAGTCCCTTCTGGAACTGTAATTGCCGGTTGTAACTGCAAACCTTCTGCATTAACTATCTGTCCATCCGCATTGAGCTGAAATTCACCATTCCTTGTATAGGCAGACGCTCCTGAAGGCAATAAAACTTCAAAAAATCCTCTTCCGCTTATCGCCATATCAAGCGCCTGATCAGTAACCTGAAGATTACCTTCAGTAAATTGTTTCTGGGTTCCAACTACTCTAACGCCGGTACCAAGAAGCAAACCACTTGGTAACTGATTGTTTTGTGAGGATTGTGCTCCAGGCTGACGCTCTACCTGATAGAGTAAATCTTCGAAATTTACTCTATCACGCTTAAAACCCACCGTTGTGGAGTTGGCTAAATTGTTCGATACAGTAGTTAACTGTTTATCCTGGGCGGTCAAACCGGTTTTACTGATCCAAAGCGCTGCGTGCATATCTCTTCTCTCTACTAATACTATTAACTTTTAGTTAACTCAACAAATGATCAAACCTGCATACGAATAAGTTGAGCATTACGATCCACCATTTCACCAACTGCATTCATTACCTTAATTTGCATCTCAAATTGTCGGGCAAGACTCATAATATTTGTAAGCTCATCAACTGTATTCACATTACTAGACTCAAGAAAACCTTTTCTTACCCTAACAGTTGCATCAAGAGGCACCTGAACTGACTCATCAGCGTAAATCTTGCCATCAGACTCTTTAGTAAGAAATTCTTTTGGAGGATTAACCAATCTCAGACGATCTATTTGAGTAAGAGTATCAGGTGACTGACCAACTCCTCTTAAGGAGATAGTGCCATCGAAACCAATTTCAATTTTTTCAGCTTCAGGTATCAATATGGGTCCGGCATTACCCATAATGATTTCACCACTTTGATTCACTAACAATCCGTTAGAATTTACTGAAAGCTGACCGGATCGAGTATATGAAATCCTTCCATCCGGCTCCTGAATAGTCATCCACCCTTCACCATCAATCGCAACATCCAGATCTCTACCGGTTTGTTTTTGAGTTCCAGACGAAAAGTCAATTGCAGCTGTTGAAGCTGTTACAAAATGCCGGGTATTCCATCCTTCACCTTCAACCATTTTCGCTTGCGCCAAAACAAAGTCTGATTTAAAACCATCCGTCGCCGCATTAGCCAGATTATTCGCATGAACTGCCTGAGCATGCATAGTATTTTTTGCCCCGGTCATAGCTGTAAATAATGCTCTATCCATCTAACAAATCTCCTATTTATTACTATCTGAGATTAATTACTGTTTGAGTGACTTCATTGGCGGTTTCAATAGTCCTGGCATTTGCCTGAAAGTTCCTCTGTGCAATAATTAATGACACCAGTTCTTCGGCAAGTTCTACATTAGAGTCTTCTAACGCTCCCGATTGCACAGCCCCCAATGTTGCAGATCGTGGGGCGCCTATAACTGCGGGGCCAGACTCAAATGATTCTGCCCAGCTAGTATCGCCAATCGGTGTTAAACCTTGTTGATTTCTGAAATCTGCCAATGCAACCTGACCCAGTATTTCTGCCTCACCATTACTGTAACGGGCAAAAATAATCCCTGTTTCATCGATATCAATACTGGCAAGCTCGCCGGAAGGAAAACCATTCTGGTCAATTGCATATACAGTGCTTTCACTGGCAAACTGTGTAGCACCACTTACATCAATTTGAAAGTTAGAATTGGTAGACGGCAACGCAATGGGTAGAGTACCCCCACTCGCGACATTTAATGGTGTGAACGAACCGTTATAGTTTCCATCAGCATCTAATGGCAACCAGTTGGATACCAGAACCTGATCACTATTCACTGAATCAAAAACACCGTCTTCATTAAATCTCAACGTATATTGCGCACGAGTTGCAGCCGTAGGATCTGCTGCGTTAGGATCCGGGTCTCCAACATCCTGCCCATCTACCTGTACATACATAGACCAGGTGTTATCGCCAGCACTTACTGCAGGTTCTTTTACAAAGTAAAATTCCAGGCTGTGAAGTGAGCCTAGAGAATCAAAGATCTTTTGTGTTGTTGACCAGTTATAGGTTCCACTATCACTAGGATCAAAGGTATTTTGAGCAAAAGGCGTAGTAATAGGTGTTGCTGTAAACACATTACTTGTACCGTTAGTTAATGTAATACCATCTTCCAGATTCAATGAGATAGCACCACCAACTGTTGCTATTTCATTGGCTGTACCTTGCTGAATTGTGGAACCATTAATATCTACAGAAAGACCCGATGCCCCACCGGTTAAATCAAAACTTAAATTGTCCCCTTGATTATGAACAATACTGATAGTTCCTCCAGGAACATCTGCTACGGCTGTTATACCCGTGAGCGCATTGATACTGGTAGCAACATCACTGATGTTAATTCCTGTTATAGACTGGTTGTTAATTCTTAGTTCACCTCCGGTTATAGCGGTACCTGAAGAAGGCGTATACGCAAAAGTCACTGTTGTTGTAGCCGAAGCAGAAGTCACTTCCGGAATTGCAGATAACTCACCAACAATAGCACCAGCTGATAAATCAGCAGATGAAGGAATATTATAAGTTATGCCATTCACATCCAGAGCACCTGCTGTATAACCATTTAATGCAGAACCGACTTGAACAACACCTACACCTACACCGTTAGAATTCAGGGTATTACCACGAACCTCAGGCGGTAATTCGCCCTGATCAAGGTTAAAGTCTATCTCCAGATTAGTCGTATGCTGAGGTGTTATGTTAACTGTTTCCAACTGAATATCTGTAGCAACACCACCTATATCACCTGCTGAATTTGCAATAAAACCCTGCAAAATAGCTCCAGAGTTATTAACAATAAAACCGTCTGAGTTCACACCAAATTGGCCAGCACGTGTAAATATCTGAGAGCCCTGATCATTCAAAAGAAAAAAACCACTGCCGTTGATCGCCAGATCCAGAGGGTTGGACGTAAAGCCGATATTCCCTTGAGAAAATTGTTGTGCGACATCAGAAACCCTGACACCATTACCCACAGCATTCGTACCCGAACCCACAACAGAATTTGCATACACATCAGCAAACTCCACACGCGATTCCTTAAAACCTACAGTACTCGCATTTGCAATATTATTACCTGATACTTCCAAGTCTGTATTGGCAGCGCGTATCCCTGTTAGTGCAGTATTAAAAGACATTTTGCCTCTCCTCTGTTTTACTATTTCATTTAAAAATTAATAAAGCTCTTCTATCAAATACTTTCTTTACTTGAAACGTTTCGCCTTATAAAAAACGTTTTACATCATCCAGACTTACTGGCCCTATACCATCTACATCCAGTGTCATGTTTCTATCCGCACCCAAAGACACGCTATTAACGTTAGCTGCAACACCGACAGGTATCGCTACAGTTTCTCCGTTAATAAGTGCGCTTGCTTCAATAGTGTAAAATCCTGGAGGCTGCATTTCATCGTTATCACTTAGACCACCCCAGGCGAAAGGAACATCACCCTGGCCTTGTTGCCCCAGGTCGTCAACTCTAACAACTGCACCATTTTGTGCTTTAACAATAAGCTTCACATTTGAAGTAGAAGCAGGTAATTCAATAGTGCCCTGGATGAAACTATCTTCAATCAACCTACCTTTATTGCTTCCTGTTTCAACTTTCCTGCCCACTAATGCCGATGCTTCCAGCGCCTGATTTGAACGAAACTCGCTGACCAGATCAGTCACTGAATTATTCAGGTTTGTGATTCCCTCGACAGAGCTGAACTGAGCAAGCTGCGCGATAAATTCGCCATTTTCCTGAGGGCTTAATGGATCCTGGTTTTCCAACTGGGCTATCATAAGTCGCAAAAATGCATCCTGACCTAACTCATCTTCCTTAGGTGCTTCATTTTTATTGACCGATAAACTTTGAATTAACGGGTTGGTACTTAGATCTATCTCACTCATAAGTTTTTCTCATTCAAAAAGTTGTACTCTCCACTTACAAACATTACTACTGACCTAACGTTAATAATCGCTGAGTCATGGATTTTGCCGTATTAGCTACTTCAGCATTTATCTGAAAACTGCGTTGTGTCGCAATCATGTCTGCCATTTCTTCTACAGGATTAACATTACTGGTAAAAATATAACCTTCTTCATTTGCCAAGGGGTGTTCCGGCTCATAACGCATAGAAACAGGTTTATCGCTCTTAACTATTTCTTTGATGCTGACCCCTCCATTTAAAAAGGCATCTTCATTACTGCCTTCCAGAATTCCTTCCAATTGAGATGTAAATACATCTGTTTTATTTTCGACGAAGACTGGTCTTAATGCTCTATAGGCATCCTCAAATGAACCAGCTACTGTTTCTGCATTAGCCAAATTACTGGCAATGGTATTCATTCGAACTGATTGAGCAGCCATGCCAGAAGAAGCAATATCTAAAACATTAACAATACTCATAACTTTATTTATTCACCCTTTATTGCTCTACTTAAACTTGAAAACTTACCATTTAAAAAACGAAAGCTGGCAGCAAAATCGAGAGCATTCTTGGTAAATTCAGCGCTCTCCCTCTGAACGTCAACCGTATTCCCATCCTGAGATGGCTGAAGTGCTTGACGTTCAAACACTGCATCATCAACCCACTGTTCTGCTGAAGAATCTAATTTAACTATTCCAATATGATTAGGGTCAGTCTGCTGCATAGTAACGACAAAGTCATTTTCAGAAGCGGCACCTAACACCTTTTTAAAATCGAGATCACTCGCTTTAAAACCTGGTGTCTCTGCATTAGCAAGATTATTTGCAATCATTTCTGCACGTCGGGTTCTAACCTCCATTGCTAAAGGGTGAATACCTAACGCGTTTTCAAAACTTATTGCTGTCATTAAAACCTCTAACCTGTTTACTGAATGTCACTATTACGTTGAACTACAGCGTACATTTTCAATCTACACCAAGTAACAGCACAGGCCGTACCAATTCTATAAACCTTATATAATTCAAAAAGTTAGAGAAAAAAGACGCAACTAAATCTATTTTTATTATTAGAATAAAAAACAAACCGGCAACAGCATGCCGCTTTTCGGCAACGTTATATACAAATTATATTTTATAAAGGGTGATGCCTATTATTTTCTACCAGATAAATATTTTTATACTTTAAAAAGATCATTAAACATCTATTTTTTAACCACTAAACAGAAAAAAACAGATTAATAGTGTTTTTTTCCTCATTAAGGAAACAGGCATAGCCTTTGCATAATCATAAAATAATTGCTAAACAACCTATTCAGTATTTATGACTTATAAAGGTAAAACCTGTTAATTATGAAAAATAGTTTATTCGCCCTTACCACGAAAAAATTAACTGTACTGGTAACATTCATCTTATTAATTACACCTGTATCCCATAGTAATACAGGCAGCCAATTAACAAGTCAACAAACCAAACCTTATTTAAATGCAAAAGACATCATTAAATTAACAAAAGAAGAAGTTGAACGTTACAGTAACCAACTCATTTTAATGAATGAAACTCAACAACTAAAACACATTTCAACAAAAAATGTTTTTGTCGATGGTCGTATTAAATTGCGCAACTGTGAACAACCGCTTTCGATAGATACCCTGTCCAATAAGACTCTTGCCAAACGAATTATTGTTCGAATTCGCTGTGATGATATTAAGCCATGGGCAATATCCGTTCCTGCTGAAATTGAAATTTGGCAAGAAGGCATTGTGGCTAATAGGCATATTGCAAAAAACGAAATCATCAAAAAAAGCGATTTTAGAATGGAGGACATTCGCATTGGCTCCAGCAACCAGCATATTGGTTTAGAGCCCCAAAATGTCATTGGGAAAATTGCTCTACGCCCCATAGCAGCCAATAGCCCCATTTCTACTCGAATACTTGGAAAGCAAAAGCTGATAAAACGGGGAGATAATGTTGTTATCGAAGCTCGTATTGGCTCTATTAATGTCAAAATGATGGGAGAAGCACTTCAGGATGGGCGTGAAGACGAGCAGATATTAATCAAAAACAAGCAATCCAAGCGACAGATTAAAGCGAAAGTCACAGCGCCAGGGCATGTTATGGCTCTGATGTAGTTCTTTAAAAATCAATAGCTTAGAAAACAAAGCAAGGTAACTGGCAGTAGTAGTAAAAAAACCGGAAAATTGAGATGCAAATAACTAAAGTTTCCATAAAAATAGCCGATACTTATATCAAGTATTTTAAGCGCTCGTATCCGGCTTTTACTGCTTCTGTTTGTGTAACTCAATTAGCCATTAACGGCTATAAATTAACAATAGACAGGAGCATAGATATCGAAGCACTTTTATCGTGAGAGAGCAGCATTAAGGACTTTTTTTGGAATGTTTATTTAATTATGGTTATAGATCTTAACAACATTAATCCTTCACGCCCGAACAACAGTTCGAAAAGTGAATCTGTTTCTAACGAAACAGTAAAGCCTGCGAGTACTGATGAGCAAAATCAGTCAAACAACCAGGATACGGTTAAACTTAGCCCTGAAGTAGAAAAGTTAAACGCTCTAAAAAATACTATTCTTGAACAACCAGAAGTTGACGAAGCTAAAGTCAATGCCATTAGAGAAAGCATTGCCAACAATAGCTACGTAGTCGATGTCAACAAGCTGGCAGAGAAAATTATTGCTGACAACGGCAGTCTTTAACCTAGCCTAAACAACCTCTCCACATTCCTAGTTTCGATACTGTGTTCTCAACTATTAAATAGCATATATTTTTTATATAGTGGAGACCAGACATGAGATCATCACAAAACCCGAACAATAGTAAAGCCAACCAGAATACCAAGTCAGTTTCATCTGCTCATTCACAAAAACGCCGGCCACAAATAGTTGGACTCGATATTCAAAAGTCGTTACAACAAGACAAAATAGAACTGAACCAAATAAATGAATTGATTAAATTAGAAAGATCCGCCCTTGAACAACAAGATCATGACAACTTAAAAACCCTCTCCGAGCAAAAAATAAAATTAAGTGAAAAAATAGAAAAAAGGCACCAGGAAAGAACGCAATATCTGCAATTACATGGTTATCAGGCAAACTCTTCGAACTCATGGCGAGAGGTAATAAAGCAACTTTCGCAGCTCTCCCATGTTCCATTACTGCAACTTTGGGATGAAGTTCATAAGCAATTACTGGATTGCCAGAAACTGATGAGCGTTAATGAAAAAATTATTGTAGGCATGCAAAATAATGTTCATCAATACCTTGACCTTCTTCGTGGAGAGACTAGCGCTACAAAAACCTATAGTGCAAAAACTTATAGTGCTAATGGACGCTCTATAAGCCAGAGTAACGGTCAACGTATTGTCAGCATTTAATCAATAACAAAATCAATGAGCTGCAATTGAGCCAGGTCTTCTGGTCTATCGATATCAGGTAATGCCGGAAGCAATTTAACGGAGAGTGCCAAATCCTCGGCTATAGATAATGTTTTTTCGCAAACTTGATGGGTACCCCAAGGCATATCAGAAAAAAACTGTGGATAAGCTTTTTTCATTGCAATTAAAACGTAACCACCATCATCTGCTGGAACAATAACTATATCGTGATGATCAAGCGCACCAAACGTTGTATTTATTATTGCTTCATCAATAAAGGGACAATCAGAACCAATAATTGCTACTTTTTGGGTACCTGAATCACCAGAAAAAGCAAGTGACTCAATTATAGCATTCAGCATCCTCTCCCCTAAATCTTTTCCTATCTGCTGATAAACTTTGTTTAAATACCCAGCTTCTTTCATCATTTCCTTTATTGTAGGATGTTCTGGCTCATCACAATAAATCTTATAATTGCAATCTATCGCTTTTAACTGATTACTTATATAAACTGTTAGACGTTTATGTAATCGAAGAGCCCCCCACTCACCCAAATGAGAAATCAATCGTGTTTTAACATAGCCAGGCTCAGGTGCTTTAGTCATTTGAATAATGACATTCAAGCTTTTGTTTTTATGATTCATAACTACCTGTTACTAATAATAACGTTTAACTAAAAATTGAGGATTAAACCCCAACCAATAAAGCCAGCGCAACTGCCACATTAACAGCACTGTTTTCATAACACCTTTTTTTTGCCAGCGACGGCTTGATGTAACAAGATAACCTGATGGAATAAACGGTTTGGCAAACCTGCGTAAACGTTTACTTAACTCAACATCTTCCATAAGTGCAATATCGGCATAACCACCCATTGATTCAAATTGAGCTTGCTTTACAAACAAAGCCTGATCACCAGTAGCAACAGAAGTTAAGCATGAGCGCCATGTTATAAATGTCTGGATTAATTTAAATACGGTTTTTTTTCCAGATAACTTTAATTTAAAAAATCCCCAAACCGGTTGTTGCTGCTCAATCTCTTTTATTGACTGCAAAAAAGAATCAGGCAAAAAAGAATCCAGATGCAAAAATAACAACATACTTCCTTTACTAGATTCGGCTCCGGTATTCATCTGAATCGAACGCCCTTTTTTTGATTGAACAAGCTTTATTGATAGAGAAGATTTATCTACTAACGATTTTAACCTATTCACTGTACGATCTGAACTCTGACCATCAACTACAACTAACTCAACATCAATACCAGATAAAAAAAGCATGTCAGCTAATTGTGAAATTGACTGTTCTACGGTTGCTTCTTCATTGAATACAGGAACGATTATACTCAGCATCTTTAAACTATCAGAAGTCTAATTTAATGCACCACCACAACTACTTCCACTACCAGCAGTACAACCATAGCAATGGTCTGCTACTTTAATGGAATTTCCAACATAATTATCATTAAGCAAATCTTTTAAATGTGGTCTGCCTGGTCCTTTTAAAGATAAAACTGGCATATCAAGCATCTGATTAAAATCACAGTCATAAAGATAGCCTTGCCAATCAACACTTAATAACTCACGACACATTAATGCATTTAAATTCGATTCAGCATAATTATTTCTTAATAAGTTCATATACTCATCATACTGACCTTTAGCCAGTAAAATTGCACCAAAACGCTGAATCGGCATATTGGTTATAGTAAACAAATGATTAAACACAATACCAAACTTGTCTCCTAACTGCTTTTTATAGTCAGATTCCAGATTTCCTTGAGCAGGCGGTAAAACAGGACCAACGGGGTTATATACCAGATTTAATTGTAATGACGCCTCCTTCCCATAGCCTAATGCATTCAACTTCTGTAATGCCTCAATACTTGACTCATAAACGCCCTTACCTCTTTGCTCTTTAACATTTTCCTCTTCATAACAAGGTAATGACGCTGTAATCGTTACTTGATTCTGTGCTAAAAACTCTGCCAGATCCTGTTGACCATCTTCAAACAATACTGTTAAGTTGCAACGATCAATCACTTCTATATTACGTTTTCTGGCATACTGAACAATTCGTCGAAAATTATCGTTTAATTCTGGTGCCCCACCGGTTAAATCTAACGTTTTGATTTTGTTTTTATCTATCACCTCCAACAATAGATCTGCAGTTTCTTTAACCATTTCTTCTGTTCTATTTGGGCCAGCACTTACATGACAATGCACACAACTTAAATTACAGCGATAGCCCAGATTAACCTGAAGCGTATTGAGTTCTCTACGAGAAATAGAAGGAAAATCTGTACTGGCGAGTAATATGGGACGAGAATCTTGCATAAGAAAAGTTTTAAGCCCGAATTAAAAGTTGAGATAATAACCAAATATGACCTTATACACCTAGAAAAAATCCCTTAAATACCAAATAGTTTTAATATTTATACGAACCAAAACCAAACTCAAAGCTCATTATGCAGGATACTTTTTGCATCAGTTAGACATATTATGCTATTAACGACTCACTCACCAGGTGAGGTAGAATGCCAGAAGACCAGAATTAACCAACAATGAAGTAATAAACTGATTGGTAACTTGCATGCGTGAAATTGTAATTACAAAAGCCGGCGACATCGATGTATTAAAAATTAAAGAGGTGCCTACAAAACATGTTCCTGTAGGGCACGTTAAAATTGAGGTTAAAGCCGCCGGAATAAACTTTGCCGATATCATGGCTAGACAAGGACTGTATCCGGACTCACCTCCGCTACCTTGCGTAGTTGGCTATGAAGTAAGTGGTGTAGTCAGTGAAGTTGGCCCCGAGGTCGATACAAACTGGTTAAACAAAAACGTACTATCACTGACCCGGTTTAAAGGGTATGCAGAGGAAGTAGTCGTACCTGTAAACCAAACCTTTGAAAAGCCTGATCAACTCAGCTTTGAAATGGCAGCCTCACTTCCCGTAACGTATCTAACTGCATGGCAATTAATCATCGCTATGGGGGCTTTAAAATCTAATGAGTCAATACTGATACAAAATGCTGGTGGTGGCGTTGGTCTAGCTGCTATTGATATTGCCAGCCATATTGGTGCTACCATCTATGGAACTGCAAGCGCCAGAAAGCATGAGTTTATCAAGCAACGTGGTGTTCACCATGCAATAGACTATCGAACTCAAGACTGGGAAAAAGAAATCTCAGAATTAACTGAAGGCAAAGGTATAGATCTCATTATTGATCCTTTAGGCGGTGGTCACTGGAAAAAAAGTTACCGAGCATTAAGGTCAGCAGGTCGTTTGGGGATGTTTGGCATATCTACTTCCGCTGATGGCAAAAGATCCAAGCTCAGTCTGTTAAAAACAGCTCTAACTATGCCCTTCTTCCACCCGATATCCTTAATGAACCAGAACAAAAGTGTTTTTGGCGTTAACATGGGAAGGATGTGGGAAGAAAATAAACGCCTGGCCGAATGGATGCAAGAAATTCTGGCGGGTATAGACACCGGTTGGGTCCGCCCTCATGTGGATTCAGTCTTTAGTTTTGAAGAAGCTGGAAAAGCGCATGCCTATATAGAACAACGAAAAAACACCGGCAAAGTTATATTAGTCCCCTAAAAAAAATAACAGAGTATCAATAGTTATGATTAGTCTACGAGCACGTTTTGTACGTTCATTATTAATGAGCCAAAAGAAATTACACCGCCTCGACAGAAAGATACCCAGTATCAATCGCACAAGAAAAATTGTAGATCAGCTAGCACTCTTCCCCAAAGCACGAGGCCCTGAAATCAAGAAAGAAGTTATTGCGGGAATTCCCGTAGACCGGATTCTTCCCCCTAAAGTAAATAACAATAAAGCAATGATGTATATTCATGGTGGTGGTTATGTTAGTGGAAGCCCTCGAACACATCGCACCTTTACTACACAACTAGCTCTTTCGTTAGGTTGTGAAGTGTGGGTTCCAGACTATCGACTCGCACCAGAACACCCTTTTCCTAATGGGCTAGAAGATTGTGCGAAAGTTTGGGAAGCATTTTGCAATGCAAATAAATCGTCAAAACGCATACTGGGAGGTGAATCTGCAGGTGGCGGCCTAAGTCTTGCTTTATGCTACTTTACTCGAACTAACAACTTACCTATGCCAGATCTACTTTATCTGCAATCTGCCTGGCTGGATTTACAGCTAAAAGGTGATAGTTATCAATACAATGCGGATATTGACGTATTTGTTCACCCTTACGCTTTGGAAAAAGGCTTCGCCGCACGCTATGCAGGAGGGCAAGATCGAAGTAATGTGCTCATGTCGCCCATACTGGGAGATCCTACTGGCCTACCCCCTACTTATATCCAGGTTTGCAAAGAAGAGGTATTTTATTCTGATAACCAGGAACTTTATCGTAAAGCAAAAGAAGCCGGTGTAGACATAAGCATAGAAGCTGCGGACAAACTCTGGCATGCATGGCTACTGTATATAGCGATTGCACCTGAAGCCAAAGTATCCCTGGCAAGGCTTTCTTCGTGGGTGAATTCAAAAGTTTAGCTAAATAAACTTGAGAGATACGAAGTGGCCCGCCCGACTGGGTGAGACAAACGCTTTAAAGTAATAGCTTTATGTGCCGTCGAACGACTGCAGACTATGTTTGCAGGCCGGAAATCCTCGACTCGTAGGGCAACAAAGTGGCCCGCCCGACAGGATTCGAACCTGTGACCTGCCCCTTAGGAGGGGGCCGCGCTATCCAGCTGTGCCACGGGCGGATTCGTACTATTTTAATTCGTTTAGTGTTTCTGCTAAATCACTTTTTATGTATAAATTATATTATCGGTGGATAGCGCTATTCGCGCCTTTTGGCTTTGGCCAAAATAGTTCTTATTGATTCATTGCGCAAATTACGTATAATGCGCGAACAAATTTAAACACTTACGTAGAAAAAGGTTGCCAATATTTATTTAATAATTGGCATTAAATGGGAAGTTGGTGAAACTCCAACGCTGCCCCCGCAACGGTAAGTTATTTATTTTATTTTAAATGAAATATAACAAGTCCGGAACCAACCTTTATCTATTGACACTACTGTCGCGGAGGGCGATATGGGATGGCAAAGTAGGTGCGACTTCTCCTTTGTAGTGGTTTTTACTACTCTGGCTTCTCGCTCCATCACTTTTCTTTTGCTTACTCTTATTCCTCGCGCCATGGTCAATCTATTAGCCACTTAATTAAGTAGCTGATAATTGTTACATGAGCGCATTATGAACAAGCGTCTACAAAGACTAAACATAACCTTATTTTTTCTGTTAGTTCAGGGTAGCTTTTTATTGCTTACAAACCCTGCTCTAGCTGATAAAAACCAAAAAAAACAAATCAATACAAAAGCAAAGAAAATGGAGGAAATTATTGTAATTGGCGATACCTATCTTAACCCCACTCTTAACATTCCAAATAATTATTCTTTCATGAATGTAGAAGATATAGAAAAATCAACAGCAACCAACATATCGGAACTTTTATCTCAATTTAATGGCGCTGTTCTTTCTAGCTTTGGCAGCCATTCAAAACGCTCATCTATAGACGTTCGCGGCTCAGGAGATAGCAAGACCAATAATATTTTATATGTTATAGACGGTATGAAATTATTTGCTCCTGATCTTTCCGGAACTGATATTTCTAAAATACAGATAAATAATATTAAAGAAATTAAATTTATTCCTGGAGCTAATACTGTACGTTATGGTAGTGGTGCTATTCATGGGATAGTAGATATTAAAACCCAGGCTAAATATATTAACAAACGGGAAATAAATGCGATAAGTAAGGAGAACAACGGATTAACTGTTAATTTAACTCTCAACCAGGCAATAAATAATAACGCTATTGGCGGTTTTTATTCTTTTGATAATTATAATGGATTCAAGAAAAATGATAAATTAGAAGCTGACTTCTTTAGCTTAAACTACAAATATCGACATATAGATAATCTCTCACAAGAAAAATGGCATATTTACCTTAATTTCAATCAGTTAAATGATTCTTATCAATTACCTGCTGCTCAAGAACGAAATAATAATAGCAATAACAACACAGCTTCAGCTTATACTGATGGAACTACTGACCAAAAAAATATTAACTTAATTTATAAAGCTTTTTTTTCACAGGCATTTTCAATAACTAGTACATTTAGCCATGGAGATAACATCAGTTTTATCTTAGGCAATAGCGATTTAAATTCTATATCTCTAAACAAACGACCACAGATTAATTACAAAATACTAAACAGCAATAATAAAATAACAGCGAAAGCGTTAGATGAAAAAATAATTATAGAATCGGGTTTAGAGTACACAAATGCTGATTTAGAACGCCATGATGATGGAAAAAATACTCTTCCGGAAACTGGTTCAATATTCAATGCGTTCGTGAATCACTCATTATTTACAACCATTACATATAATTTGACCTCAAAATATAAATTATATACAGGTTATAGAAAGGATCATTTTAGCAATAAGTTTAAATTATCAGAAATTGAAGTTGTAGGTGCTGGATGTGATCTTCGTAGAAACCCAAGTGCTTGCACAATAATAAAAAATGATACGATTAACAAAACTATTTGGAAAAACGAAGCTTTAGAATTAACACTTTCAAAAGCGTTAGGAAACAATACAAATTTTTATATTGCCACTGCCACCTCCTTTAGAACACCAAATATTGACGAGCTCAACCTATTTGATGAAAAAAATCCTCTTAAACCCCAAAAAGGAAAACACTTTGATTTAGGTTTGTCATTTAACTTTCCATCAACCACGGTTAAACCGACTCTATTTTATTCTAGAACTGATAATGAAATAATTTATAGAGAAGAAACTATAGATGATACTTTTATCAGAGCAAATATCAACTACCCAGAACCTATTATTAGAAAAGGAATAGAGCTGACAACAAAAAGTGAACTAACAAACTCAATTCTTTTAAACACTAACTACACCTATTTAAAAGCATATACAAAAACTAATAAAAATATTCCATTAGTTCCTAAAACAACGGCAAGTGCTTCTATAAACATCCTGTATTCACCAAACTTTAGCCAGACTTTTTTCTATCAATATGTTGGCCAAAAAAATCATGGGAATGACTTTGCATCAAATGGTAATTTTAAAATAGATAGTTACCAGATTTCTAGCACCCATTTCATTTGTTCTTTAACAGAGAAAACAGATTTTTCTATCGGTATCAGTAACGTATTTAATGAAACATATTTCACCAATGGATATGGCCAAACGGGCTATTTAGGTAACCCCAGACACTTAACTGTTAAATTCAAACAAAGGTTTTAATCCAGATGAAAAAGCTCTTTATTTCTGTATTATTATTTTCTACTTGCCCCTTTGCGGGTTCTTTTGCACCAGCCGCTGACCAACCTGGCTCTACAGCTATTCATTGGAGCTCTCAGTCAATAATAGGCTGGGCAACAAATTATGAAAACTATTTTGTTGGTAATGGCGTACTTGCAACATTTCAAACACCGTTAGAAGCTCTTGGTCAATCAGATGCGGATGATGACAGTAATCCGGATAATACTGAGTTCAGTACTGTAACACTTGGCCGTAGTGGAACGATTACACTCACGTTCAACTCACCCATTACAAATGGAGATGGCCCTGATTTTGCGGTATTTGAAAATAGCTTCTCTGATACTTTTCTTGAGCTGGCATGGGTAGAGGTCTCTTCTGATGGCATTAATTTTACACGTTACCCTAATCAATCAAATACTGCTAATCCGGTAAATGCCTTTGGTTCAGTAGACCCCACAAATATTACAGGATATGCTGGAAAATACAGAGCTGGTTATGGTGTTCCGTTTGATTTAAATGATTTAGCAGGAGCACCTAACCTGGATATAAACAATATTACTCACGTTAAAATTATCGATATTGTGGGGGATGGTACTGCACTTGATAGTCCAGCCTCGGGTTTAACTCCTCTACCTATTTACGACCCTTATCCTACTCAGGACAGCGCCGGATTCGACCTGGATGCTATCGCCGTTATGCATTTCGCCGATGTAGAAGAAGTGCCCGTGAATGTACCTGTCCCCTATTTTTATCTATTCCTTTTATCAGTACCCTTTGTTTTAACTCACAAAAGGTTAAAGCAAAATTCTATAAGATAAACCCCTAACCAATGACTAAATGGAGAAGTAACTATGAAAGTCTCACTATTAAAAAGCGCTATAACATTTTCAGTTTTACCTTTTACAGCACAAGCAACAATTGTTACCTTTGATGATTTAACATTAGCAGTAAATAGTAATTTTAACCCTGCCTTGGCAGAAACCTTGAATGGTGGTGGCACTGCCTATAACTATGACTTTACCAGTGGTGGCGTTACCTTTACCTACAACTTTACCGACTTTGGAGACTTTGGTAATGGCCCATGTTGTTGGAACGGTTTTACCTATTCCAACGAAACTGATACAACAACACCTGGTGCAGGTAATGACAGAGCAGCCATTACAGGCGATGGCAATGGCACCGGACAAGATAACTATGGTATTGCAACAGGTTTCGGTGGCGCAGCTTTTAACTTTGCAAGTGCAGTAAACCTGACTTCCATTGATTTGACGAATACAACCTACACCTATCTGGCCATGCGTGATGGAAGTGGTTTCAATACAGCCTTTGTTGACAATAATGATTTTTTTGAAGTTATTATTAATGGCCTTAATGGAAGTGGCGATGTCATCAGCTCTACTTCGTTTGAACTGGGAAGAGGTTTAAACCTGTTAGATACCTGGGAAAATGTAAATTTAGCTTTGCTGGGTACAGTTAACGGAATTCAGTTTAACTTTAACGGTTCCAGCACGGGTATTCCCTACTACGTAGCTTTTGACAATCTGGAATACCAGGCAGTGCCCGTACCGCAAGCATTCGGTCTGTTTATGACAAGCTTGCTTGGCCTGACTATTTTAAGAAAGAAAAATAATCAATCTTAATTCTTTTAATCTAGCTCTTTAGCCCTCCAATAGAAAATTGGGGGGCTTTTTTATATAAAATCGCTAATAAACTATATAAAAACATCGACCTGCCAAAGTATTGCACCATGTTTAAGGTTTGACATAAAACCGTTAGAGCATATGCCGGGAAAAACAATACTCCGACAAGGCCGACTGGCTAAAATAGCCAAGAACAACATAAGTTATAACAATACAATGACATGTGTTTTTAAACACCGATTAGAACGACTCTTAATTAAAAAGCTTATTGAAAATAATCACTTTTATTTGATATATTTAAAATAGTTTTTTGTATATTGACATCCCTAGCAGCCCTGCTTTTGTATTGTTTTTTTATCGCTTGTTACGCCATCAAATAGCGCTTTTTGTTAGATTCCTGCATTACCTATTACACTTTAAATAATAGTTATAGTTTTTTTCATTCTTTTTTATCAACTGTTTCGCATGCATTCTAAACCAATTTAAATTGTATTCATACATTTTTTTAAATTCATACTATGAATTTTTTATTACGGCAGATAGTAAAAAATTTAAATCAATCTCCCTGCGAGTCGTTAAATAGCTCGACTAATTTTTGCAATCACATAAGCATGATCACTTCCTTTTCCACCTTCCTGTCCTGGCCTTACACCTATTAATTCATTACCGTGCAATATCTCATACTCGGCTCTTCCGCTTTCCGCCAGTTCTTTTGATACAATACCGTGCATCAATACATGCAGCTTACCTCTATGGTTATAATCATAGCGTTGGTTTTCAGGTAATTGATATAACAGATTAATATTATTTTTTCCCAGCAAAGTATTTATTGATGGACTTTCGTCAAAATCATTAAAATCACCCGTTATATAGTAATCTATATTAATTTCTCTTAATTTTTGGCTTATCTTTTCAATAATTTCTGCCTGTTTCATTCTTATTTCTTCTTTAGGATCAAGTCCTGGCTGCCCAGGTGAAAAGAGACTTTGCTGGTGACGCTTTGAAGCAAGGTGCACATTAATAATAATCAATTCTTGCCCTGTTTCGATCTGTTTAAAAGTAGCTTGTAAGGGTTTTCGTGAACCATCATAAGCCTCATCGTTTTCTGCCAATCGCTTGACTGAAGCTTTAATCAGTTCAATACGATCTGGCCGATATAAATAGCCGTTTCTAATATTGCCACCCGGTTGACCACCATCCTCACCAGATTCAGGTGGAATATCTATCCATTCATACTGACTGCCCCCTAAAAATTCTATAGAGCGAATCAACAATTTATAGGTAAGATCTGCTCTTACCACATTACTCTGCTCAGCTCCATCGTTATCCTGTATTTCCTGTAGAGCAATAATATCAGGGCATTTTGCTTCATTAACTATGGCTTCCGCTAACAAGCGAAACTGTCCTGAGCCTATATCATCATCAATATCAGTTACCGGATTAACTACTTTACTAGCAGATTCAATTACAGGATCAAGATTGAGGCAGTTAAGTGTCATTACGATTATTGCGTTTGAGTTCAGTTCAAAACGTGTTTTGTTTCTTTCAACTATTTTGTTTTTTACCTCTATCTCATGATTAACCTGTATTTGATAATTGTTACTTCTAAAGTGCATTGGGCCTATCACATCACTTTCTAACGTTGCAGCCATATTTAGCATAGGTGCGTCTTTTTCGGATATGATTCTAAAAGAAGGCAGCCATGTTACCTCACTTTTTTTAGAAAAGATTATGCCACCATGCTCAGCCGGGACAATGCCTTTAATAAAATTTTCTTTATCGGTATCTTTTGGTAAGACAACGTAATCACCAAAGTGATTACTGGGTTGAATAAACTCAGCTCCTTCTTCCAGCTTAATCAACATATTTTCGACACGATTAAGCAGTTGAGGCAAGCATTTTTTCGCTTGTTTTAATAATATTGCTGATAACACAACCGGTTTAATACTATGGATATCAATTGCATCTTGTGTAACTCTATCAATGCCAAAGGGGCGTATTTGAGTAATAGGCTTATCTGTTTCAGGATCACCTTTACAAAAGTCTTCCACTCTTCCACGAACAGCTAATGTCACACCTATAGGAAAGCGTTTGCCAGGCAAATAAACAAATATTCCAGTAGAGCAACCCTCAAGATCTTCAAGTATATTTTCTACATCTCCTGGCTCTTGCAGAAAAAAACCCCGTTTGGAAAATCCTGTTAGAACACCTCTTACAATAACCACTTCACCTGCTAAAGGAGAATTCAACCGATTACCCTGCACTTCAGTAATTTTGACTTGTCTACTTTCTGAATCATTCATAAATAATAAATACTTTTTTTGACCTCAATAGCCCGGTTCATTAGTATATGCTATCTTGTTTGTGATAATCCTGTTAAATCCGTTAGGAAACATTGCTTATGCAACTCTCTATAGATCTCGACCAATTTCGGTATGATGGCAGTAAACAATTAAAAATTGCGGAGTGCCCAAATGAAATCAAGCCGCTATATGAAGATAACAAAGATTATAAAAAGCAATTGAAAAATTATCGTAAAGAAATTGATGAACTACAACTTAAAATGTATGCTCATGATCGATATGGTATGTTACTGATATTTCAAGCTATGGATGCTGCGGGTAAAGATGGCACTATTCGCCATGTGATGTCTGGTATTAACCCCCATGGGGTTGAAGTAAACTCATTCAAAAAACCTTCTCATAATGAACTGGATCGTACTTTTCTTTGGCGAACTAACGTACATATGCCTGCTCGTGGCAAAGTACATATATTTAACCGTTCATACTACGAAGAAGTACTGGTAACCAAAGTCCATCCGAAGATCATTACTGACTTTCAAAGATTACCTGAATCTGCCACTGGCAATATGGAACAACTATGGCAACAACGCTATCAAAGTATTAATGATCTCGAACGACATGAAGCAAATAATGGCATAGTGATTCTCAAATTTTTTCTGAATCTCTCCAAGGATGAACAACGACGTCGTTTTATTGAACGTATAGACAAGCCAGAAAAAAACTGGAAATTCTCGGAAGCAGATATCAACGAACGACAACATTGGCAAAAATATATGCAAGCATATGAAGATGCTATCAACCATACTGCAAATTCACATGCCCCCTGGTATGTCATACCAGCCGATGACAAAAAGAATATGCGCTTGATGGTCTCGGCTATTATTCTACAAACGCTTAGCCAGCTTGATATGCACTTCCCTAACATTGATGAAAAACGTCGTCAGTCATTACAAGGCTATAAAAAAATGTTACTCGATGAAAAAAACTAGCATAATCAGACTAACCAGATTCATAAAACTTTTATAAAAACACCGCAAAATAAGCAGGCCTATTGGTTAAAGACAACGTATAATCGCTTATTCGACTAATATTCCTCAAAACATTTGTTACTCTCAGGCATTTTATGTTCCACTTTTTTGAAAAATTAATAAACCCTTTTCCGCCTGAACATCCAGCTCAACCTGCGCCATCCCTTTATGCATTCTGTAGGCACTATACTCGCGGTATAGAACCCCATTTATTAATTATGTCGTTTCTCACTGGCTGCCTGGCAATTGGTGAAGCGTTACTTTACGGTGTATTGGGTCAAATAGTAGATTGGCTGACAACGAGTAACCGGGAAGACTTTATCAGTACACACTGGATGTTACTGTTAGGTATGTCTTTGTTTATTCTGGTGCTAATGCCATTAATTGTATGGTTACACTCTTCCATAGTACACCAGACATTGATGGGTAACTTTCCGATGATTGTTCGATGGCGTGCCCACCGTTATCTTATTGGGCAAAGTTACAGTTTTTTCCAGAATGAATTTAGCGGACGCATAGCAACCAAAGTTATGCAGACAGCATTGTCTGTCCGCGAAACTGTGATGAAACTACTTAATGTTTTACTTTTTGCCACCATTTATTTAGTGACTGGCATTGTATTATTAGCCAGTTCAGATATTAAACTCACACTTCCGTTATTTTTCTGGTTATTAGGTTATCTTGCCATTTTATATTTCTTTGTTCCGAAGCTAAGCGCTATATCCAAAAAGCAGGCACATGCTCGCTCAACAATGACAGGAAGAATTGTAGACAGCTACACCAATATTCTAACAATTAAGCTTTTCTCGCATACCAAACGTGAAAACACCTATATAAGAGAAGGCATGGATGAATTTTTGCAAACTGTTCACCCCCAGATGCGCCTGGTTACTGTATTAAATGTGTGTTTATGGGCTATCAATATGTTACTGGTATTCAGTATTGGTGCTCTAGGTATTTATCTATGGCTAAATGATACGATTTCAACTGGCGCTATTGCAGTTGGTTTAAGTCTGGCAATTCGTTTAACTGGCATGTCTCATTGGATCATGTGGGAGGTGGGCGCACTATTTGAAAATATCGGTACAGTACAGGATGGACTAAGAACATTAGCTAAACCACAGATAATCAAAGATAAACCGAATGCACCTGAAATTAATATTTCAAAAGGTGAAATAGCATTTGAGCAAGTTAACTTTTCCTATGATATCGAATCCTCTGAAGCCAATAAGAATCCTGACACAATAATCAAGCCAGTATTTAATGCGCTGAATCTAACCATTAAAGCTGGAGAGAAAGTTGGTATTGTCGGACGCTCTGGGGCAGGGAAATCCACACTGGTTAATCTGCTCCTGCGTTTTTATGATATTCAGAGTGGAAAAATCTGCATTGATAATCAGGATATTGCCGAAATTCAGCAAGAAAGCTTACGCGCACAAATTGGCATGGTGACACAAGACACTTCGCTACTTCACCGCTCTGTTAGGGAGAATATTAAATTTGGCCGACCTGACGCCAGTGAAGACGAAATGATAGAAGCGGCAAAAAAAGCTGCGGCCCACGATTTTATTCTCGAGCTGCAAGATAACGAAGGACGCAAAGGTTATGACGCTCATGTTGGAGAGCGCGGAGTAAAACTCTCCGGTGGACAACGCCAACGCATTGCTATAGCCAGAGTTTTACTCAAGGATGCACCTATATTAATTCTGGATGAAGCGACTTCAGCACTAGACTCCGAAGTAGAAATATCCATCCAGCAAAGTCTTAATCAATTAATGAAAGGAAAAACCGTCATTGCGATTGCACATCGTCTTTCAACAATTGCTGCACTTGACAGACTCATTGTTTTTAATGAAGGCAGGATTATTGAACAAGGGAGCCATCAGGAGCTACTGGCACAGAAAGGCGTATATAACCAGCTTTGGCAACATCAGTCTGGCGGTTTTTTGGGAATGAAATAATTATCTACTGAAGAAGAAATCTTTTTTAATTTATTATTGCTAAAAGAAGCATTTTTTTATCTAAATGTTAACAGTAGTCTAAATCAACAGACGCGCCTAAAGCGCATCTGCATCAATTTCGCCTGTTCTGATTCGAACAACTTTTTCAAGTGCCGAAATGAAAATCTTTCCATCGCCAATTTTACCTGTATTGGCTGTTTCAATAATTGTCTCTACAACTCGGTCAACAATGTCATCGGTTACAGCAACCTGCAATTTAACTTTAGGAATAAAATCGATGACGTATTCCGCTCCTCGATACAATTCCGTGTGTCCTTTCTGACGACCAAAACCTTTTACTTCCTCAACAGTCATACCCGAAAGTCCCAATTCGCTCAACTTGACTCTGACCTCATCGAGTTTAAAGGGTTTAATTATTGCCGTTATCATTTTCATGGCTTCACCTTGTCTTAATATACGTTGTAAATTTGCACAGCTATCTTAATGCACAGCTATTCTAAATAAAAACATCTTAAAAAAGTATAAATGTATCAGGATTCTACACTTAGAATACGTAATCAACCATATCAACATTCTAAATTACCTGACTCAATACTAAGTATTTACCTTCTCATCTGTTGATGACTTTATACTCAGCTCCACGATCAACAAAACATCGGCAAGTCATTTATAACCTGCCATAAACAATAGGTCATTAATGTACATTTTTCGATTTTATTGTCGTTATCTGACCTTATATCACACTTTGTCTTTCACTATAATGCAGCACGATCAAAATTATATAAAAGGTTCATATTTATGCGCTGGATAAGCTTGTTGTATATCAATATTTTTATGGCGATTTTTGCGCGTGCTCTTGCAGGAGCAAGCCGAATTGATGAAGAGATACAATCTGAACTTAAAGGGCTTCCAGCCAACTATACTATCCGCATGATGGTGCTACCTGAAAGCCCGCGTTTTGTTGTTCAGGTTACGCCAGACCATCAACTCAAGGTACTCAGCAATAGTACTGAACATATAGACCTGGATTTAAAAATAAAACACTTATCACATGCTGTTTTAATGTTTACCTTTCAGGAAGGTGTTCCCTATGCCTTTGCTAATGATCGCGTTATTTCTGATGGTGAAATTTCTCATGCTGTAAGAGTGGTTCGCTGCATTCATAAACTGGAGGTCCTAATTCTCCCCAAGTTTATTAACCAGATGATTATGAAGCGTTACCCCAAGATCGGTTTTTTTGAAAAAATAAGCAAGTTCCTACGTATTTATTTATCTGTCTTCATTCAAATGATTTTTGGAAATAACTATGGCTAATCCGTATTATGAATTCTTCTGTCCCGTCAAAATTATTGCCGGCCATAAAGCACTTGAGCATATTCCCTTTGAGCTAGGCGCTCTCTCGGCTTCACGTCCAATGATTTTAACTGACAAGGGTGTTAATGGTGCCGGACTTATTAGGCATATAGAAAATGCTTTCGAAGGAACAGACGCAACAGTCGCCGTGATATTCGATGACGTACCACCCGATAGCAGCTTACAAACTGTAAGAAGTGCCGCTGAATGCTATCGTCAGAATAATTGTGACGCAATCATTGCTGTAGGCGGTGGCTCTGTAATTGATACCAGTAAAGGCACGAATATTCTGGTTAGTGAAGGTGGTGATGACCTGCTCAAATACTCTGGCACACATAACTTAAAGCGCCCTCTAAAACCATTTTTTGTAATACCAACGACTTCGGGCACTGGTTCTGAAACAACATCGGTTGCTGTTGTTTCAGATATTGACAAAGGCGTTAAGCTTCCTTTCCAATCTTATTTCTTAATGCCGAATGCAGCAGTTCTGGACTCTCGCATGACGCTAACCCTTCCACCACACATAACTGCAATGACTGCAATGGATGCAATGACACATGCTGTTGAAGCCTATACTTGTCTTGCAAACAATCCAATGTCAGATGCTTATGCCCTTTCTGCTATCAAACGAATTTGCTCAAACCTGTTAACTGTGATGGATAACCCTAAAGATAAAGATGGTCGCCTTGAACTGGCTCAGGCTTCAACCATGGCTGGTGCCGCATTCTCAAATGCAATGGTAGGCCTGGTTCATTCAATCGGTCACTCAATAGGCGCTGTATGCCACTTACCACATGGGTTATGCATGAGCCTGCTGATGCCTTACGTACTTGAATATAATAAAGATGTTAATGGTGATCGCATAGCTGAATTGTTATTACCCATGGTTGGTGATGACAAATTCGCGAGCACACCAAAAACAGAGCGAGCACAAGCTGCTATAAATCATATTCGCTGGATGCGCGATGAGCTCTATAATCGTTGCAAGCTGCCTCGCACATTAAAAGAGACCGAAAAAGTCAGTAAGGATCAATTCGACCAGATTACTGAACTTGCAATTGATGACGGCTCAATCATTGTTAATCCAAAAGAGTCCGATAGAGACGATATTCGCAAAATACTAGAAGCTGCCTGGGATTAATACTTACCCTTCTCCTATCTGCAAATAAAAAAGCGCTCAGATGAGCGCTTTTTTATTTGGAATACGACTACTACTTATTTTCTTGTTGCTCTTAACATCCATGCTGTTTTTTCATGGATTCGCATACGGTCAGAAACTAATGCAGCAGTCGATTCATCATCACCATCCTGAGCCAAGGATAATACTTGTCTCGATGTTTTAACAATTTGCTCATGCCCTTTTGTTAGAATATCGACCATATCTTCAGCATTCGGTACACCTTCCACTTCATCAATAGCACTTAACTCTGCAAATGCTTTGTAAGTTCCTGGTGCTGCAACGTCCAGTGTTCTTATACGCTCTGCAATTTCATCTACCGCTGTTGCAAGTTCAGTATAATGCTCTTCGAACATTAAATGTAATTCGCGAAATTGCGGTCCCGTTACATTCCAGTGAAAATTATGCGTTTGTAAATACAAAGTATAAGAATCAGCTAATAGGCGCTTCAAGCCTTCCGCTATTTTGCCTCTATTTTCAGCATCTATTCCAATATCAATCTGTGTCATTTTAAAGCCCCTAAAAAGTACAATCAGTCAAAAATCGATGGCTCTATTCTAAAACACTTAAAAAGAAAGCGCATCTATATAATCCTTTAGATCAGCAAAATTTATAAAGTTCATCATTAAAGATTTACAATTAATAAGCAGCATCTTTATTCAGGTTATCCCAGGTCTTTTCTTCCATAACATATTTTGATGGAGAATAACCTGTCCATTTTTTGAAAGCTCTGGAAAAAGCACTTTGCTCTGAATAACCAAGTAATAAAGCAATCTCTGTATGACTCAATTTTTTATCTTTAATATATTTAATCGCCAAACTCTTTCGTGTTTGCTCCAGTAATTGAGTAAAACCAATACCATTTTTTTGTAGATGCCGGCGCAATGTTCTTTCCGAGATATTTAATTTGCTTGCGAGCGCTTGCATAGAGCATAGACCATGCTGCATATTACTAACAAGTGCTTTTTGTATGGTGTTAATATAATCGTTTTGTTTTAATACCGTCGACATCAAGGTTTTTGCCTGTTCATCCAACAGTTTTTTTAAGCCTTGATTACTATTTTTTATTGGATACTGTAATAAAGCTGAATCAAAAGATACATACAAAGCTGGGCAGTTATGTTGAATCTCTTTGATTAAATTCAAAAAAGGCTCATCTTCATTGATTTGTAAAGTATGTTTGAAGCCCGCTTTCACATTATATTTTTCTAGTGGCACTCCTATTAACATATAAAATTTTAACAATCCCGCCAGTAAAAATTCATCAGAAATATAAGGTGTAAAAGAAGATTCAAAATTTTCCCATTTAAGCAATACCCTATCATTCTCAAGTGTTACATCGGCAATTCCACGACTATACAGTAAATACTGATAGCGCTTAAAACATATTAAAGCCTCCCCATGTGTTTCACAGTTTGCTGAAAGATACCCAAGCACACCACAATCTTCCAGCTCTATAGAAAAACCCAAATCAAGCCCTAGTACAGGATTTTTTGCATAGCAGTTTATCTCGTGTAAAACTTCAAACCATTGATTACTCGTTAGCGTACCATGACTCTTTTTTGCATATTTTTTTAATTTTTGAAGTAATGCTTTGTCATCTATGCCTTCTTTTTTAACATATCTCAAAAGCACATGAACTAAATGACTCGCAATATAAAAATGTTCTGTAATAGCCACGGGAATATTTAAAATTGTCCGAAAATGTCAAAACCAGACGACAAGGTCAATAATTTATCAAAATAAATGCTTAGGATTAATAGTTCAATACTTATAAAAACTTATTAAAGCTCCTATCTATTATCTATATAAAAACAGGTTATTCATTATGAAAAATATCATTTATACAAGCACCATTCTTTTTATTACACAATTACTGATTGCATGCGGAACAAACTTTATTGGCGGCGCTGTAATCAACAACTCAAAAAGTGTAACACTAAGGGAAACTGTGAGCAATCAAGTGATTACGATACCCGCAAGCTCTGGACAACAAACAGAATTCGAATTTGAAGTTGTTGAAGCGAACTACCGCGATGGATTTTATATTGTGATTGAAGATGATAAAGGACAAAACTGTACTATCACAGATAATATTGGCGACTACAACAACTTCCCAAAGTTTGAAACCAAAATACAATGCCCTGATGCGGATGGTAAACGCTATTCAGGTAATCCGGTTATTCGCAATCAGTATACCGCCGATCCTACTGCAATCACTGTTGGCGATTACCTTTACGTTTATGTGGGCAAAGATGAAACCTCTTTATTTCATACTGAAGTTGAACGATGCTCTGGTACACCTTTTGGTTGTAAATTGGAGCAACTGGAAACATGGGGAGGCTTTGATATAACCGGTTACCACGTTTATAGAACCAAAAACATGGTGGACTGGGAATACATAGGGCCAGTTCTCGAAGATAAAGACGTACCATGGATGTATCAAACATGGGCTGGTCATATTGTTGAGAAAGACGGTCTTTATTATCTTTACACAACCTCACCAACAGAAGAGATTAATTACGTTAGTTATGTGCTAGATACACTCCAAACTTTTATAACCGAGTTCAAAATACAATTTCCTAACGGTCCTAGAGCATCTGTTGGTGTAGCAGTAAGTAACTGGCCTGAAGGCCCATTTTACGATATTGGTGCACCTCTGATCCCTTGGGGGTATCCGGAAGCGATTAATTCAATAATGGATCCAGCTACTTTTATTGATGATGATGGCCAGGCCTATATGTTTTATGGTGGAGGCAGTAAAGCCCAATACGTTAAACTCAATGATGATATGATTTCTTTTGACGGTGTGATTAGAGAAATTACTGGTGTAGATGGCTCAAACCCTATACCAGACTTTGTTGAAGGTATATATATACACAAACGAAATGATATTTATTATTTGAGTTATTCAAAATCTTCATTTGGCGAAGACTATGACGGTTTAGCTTATGCGACAGCTGATAATATAAATGGGCCCTGGACGTATCAAGGTGATTTTCTGGGTGATGTCAACATAATGACAAATCATGGAGCCATCATCAATTTTAAAGGACAGGATTATCTGCTATACCATAATGGTCGTTTACCCGGTATTAAAGGCAAACATTATTTAAATGATGACTTTGAAGACAGCCTTGCAACACGCGCAATGACAGTTGATAAATTATCTTACACTGCCGATGGAAAAATTGTGTTTGTGCAACAAACTGAAATAGGTGTCCCTGAAATAATTGAATAGATAATTATCAGGATATCTATTAGCAAAAAAAAGCCTGAATTTTTCAGGCTTTTTTAAAGTTAAAACTAATTTTAGCAATTACATGCCTTTTCCTTTTAAGCGGTTAGCGTGCTGGCGGAACACACCGGTTTCACTAAAGAATGGCGCTGTTAACCCCCAAAGTAAATTTGTTTGATCAAGGTGATTCATTGGGTAGTCGTCACGTATAACTTTACCCCAATGTGATTCACAACGTTCAACTAAACCATCGGTTTGCCCACCTTCTCTTAACGTTGGTGCTGCAGCAATCAACATTGCCAGATCAGAAATATCTAAAAGGTTAGTAATTTGTGCTGTACCACTCCATGAATAATACGCAATACCATCATCCGAATATTCTTCACCTTCGCCGCACCATTCCGAAGGTCTGCCATCGCTGTATAACCTATTAAACGCTTCGCGCCTTAATTCATACTCATCTCGCTTTTCTTTCTCAAAAGGCAAACCGCTATTTGTAATCTCTTGATTCACCGCCTCACAACTGATTAATGCCGCTTCTCTAACGGCTGGATCAAGACTATAAACATCAGTCGTACATTTTTCATTTGCCCAGGTAATTCCACCAATAACTTCCAGAAATTGCAGTGTCCTACATTCAGTTCCACACTCCTGTTCACCGGGATTTTCAACCGGGTTAATCACATCTCGTTCATCGGTGTCATTTGATCCACCTACTGAACTTACCGATGCAATCAAGTCCGGCCTTACAGCAGCTGCATAACGCGTTGTCGGGCCGCCGGCACTATGACCAATAAGATTAAATTTTTTGTGCCCGGTTAATGCACTGATAATCTCTAACTCTCGAATTAATTGCTCACCTCGCGTTTCTGGTGATGATACAGCTGAAACTTGAGCTACATAAACCGTACCACCACTACGCATCACTTCAGAAGGAATATCTGGCCAATAATCAGCAGGCAAAAAACCAAGAAAGAGTGCTTTATCAAAACCCATTGAACCGTGAACCAAAACCATAGGATATTTTGTTTCAGTATAACCGGTATTCCATCGCCACCAGCCCGATTTGAAAAATGCATTGGCTTCAACAATAATCAACATAGTAATTAAAGAGCCTGCAATTTTTAGATTTAATTTTTTCATTTTTTATCTCCAAGTTTTTATTGTTTAATGGATTATCTTATTGAAAGTGATGCTGAGGGTTTTACTCTCAACCGCTCTCTTTCATTGAAATTCTTATTAATTAATGCTTGTATCCGCTCATGTTTCTCCACATCTGTAAATACATCCGAAGATAGTATCTCCTCTTTTTTACTTATATAATTACGTATTCGCGAATCCCATTCATGATTTTTTTTATCCAGCTCGTCAAGGCGGTCAGCTACTTCATAACCGTATTTCACTATACGATCCTGACGAATTTTTTCTTTACCTAACGATTTAATTATATTTGATATCTGGTCTAATGATTTATCCAGATAGGAATATATCTTTTCCTGCTCTTTATACCATGACTTCATCGCCTCTGGCAGCTGCTCAACCAATTGTTCATAAGCAATATTTCTTTGTTTTTCTGAAATTTGAGCCCTGGCTAAACGCATACGTTCTAATGTAAAACGGTCGTAGGCTTCTTCATCTCCATAAAATTGCCCTCTTGCATCACTACCAAGATAGTCAGACCTTAATTGCTCTCTTTGGTCTAACAAGGCTCCATAATAATTAACTACCTCCATCCCCTCTAATGAATACGGATTCACTGTTTGGGAATTATGATATTCTTCCTGTGCCATTTCGTAAGCAACATAATTATCCAGCAACTCTTTGGCTTGCATTGCTGCTGAAGGAGACAGAACCTCATCAATATAAAGATAAATCTTATGAATAATTTCTTCTAACGATATCTCCTTAGCAGAACCTGTCATAAAATAATCAAATAAATCACGTACCCCTCTTTCTATTATTAAATTACCGTTTTCATCTTCGCGTAACCCCCCATCTACCTGGGTATCAAACTGGGAATTCGACCGAAGAGTATTTAACCATTGCTGATATTCTTCAGGCGTTTTCTTATATGCCAAATCAACAGATTCAGTTAATCCCGAGGAGCCTTTTGACTCTATTACCCTTTCTACTGAATTATCTATATTATCTAGTACAAAGTAGCTCACAAGAAAAATCGCTATATAGACTATAGCAACCAATATAAATATTGGATGACTAAATATAAGTGTTATAAAATTTTTATTGTCTTTATCTTTTAGCATTGAAAAAATATTGTAATTTATTCTTTTCAATACTAACACTGGAATTAAAAAAAACAAGAAAATCGAATTTAATTGACTAAAGATAATTTATTTAACTGCAAAAGGAATTCTCACTAAAGTTTATATCATTAGCTTATATTCTAATTTTTTATTAACTGTTCTTAATAAGATCAAATGCAGTTAAGGCTGTATGTAAAAGATCTTTTTATCAAATCTAACTTAATACTCATTTAATTAACTTTTAGAAAGGAATAAGAAAGAAATAACTATAGCCGGCTACAGTCATAAGAAAATCCATTTAAAAAGCATTCACAATATTAAAAATAAATAATAATTATCGGCATGAATTGAACATCAAATAAAACGGCCTATAGAAATATATTTCTATGATTCTTTTATAGTCAATAATAAGGCATCCTTTATCTCCAGTTCGTTTCTTTTAGATCTTTAATATTTCTTTTTTCCCTAAACTTCTTTTTCTTCGCTGTGACCACAATTTATAGAGTTCTGTATGAGCACAAATATAAACTAGCCTGCTAACTAATTTATTTTTAGAATCTATGATAAAAAAAAAGCCTGAAAAATTCAGGCTTTTTTAAAGTTAAAACTAACTTTAGCAATTACATGCCTTTTCCTTTTAAGCGGTTAGCGTGCTGGCGGAACACACCGGTTTCACTAAAGAATGGCGCTGTTAGCCCCCAAAGCATGTTTGTTTCATCAAGGTGATTCATTGGATAGTCATCACGAATCACTTTACCCCAACGTGATCTGCAACGTTCAACTAAACCATCAGTTTGCCCACCTTCAATCAAAGTTGGTACCGCAGCAATTAACATAACGATATCAGAAGGATCAATCAAACTGGTAATTTGTGCTGTACCACTCCATGAATAGTAAGCAATACCGTCATTGGAATATTCTGCACCTTCACCACACCACTCTGTAGGTCGACCATCACTAAATGTTCTGTTAAATGCTTCATGTCTTAAACCAAAAGCATCACGCTCTTCTGGCTCGAAGGGCAAACCGCTATTTGCAACTTCTTCATTCACAGCCTGACAACTGATTAATGCCGCTTCTCTCACTGCTGGATCGAGGCTATAAACGTCAGTCGTACATTTTTCTTCTGTCCAGGTTATACCACCAATAACAGCTAATATATTAAACGTTTGGCAAACGATGCCACACTCCTGTTCACCGGGATCTTCAATTGGGTCAATCACATCTCTCTCATTGGTGTCGTTACTACCGCCTGTTGTACTTACTGAAGCAATCAGATCAGGTCTTACAGCAGCTGCGTATCGCGTAGTAGGGCCACCAAAACTGTGACCAATAAGATTAAATTTTTCGTGGCCTGTTAATGCACTAATGGTTTCCAGCTCACGAATTAACTGTTCACCACGTGTTTCTGGCGCTGAAACAGCAGATACTTGAGCTACATAAACTGTACCACCACTACGCATCACTTCACCAGGAACCCCTGGCCAGTAATCTACAGGTAATAAACCACCAAATAGTGCTTTGTCGAAACCCATAGCACCATGAACCAGAACAATTGGGTATTTAGTTTTGGTGTAATCTGTGTTCCACGGCCACCAGTCCCAATTGAAAAACGCATGCGCTTCAAAAACAACTAACATTGACATTAAAAAGCCTGTGGCTTTTAAACTGAGCTTTTTCATTTTCACTACCTCCGAGTTATTGTTAACAAAATTAACGGTTTTGCTTTTCTAAAAGTGATGCAGAAGGTTTAACACGCATCTGCTCTTTTTTATCAAAATTATCAATGATAAATTTTTGTAGCTGCTCTTGTTTTTCTGTTTCTGATAACGCTTCAGATGATAGTATGTCGTCCCTAACGTTTATATAATTTTTTATACGTGAATCCCATTCATGATTTTTCTTTTCAAGTTCTTCCAGTCGGTTAGCTGCTTCTGGACCATATTTTACTATTCGATCCTGGCGAGTTTTTTCTTTATCTAACGATGAAACCAATTCTGAGGATTTATTTAATTCTTCATCCAGGTATGAGTAAATTTTCTCCTGTTCTTTATACCAGGGCTTTATCGAATTAGGTAACTGCTCTACCAATTGCTCATAAGCTATTTCTTTTTGTTCTTCAGAAATTTGAGATCTGGCTAAACGCATACGTTCTAATGTAAAACGGTCGTAGGCTTCTTCATCTCCATAAAATTGCTCTCTTGCATTATTACCAAGATAGTCAGACCTTAATTGCTCTCGATGATCTAACAAAGCCTCATAGTAATTTACCGCTTCCATACCTTCTAATGAATAGGGATTCATTGTTAATGAATTATGATACGCTTCCTGAGCCATCTCATAATCTACGTAATTTTCCAGTAACTCTTTTGCTTGCTTTGCTGCTGACGGAGAAAGAGTCTCATCAATATAAAGAAAAATAGAATGTATAATTTCTTCTAACGGCCTCTCACCTGCCACTCCCGTCATAAAGTAATCAAACAAATCACGTACGCCTCTCTCTACGACTAAATTACCATTTTCATCTTCACGTAAAGCTCCATCTATTTGGGTGTCGTATTGAGAAGGCGACCTTAGAGTATTCAACCAGCGTTGGTATTCTTCAGGGGTTTTCTCATTTGCTGACTCTAGAGGTGAAATAGAGCTGCCTGATTTTATTTCATTTTTTAATATCAAGCTTTCTTTGCCTGGAGAAAAAAAATTCACCAGAAATACTGCTAAGGCAAATAACGCAGCACAAACGAAAACAGATTGAATAAAGAAAAGCACATTGCCGTTCTTTTTATTTTTATTCAGTAACATTTCCAAACAGACTATTATTATTACAAAAAGTTAATGTTTGTATTCTACGGTCAAAAAACCAGTAAATCAAACCTGAAACATACAGGTTGGTTTGATTTAAAGCATCAAAAGTAGAAAAAAAGCATGACTAACGTCTGCGAGATATACGCAACCAATTGATTTCTATAAGATTTAATTAATATAGACAAATAAGAATTATTTCATAAAGCTTTTTTTTATTTTCACCGCTATGAATATCGTGCTTTTTATATTATAAAAAATTAGTGCCCTCCTGAGACAACACCCATATCGACAACTTCGTTAAGTCCAACCGCTTTTGCATGTTCTTCAAAACCTTTATTTCGCCAGAAAAATGCACCAGGCATCGTAGTCGGAATCACCAGAATATAAAACAATGCACGTGATATTAATTCAGAAGAGAGCAGACCTATAATGAGTAATGCCCAGAGCGCAGTTGAAATCCAGCCCTGAGGTGTCAATATCATCATAGCGACTGCAATTGCAAATACAGTGGACAAAACCACATTGCGTAAATTATATGTTTTTCCATAGTCTGTCGTTTGCAGGTAATGTGAGGCGGCTCCCTCATGCTGTGCTTCACGGTTTTCTCTTGCATGTGCAAACAGGCCGACCAATTCAACAAATACTGCAATACTTAGTAACGGCAATGCTAATGGGAAAGTCTCACCACTTACCAGCAATGATATCGCCGAAACAATCAGCACTCCCAGAGCAAGCGCTGCCCCCAAAAAAGCAGTAGCAGTTTGCCAATGGTTCCAGAAAGGACGCGCTGGAATACGATAGCACTTGATCATATAAAATATTGCTACACTGGCAGATATAATAGCCAGGCTGCCAACAATATTCATAAATCCTGATATCAGCCAATTGCTCCAGGGCAATAATGATAACAACCAATAAAATCCGACAAATCCTAAAAACATGACTACACCCAGCCCTTCACGCGATACGGGCGAATGGCGTAAATTATTAAACCCGCGATAAAAACGCATTGGCTTACCTAAATGGGTTGTCGAAAATACCAGACCCAGGCCAGTACATACAGCGGCAATAAATGCCACCCATGCACTATGGATAGATGTTAGTTCAGCTATACCTATCAGCTTACTAACAAAATAAATCACAAAAGCACCGACACCAGCCTGTGTCAGTAAAGTAAATAAAACCAACGGGGTTTCACGCGAATTCAGTTTACTAAAGTTCCAATATTTTGCATGCCCTTTCTTGGGATCCAGTAGAGGCGCATAGCGCTTGCTCTTCTCATCATAACGATATTTGATAGGCGCAGAATCAGTTCGCGTCATTTCTTCAGGCAAGCCTGTTTTTTGCTGAAAACGAATATTAGGCTGAGTAATATCCGGACTTGGGAAACCCGGTATTGATGTCTTTGCCTGTTCCCGATTTTCCGGAATATCTTCTATCACACCAAAGTCGAGTGCGTTTCCCACACAAGCCGATACACACGCTGGCTTTAAACCCACCTCCAATCGATCAACACACATATTGCATTTCGATACTTGTCCTTTTACAGGGTCCAATTGCGGCGCATTATAAGGACAGACCCAGGTACAATAACCACAGCCAAAACATGTATCAGGATCCTGCAAAACTGCACCATATTCCGTGTGTTTGGTATAAGCCATGGTTGGGCAACCTTTTAAACATACGGGATCATCACAATGGTTACAGGCCATTGAAATATTCATGCGTTGAAAATCAGGGAAACTTCCTCCCTCTACATAACCGACTGAGCGAAATGCCAGGTGTGCAGGTGTTTCATTTTTTTCAGCACAGGCACTTTCGCAAGCATGGCAGCCTATACAGTTGTCAGCAGTAAAATAAAAACCGTGTTGTTTGTTACGGTTAGGATTCTCACCAACAGCAGGGTTTCCATTAATGAATAATGAGTTTCCTTCAGCACCTGGGTCATGCTCTGCATTTTCCTGAACCAGTTTGATTAGATCGATAGGATGGTCATAAGCATTAAGTTCCGGGCTATTGAATTTATCCGTTGTTGAAGTGTTAGTATCTTTGTTCTGGTGACGCAACTTTGCATAACTCGGCTCTGTATCACGCTTATCCCAAATAGCAACAGCTTCTTCCTTTAATTCAGAGGATGCCGATCGTTTAAACCCGTCCTTTTCAGGAATATACTCTTTAACAGCTTCATCAACAAATTTAATAATTGAGTTCATCTAGAACGCTCTTCTTACTTTATTCAGTTCAGCGGCTTGTTTTTGGTCTATCTTTTCAATTTTGACAGCACATTGCTTAAATGCAGGCTGACGTGAATAAGGATCTAACAAGCCTAGTGTGAGGCGGTTAACACAATCATGATAATGAAAAGGAATAAAGACCATATTGGGTGGTACGCGCTGAGTCAACTGAACCATCACTACAGCATCACCTCGACGCGAAACTGTTCTCACGTATTCACCACTACCAAGCTCTAACTCTTTTGCTGCATCGGGATTAATTTCCATATAGGGTGTTGGGCTAAATTTATTGATATTGCCTATTTTTCCTGTACGTGTACGCGTATGAAAATGTTCCACTACACGTCCACTGTTCATCCAAAAAGGATATTCATCACAGGGGCATTCATTATTATTTATAAATCTGACAGGAATTAATTTTGCCTTGCCATCGGCTGTCTGAAATACTCCATCGGTATACAAACGTGGTTCTCCTTTTTCGCTCTCGCTTTCCTGACGATGCGGCCATTGTAGTCCACGGGCTTTCTCTATTTTTTCATAACTCATGCCGGAAATATCCAGCGTACGACGTTCACCTTTTTTAGAAACAGACAATTGTTTCATTTCTTCAAATGCCTGCTCTGTATCTTCGGGAAAAGTCATTGCTTCACTATTGGCAAAACGCTTGGACATCTGATTAAAAATCCAGAAATCCGGTTTTGAATCTGCAAAGGGCTGCAATGCGTTGCGAGTTAAATTCACGCGACGTTCTGTATTGGTATGGCACCCCTGTTTCTCAGCCCAAACTGCTGCCGGAAAATAAGCATTAGCATATTCAACCGTTTCTACATCCTGATAAACATCCTGCACGATTAACCACTCTAACTTCTCCATCATTTTGCGAATGCGCGGCTGATTCGCCATAGATGTTAACGGATTGGTTGCTACCAACCACATACCTTTAATCTGACCAGTCTCTATAGCAGGGAAAATATCCGTTTGTTTTAACCCTACTTTTTTTGGAAAAAACTCAGGATCAACATTCCAGAATTCACCCACCTCTTCGCGATGCTCAGGCTTTTCCAGCAAACGATATCCCGGTAATCCTGAACAAGATGACCATTCACGTGTGCCCATCGCATTGCATTGTCCGGTGATCGACAAACTGGTACCACCCGGTTTTCCTATATTTGCAGTAATAAGATTCAGGTTATTGATATTACAAACACCGTCCGATCCATGAGTGCTTTGGTTTATACCCATTGTCCAGATTGACATCGATGCTTTTGACTTCGCATATATTCGAGCAACATTACGAATGGTGTCTTCATCAATACCACAGATCTTTTGTGCAACTTTTGGATTATAGTCCTTAACAACTTCACGAAGCTCATCAATACCGTTAGTATGTGATGCTATATAATCTTTATCCTCAAGACCTTCGTCAAAGATCACATACATCATTGCATTGAGTAAAACACAATCTGTACCGGGTGTAATTGGCAAATGAATGTCTGCCCACTGAGCAAGCATGGTCACCCGAGGGTCCACAACGATCATTGGAAAATGGCGCTTTTCTCTTGCTTCTTTTAATCGCCAATAAATAATAGGATGCTGCTCTGGCAGGTTAGAACCAAACGCCATTAGACATTCGGTATGTTCGAAATCCTCATAACAACCTGGTGGTCCATCAGAACCAAAAGATCGCTTGTACCCGGATACCGCTGACGCCATACATAAAGTGGTATTACCGTCATAATTATTGGTTCCAATACATCCTCTAACCAGTTTACCTAGCGTGTAAAACTCTTCCGTTAGCAATTGCCCTGTTGAGACTACTGCAAAAGAATCACGACCGTATTTTTCCTGAATTTCTTTTATTTTGCTGGCGCTTTTATCAAGCACTTCATCCCATGTCACAGGTGAAAATGCTTCTTGCTGCCTCTCTCTGAGTAAAGGTACTGTGCCTCTCCCAGGAGACTCAAACAAGTCCTGCTCAAGTATACCTTTAATACATAGCTTACCGCGATTGACATCGGCATCTGCCACACCACGACTGGTAACTACCCGACCATCTTCATTTAGACCTAATTCTATCGAGCACCCTGTAGAACAATAATTGCAAACACTATACTTCCACTCCTTAACATCTTTGGTAGGAATCTTTATTGGATTTCGATTTTTTCGTCCAAACAACATAATAAAACAGGATTCTCCGGAAATCAGGCTTGTATAATAACCTGCTCATCTACTAACGTTACATCATAGGTTTTAACTTGCACATCATCGTCCTCGATACAACGCCCTGACTCAAGCTCAAAGTGCTGCTTGTATAAAGGAGAAGCTACAACCAGCTTACCTTGTAAATCTCCGATAATACCTCGAGATAAAACATTCGCTTTTCCCAAAGGGTCCCAGTTATTCAACGCAAATACCTTTTTTTCTGTTGTTGGTAAATAAAACAACGCCACTTGCTCATCTTTATGCAAAGCACAAACACCTGCATTCTCTAATAGGTCAGACATTTTACATAATACAGTCATATCACTTACTTCTTTTAACTTAACACTCATTATTTACTCTCAACATTTGCTCGCAACAAACGATTTTTTCAGCTTACTTTGGCTATCAGCTCATCTGCCATTTCTTCTTCTGTGGCAGGACGAATCTGTTCTCTTTCTTTAACAAAGACAACGGAGTTATCTTTGGCATCCGAATTTACAAAACGCCTGAACTGCTTTTTCTTTTCTTCATCTTCAATCGATGTTTTCCATTCACACTGGTAAGTGTCAACTACATGCTGCATCTGCCTTTCTAACTCTTCTGCTATACCAAGCTTATCGTCAATAATCACTTCTCGCAGATAATCCAGACCACCTTCGAGATTGTCCATCCATACCGAGGTTCGTTGCAAACGATCAGCCGTTCTCACATAAAACATTAAGAAACGGTCAATGTATTTAATTAATGTTTCATCATCGAGATCAGTGGCGAAAAGATCCGCATGACGTGGTTTCATACCACCGTTACCGCATGTATATAAATTCCAGCCATTTTCTGTCGCTATCACGCCAAAATCCTTAGACTGTGCTTCTGCACATTCGCGTGTACAACCTGAAACAGCAGATTTTAATTTGTGAGGAGAACGCAAACCTTTGTAACGGTTTTCTATGTATATCGCCATTCCAACAGAATCTTGCACACCATAACGACACCATGTAGAACCCACACAAGATTTCACTGTACGTAACGCTTTTCCATAAGCATGTCCTGTTTCAAAACCGGCGTCAGTCAAAATTTTCCATATCTCTGGTAACTGTTCCAATCGCGCACCGAATAAATCGACACGCTGGCCACCAGTAATTTTTGTATAGAGATTATATTTCTTTCCAACTTCCCCTAACACAATCAATTTATCTGGCGTGATTTCACCACCAGCGATCCTCGGCACTATAGAATAAGTACCATTTTTCTGCATATTCGCCATATAACGATCGTTAGTGTCTTGCAATGGCGTCATTTTTTCTTCCAAAACATGCTCATTCCAGAGCGAAGCGAGAATTGACGCTACCGCCGGTTTACAGATATCACAGCCGTGTCCTTTTCCGTGCTTCTCGATAAGCTCTTTAAAGCTCTTGATTTCTTCTACCTGACATATATGAAAAATTTCTTGCCGAGTATAAGGGAAATGCTCACATATATCGGTATTCACTTCCATACCACGAGCTTCCATCTCATCGTCAACTACCGACTTTAACAATGCTGCACAACCACCACAGCCTGTGCTGGCTTGGGTTTCTCCTTTAACATCAGCTACCGAGCAACAGCCACTATCTATTGCAGAGATAATATCGCCCTTGCTCACATTCAGGCAGCTGCATATTGTCGCCGTAGCTGGTAACGATGACGCCCCCAATAAAGGTGCCTCTCCTCCTGTATTTGAAACAATTAGCGCTTCAGGATTTTCTGGCAATTCTATTTCGTTCAAGTAGTACTGTAATAAGGTATCGTAATCTTCACAATCACCTACTAATACGGCACCCAGTAATTTTTTATAGTCAGATGAAACCAGTAAACGCTTGTAAACCTCGGCTTTTGCATCTGAGAAAACATATTCCAATGCATCCGGTTTACCAGCAGCATTATAGTTTCTGCCTATTGAGTCGCCTATTACCCCTACATCAACACCTAACAGTTTCAATTTGGTAGACATATCAGCACCAGAAAAACTGACTTTATCTTCTGTTAACTGACTAGCAGCAGCTTCAGCCATACGATAACCAGGAGCAACCAGGCCATAGATGAAACCACCTTGAGATGCACATTCACCAATTGCAAAAATATCAGGGTCACTGGTTCTACATTGAAAATCTATTTCAATACCACCTCTTGGACCTGTTTTTAAATCAGCTTCTTTTGCTAATTGATCATATGGACGAATACCGGCTGAAAATACAATCATATCCGTATCGAGATAATCCCCTTCATCAGCAAACTCCATACGGAAGCGATGCGGGTCATCTTCGTCTAACAATTTGATATTTTTTGTTGCTTTGGAAGTATGAACATGCACACCCAGATCTGTGACTTTGCGTCGCAACATATTGCTTCCGCCGTTATCAAGCTGCACACCCATCAAACCCGGCGCAAACTCAACGACATGCGCTTCGAGGCCCAAGTTACGCAACGCATTTGCACATTCAAGCCCAAGTAAACCACCACCAACAACTACGCCCTTTTTAGCCTTATTAGCAAATGCTTCTATAGCACCCAGATCATCAATGGTTCTATATACCAGACAACCTTCCTGATCATGGCCGGGAATAGGCGGTACAAAAGGATAAGAACCCGTTGCCATAACCAGCTTGTCGTAATTGAAAACCTGTCCACCTTCTGTCGTTACGGTTTTATCATCACGATTAATGCTGGCAACAAAGTCTCCAAAGTGTGCTTCTACACCAATATCTTTGTAATATTCTCTGGTAGTTAACGCGAGGTCCTCTGGCCCTTTACCATCAAAAAATTCTGACAAATGCACTCTGTCGTATGCAGGGCGTGGCTCTCCACCAATAACTGTAATCTTTGTTTCTATGGGAAGTTTATTTAGATAATCAACATAGTAATGTCCCACCATACCATTACCAACTACCACAACATTAATCGCTGACATATAACAACCTTTTTAATTAATAATTCTTAAATGCGAATTTTTTTGCTGGATTGAATGCACTTAAATAATGCAAAACCGTAAAACCTTGAAAGTTAAAATCTCAAGAAACAGCAATAAAATTCAATCATTTAGCTTCTTTTTGTAGCTAAAGCAAATGACGCGCCAATAATGAGCAACTCTCTTTATTTCACTGCTTTAGCAGAAAAAAACAGTATTAGAAAGTTATAGAAATAAGGATTTAACGAAAATGTCGCACCATTTATGTGCGAAACCAGCTTTAAACGCGCACAAAAAAAGCAGGCCTTTAGCCTGCTTTTTTACTTTAGTTGCGGTTAGAACTTCGCTCCAACCCAAGCCCATATGCGCTCTACATCACCAAGAGTGGAGTCTGATGAAGCACTGTAGTCAGCATACTTCAAACCAACGCTATAAAACTTGCCAAACTTCTTTACTGCTAATAAGTTAATCTCATCACCAAGATCATCATCTCCAATTGCAGCTATTGCAGCACCTGAATCATCAGCAGAATAATCATGATACACCGCTAATAATTTAATACCTGCAACCTTCCCTCCTACAGAAACATATAGATCTTCTATACCACCTCCACCGGCTATTTTATTTCCATTTGCGCGCAAAGAACCTAACAAGAAGTTATCCGCCCAGCCTTGAAACTTATGTACAGTAGCTAATGGAGTAAGGAAGTTTTCAAAAGTACCACCTGGTGCTTTATCTGACCCTAAAGTTTCCAAACCAAGCTTAGCTGTTATTCCTGATATTGCTGCACCCACTTCTAACCATGTGTATTCAGGCTCTACTTCTAGATCTTCATTATCCTGGGTAGCATATTCAAGGTTGTAAAGAAAATCAAAATCCCCTACATCCGTTTTACCACCAAAACTAAAACCTATAGTGTCAGAATCCTGTAAGAATTGCTCATCAGAATAAACATAGTAATAACCAGTTAATTTTCCATAAGGTGTTTTATATGAAACGTTTAATAAATTAATATCCGTCTCTTCAATATCAGAAAACCCAACAGTGCTGTTATTAGGTGGGCTGTTGATACGATTAACTTGATAAATATATGAGTAATCAATCGTTAAATCTTTTATAGGCTTGTAAATCACACGACCTGCATCAAAGGTTTGACGATCCTGTCTCCAGCCAACATGCCCCACATGGCGATGACCATCTAAGGTAATTACCTGACGGCCCAGCTTTGCAGTAACACCTGTAGACTTATCACCCTGCTTATATTGAATAAAAGCTTGATCCAATTCTGTCATTGGATCAGCAGGGTCTGCAATAGAGGTAGCTGCAGGAGCACCATCTTCGTCTATGCTGAATACTGGTCTCACATCCTCAAATTCTATAAGTGCAGAGAAACCATTGGCTGATCCTGTTTTAAACCCTAATCGTGACCTCAATGTAAGCGCTTCGGTACTATCACTACTACCGTTATTTGAAAAAGTCGCTGTCTCATGACGCAAACGAAAATCCATAAATGGCTTACCGGTTTTAATAGCCTGTGTTATCGAGCCAGCTGAAGCAGGTATGGAAGTAGCTGCCAGTGAAATAGCTAACGACAAAGTCGAGATACTTGATTTCTTAAACATAATCGAACCCTATAGTCTTTAAATATGAGTAAATAACGATTTACCCTTTGTTTACAAAATACCTAGCCGTAGCGTTAGGCAGTTTTTTTAGCTGCCGACTCACCGGCATCAGTCTTTTTTGCAATAGTCTCAACCTTGCGCTGTTTCTCATACAAGAAACGTAATACTTCTGCACGAAGGAAATTATATTGCTCATCTTTTGCTAACGCCAGGCGATCTCTTGGTCGCTCAAGCGGTACTTCAAGAATTTCACCTATCGTTGCTGCAGGACCATTTGTCATCATGACAATACGGTCGGATAACAATACAGCCTCATCAACATCATGCGTAATCATAATAACGGTATTTTTTAGCTCTGCCTGAATTTCCATCAAAGAATCCTGCATATGAGAACGTGTTAGAGCATCCAGTGCACCAAATGGCTCATCCATCAATAAGATTTCTGGCTGCATACTTAATGCTCTTGCGATACCAACTCGTTGCTTCATACCACCGGAAATTTCATCCGGGCGCTTCTGCATTGCATGATCCATATGCACAAGGCGTAGATTATGTTCTATCCAGTCTCGCTTCTCGGCTGCTGTTTTCGTCTTTCCAAACACCTGATTCACTGCTAATTCTATATTCTGGTAGGCCGACAACCATGGCAATAAGGAATGGTTTTGAAACACAACAGCGCGCTCTGGTCCCGGTGATTTTACTTCTTTACCATTAAGTAGTACGCCGCCTTTTGTAGCCTGATACAAACCGGCAACAACATTTAACACTGTTGATTTACCGCAACCTGAATGCCCAATTAACGATACAAATTCACCCTCGCTAATTTGCAAATCAACTTCTTTTAATGCCTTAAAAGAACCTGTTGGCGTCGGGAAGTCCATATCAATATTGGCTATATGTAGCTTTGGCTCTGGTTTTACTGCTTCGCTCATCTATAATCTCCGATTTTGCTTTGCTTCATTTACAACTTTATCCACAAATATATTACTAATACTATTTTATTTAATTTCTAACTTTATTACCTTGCCGCACTGCTTTTATCCCAGGAAACAAATTTCTGTATTTGTAACATGGCTCTGTCTAGCAAGAAACCGATAAAACCAATCACTACCACTGCAGCCATAATACGGCTCAATGATGAAGATGAACCATTCTGAAATTCATCCCAGACAAATTTACCGAGCCCTGGATTTTGTGCCAACATTTCGGCTGCAATTAATACCATCCAGGCAATACCTAACGAAAGACGCATGCCGGTAAAAATCATTGGAATCGATGCAGGTAATACAATTTTTTTCACATGCGTTAAAGGCGAGAGATTTAACACCTTACTCACATTAACCAGATCTGAACTAATTGTTGAAACTCCAAATGCTGTGTTGATAACCATTGGCCATAAACAACAAAGTGTTACAGTAAACATTGAATTTAAAAAAGACTTGGGTACCAAAGGCTCAGGCGAAGTATACAAAGCAGAAACAACCATAGTGACCAGTGGTAACCAAGCCAACGGAGATACAGGCTTAAAAATTTGAATAATAGGATTAACAGCTGTGTTCAGGCGTTTACTCAAGCCAATGGCTATACCTAGTGGAATGGCAATCGCCGCTGCCAGCAAAAACCCACTCATCACTGTAAGCAGGCTTGTAAATATCTGATCTAAAAAAGTTTCTTTTCCAGTATAAGCACGAATTCTGGGTACATAGTCAGGGTCTTCAGCTACACGTTTAGCATTACGCTCTTCCTGACGCTCATAAAATGCTGACTCTTTTTCCCGTTCAGCAACGTGCTCATTGTATAAATTTCCAAATTGCTCCCAAACATCACTAGGACCTGGAAAATTGCCTAACGAAGTTACTATATTTTGCGCAGCAACTGACCATAAAAATAAAAAAACCAGAATACCTATGGCAGGTATTGCGATCATCTCCGTCAATTGATTCAGCTTGTTTTTAAATGATTGCGAGTTGACGAGTGGCAACTTGGAAACATTTTCTGTATTTGCTGTACTCATAATAATTCTTTATTTCATTAATATCTGTTTGTTTAAAAAAGTCAGGCCTTGAACTCAACCAGAGCCAGTTTTATCCAAAGACCTGACAATTCACCGTAAATCAATACACCCTACCTTAAAGCTTGTCACCTTTTTTCAAACCGATTTTGAATTTCTCAAGATAAGCATTTGGCTTGGTTCCGTCATAAGTTATGCCATCAATAAATTCAGTTTGTGGTGGTTTAAAGCCTGTCTCTGTTGCAAAGTCAGGAAAATCTTTGGCATCAGCCAAACCTTCTTTGATTAATGACTTCGCTGCTTTTGTATAGATGTCTGGACGATATACCTTAGCCGCTGTCTCCTTATACCAGTCGTCTGACTTATCATCAGATATCTGGCCCCAACGACGCATTTGGCTCAAGTACCAAATAGCATCTGAATAGTATGGGTAAGTCGCGTTATAACGGAAGAATACGTTGAAGTCAGGCACTTCACGTTTGTCTCCTTTCTCATATTCGAAAGTTCCAGTCATACTGTTTGCGATAACATCGTAATCTGCCCCTACATAGTTAGACTGTGAAAGAATCTTAACTGCCGCAGGACGATTCGCATTATCGTTTTCATCGAGCCATATAGCTGCACGGATTAATGCGCGAACAAGTCGAACTGTTGTATTTGGATACTTCTCTGCAAACTCTTTAGTTATACCAAAAACTTTCTCAGGGTTATCCTTCCAGATTTCGTAGTCGGTAATTACCGGTACGCCTATACCTTTAAACACCGCTTGCTGGTTCCAGGGTTCACCCACACAGTAACCATAAATAGTTCCAGCTTCTAACGTTGCTGGCATTTGTGGTGGAGGTGTTACTGAAAGCAATGCTTCTGCATCAATTTGACCAGAAGTATCACCTTTATGTGGTGCATAGAAACCAGGATGAATTCCACCAGCAGCTAACCAGTAACGTAACTCGTAGTTGTGCGTAGAAACCGGGAATACCATACCCATGTTGAATGGCTTACCCTCTTCCTTGTATTTTTCTACTACTGGTTTTAAGTAGTCTGCCTTGATTGGATGTACAGGACGTCCGTCATCCATTTTTGGAATGTTCGGTTTCATCTGTTTCCAGATGTCGTTAGAAACCGTAATACCATTACCATTCAGGTCCATAGAAAAAGGAGTAATAATGTGAGCTTTTGTACCAAAGCCAATTGTTGCAGCTAACGGCTGTCCCGCTAGCATGTGGGCACCATCCAGGGTACCGTCAATTACGCCATTTAATAAAACTTTCCAGTTAGCCTGTGCTTCAATCGTTACATAAAGTCCTTCGTCTTCAAAATAACCATTTTCGTAAGCTATTGCGATTGGCGCCATATCAGTGAGTTTGATAAAGCCAAATTTCAACTCTTCTTTCTCTGGATAACCAATTTTATGGCCATCAGCTAAAGTACTGGTTGAAACCCCAAGAACCGAGGTCATTACCGAAGCAGCAAAAAGCAATTTGCTCTTGTTTGCTAATGTGTTAATTCGTTTAAACATACTGTTTCACTCCGCGTCACTTCTAATTGTGCTGGCCATACGGTATTCCACGTATAGTCAGCAGTATCCGCCGTATCTCTTACAATTGTTATGCCAGATAACAAAAATTACCTTATGAAACAGTTAGTTATAATCAAAATTCCATGTTCTCTCCAAAAATAACATCGATTGAGCACTGTACTTTAAGTACACTTCGCCCCCGCAAGGTGCACAAAATAAGTAAAACGCGCCAAAAAGAGAATGCTCAAAAAAGCTAATTCTCTTGCTCTTACAGAACTCAGTTATAGAAAGAATTTGGTCGCAGTGCGACAAAAAAGAACAATATTTATAAAGGACGATGTCTTATAATCACCGTTTACATAAAATGAGATAATCTTCTGGTATGAATTCCCCCTCACCCCTTTCTTCAACATCAAATAAAGAAGCAGAAAAAGTTGTTGCAGAAGATATGACATCAACAAGCAATAGACATTTACCAGGCACACTGGGGGCATTATGGGGAATTACTGGATTTTTATTTCTTATGGGAAGTGCATTAGTAAAACTTGCACTGATCAGCTGGGCCGCGCTTAACGGACCCCTCACGCTAATTCAATGGTCATTACTAATTAGCTTTGGCATATTCATGGCTTATTCTGAAGGTTATAAAGGTTTCCAAAAAAGTTTTTCGCCACGTTTTGCAGCCAGAGCAAGATATTTAACCCAGAGCGGCTCCTTATTCGAATTATTATTAGCACCTCTGTTTTGTATGACGTTTTTCAATGCACCCAGAAGAAACCTTATTGTTTCTTATGTAATTTTATTCGGTGTAATCATACTGGTCTTATGCTTTCGTCAGCTCCCTCAACCCTGGCGTGGCATTCTGGATGCAGGCGTTGTCATAGGGCTAAGCTGGGGTGTTATTGCAACTGTCGTTTACAGCATACTGGCATTAAATCAAAAACACTTTGCTACTGACCCCTGCATAGTAAACGACAACCGGAGATATTTGGCTGATTCATTATAATTAGTGCCAAATTATTATGCTTAAAAAAACAATACTCACTTAAACCTGGCTCAAGCTATTGAAACCTCAGCGCTCTAAAGTTTCCGAATCTATTCTCAACGACCCTATTGTTCCAACCATGATCCGGTTGACCATTCCCATGCTGTTCGCTATCGCATCAATGATGCTTGTGCCACTTACTGATGCCTATTTTGTAGGTAAGTTGGGACTTAATGAACTGGCAGCCATCGGGTTTACCTTGCCAATTACCGGCGTCATAATTAATATTGCTCTAGGTACTGGTATGGCAATTTCTGCTATTGCCTCACGTCTGGTTGGTGAAAATAAACATTCTGAATTAACACGGCTAATCTCTGATGGCTATATCGTAACGTTTTTCCTCTCCTGCCTAACGGCATTTATTATTTATGTTTTTCTGGAACCGCTTTTCAGTATTCTCGGTGCTACACCCGAAGTATTCTCTGTAATAAAGCGTTATATGGGAATCTGGTTACTTGGCGCACCCATCTTCATGTTTTCTATTATTTTTTCAGGTACTTGCAGAGCGCTTGGTGATACCAAAGCCTCGGCAAATATTTCGTTAAGCGCAACCATACTCAACATTATACTCGATCCAATACTTATCTTTGGTCTGGGGCCTATACCTGCTTTTGGCGTTGAAGGTGCCGCATTAGCCTCGGTAGTTTCATTTTTTGTTTCATTTACTATGGGGCTTTATTTACTGTATGTAAGAGAAAAGGTCGTCAGTTTTAACCTGCCTGATATAAAAACATTTACTGCTAACTTTTCAAGACTTTCAAAAATCGGCGTTAATACCATCACTGCCAACCTGATCACGCCACTTAGCGGTGCAGTTATGACGGCGATTATTGCTCTACAGGGAACTTCGGCAGTTGCAGGCTTCGGCGTGGGTGTTCGTATTGAAATGCTTGCATTGCTGGTTATTTTAGGATTTTCTTCGACCCTGCCAATGTTTGTTGGTCAAAACCTGGGCGCAGGTAAACCTGAACGCTGTAAAGAAGCAGTAATAAAAGCCATTCTATTTTGTATGGCTTTCCAGTTAATCATTTTTATTGCATTGGCCTTATCAGCGCCTTATCTTGCTACCAACTTTACGAAAGATAAGGTCGCGATGGAAACATTGACTACATTTTTATACATTATGCCTATTGGTTATGGTTTTCTGGGAATCACTGTTTTAGCTGTAGTTTGTCTTAATGTGCTGGGTAAACCGACAACAGCTTTAGCTTTAACACTCACCCGGCTTTTTTTGCTAGGTGTTCCACTTGCGTGGTTAGGTTCTTTATTCTGGGGAACTCATGGCTTTTTTACAGGGCTGGTCGTAGGCAACATACTGTCTGGTGCTATCAGCTTTAATGTAATTTATAAAGCCTTACAAAAAATTCAACACCGAGCAGAAAAATCCTTACCAGCCAATTCTTAAGTTTTTATTTTTAATCGATATACTATGTCCAATCAAGATACATCATATAAAGAAACATCAGAAGAAACACCTCAATTAGAAGACAATCATTTTCAGCTAACGAACAAAACTTTATTGTTTCCTGAAAATCACTCCTCTGAAAAACCCAAAATACTTCTTCTATACGGCTCACTACGTGAGCGCTCCTTCAGTCGATTGGCTGCTGAAGAAGCGGCCAGAATTCTGGAAAAATTAGGCGCAGAAACACGTTTCTTTAACCCTTCAGGATTACCTCTACCCGATGACACCGATGCTGAGCATCCAAAAGTAAAAGAACTGCGCGATCTGGTAACCTGGTGCGAAGGCATGGTATGGAGCTCGCCAGAACGCCACGGTGCAATGACTGGCATTATGAAATCACAAATTGACTGGATTCCACTTTCACTAGGTGCTGTAAGACCAACTCAAGGGAAAACGTTAGCTGTTATGCAAGTCTGTGGAGGCTCACAATCGTTTAATGCAATTAATCAAATGCGAATACTCGGCCGTTGGATGCGCTTAATTACGATACCCAACCAATCATCGGTACCCAAAGCATTTCTTGAATTTGATGACAACAACAGGATGAAACCGAGCGGATATTACGATCGCATTGTTGATGTCATGGAAGAGCTTTTTAAATTTACATTGTTAACCAGAGACTGTGCTGACTACCTTGTAGACCGTTACTCTGAACGCAAAGAAAGCGCTGAAGAGTTAATGAAAAGAGTCAACCAGAAAAGCCTATAAACACTGAAAGGGCCAGCGCTTTATACTGGCCCCTATAAACTCTCATCATTTTGTCATATTTCGTTGTTACGCTTGCGCCGTTAAATACGAATGCGCTTACCCTAATGCGCCTTCTCTCCGGTTTTACCCTCCCTATTTGTAAAGAGTTGTACCGATGCCTATATTTAAACGTCGTGATTTTTTAAAAGCTGTAGCCACCGCACCCCTAGCAAGCCAGGCCAATGCCTTTTTTGGCTTGGACAAAAATAAAAAAAAGCAAAAGAATTTCCCAAAAAATGTAAAACCCTGGCATATCAGCAATACCGGTATATTTCCACGTGAAGGCATAGAACCTCCGTTAAACCTGGACTTTCCAGTACGCACGCATTTACCGTTTGCCCATGGTGTTGCATCGGGTGACCCATTACCTGATAGTGTTATTTTATGGACTCGGCTTACTTTACCATACAGTCAGGCTGCAAATTATCAGGTAGAAGGCCAATGGCGTATTTCACGCAATCGAAAGATGTCAGACATCGTAGCAGACGGCTACTTTACTACAGACGCAAGTCGTGACTGGACGGTGCATGTCGATGCCAAAGGTCTCGACTCTTGGACAACCTATTATTACCAGTTTGCCTACGAAGGGGCCGAATCCTGCGTTGGACGCACACGTACTGCTCCTTCGCCGGGTCAACCTAACGAATCAATCAGGTTGGCTGTATGTGCATGCTCAAGTTATTTCTCCGGGTATATGAACAGCTATGGTCGTATAGCCGATCGCAAAGACATTGATCTAGTAGTACATTGTGGTGACTATATTTATGACTTCCCGGATACCGATGAACCTATTCGTATACCTAACGGTGACACTAATCCTGATACCAACGTAGATTACAGACGGCCAAAAAACTTATACGAAGCACGCCGTCGTTTTGCATTGTACCGAAGTGACCCGGATTTATTCAGGGCACATCAACAACATCCGTTTATGATTTTATGGGATAACCATGACATCGCCACCGAAGCTGACTTGACTTATGAGCAATCCTACCAGGCATTTTGGGAATGGACACCAAGCAGACGTGTTAGTAACGATGACCTATATCGTCGCCACCAACGATTCACCTATGGTCAATTAGCAGATATCCTGTTTATGGATAGACACTACCCCAAACGTTACTCGGATACAGAAAGACTCATAGAGGATCAAAAGTTTTTAGGCACAAGCCAGAACCAATGGCTACGTGATGAAATGATGGCCTCCAAAGACCGCCATGCCGACTGGCGAATTGTCATCAACCAGGTATTCTTGGCACAGCTTCATTTAATCAATCCACCTTCTGGTATAGATTGGGCATTGAAAGGTGCTTTTCCGGATTACGTTGATGGTGTAATACTTAACGATGCACAATGGGATGGCGTACCACAAGAACGTGAAAACTTTTTTCGTTTTTTACGTCATAATCATATTAACAATAACATTGTGCTTACTGGCGACATGCACATGAACTGGGCTTCGGACTTAAACGAAGACCCTAACAGCATCATTAATTACGGGCCTATAACCGGTCGAGGTTCCGTAGGTGTTGAATTTGCCCCAAGCTCGGTAAGTCGAGGTGGTGCAGATGAAACCATACGCGGCGCAATTGGCGACTTTCTCGGTAGCAATATCATCGCAAAAATAGGCTCCGACATAGTCTCTCACGTACTCAAACTAAGTAACGCCAATGCAAAATATGTCGAGTGGTCACAACATGGCTATGGTATTGTCGACATCGACTGTAACAGAGCAGTCTTCGAATTCTGGTGGACACCGATTCTAAAACCAACAAAAGAACAAACGTTAGGAAGCCAGTGGACATGCCGACGCAATACAAACCACCTGGAACCAATCCTGTTTCCAAAAGCAACCGAACGTGATGCAAATACCGACAAAAACCTTGCTTATGAAGTGGATGAAAAGTTGTTGTATGAGTTGAACTAATTTTTAAGAATAATACCTACAAATCACAAAAGTTAGTGTCCCGAAGCTCTACATCAAAAAAAGAACGCTTTATTTCGATTTTTTCTTTTTCTTCTTTATGTGTTCCATCATCCTGCGACGCTTTGTCATCTGGCGTTGTGTTAATTTATTTTTTCTGCCAGCATAGGGGTTTTCTGTGGTGCGGTATTCAACTCTAACAGGTGTACCATAGAGTTGAAAAGTGCGTCTGAAAGTTTTTTCGAGATAACGCGTATAGTGTTTGGGCACAGAATCGGTCTGGTTACCATGAATGACGATAATTGGCGGGTTTTGCCCACCGGCATGTGCATAGCGCAACTTAATTCTTCTACCACTTACCAATGGCGGTGGATGATCAAACACTGCTTTTTCTAACACTTTTGTTAGTTGAGGTGTGGAAAGATCCTGGGTTGCTGCTTTATAGGCGATATCGACTGATTTATAAAGCTCGCCGACACCGGTGCCATGCAATGCCGAAAGAAAACGTATTTCCGCGAAATCATTAAACGCGAGACGTCGCTCAAGATCATTTTTTATATCAGCTTTGGCCTCTTGTGATAAACCGTCCCACTTATTGATCCCAATGACCAGCGCTCTACCTGCATCGACAATATGCGACATAAGGTGCAGATCCTGGTCGACCAGCCCTTCTCTTGCATCAACTAACAATACTGTTACGTGGGCATCACTAATCGCTTTTAGCGTTTTTAATATTGAAAATTTTTCAATGGCTTCATCGACCTTTTTACGGCGCCTGACTCCAGCAGTATCAATTAAAGTATAATCTTTTTTATTACCGCTCTTATCTTCCCTTTCATAATCAATATAGATGCTGTCTCGGGTTGTACCTGGGTGATCATAAACAACCACTCTCTCCTCACCCAACATTCTGTTAACAAGCGTTGATTTACCCACATTAGGACGACCGACTATTGCTATTCGCGTTCCTTTATTTTTTTGCTCTTCTTCTTTTTGTTCTATCTCGTAACTATTGAGCAACTCATCAATTAACTGTTTGACACCTCTACCATGCGTAGCCGTAATAGGAAAAACATGCTCAACACCAAGATTATAGAATTCCGCTGCTGCAGCTTCGTCTACCCCATCGATTTTATTGGCTACAATTTTAAATTTTTTTCCAAAGCGGCGTATATGATTAACAATCGACTCATCGGCTGGCATCAACCCGGCTTTGGCATCCACCATTAATAAGACTTCATCGGCTTCTTCTATTGCAGCGAGCGATTGCTGTGCCATTGCCTCATCAATGCCCTGCTCTTCACCAGTTAACCCGCCAGTATCGATAACTATAAAACGATGGCCATGGATATTTGCTTCACCGTATTTTCTGTCCCGAGTAAGACCTTCATAATCTGCAACTAACGCATCTCTTGAGCGGGTGAGACGATTGAAAAGTGTAGACTTGCCTACATTAGGGCGGCCAACAAGGGCGATAACGGGAAGCATATCAATATAGACTTAGTCGATTGCTTCGAGGAGATAAGCTGAAAGGGTTCCATTATCGCTATAAACATACAATTGATCGCCTTTGGCTAACATCGGTACATTAACTGCATCGCTGTTTATTTTAGAACGCCCTATCATTGAACCATCTACCTGAGAAAACAAATGCATATAACCTTCTTTATCAGCAGCGACCAGATATCCATCAAACACGATCGGTGCACTCAGTTGTCGAAAGCGTAGACTTTCTTGCTGCCAGTGTAATTCACCATCGTCACTGTCTATAGCGAGTATACGGCTTTCCTCGTCAACCACATAAACATTACCAAAACCGGTATCTGTTTCTCTGTTAGACGACGTTGGATAACGCCACATTGCGGCAGCGTTACGACGCGCCACTGCTAGCAAGTTACCGTTTAATGAAACTGCAAAAATCTGGTTTTCAGTTATCTGCGGCGAGGCATCAATATCAACCAGCTTTTCGACTTCTGTAACACCTGATGGCAATGCAATGGTTTTATCCCAGAGCGGCGAACCGGTTTCTAACGATATGGCAAGCAATTTTCCTGAACCAAAACCAACATGCACAATGCCTGATCTTATAATGGGAGTAGCGGTACCTCTCGACATCAACAGTGGCTCATCATTTTTATATTCCCACAACTTGATGCCATCATTTTCTGATAGACCCAACACCCTGCCTTCTGTCGTTTGTACTACAACCACTCCAGATGCCACTTGAGGAGCAGAAAGTATATGGCTTGTTAAATCCTTACGCCATCGTTCTTGTTCGTCTTCAATGTCTAACGCCACAACAAAACCATTGCTGGTGGCCACTATTAAGGTATTTTCACTTACTCCGACTCCAGCACTTAGCTCATCGGATAGTTTCATACTAAAGGTTTGCTTTCCATTTTTATCGACACAAATGATTTTTCCGTTCACACTTCCAGCACAGATGTTTCTGCGATTCTCACCCAAACGCAGTTGATGATAATTCTTTCCTTGCCCGTTTCCTGCCGATCTGGACCATAGTTTTTTTACTTTGACCTTTTTTTCTATATCGGTTAACTCCAAAGGCTTTTTCTTTTCGAGCCTTTCTTCTGGCGTTGAAGAACAGGCGGTAATTAACAGAATAAAAAAAAGTATAAAAACGTTACGCATTTAATCGACTCATCTCTTGTACTAACTATTCAATTTAGTGATAAACTCTACATAAAGCCTTTTGCGTAACTCAACTTCATCATTAAGATACTCGACACTTGCTGATCCGATGTTTTTATTGCATCCTCTGCTGCCTGATAAGCCTCATATGCAGCTAAATATTCTTCTTTAGCTAAAAGGATATCGCCTTCGGTTTCTTTAAACAGAGGGAAATATCCTTCATCAACATTTACCATCACCAGCGATAGAGCCTCATCGTATTTTTCTATTTGCATTTTTATTTTTGCAAGTCGAAGTGTTGCCAGATTTTTGATAGTGCTATGTTTTTTTGAATTCAATACCCAATTCAACTCTTGCTCTGCTAATTCAAAATCCTTTTCTGCAACAGCTTGCTTGGCTTTAAACATTGCGGCAAATGCTGCGTAACCGGTATTTTTGTGATTCTCTTTAATATCATTTGCCTGGGAAATCATTTGCGCTATCTTAATTTCATCGTTAGGTGCGGCTTCAAGCTCCGCAACTGTCTCTAAAAAGACTTGATAATCGATAGAGGCCTGATAGAGACTTTGTGTTTTTTGTTCTTTCCAACCCTGCCAGGCAAAATAGCCTGCTACAGCTGCCAATATAATTAACACGGTTGAAAGCCCTTCTTCTTTCCACCATTTTTTTAAGGCTTTCATTTGTTCATCATCTGTACTATAACTTTCCACTTTCTAGCTCCGAATATTTTTAATCTGTTAAATAATCTGTTAAATCAGAAAGATTATCTATTGCAAAAGTTTTTTGCTCACCCAATTGCATGTTTTTCACAGTTACCTGCTGGTTGGCTATTTCAGACTCAGCCAAAATTAAAGCAAAGCGTGCTCCGCTCTTGTCCGCTTTTTTAAACTGGTTTTTCAAGCTACTTTGAGCAAAGTGCTGCATGATAACAAAATCAGGCAGCAATGAGCGCAATCGCTCGGCCAAATCCAGTGCTTCTTTGTGGTAGCTTGTATCGGCAACCATAAAATAAATATCAGGTAACGGTTCACCTTTAAGGGCAGCAAACCCTTTTTGCTCAAGCAATAGAATTAAACGCTCCACCCCCATCGCAAAACCAACAGCTGGACAGGATTTTCCACCCAGCTGCTCTACCAGACCATCATATCGCCCACCACCACACAATGTCGCTTGCGCTCCCAGTTTGTCACTTACCCATTCAAAAACCGTGTCGTTATAGTAATCCAGACCGCGAACAAGCTGCATGTTGTGTTCGTAAGCAATATTCTCCGACTTGAGTAATGAACACAGTTCAGCAAAATGATTAGACGATTCGTCACTTAAGTAGTTCATCAGGCTCGGCGCTTCTTTAAGTAAAGCCTGGGTATCTGCATTTTTACTGTCCAGGATTCTTAGCGGATTGCTGTCTAGTCTGCGCTGGCTATCTTCATCAAGATTTGCAGTATTTTTCTTAAGATAATTAACAAGATCTTCTTTAAACCTTCTCCTCGATTCCGCAGTACCGATTGAATTTAACTGCAAACTAACACTGTCACTCAAACCCAGGGCCTGCCAAAAACGCGCTGTCATTATCAGAATTTCAGCTTCTACAGCAGGGCCACTGTAACCAAAAATCTCTGCACCTATCTGATGAAATTGCCGTTGCCGCCCCTTTTGAGGTCGCTCGTAACGGAACATCGGCCCCCGATACCATAGCTTTTGTGGTTGCTCCAGTAAATTACGCTCTATACATGCCCTGACACATCCGGCTGTGCCCTCTGGGCGAAGCGACATGGAATCGCCATTACGATCCGGAAAACTGTACATTTCTTTTTCAACAATATCGGTCACTTCTCCGATAGACCGTAAAAACAAACCTGTGCTCTCAACAATTGGCATACGAATCTCACGAAACGCATAGCTTGTAAAGAGTTGTTGTAATGTATGTTCTATCTGCGACCATTGCCAGGAGACATCTGGCGTGATGTCCGGCATGCCTTTTACAGCTTTAATTTTATCCAAGCCTGTACCTGCTTAATTGATTTCATGCAATAAAGAACGTGAGATCAAAAGACGATCATGATTAATTCAGGAGGGGATTTTAGCGAATTGTCAGTAAAAGACGATAGCGATTAATTACTTGTCTAGTTACTTGCAAGAGTCAGGCGCGCACTATTATCCGAGCGATAACGAGTAATTTCGACCGGCACACCGTTTAATTCAATTTCAAGCCCTGGCACATTACCCAGATGCAATGAAAAAGGGAGAGAGCCACTTAAATCGATTTTTTTGCCTGCTTGAGCCAGATTTCTGTAGAGACGTTTGCCTGTCGCATCGCGAATATCAAGCCAACTTTCTTCATACACTGTGATTTCCAGACGATCCTGCATAGTTACTTGCGAGATCATATCAACAGCACCAGGCCCGACTGGCTCGAATGAATCAGAAATATTTTCGTTGGGGACATTATTTGAATACTGTAAATCAGACTTCGATGCAAGTTTGATTCGTTTTAGAGTAGAGCCTTCTGTACTCGACTGATACTCTGCACTGTAAGCGTTCTCTGAATCGCCTGACTCAGCTGAAATATTGTCATCCAGAGCTGAGGGGATATCATTCATATTGGACTGGGCTAAAGTTCTATTTAATTGTGTCGATGTATTATTAGCTTCTAACGATGCGAGTTGTTGAACTGGTGCTTTCTGTGAAGTTGCACTCTGCTGACTCGTGGTTTCTGTTGCAGTGATTAACTCGGAAGCCAATTTGCCGTTTCGTTCAGTTTCAACCACAACAATATCGTCATTTTCTGTAACGATGGATGATGAGGAGTAACCCTGATCCATTGTAAAGTAGGCAAATGTCAGCATTCCCAGGCAAACCATTGGTAAAGCAGCTGAAGTGAAAATTGTAAACATCTCACCTGGCCATTTAACAACACTATTAGACCAACTGGAACCTGATCGAAGTTGTACACAAGGACGTTCTTCTTCGCTCATCAATGAAGAGCATTGAGTTACATTCTCAGCTTCTAACTGGTTTTCGCGTAAAACTGTCTGCTCATATCTTTTTTGTACCAGGTCAGCATCTAACGCCAAATAAGCAGCATATTTTTTTACATACGCTTTAGCAAAAGTATTGACCAGACTTAATTGTCGATCTGACTCGATTGCCCATAAATGCTCTTCAGGAATTTTTAGCTCTTTAGCTATGCTGTCGAGTGTTAGACTTTTCGCTTGCCTGACTGAAGCCAGATATATTCCGACACTAAAGTCATCTGCATTTACATCAACATCAGCGACAACATCAGATTTTGATTTTTTATTGGAGTGTTTTACTGTGTCAGCATCCATAGTTTTTAGGCTGGAACTTTCTGAACTCATTTAAATTAATCACTTTGGTTAGGCAATAAACAATAATTAAGCATTGATTCACTATGCTTTCTGACCTCATATGCAGCACTTAATAAATTTCTTTACTACTTTGCTACAACACCCTCCATGAGAACGAGTTAGTTAATACTACGCCATTAAACCCTTCAAATAAAGCTTTTAACTTCAAATAATGAAAAAAACTTAACTATAAGCATAGTTTTAATGAAGCAGTTCATCATAAAAGCACGTCAAAAACTTAAACCAGTTCACATGCCTTGATTGTTTTTTTCTCTTAACAAGCTTTTATATTCCTTCGATTCAGGATATAAGTTTTTTAATGCCAACGCAAAACTCGCTTCACTATCAGGGTCTTGTAAACGTCTTGCTAATTGCACTCCCAATAAAAGCATTTCTGCATCCAGTTTCTGACTCAACCGACGATAGGCATTAAAATACCGGCTTGATCGCTCAAATTCTCCTTCATCAAAGTTAATAATGGCTAACTGTTTTAAAATGAAACGATTTCTGGGATTAAGCGCCAGCGCTCTTTCAAAAGAATCTTTAGCTTCGTCAAGCTTTAGCATTTGCTGCTGATTCAACGCCATTAGCATTAGTGCCGACTCACGTTTGGGATAAAGCGTGTCTGCAATAATCTTTTTTAGCTGTTTTTCTGATTTAACAAACTCTTGCTGTTTAAACAAAAAATTGGCGTAATTCATCCGATAACGTGAATCGCCATTACCCAGGGAAATCGCTTTGTTAAAATGTTTATCCGCAAGCTCAATTTCACCAGTCGCCTGAAATGTCAGAGCCATGGCATCATGGACATCGGCAGACTGTTCATCGAGCTCCATAGCTCGCTTTAAATGGCGACGGGCGGCTTCATAGTCCCTTTGTGTAATATATTGCTTGGCAGCACTAACACGCTCTTTCACCATTTTATCGACTGACTCAGCTTTCTCAAATCCACCATCTACTGTGGTAACACAAGCCTGAAGGACTCCTGAGAATAAGACTACAATGAAAAAGTTTCGCATTATTTATATGTTCTGCATCAATTTTACTGGTTCTTCATCTGGTAATCTGGCTTTTAAATATCGCTCATTTCTTCGTGTTTTATCTTTAACCTTACCAGCTAATTGACCACAAGCTGCATCAATATCATCACCTCTGGTTGTACGAATTGGAGCAACAAAACCAGCTTCATTCAGTACGCGCTGGAAAGCCTTCACTCTATTATTACTTGGTCTTTTATAATCTGATAGTGAAAAAGGATTAAATGGAATTAAATTTATCTTACAAGGTACATCTTTAAGTAACTCGACTAATTCGTTAGCCAACTCAAGCGAGTCATTAATGTGGTCTATTAATGTGTATTCTATAGTGATAACACGCTTATTATCAGCGAGACCATTAATGTAGCGTAAACTGGAATCAAGCAACTGCCTGATAGGATATTTTTTATTTATTGGTACCAATTCACTTCTTAAATGATCGTTTGGAGCATGCAGGGAAATAGCGAGTGAACAATCGGTATAGGCACCCATTTTATCGAGCATTGGTACCACACCGGATGTACTTAATGTCACTCTTCGCTTTGACAAACCGTAGGCAAGGTCATCCATCATCAAATTAATTGCAGTCATTACATTATCAAAATTGAGAAGTGGCTCACCCATTCCCATCATAACAACGTTAGTAACCCTACCAATTTCATCTTCTTGCCATTCACGTTTGGGATCAAAACCATCAAATGATTTAACCGCAAGCCACACTTGACCAATAATTTCACTAGCAGTTAAATCGCGCATAAAGCCCTGTTTTCCCGTCGAACAGAAGCTACAATCCAGAGAGCAACCTACCTGTGAAGAAACACACAGTGTCCCTCTTCCTGGCTCTGGTATGTAAACAGTTTCTATACAACTATCCCCAGTGACACGCATTACCCACTTTCGAGTGCCATCTGTTGAATCATGCTGACTGATGATTTCCGGGGCTTGAATGCACGCTGTTTCGTGTAGCTTTTGTCGAAAAGATTTACTGAGATCTGTCATCTCATCAAAATCATTTTCACCCATACGATGTATCCACCGCATAAGCTGTTTGGCACGAAAAGGCTTTTCTCCATGCGATACAACAAAGTCTTTTAACTGTTGTTCGCTTAATCCTAACAGGTTGGTTTTTTCTTGATTTTTTTGAGGCGAATTACCATTAGAGAGTATATCGTCACTAACCGAAAATTCGGCTGATTGTGTATCAGATACCGAGTGAGCTTTATCAACGAGTGACGACATAGTTTCTAACGATTAAGTAAAGGCTTAAAAAAGATTAACGAGGACAAATTTCAGAGTCTTCAAAAAAGTAGGCGATTTCTCTTGCAGCCGATTCCGGTGCATCAGAACCATGAACTGCATTAGCATCGATAGAGTTGGCAAAGTCTGCTCTTATGGTTCCTGCTTCAGCTTCCTGGGGGTTTGTTGCTCCCATCAACTCGCGATTTTTAAGTACTGCATTTTCACCTTCTAACACTTGCACCATGATGGGGCCAGAAGTCATAAAGCTCACCAGATCTTTAAAGAATGGACGCTCTTTGTGCTCTGCATAAAAACCACCCGCTTTTTCATCATCCATATGTAACATTTTTGCTGCAACAATGTTTAAACCTGCTTTCTCAAAGCGGGAGTAAATCTCACCGATGACATTTTTTCCGACTGCATCAGGTTTAACAATTGAAAGGGTTCTTTCAACACCCATAAGTAACTCCAATAATTTCTAAATAATAACTGTATAAAAATTGAAAATGTTAAGAACAGCTTACCAAATGGAATATGGCTGGCAAGACTTTAACAAATGATCAACGATTGAAATGGATGGCGATTATAATGAGTTGACCCTATCATGGCAATATTCAATCAATGACTTATCGTATTGATCTAAGTTTTTGCATCTTTTATTGTAATAATTAAACCTGTGATTTAGTCGAGTAATGTTGGTGCACGTAATTCTCAACGAGCGCCTGGAATTCCTCGGCAATATTGTCTCCCTTTAACGTGACAGATTTTTCTCCATCAATGTACACAGGTGCAACTGGCCGTTCACCTGTTCCTGGCAAACTGATACCGATATTAGCGTGTTTACTTTCACCGGGTCCATTCACAACACAGCCCATCACGGCCACATTCATGTTTTCAACCCCAGGGTGTTGACTACGCCATACAGGCATCTGCTCTCTAAGATATAATTGAATATCTTCTGCCAGTTGCTGAAAATAAGTACTGGTTGTTCTTCCACAACCCGGACAGGCAATCACCATAGGGGTAAATGCACGTAAACCCATTGTTTGTAATATTTCCTGGGCTACCTGCACTTCTTTGGTTCGGCTACCACCGGGCTCCGGCGTTAATGAAATGCGTATTGTGTCACCAATCCCCTCTTGCAATAGAACAGAAAGCGCTGCTGTTGAAGCAACTATACCTTTAGAGCCCATACCTGCTTCAGTTAAACCCAAATGCAAAGCGTAATTGCACTCTTTTGCTAAACGACGATAAATAGTAATTAGGTCCTGCACATGGCTGGTTTTACAAGAGAGGACAATCTTGTCGGCACCTAAACCTGTTTTTTCAGCCATTTCGGCACTGTCTAACGCTGACTGGATTACCGCATCCTGCATGACTAACTGCAGTGCTTTTGGGGTTTTTAGTTTGGCATTGTCATCCAGCATTTTTGCCAAAAGAGCCTGATCCAAACTACCCCAATTTACGCCTATTCGAACAGGTTTATCATTTCGACAAGCAATTTCAATCATCTCTTCGAACTGCTGATCCTTTTTAGCTCCGCGCCCTACATTTCCAGGGTTGATGCGGTATTTTGCCAACGTCTCTGCACAGGCTGGATGTGCTTGCAATAATTTATGTCCATTAAAATGGAAATCTCCTACTAATGGCACATTAACACCCAATATATCCAGCCTTTCAATAATGTGAGGAATAGCCGCTGCTGCTTCATCATTATTGACTGTCACACGTACTACTTCGGACCCTGCTCTTGCAAGCTCAGCAACCTGAGAGACAGTTGCATCAATATTTGCGGTATCAGTATTTGTCATCGACTGCACAACTACAGGTGCTGAACCGCCCATTACCACACTTCCCACACTCACAGCCTGGCGCTGAGAAGAGGTATCTTTAATACCATCAACCAGGTGTGTAGATTCGATATTCATGCTATTTGTTTGCCAATATGAAAAAGATCATTCATTCTAGCGAAAGGATTACCAAAGCAAAAGAACTGCCTGAAAGAAAGAATGCTAAGGGCGAAAAAGTGCCACACTCTTAATAATCTTGTTTTTTTATTCTTTATTTGAAAATTGAAGCTCTGCTGGTTTATCCAGTCGTATCAAATTTTTTCATTTTCATCATAAGACTCACTACTTTATGGCTTGCTGCTGGAAGTAATCTGGCAAGCACATCATGAGAACGTCCATCACTGATAAAAATACGCTCTGTTTTATTTCGTATTCCATTCAAAATAATTTCCGCTGCTTTATCCGCTTTTGTTCCTCTTTGTAAATCATCATGAAAAGTTTTTGTATTTTTTCCATGGTAATCTGCATTTAATGTTATGTTAGTCGCAACACGCCCCGGATGTACTGTATGTACAGAAACATTATCTATACCGTAAATTTTATGCTCCATTCTTAATGTGTCAGTAAATCCACGTACGGCAAATTTTGTTGTACAGTATGGAACTAAATTTGGCAAACTTAAAATTCCCTGAGAACTCGATAGATTGACAATAGCGGCCTCTGGTCGATTTTTTAAATGCTCATACAAAAACATCGTAGTATAAATTACACCCCAATAATTGATATCTGTTATTTTCTCCATATCCTCTTCTTTGACTTTATCAAAGGTAATATCACCTAACGCTATCCCTGCGTTGTTAATCAGTATATCTACATAGCCAAGTTCATTCTTAACATTTGTGATAAATTTTCTGATAGCTTCTTTATCGGCCATATCAACATTTTCACTATACGATTTCACATCGTATCCCGAAATTGCTTTTTCAGTATTCTCGAGATTTGCAATATCACAAAAAGCAACATGAGCACCTCGACTGGCAAAAGCTTTCACCAGCTCATGGCCTATTCCAGTTCCACCACCCCCGGTTACAATAGCGACTTTATTTTTAAATGTTTTCATTTTTAACCCTTGATAAACTTTTTATATTCTTGCATATCAACAACTTTTTTAATTTCTTTCCAAATAACTGACTTTAGAATTCCTTGAGGCACTAAATTAGCCCCCAAGTGTGTTTTAAAAGAATCTCTACCATAAACAATTTTTACTCGACCTTTTTGAATACTCTGTATTACATACTTCACAATTTCTTCAGGAGGTGTGGTCAAATACTTTTTAGCGAAGTTAGCTCCCTCTTTCCTTCTTACTATATTGGTATCTATTCCGCCAGGATGCACACAGTGAATACTAATCGGGCTTTCTTCAAATTCGGCCATTAATGCTTCTGTAAAACCTCTTACCGCAAACTTGGATGCACAGTAGTCTGAACTGTTCGGAGTACCTACCAATCCAAAAATACTTGAAACATTCACCACGGCGCCTTCGTTATTTTCGACAATTTGGGGCAAAAAAGCTTTTGTTCCATAAAGAACCCCAAAAAAGTTAACATCCATGATTTTTTTATACATATCTTCACTTATTGAATAAGCCGGTAATACCGCTCCCTCTATCCCGGCATTATTAATAATAATATGAGCATTGCCTAAGCTTTCTTTTGTATTTCCCGCAAATTCGTACATACTGTTTTTGTCAGAAACATCAAAAGCTTCAAGATACACTTGCTGACAGCCTAAATCATTTACAATTTTACTTGTCTCTTCCAAAGCATCCGCATCCCTGTCGTTCAAAGCCAGCTTTGCACCCAACTTTGCAAATTCAACTGCATACGCTCTCCCCATACCTGAGCCTGCACCTGTAATTACAACAACTTTATTTCTAAAATCTTTCATTATTTTCTACTCTGTTTAATTATGAAAATATGTGATCTTGTTCTTTAAAATTTTTGGTCATGTTCAAATAGGTGAAAGTAAACCCTGGAAACATTGCGATAACTTTACCGCTTTTACTCTTGTACCAGCTGTTACAACCACCATAGTGCCAAACCGTTTTTTTCATTTCCTCATGAATATGATTTGTGTAATCCTCTTCCGCTTTTGGCTTCACCTCTACAGATGCAGCATTTTTATCTAACACTTTCTTTATGCTTCTCATAATATAATTCATCTGGGCCTCAATGATGAAAATAGCTGAAGTGTGCCCTATACCAGTGTTAGGTCCGGTCACAATAAACAGATTTGGAAAATCAGGCATCGATGTTCCTAAATAAGCACGAGGATAATCGCTCCAGAAATCACCAATACTTTTACCGCCTTTACCAATTACGGGGTATGAAATCACACCATCAGTAGCATCGTAACCTGTTGCATATACAATTAAATCCAGGTCTATGTTTTCGTCTTTGGTAGTGATGATTCCTGTTTCTGTAATCTCTTTAATACCATGATCTTTCGTTAGCAGCGAGACGTTATCTCGACAATAAGCAGGATAAAGTGCACTGGAAAGAATAATCCGTTTACAACCGATGACAAAATCGGGTTTAACTTTTTCACGCAACACAGGATCTTTTATTTTTCTTTCAAGATATTCTTCTGCATGCTTTTGAGCAAATTTTTTCAAACCTCTTTTTGAGTATTTAAAACCAAGAATTCGTGTCTCTAACTTCCAGTAAATAAAGTAACGAATTAATTTATGAATCCATTTAATTCCTAGTAATGAGCGCTGGAATTCTGTGAAAACCTGATCGGGTCTGGGCATAACCCAATGCGGCGTCCGTTGAAAGATATACATGTGTTCAACATCGGGGGCGATTGTGGGTATCACCTGAGCTGCACTGGCACCACTACCTATAACCGCCACCTTCTTTCCTTTGTAGTCATAATCATGATTCCAGTCATTTGTATGAAAGGACTCTCCTTTAAAAGAGTCTTTGCCTTTAAAATCCGGAATAACAGGTGTACTTAATGGCCCTGATGCATTAATGATAAACTGCGCTTTATATAAGCCTTGATTCGTTTGTACTTCCCATAATTTTTCTTCTTCATTCCATTTCATACTTTCTACATTAGTATTGGTCTGGGTTTTTTCACGCAAACCATATTTTGTGATTACATGTTCTGTATATTCTCTTAACTCAGCGCCATCAGCAAACATTTGTGTCCACTTATAGGGCTCATAAGATATTGAATAAAGCGGGGACTGAACATCAACGGCTGCTCCAGGATAAGTATTCTGGCACCAGGTTCCTCCCATAAATGAACGCCGCTCGAGAATTTTATAATCCTGAATACCTTTTTTTTGTAGATTAATCGCGGCTGCCTGCCCGCCAAATCCACTACCAATAATCAAAACTGTATATTTACTCATTTAAGACCTCATCATGACTCTTTTTATGAACTTTGACGTACTTTAACAGCTTTTTTAAAAATAGCAACTGGTTGCTATCTAAATATTTAGAAAATATAATCCTGGTCTTTCTCTTAAACTTATTTTTTTACTGAAGTTGATCTAAATCAGATATGTCTACAGGTCTTAGTCAAAAAGAACGCAGTGCTGCAATGATCGAACGCCTCAATAAGGCAACGATTGAGTCATTAGTTGAAGTTGGTTATTCAAAATCTACCACCCAAAAGATAGCAACAACCGCCAACGTGTCTACTGGAGCTATCTTCCGCCACTTTGGTACTCTACAGGATTTATTGGTCGACACGGCAGACAAACTAAGTGTATGGATGGTTGATGATTACCATGACAAAATTGCCAGCGTCAATAAAGATCAGTTTGATTTAGAGCTTAGCCTGGAAAAGCTCCGTGAAGTTATGTACTCACCAATGCACTATGCCTGGTTGGAACTTTTATTGGCATCACGAACAGATGCCACACTTAAAGAAAGACTTATTCCCATTATTAAACATAACCGCAATTACACAGCAGAAAGAGCAAAAAGCCATTTACCTGAAGTACTTGCCGAAAATCCGGATTATGAATTGATTCTTGAAAATATTATTTTGTTAGTCAGAGGGCAGATGATAGATGACTTTACGCGTAGTGAAAAAAAACTGAAAGAAAGAAATGATTTTCAACTCAGGTTTTCTGCCATATTTTTAGAGTCCTGGCTCAAAATCTCCAGCGAATAAGTTTTTATCTAACAAAGAAGTTGTCAGTTAAGCCTTTTTAGCTTGCCCATTTTTCTCTTTATATTTAACTTTTTCCCAAACGGTAATCTGATTACGGCCATTAGCCTTTGAAGTATAAAGTGCTTCATCAGCCCTATTCAATAAAGTTTCAACACTGGCCCCTTTTTCGTTACCTAAAAATTCAACCAGGCCTATACTGATAGTCACCGAGATTTTCTTCCCTTCAACTTCCATCTGGATATTCTCTACCGATTCACGAATTCTTTCTGCAACAGCATAAGCCCCATGCAAAGATGTTTTAGGCAATAAAACACAAAACTCTTCACCACCGTAACGTGCAGCATAATCCTTTGGTTTCTGCATGCACTCATCTATACAGCCCGCTACTTCTTTCAGGAAATCATCCCCTATAAGATGCCCGTAGTCATCATTTAGTGTTTTGAAGTGGTCTATATCCAATAGCATCACTGTTAGACATTTCTCCCACTTAATTGCATGATCCAGCTCATTTTCTAATGTGAAATCCAGATGCCTACGATTTTTTAAACCCGTTAATTTATCCGTAGAACTCAACTCGAGCAACTCTTCATTCACTCTTTGTAAATCTTCTGTTCTTTCTTTAACACGCATTTCCAATAATTCATTAGCTTTTCTTTGCGTGACTAATGTTTCTTCTTGTGCCTCAAACCGAAGACGTTTCTCAATATTTATCCTTTCAGCCAGAGCAAACGACAATAATAACACCTGAAGCACTGCACCGAACTGAACGGCATAGTCGGTTATTGTAGTTTGAGGTAGCATGCCACCTTTACTTAAACCAAATATAACACCGCCTATCAGTAAAGCTCCCCACGAAAAGGTATAATACTCTCCAACAGAATGCCCATCACTCCATGCATGAACTCCAACCAATAAACCCAGCATTACAGAGCAAACAGCAACAATTACGACATAACGAATCATTATGGTGTAAGAGAAAAAGAATACGCTGACAATCGCTAACAAACTGAGTGTTAATACCACTTTTATCAGAAAATCGTAGAACAATTTAAATTTAACGATATCCAGAAAATTGCGCGTAAATATAGACCCAAAAAAGACAGCCAACCCTAAAAAGAATACGATCGCCTTATCATTCCATTTTATTAGATTTGGCCATATGTATTGGAAGGCATAACCACTTAAACTCGCCAAAAACATAGTGATCGAAAATACAAACAACACATAGTACAAGTAGTTCTTTTCATTAAGTGAGAAGTAAATAAAAAAGTTATAAAAACCCATCACCAGCATGATGCCAAAGAATATCCCAAAGAATAAAGATCTCTTTTGATCCATCACATAGAAGTTTTCTGGTGTCCAGACTTTTATGGGGATTTGCATTGACCCTTCCGTCTTGGCTCTGAAATAAACCTCGACATTTTCATTAGGGGCTGCTTCTACTGGTATAACGAAATTTCTATGTTTTACAGCACGCTTATAAAAGTCTTTTTTATCGCCAAGATTGTATTCAATTATCTTTCCATTAGCATGAAGTATGAAAACATCCAGATAATCCAGAATGGGATAGCTGACTTCAAGGATAAACTCCTGGCTTTTAGGTTTTATATTTTCAATATTTGCTCTTAACCACCAGGTAGACTCATTAAAACCCCGATTAAAATTTTCCTGGTCTTGCAGCTGCCAATCACTTGAAACACGCACCTGGTCTAGCGACAATCTGTTATCGGGATCTTCTAAATAATGGCTATTTTCAAGAAGCTTATAGCTTTTTACATTTAATTCCTGCGACTCAATGATCACAGTATCGGAATACGCGTATTGGGCAGCAAATAAAGCTACCAGTAGATAGCAAAACAGCGCTGATTGAATTCTTTTTAACCAATAATTTTCTATTGAAAGCATTTCTGTGCCTTAACACAATCTGAGGGTTTATAAATTATTATCTTAGTGTAGACGCTTAGATGAGATAGTGTTGCAATAGAGCTATGTCTTGGAGAAATAGCGCACAGTTAAGGAAGAAATATTCTATTTCAAAGCTGCTAACCCAGAAAAACTCAACCTGCCAGCTACTGATAAGCAATAGATTTGCTTATACTCGCCGTCAGAAGCATAAAACCTGTTTGATCATAGTAGCTCACTACACAATTTATCATCATTTTTAGCTATTTTTTTAGCCCTCAAAAATACATTGCATGATGCCTCTGGTTCTTGATCAACTACAAATAAAACACGTTTTGCTGCTGAATGTCTATGCTACCATTCTATGCTTGCTTTGCCATTGCTTTCTAAATAATGATTCGCTTTAGAGAAATGTTGACAGCCAAAAAAACCGCGATGTGCTGAGAGTGGCGAGGGGTGAACGGCCTTTAATACACAATGCCTTTTTGTATCAATTAATGCTCCTTTCTTTTGAGCATAACTGCCCCATAACATAAATACTATGTGGTCAGATTTTTCATTTAATAGACCAATTACTGCATCAGTAAACCGCTCCCACCCTCTTCCTGCATGTGAACCTGCATTTTTATGCTCTACAGTAAGTACTGCATTTAATAGCAAAACACCTTGTTGAGCCCAACGCGTAAGGTCTCCGCTTTCTGGTGGTGGTTTAGTGAGGTCACTCTGCATCTCCTTAAATATATTCTGGAGGGAAGGAGGGTGCCGAACACCTGGAGGCACAGAAAAACTGAGTCCGTGTGCCTGACCAGGACCGTGGTAAGGGTCTTGCCCGATTATTACAACCTTTACTTGATCAAATGGAGTAGTATTAAGCGCATTAAAAATGAAATCGCCTTGAGGATAAATTATTTTACCGGCTTTTTTCTCATCTACTAAAAATTGCCTCAACTCTCGCATATAATCCTCCTCAAACTCGCTGGCCAGATAATTTAACCAGGAAGAGTGGAGTTTGATTTTATTTGAGCTAGGGTTTAAATTATTTTCTGACATTTTCTATAAAATTTTATAACAATCAAGCAAGAGATACATTGTATGACAACGACGAATAAACTTTCACTTATTCTAACACTAGTTTCGTTAGGCTTATTAATTCCTGGTATTACACTACCCATTTTGCAAATATTTATAACAGCTAACTTCCCTATTGTTGGTGATTTCACTGTTTATGAATCAACCCAAAGTATTTGGCAGTCCATTGTGGCTTTATATGAAGAGAAAAACTATCTGGTTTCTTTCTTAATTTTGTTTTTCAGTATTGTTGTACCTGTGCTTAAAGCGTTAACTATTATTGCTTTAATACTAATTCGGCAATTACCCAACAGGAAATTTGTACATCAATTTGTAAACATCATTAGTAAATGGTCAATGGCAGACGTTTTTGTAGTTAGTATTCTTATCGTATTTTTAGGCACACAAACGAATGAAGCCATGAATGCCTATATTCATGAAGGCTTTTATTATTTTCTTAATTATTGCATTGTTTCAATGTTTGCAATACAGGTATTTAAATTTGGAGAAGAAAATAAAGAAGCACAAAATGCCGATAATGAATCAGGTTAAATGCTCTCATAAGCGGTTTTAAGTTTTTTATTCATATCCAATGCGCGTTCTCTCGTTGCTTTTAGATCAAGCATGGGTTTTGGGTAATCGACACCTAAACGAATATTTGCTTTCATTAATGCCTCTTCAGTTGCTTGCCAGGGTTTATGAATATACTTTGATGGCAAGGCAGTAAGTTCAGGGCAATAGGTTTTTATATATTCACCCTCTGAATCGAATTTCTCACTTTGAGTCACTGGATTAAAAATCCGAAAATAGGGTGAAGCATCTGCCCCACAACCCGCTACCCACTGCCAACTTGCAGAATTGCTCGCTAAATCTGCATCAAACAAACAATCCCAAAACCATTCCCCTCCTTCGTGCCAACTGATCAGTTGATTTTTTACCAAAAAGGACGCAACTATCATGCGCACTCGATTATGCATAGTGCCCGTTTGCCAGAGCTCTCTCATGCCAGCATCTATAATTGGAAAACCAGTTGCCCCCTTCTGCCATTTGGCAAGATCTGTTTTTATATTCTTTGTTATCCAGGGAAAATCCTGATATTTTTTATTAAATGGCTTTTCTGGTAGTGTTGGCCAATGGTACAAAAGATAATAGCTGAACTCTCGCCACCCTATCTCAGATAAAAAATGAAAATATTCTTCATCTAACAAATTATGTTGTTTTACTTCGTTTTGTACGCTATGCCATATTTGATGTGGGGAGACTTCACCGAAATGTAAATGCGGCGATAATCGTGATGTCGAGCACTGTGCTGGGAAATCCCTTCCTTGAGTTTCCGAACTATAAATACGTAATTTTTTTTTGATAAACGTTTTTATTTTTTTCTGCGCTGCAATTTCGCCAACATTCCAATGAGCTATTATTTCATTACCCCAAGAGAGTGAAGGCATCAGTTCAAGCTGCTGAAGCGAGCAGGCTTTCTCTATTTCATGCTCAAAAAAAATAATTTTTTTTGTTTTTTTTAATGGCAAACGCGGAGGCTCTGCCTGTAAACATCCTTTTTTAAAGTAAGGGGTAAACACTTTATAGGGTGTTCCATCCTGTTTTACTATTCTCCACGGCTCCCACAATAGACTACCGTTAGTGCTAATAGCTTCTACACCTTTATCTTTTAAAGCTTCTTTTATTTCTTTATCTCTACTTATACGCCAGGGTTCATAACAGCGATTCCAGAAAATTTTTTTCGACCCCGTTTCTTTTACTAATGAATCTATAATTATTTTGGCATCTCCACAAAATAATTTTAAATTTCCTGACAGAGATTGATTCAGCTTTTCCAAGCTATGATGGAGCCAGACTTTAGATGCTGCTCCCATTTGCCATTTTCCAGAATTGACATTATCCAAAATGTAAATAGGTAAAATACGGCCTGCCTTACAAGCTTCTAACAATGCCGGGTTATCAGAAACTCTTAAGTCCTGACGAAACCAAAGGATGACTGGTGCTTCTGAGGGCATAATTATAGAGAATTTAACAGCATAAGTTGCCCAGGATGAGGCTCAAGATAATATGAACGTTCAATATAATCCTTTGGGTATTTTCGTAAATGATGTCTCAATAATGTAATGGGGACAATAAGTGGAAGTAAACCCTGCCTGTAATTTTCTATGCTTTCTGTCAGTTCTTTTTTGTCATCGGTATCCAGATCATTTTTCAAATAACCACGAATATGCTGTAACACATTTACATGGTTTCTTCTTGTCGCTACAACTTTTAGCAAACTCATCATTTTGGACAAGTATTTATCTGCGACTTTTTTTATATCTTCATCATGAGATTCTGCTAGTAATCGCCCTAACTCTCTCGCTTTATCCTGATTATGACTATATAAAATATATTTATGATTGGCGTGAAAACCAGTCAGACCTGACCAGGTCAAGCCTTCTTCTAACAGTTTAAACCAGCGATCATAAATAAAAACACGATGTACAAAGTTTTCTCTTAATAGAGCATCACCTAATCTCCCCTCTTCTTCAACGGGTAAATCAGGAAAATTATTCATCATTTCCAACGTATATAACCCGGCTCCCCTTTTTTCAGGGTGATTCTTTTTATAGACCTTGACCCTCTCCATACCACAACTGGGCGAATCTTTTTTTACAATATAACCACGCAATTTCCTATGCCAATGATGCTGTTGTTTTGCATCATCAATCAATTGCTCAGTAACATCCAAAGAAGGGTTTTTTACACCAACCGCCTGAAATGAAGTTGATTCAGATATATCGATAAGGCGAATCGTTTCTCTTGGCACCCCCATACCAATAGAAACTTCAGGGCAATGTGAATGATATTCAAAGAATTCGCCAAGCGTCTTCATAATATAATCGTTCTTTTTATGCCCACCATCAAAGCGTACTCGCTCTCCTAATAAGCAAGTGCTAATGCCAACAGGAATTTTTTGAAATTCAATGTCACTCATATCAGAAAGTTTTTGTTAATTCTGCGTTAATTGACTTAAATAATTGTAGTATATGTATACTGTTTGCCATTTACCATTATCGTCAGTCAGATTACTTAGACCAGAATAAAGTGATAGCCTTCGTTGATTATCATAAATAATATAAATTGGCTTTATTATCCTGTTTGCCAACCAATTTGTCGATTTCATAGAAAAACAGGCATGGCCTTCAGAAATAGCATCAAGCGGGTTTTCATCTAATTCGTTTAAATCGCTTCTTTCTCGTATTCTTTTAATACACTCTTCTAAAGGCACTGCATATGCTTGCATTTTGTGTACACGTTGATTTGCGGGAACTGCAAGTCTGAACACAACAGCTTCACCAGTCGCCAGTTTTTCCCATTCATTTCTAACAAAAGGTTCAAAACCAGGACCAACAACTAACGGTTCTTTTATTTCTTTTGTAGCTTCCTTTTTTTCTCCATTTTCATTTTTTCCCATAACCAGATTATTATCGATACGTTGACTGTATATCTTTACTCCGGTTCGTCTATCAAGTTGCTGAAAATCAGGACTAAACGGGCTGATTGCATTATCCAGATCCATGGATACGATCTCCTTGTTTTCTGGAGATCTATAACTGATTAAATGATTATTTTCAGAGAAAAAGTGATGCTCAGAATAAATATGTTGCCCTGTCTTCTGATCATAAGCTTTTCCTATAATTGATACCGGCACGGATTCCTGATCAATTAATTCCAGACTATTTATTACTGCATAAGCAGGATTAACAAAAAAAACAATTCCGATGAGTGCAACTAGATAACTTGAAACGTTAGAAAAACTGCTGGAAAAAAAATGTAATCTCATAAGTTCTAAACCTTCCTCGGCACACTCTGATTAAAGACATGGGCAAACTGTAATAAAACAGGAAATAATATTGCCCAAACAACACCTAAAACAATTAAATGATTAATCAGTGGCTCGCCTATATTCATGCTGGATAATCTCGCTCCAGTAAAATAAGTTAACGGCAGTGAAATAGCGCCTGCAAGAGCAGCAAATATCCTATGTCTGTAAAACCATGAAAAACTATAATTTAACGTCGTAGCGAATGCGCACCATAAGCACAATAGCCAAAGCGGAGGAATAACAGAACCGTTACCGTTTTCCAAAATACCAAGATATAAAAATACTGATTCTACGAAAAAGCCTATCACAAAAACGATAGCAACAAACTTTAAGTCTTGATTAGTCTTGGCCACATAATAACAATGTATAAAAAGATAAAAAGGAAGGCACAATAAAGCCCAAAGGCTTCCACCAACAACACTCAGCAACCAGAATGCATTAAATAATATTGCATTAAGATAGATCACGTTAATTTCCATTTTTATTCTCGAATTAACTTAATGGTCGATAATCTGGTTTTGCAAAAAGAAATTGCGACGTACCAATAACTCTTTCCCTGAAACCACCTTCACAATAACAAAGATAATAATTCCACATATTTATGAAACGTTGATCATAACCCTGATCTTTGACTTGCTTCAAATGATGGAAAAAAGCTTCACGCCATTTCTGCAATGTTAGCGCATAATCCAAAGTAATATCTTCAATATTAAGCATCGTCATATTTGTATCTCTAGCTATATGGTCAGCCATGACCTTAACAGAGGGCAAACACCCACCAGGAAAAATATAACGTTTTATAAAGTCCATTGAATTTTTGGCTTGTTCGTAACGTTGATCCAATATCGTAATTGCCTGTATTGCCATTAAACCATTATCTTTTAACAGTCGATTACATTGATCAAAATAATTGGAAAAAAACTGATGACCTACTGCTTCAATCATTTCTACCGAAACTAACTTGTCATAAGTTCCTTTCAATTCCCGATAATCCTTTTTCAACAGTATAATCTGTTCCTGTAGGCCTGCTTTTACAATTGCTTCTTTAGCATAACGATATTGCTCTTCAGAAATGGTCGTCGTCGTTACTTTACAACCATAGTTTTTTGCGGCATAAATTGCCAGACCGCCCCAGCCTGTCCCTATTTCCAACAAATGATCCGTAGCTTTTAACTCTAACTTCTTACAAAGATTCTCCAACTTTTGTATTGATGCTTCTTCTAAAGACATATTGAGGTCTGTAGCACCCTGACGCTTGAACATAGCCGATGAATACATCATTTTTGAGTCGAGAAACAACTTAAAGAAATCATTACCTAAATCATAATGAGCACAGATATTCTGTTTTGAGCCTAATAAACTGTTTTTATTCACTGCTCCGAGCATTTTTAAAGCCAATTTGTTAGCGAAAGAACGGTTTTTATTAATATCATGCAGTTTATTCATGTTATAAACCATGAAGCGCACAACAGCTACCAAATCATCAGTCTGCCATAAACCGTCCATATAAGCCTCAGATGCACCAAGGATGCCATTAAAAGCAATCATTGAGTAAGCTTGTGGATTGGATAAATCAATCACTGCCGTAAAGTTTTCTACCTCGGTTTCATTGTGATTAATTGAGGAATGTTCTTTTGCGGATAAAGGTTTTTTTTGATCTAACGTTTTATCTCCACCGAAGTGATGCTCAACAGCACCTTCGCGTATTATCAAATGTCCTCTGGAAAAAGTTTTAAAATGATTTAACACGAGATTTCTTGCCAGTTTCTCTACTCGTGAAAGCCGTTGTATATCGAAGTTTATTTTTTTTGCATTATGAATATTGCGACTTAATACTTTACGAACACTTTCAGCCATTGCAGGCATTGATGTATCAACAATGGTCCTTTGCTGATTTTGACGATAAGAATTTACACTACTCATTAATCAATACCTCTTTTTTTAACAATTTCTTCATTTCAAATTATCTCAGTTTATTGAGCACTTTTACGAACGGGATGAGGAAAGAGTGGCACTTTTTTTAAGTAAAGTTTGAGTGCTTGCCAATAAATACCTGTAATTACTTTTAATGTCATCAATGGGTAAAGCAGAAGTGTTTTATTTAAAGAAAAGCGTGTAATTTCCTGGCGCTTGAAATGAACACCTGAGTCAAATCGTTTTACTGACATTCCACTTTTTAATTGTTCTCTGGAATCTTCTGACAAAACCTCATGATTTTCCAGAGTGTATTTAAGTATTTGCCCTGGATTGTTGCCAGACCATAAATAAAACATATCCATAGGCATAAAAGGAGAAACATGCATCTGTTTTTCAAATTTTATTGATTCAGATAATGCATTCTGATCCAGATTAACTTTTCGCATATCCAGAACATAGGTAACCTTCTCACCCCAGGGCGTATTAGTTACTTCTACCAATAAAGCCTGTAATTTCTCTTTACCCTCTGTATCTGGCTTGGAAAAACAATAGTAACAACTGATAGGATTAATAATAAAACCAAAATAACGCCAATTAGATAATAAACGTACCGATCCCTCAGGCATAAATCCAATTCGCTTTGATACTTCTGCTTTAACTGATTCTTCTAATGGTCGACAATCATTTTCATATTGCTGAAAAAAGTCTTCTCTACAAAAACCAGCGAACGAAAACTTTTTTCTTGTCCATAAAAAGCTTTTACTCAACACCTGATCAATTTCACTCAAGTCCAGATACATCATAAATACTTTATACGAAAAAGCATGCTGCTTTGGATGGTGCCTTGCATGCCATACAGTACCTTTATAAATCGCACTCTTCATATTAATCTGCAAGACCAATACTCAAGAAGCCTTTGTTTGTGGCTTTTTGTTGATATCGAAAGTGTAAACATTGGACTTCAGGCGACTGTCAATCGCTTTTAGACTTTCTTTTTCTATTGAATCAACCACGCGCAAGGCGCTCACCACTCCATCCTCATGAAATCCGTTAGCCCAATAAGCACCACAATACCAGGTATTTTTATAACCGGCTATCTCTTGCCAGCGCTGCTGCGCCTTCATACCCTCAAGGGTAAAAACAGGGTGAGAATAGTTGAATGTTCTAAGTATTTTAGAAGGATCTATTGCATCTGTTTGATTCAGGCTAACGCAATAGGTTGTTTTTGAAGGCAGGCTTTGCAAAATATTCATATTATAAGTAAGCTTTGCTTCGCTTTTTTCCGAGTCAATACCTCTCAAATTATAATTCCAGCTAGACCATGCCAGCTTCTTTCCAGGCAATAGATTTTCATCAGTATGCAGAACCACCTCATTTTCTGCATAGGGTATCGCTCCTAACAGCTCAACTTCTTTAGAGCTTGCATCGTTCAATAACTTTAATGCCTGATCACTGTGCGTTGCTATAACCAGGTAATCAAATTCTTCAGACTCACACCTTAGTTCCAGACTATTTTTATCCGTATAATCAATAGTTACACCATCTGAATTTCTAACGATATTTGTAATTTCAGTATTTAATTTTATCTGATGCTTGAAGAGCTGAGTTAATGGTGCAATATATTGTTTTGAACCACCTTGAATAACCCGCCAACGTGGTCGATGACTAACTGACAATAACCCATGATTTCTAAAGAAACGCACGAAGAATAGTAAGGGAAAATCCAGCATTGCTTCGGTTCCTGAAGACCAGATAGCTGCACCCATTGGAACAAGGTATTTAGAAATAAACAAATCACCATAACCTTTTTCAGATAAATACTGGCCCAGGGTTATATCTTCGCTGATTCTATTATTTTCCAGATCCTCAATTGACTGTTTATTAAATTTGAGAATATCTGAAACCATTTTCCAAAAACGTGGGCTAACAAGATTCTTTCGATCAGAAAATAGTGTATTCAGATTATTGCCCGCGTATTCTATACCCGAAGTTTCGCAACTAACACTAAAGCTCATGGATGTCTCTTGCGTCTCCACATTTAGCTCATTCAATAACTGTAAGAAATTCGGATATGTCCAGTCGTTATAAACGATAAAACCAGTATCTACTGCTAATTTTTCTCCATTATGCTCAATATCGACTGTAGCTGTATGACCACCAAGACGGTCGTTATTCTCAAACAACGTAATATCGTAACCCAACTTAGTTAACTTATACGCTGCGGTTAAGCCTGATATACCTGAACCAACAATTGCTACTTTCTTATTCATTTAAATGATCACCCAAATGTTTTTTGGTTAATAAATTCTTTGTTTACACGCGTCATTTTTTTTGCCAATGCACCAAACCATAGAAATGGGAGATGATTAGCAATCATTAAGAAGAGTAATAGTCGTTTCGGAAAATTAACCACCCTTTTTCGCTTCACTATACCTTTAATGATTCTTTCAGCAGCGTCTTCTGGCGACATTAAAAATGGCATATCAAAGTCGTTAGTATCTGTCATCGGCGTTTTTACAAATCCGGGATTAACTACCGTTACATCTATCGGTAAGTTAGCACAATCGACATATAACGCATTAAAAAGATAGTTATTTGCTGCTTTAGAAGCACCGTAGGCCTCGGCACGTGGAAAGGCGGCCAGATAAGACAAACTTGCAACAGAAACTATTTGTGGGCGTGCACTCTGATTATGGTTGATAGTGTTTTTTAATAATGGCATAGCTGCATTTACCGTGTTCACCGCGCCAAATACATTGACATCAAAAACCCGTCTAAAGGCGTTTATATCCAGTACCAGATCATCAATGTATTCACAGTGCCCCGCACAGGCAACTATTATATCGAGCCTGGGTGCCAGCTCAAAAAGCTCGGATGAAATTTTATTCACATCCTTATCCTGGGTTACATCAAAAGGCAATATATGAATATTAACCTTTGAGGAAGCATGTAATGATGCCTCATCTACCACTTTTTGCAATTTATCACGGCTACGACCACTAATTACAACCGTATTATTGCTACTGGCAAGCTTTATTGCTAACGACTTACCTATGCCGCTACCAGCTCCAGTTATCCAGATGGTTTTATTCTCTATCATGGGGTCATCTTCTTTAATAATTGAAAGCTAGCTCGATAATTTAACTGCCTGCTTGGCCATATATTTTTTTAAAACCTTTATTTGTGGTCCAATAAAAGGAATATTCTGGTACAACATGCTTCCCAAATCAAAACTATCTTCATGACGAATGATCTTGTCTTCACAAATAATATGAGTAACCCCCCTAACAACAATAAGTTTTCCTTTACCAAGCTTCTTGTGTTTTAAATGCATATCCCATTTAACGAACGCTGTATCGTTGTTAACTACCTCATCACTATACTCAAAATCGCATGATTGAACACCCTTGTAAGAATTCAGCAGATGTTGATATAGATGGTTTAAACCCTTAATTTCCAGCAAAGGGTCTTTAAAAAAAACATTCTCATTATAAATTTCATTCATATGCTTCTTTAGCATTTCATGATTGAAAAAACTTTGTTCATTAATATATAAGTATTTAAGATCAGCGAGAAGACTGGCTGTTTTTTGACTTTGCACATCATTTTTGTACAGTTCATCGCCAGCTTCTTGATGAAAATTATCGTTTGTTGAAACAGTATTATCTAAATTGCTAAATGTCATAGTTTTGAACCTGAGAATGATTCGTATCTTGACGATAAATTACGCCTTCTGCCCCGATATGGATCAGTTTCCTGCGTAAACTTCCTGTAAAATGCGGCTTCAAGCAACAATTCCTACCCAATGTGATCCTTTCAGGCCTTTACTGCGTAAATTGATTTGATTCGAGTATATATGCTCGTAAATTTGATTAATTTTGATCTTATAACAAAGTTTCTTGACTCACCAGATAAAAGATTCTTAACATACGAGACACTAAACCCATGGTACACTCAGTCAGCTTGGATAACCTGAAAAAAGAAGCTAAACCAGAAACATCAGATATTTCAGTTAATCGTCCAGGACACAATACAGCGAGTATTAAAAAGTTTTCTATGCCTGAACAGGAAAAGTTACCCAACACTAAAATTGATGATTGGGCTCCATTGCTCAAAAAAATTGCGGAAAACAAAGACAGAGTTGCTTACCGTAAGGTTTTTGATCACTTTGCACCAAAAATTAAAACCTTTATTTTATCGCTAAGCTCGCAACACACATCACCTGAGTTGGCAGAAGAAATTGTACAGGAAGTTATGTTGAAGGTCTGGCTTAAGGCTGCGTCATTCAATTCTGATAAAGCCAACTCTAATACCTGGATCTATACAATTGCAAGAAACACTCGTATTGACTTTCTTAGAAAACTTAATCGAATAGATACCAATCTAACGGCCGATGATTTATGGCCACTCGAGGACGAAGAAGACCCTTTTATCTCGTTAGAACAGCATAGAGTCACAAAGACTATTCATGAGTCTTTGGCTCAGCTACCGCAAGAACAAGCTCAGGTAATTAAAGAAATTTATATAGAAGGCAAATCACATAGTGATGTTGCCAACAGCAATCAGTTACCTCTGGGAACAGTTAAATCCAGAGTCAGACTCGCTATTAACAAACTAAAAACCAATTTATTTAATGATAGTAACGCTGAACTTATTGATTAAGAGTGCAGCGAAATAGATTAATTAGATTTAAAGAAGCAGTATTATGATCCAACATCATCCAGACATACATTGGCTAACAGAATTCGCAGCATCAACATTACCTGAGTCCCAAGCTCTTGCTATTGCTGCTCATCTGGAATTTTGCCCCATCTGTCGTCAAAAAGTGGATAGCCTGAAAGCTCTTGGCGGAGCAATGTTCGACAATATCCACAAATACACAGATAAAGAAACCAATGAATTATCTTCTGTATCCGATGATTTGTTTGACAAAACAATGGCATTGATTGATTCGGCAGAGCAAGAAACCTCAAGCATCAACAAACATGCACAGGATCATAAAGAAGTTATCAAGATTGACAACCATACCGTACCTTCTGTTTTGCATAATGTATTACCCAAAAACAGAAACCTTCAATGGAAACAGCTAAACAAATCACTCTCTATAGCACGATTGACTACTGCTGATTCAACACGTGAAGTGGCCTTACATAAATTATCACCTGGTCGCTCTGTTGCCAACCATGATCATAAAGGGTGTGAAATAACTGTTGTGCTATGTGGCAGCTTCTCAGACCAGAATGCTCTCTATCACCCTGGTGACTTTTTAGTTAAACACCCTGGAGAAGACCACCGACCAACCGCCAGTGAGGATATGGAGTGTATTTGTTTATCGGTACTGGATGCTCCGATTCAATTTACTGGACCATTGATGCGGTTAATTAATCCTTTACTTAGGATCTACCCGAACGCAGCTTGATATTTCATAATTAATTCAAGGCAACACTTTTTTAAACGGCCTAACATCCCTTCTATGCTGTACTCCATTAATAATATAAGGATCAGCAGAAGCCCAGGCTTCTGCCTCTTCAAGACTATTAAATTCTGCAATAATTAAACTGCCAGTAAACCCCGCTTCACCAGGATCTTCTTTATCAACAGCAGGAAAAGGTCCTGCAGCAAACAAACGCCCCTCATCACTCAAGACCTTTAAGCGCTCAATGTGCGCAGGTCTATTTTGAATACGCCCCTCATTACTGTTTTCAACATCTTGGTTAACAATCATATATAACATTTTTTTTCCTTTAACACGTTGTTATGTAAAGTTTATCATGCTGCTTGCCAAACAGGCTCGACCATGATTGGTTAAAACAGAGACACTTTATTCCGACTAAGATATAATGCCTGACTTTTATGCAACACATAAACATAAGACAAAAGAATTTGTAATGTTAAAACAAAGAGTTATATCAAATTTTAGGGTTATTCACTGTATTTCAATTATGAGTATGCTAACCCTTCTATCTGCATGCACGTCGATTCCGAACCCGGAAAAACTACCTCCAGAAAAGTTTGAACAAATCGATACCAGTTTACCCAATCAGGTAACAGAGAATATAAAAGTAGAAGAAGTCGATTATATCGATACAAATGCTATCCGATGGTGGGAAGGGTTTAACGATCCACAATTAAATGTATTGGTAGAAACCGCTCTGGCAAACTCAACTGATATTCGTCTTGCAGTTGAAAGACTTAATGCAGCAAAAGCATCTTTTCGTTCAAGTGGTGCCGATCGCCTGCCCTCGGTTAATTTATCAGGCAGTGCCGGAACAACTTCAGCTGACATAGAAGACAGTGATTTCCGCTCTCGTAGAGGAAGGGGGCACAATGCATCTGCAGCATTGACAATGCAATGGCAAACGGATTTATTCGGAAATCTCAGGAATATCGATAAAGCAAGAAAAGCCGAGTTTTATTCAGAAGAAGCACGTTTACATGACACCAAGCGTATAATTGTACGCGGTATTGTTGATACTTATTTTCAACTACTAACAATACGGCGCCAGAAACAACTTGCAGAAGATACAGAAGTCAGAAGAAAAGATAATTTAGAGCGCATAAATAAGTTACTAAAACGAGGCTACTCAACAAAATTACAAAAAGCTCAAACTGACGCCCAGTATTACGAATCCATTACAAACAAATATACACTCAAAAGAGACGAAATAAATACTATCAACACTTTGGCAACTGAAACCGGTGTTAACCTAGTAAAGATTCGTGAAATATTGTCGAATACCTCTGCACTGCCAACACCTCCACAAACTCTACAATTACCTAGCGTAAAGCAATTACTTAAACACAGACCAGACTTACGCCGCCTTGAAAGAACGTTAGTAGCCAGAGCTTACGAATTAAAAGCATCGGAAGTTAATCGTTTTCCGACTTTAGATATTTCTGCCAGCCTTTCCAAAGATGATGGGACCCTTACGACCCCGATAAATCAGGGTGACTTCCCTAATCTGAATACTCTGGGGGCAAATCTGGTAGCTAATTTAACCATGCCTATTTTAGGAAGGGGCCGAATTCTTGCTGCAATCGATAGAGATTCTGCCAGATTACAACAAGCCTATATAGAATTCGAAGATGGTGTTAGAACAGCAGTACAACAGATTGATACATCCATTGCTTCTATAGATATTAACCATCACATCTATCAACAACAAAAGCTTGCTACTGAAGCAACACAAACAGCAGAAAAAAATGCAAGAGCTGTATTTGATGCAGGAGAAGGCACCTATACAGAAGTAATAAGAACAGAACGCGACAGAGCATTGCAAGAAAATAATGAAGTTAGATCACAATTCGAATTACTTCAAGCCTATATACGTTATACAGCCGATGTTGTGCCTGCATGGTAGGAGTGTGAAACATAAAGGATATGTATTAAATAAATATAAAGGTAGAATGATTGCACATACCCAATCGTATTCTTTAAACGCAATTTACAAAGAGTAATAGTATGAGCTATCTATATTTAGCAATAGCAATTATAGCTGAAGTCGCAGCTACCACTGCCCTTAAAACATCAGATGGTTTTACCAAACTATTTCCTGGTGTTATTGTGGTAGTTGGATATGCTGCAGCTTTCTACTTTTTATCATTGGTTTTAAAAAATATGCCTGTAGGTGTTGCATATGCAATCTGGTCTGGTGCAGGTATTGTCTTAATTTCAATTGTGGGCGTGGCATTATTTGGTCAAAAGCTAGATGCCCCGGCACTTATTGGTATGGCACTTATTATTTCTGGCATTATGGTCATGAATGTTTTTTCATCGACGTTTAGTCATTAATGCTACCGAGCCATTTCACAGACACTATCCTGCATGCCAGTGTAATTTAAAGAAAACTAACTATTCTTCTCTAAATGCAGTAAATAGCTGGTCTGTTAGTGGTTTTACCAAATAGTTAAAAATAGTCCGCTTGCCTGTTGTTAGCATTACCGTTACTGGCAGCCCGGGAATTACTTCTCCTGCTGTTACCTTTGCTATTTCTTCCGGGCTTAACCCCACAGTTACAGCAAAATAAACTTCACCGGTCTGTTCATCGAGCGTGCTATCTGGTGAGATTCTTGTAACTTCTCCTAACAGTTCTGGTGTAGTATTTGCACTAAAGGAATCTAGTCTAACCCGTACTTCCTGCCCCATATATACTTGTTCTATATCTATCGGTTGGATTCTGGCATTAATTGTCGGCCCCTCAGAAGCAGGGACAATTTGCATAATCACCTCTCCAGGACTAACAACTGCATCGACATTTCTTATCGTTAGTTCATGCACCCTGCCACTTGCTGGCGCATTGATTACCAATCGAGTCTGCTGATCAGAAAGATCCTGCAACAATTTTTGGGCCTCCAGCTTTTGTGCTTTTTTATTTTCTATTTCAAGCCAGGCATTTTCTAATGATTCCTGTTTAACCTGGCTAAGTTCTTTTCTGGTATCTTCCTGTGCATTTTTTAGTTGCTGAATTTGCACATTCAATGAATCAATAGTTGCTAAAGTTGATACGCGCTCTCGCTTTAAATTCGTTAGGCGGCTTTTCTCTACTAATTGCTCCTCATACAGTTCACTAACTTCAGCAATCGATTCATTAATAAAATCTAACTGCGCCCTCGTTGTGCGTATCTGTTGTGATAGTGATTCTTCTTCCTTATTTATGCCACTAAGACGTGATTTTAAACGGGTTATATTAGCTTGCATCGATGCTTTTTGCGCTTTAAACAACGCTTCCTGTGTTGATACAATATCAGCATATTTATTTATCTCTTCCTCCCATTCATTATCAGAAAATATAAAATCCTTATCATTTCTGACAAAGGCATTAAGTCTTGCAATTGCAATATGACTCTCAAACATACGCTGGTGGTTTAATTGATACTGTGATTCCACCTGTTCGCTATCGATAATAATAACTGGTTGGCCTTCTTCGACAAAATCACCATTCTTTACGAGCACTTCACCTACTGGCCCGCCTTTTGAATGTTGTACATCCTTATTTTCTCCAGTTTGTACGACTTTACCCGTAGCCGTCACTGCACTACTGATCTGGATTAATGTCGCAGAAACACCAATTAAAATGAAAAAGAGAATAAAAACAAAATAACCGTATTTGATATAACTGTTTTTTCTATCATCAAAGACAGATCCGTCAGGAACAATCGCTCTGATTTCCTTTCTCTGCGAATTCTTAGCACCCTCAGCACCTGCAGCATCGGAATTGGAAACCACCTGTTTCGAATCTGATTCGCTAGAATCTGTCATAGTTGGTTCTGACATAAAATGGAAGTCTATATCCTAGATAAAATCATATGGCATTAAGTCAAGCAACTGGTTTGATATTTTTGGGTGGTTGCCCATTAATATTTGATACCATATTGGGCGGTTTCATTCCTTGAGCCTGAGCGGCCTTGACGATTTCTTCAGGTTTACCAAAAGCTTTTATCTCGCCTTCCTGAAGTAACATTAATTTGCCAGCAAGGCTCAACATAGATTTTTGATGTGTTATAAAGATAACAATCCTGCTTTGTTCTTTCAGTTTTTCCAAAGCTTTCGTTAATGCCATCACACCAGCACCATCCAGATTAGAACTCGGTTCATCCATCACAACAAAAAACGGGTCATCATAAAGTGCACGTGCCAGTGCGATCCGTTGCCTTTGCCCACCAGTTAAAGTGGTTCCACCTTCTCCTAAAGCAGTATTGTAACCATCATTTAAACTCAAAATAAATTCATGTGTCCCCGCCATATCACTGGCTTTAAGCACCTTGTCAAAATCCATATCTTCACGAAATCTCGCAATATTTTCTGCAATGCTACCGCAAAAGAAATCAATATCCTGAGGCACATAGCCTATGTGTTTTCCCAGTTCCATTTGCGGCCATTGATCAAGATCAGCATTATCCAGACACACTTTACCTTTTACTGGTGGCCATGCACCTACCAGTGTTTTTGCCAAAGTGGATTTTCCTGACCCACTTGGACCTGTAATTCCAAGAATATCGCCAGCCTGCAAATTAAAATTGATATTTTTTAGAATTAATTTATCGCTATTAGGTGCGCGTACATGTACCTGATGTACTTGCAAAGAACTCTCTGGCGGATTCAGAATCTTTTTATCAGTATCATTGTTTTCATCAAATAACCATGTATTAATGTTGCGCCAGCTACTTCTGGCATTAACTACCTGAGAATAGCTATTTAATAATTGCTCTATAGGGGCTAGCAAGCGACCAAAAACGACTGAAGCTGCAATGATACCACCTGGCGACAATTCTGCTTGAATAACCAGATACGCACCAGCTGCAAGAATTAACGATTGTATTGCCATTCTCAGTGTTTTTGTTGATGTCGAAAAAGCACTGTTCACTGTGCCTCCTCGCAAGCCTTCAAGCCTGGCGGTTTGATCAGCTTCTTTCCAGACCCGAGAAAAGCTGTCTATCATACCGTTACCTTTAAAAACAGCTGCACTACGTTGCGAGTTTTCGGCTAATAAACTGGAATAGGAAGTAAGTTTATTGGCTTTTTTAATTCTGGCATTAGATAACCTTTCGTTCACAATAGCCAGAACACATAGAATAGCAGCACAGACCAAAGAGAAAAAACCTAACGCCGGGTGTAAGCCGAAAATAAAAACAAGAAATATTGGCGTCCAGGGCAAATCAAAAAAGGCGGTAAAGGTAGGTGATACTGTAAAATGGCGAAGTGTTTGTACATCGGCAACAGCTGATTTTTTTTCTTTAGAAGGAGAACCTGCACAGTTATTTAAAATAGAAACCTCATAAGCTTTATGTACAAGAACCTGCGTAGTCTTTTCACTTTGAGCGCGTATGATCTGCATACGAATAAAATCCAGCAAACCAAAAAAACAATACATAAGCAGAACAATTACAACCAAACCAATCAGAGTAGGTATGTTGGCGCTCATCAATACCCTGTCATAAATCTGCATCATAAAGATCGGACTGGTGAGGTATAGGATATTGACCACGAAGGAGAAGAGTAAAACGCCTCTCATCTGCTTTAACCAAAACAGATTTTTTTCGATGCCTGTTGATGAATGAGTTGCCATAAGAAGTTTTCAGCTGTTATTGTCTAAATTTTACCCGATACTTTATACTAACAACAAACTTTATCTTCATAGCCTAGTGTAAAAATAAGAAATAGCTATAGAATTCAAGGATTTAATGATTTATTCCCACTCTATCGTTGAAGGCGGTTTACTCGATACATCGTAAACCACTCGGGAAACCTGCACAATCTCGTTCAACATTTTTATTTTACAAGTATCTATCATCCGCTTGTAACATGTTTGTGTTATCGTACTGGCTATGGCCTTTATGGTTTGTATAGTGATTCTATTTCTACATATTACAACTGTTTAAATACCGCAACCCATAAACCCATTGTAAACAATCAAAAATAATCTTAATCTCTTAGTACTATTATTTCAGTACAATCATTAATAAAGCGTAAAACGTACGATTGTTTTTTTCAAGAGTATTATAGGAAACCTTAAACTTATGAATATGATTTCAATATTAAAAACAAATTACCACAGACTGAATAAAGCAGTTAATCTTATTAAATTTCAGATAAAACCGGTAAAAATTGATGGTACTGATTACAGAACAAAAGTTTTTTTTATTAATCGTTTAGCGCTCCACGAAGAACACGAGCCATGGATGGATGCCGCGTACAGTGCAGCATTAAACTCCAAAAAAGGTATTTTTATTGATGTCGGTGCTAATACGGGACAAACACTATTAAAAGTTTTATCTTTTGACAGAGACAGGGAATATCTCGGTTTTGAACCTCAACTTGACTGTTGTTATTTTATAGAAAAATTTATAAAAGAAAATAACCTCCACACACACAGTACTTCCTGTTGGATTGTCAAACAAATCAGGAGTATTACAGTTACTGAAACGAAATAATAACTCTGATACGACGGCAAGCACCATAGAACATTTTCGCCCTATGGATTTTTACTCTACCAGGCAATCTATCTATGTGGCAAAAGGGGATGATGTATTAACCCAAATGGAGTCACAGGATATAGCTATCATAAAAATAGATGTTGAAGGTGGGGAATTAGAAGTTATTGAAGGTTTACAGCAAGTATTGCGAAACAATATGCCTTTTGTGTTCTTTGAAGTATTGAATCACTTTCTTGTCGTTACCGGGCAACAACTTGACGAAGAAACTATTGAGTTTAGAGAAAACCGTACTCGGAAATTGGAAGAAATTTTGCGAAAATTAGACTACAAAATATTTAACATTCTTCCGAATAACAGAATTGTAGAAATCTCGGAGATAAAGTCTAAAGTATCTAATGATTTAAAAATTACTGATTATGTTGCCATCCATAGTGATTTCGTCAGTATTTTTATGGAAAATTTTAAGGGTACGTATGTTAAATTAGAACAACCTGAAACTCTGTCAGTTGTTGGTGAGGAACAAAAAAAACAATCGGATAATGTTTATTAAATCGTATGAGGTGTAAAGTTTTTCCTACCCTTGTTAATGACGTTTTATTTCACTGTTTCCAACAATATTTGTTGTAGTATATAACTATTCCCACTCAATAAAGGCAATAGTATAACGCATTGATTTATATGGCATTTATTTTAACTCTCTAACAAGTTACTAACTTATCCACTCATTAGCAAGTGCAAAGGAAACTATTGAAACTCAATAGTATCAATGCGTTTTTGGAAAGGCGATCGAAAGGTTTCTAACCGCAACAATACCAACGAAGCGATCATCTCAGAGTTCCCTCAAATGGAATGAAGTCTAATCTGTCATTCACTTGCTTTTGTGAAACTTCTGACAAAATACTTTCAAATGAACTATTCCGAAGAAGCTCACCAAACAAAATCTTACCCTTTAATGTGAGATGACCATAATCATATCTAAGCCTAAATCCATCTTTGTCAAACACTAAACATCTCTGACCCTCATCGTCACAAAAAAGGGAGCGGCGATCAAAATACGTTAGTTCATTCTTACTGGAAAATTCCTTTAGTCGCTGATTGGTTACCAAATTAAACTCGCTTTGAAGCCCATAGGCTTTTTTCTCAGCATTCATCTTATAATTTTCAAAAATTTCAAAAGAGCGAAAGTCTATTTTATCCTCAACAGCATCAAAATAGATCTTCTCTTCAAGCCATTTACCCTCAACTCGATCTAAAACCAATGTATTACCTAAAACCATTACCTTTTTTCCGTCTTTCATTAACTTTGGAATTAAAAAAGAAAGGCCATCTGCATCTGTTGGGTTATCTTTTAAAGTTTTGTCGCAATGCGCATTAACAAACCGCGTAGCGATGATAAAGACATCAGATTTTTTATAGGCATCTGATGAATACAATGACTCCCTTGCCTTTGAAAATCTAGCATCACGTTCGTCAAAGCAAGACAATTGCTCTCCTTTACTCGACTTAAGGAAATGGTAGTCTTTGTAAAAGTCTCTCTGAGTAAATATGGCACCTAAAAAATCGCCAGAGTGAGAATTACCAAAAACGAAAACATTAGTTTTTGTCTGTGAAGGCTCTAGCAACGATTGTTTATTATCATCGAAATATTTCCAAAAACCTTTTCTTAACTCACCGTCATCAACTTCATAATTCATCCATCCTTGTGGAAAACGACTAGGAAATCCTTCACGCTCCTTCGTCACAACAGCTATACAGACTGCAACAGAAGTGCCAATCAGAATAGACGTAAAGAAAAGTTTTGCACCAATGATTTTTCTATTTCTAAATGGCTTCTCAATAAAATTGTAAGACAACACAGATAGAAGAAAAGTTGCAGTAATTAGTTCTAACTTATCAAAAAATTGTGGCTCATCTGAATTAATACGAGAAAATGCAAATATAGGAAAATGCCACAAGTATGCTGAATAGCTAATTAGTCCAACCCATACGAATGGCTTGCTACCTAAAACCTTACCTATCAATTCATCCTTCGAAGCAAATCCAATAATCAATGCAACGCCGACAATTGGAATGAGTGTATGGAAACTTGGATGTGGTGTTTTTGCGTCAAAAAACAGAATGCTGTATGCGATCAAATATAGACCCATCATCGGAAGAGAGTTTGACGCAAATCCTTCATTGGATGGCTTGTAATACATCTCTCTGTAGGCAAGCATCGAACCCACAGCTAACTCCCAAAAACGACTGAAAGGGAGATAGAAATTCAAATCAGAGTTTCGAACTTCCATCAACTCCGCAAATTGAAGGCTGAGCAAAGACAGACCAACAAGAATGGTTAGGAAGTGCTTGCGAAAATACTTAAAAGCTAAGATCGCTAAGATAGGAAAGACTAAATAAAACTGCTCTTCGACACCCAAGCTCCACGTATGAAGAAACGGTTTGAGCAAAGCGCTATCAGCACCATATTCGGTTGTACTGAAATAGAAGAAAAAGTTTGAACCAAAGAAAAGGGAAGCAAGTATGCTCTCAGCGTATTCAATAAAATCTGATGGTAGGAGCTTTTGCCACGCATAGGGCACTGATACAAAGATAACAACAAACAGCATCGGCAGAATTCGCCGTGCTCGTCTTTCATAGAAGTTTAGAAAACTAAATGCCCCTTTTGACTCAAGCTCAGAAAGAATTATGCGTGTTATCAGATACCCACTAATCACAAAGAAGATATCTACGCCAATAAAACCTCCCTCAAACCAATCCCTACCGAATAGCACCATCTGTGCGTGATAGAGAATGACACTGACTACGGCTATTGCTCGCAAGCCATCGATTTCAGCTCGGTAGGAAAGTTTTGGGGAATTCACTTGGTTCACTTGGTGTAATGGCCGGGTTTTTCTGTACCAACTATAAATATCAATAAAATCAATAACTTAGGCTATATAAACTACTCCCACTCTATCGTTGAAGGTGGCTTACTCGATACGTCGTAAACCACACGGGAAACATGTTCAATCTCGTTCATTATTCTACGAGAAACTTTTTCAAGCAAATCAGGTGGCAAGTGTGCCCAGCGAGCAGTCATAAAATCAACTGTTTCTACAGCTCTCAATGCAATAACCCATTCATATCGCCTTGCATCACCAGTAACACCGACAGATTTTACCGGAAGAAAAACCGCAAATGCCTGACTGGTTTTTTCATACCATCCCGAGTTATGCAGTTCTTCAATAAAAATATTATCTGCCTCACGCAGAATATCAGCATACTCCTTTTTGACCTCACCCAATATTCTTACCCCTAAGCCAGGCCCAGGAAAAGGATGACGGTAAACCATTGCAGATGGTAAACCCAGTTCAATTCCTAACTTTCGGACTTCATCTTTAAACAACTCCCTCAAAGGCTCGACCAGTTTGAGTTTCATATCGTCAGGTAACCCACCAACATTATGATGGGACTTTATGACATGAGCTTTACCGTGTTTTGATGCAGCAGACTCAATGACGTCCGGATAAATCGTTCCTTGAGCTAACCAATGAGCATCTTTTATTTTGGCTGATTCACGATTAAATATATCAATAAATGTTTTACCAATAATTTTTCTTTTTTGCTCAGGGTCAGCAATACCAGAAAGTGGATTTAAAAACTCATCCTCTGCATTAACACGCGCCACTTTTACACCCATGTTCTCTGCAAACATCGTCATTACCTGGTCGCCTTCATGTAAGCGCAGTAGACCATTATCGACAAACACACAATTGAGTTGAGGCCCAATCGCCTTATGTAAAAGAGCCGCTACAACGGAAGAATCTACACCACCGGATAGACCCAGGATAACCTGATCATCACTCACTTGCTCACGAACATCTTTTATTATTTTTTCTGCAATATTAGAAATACTCCATAAACCTTCACAACCACAAATATTCAACGTGAAATTTTTTATCCACTCAAGACCTTTTTCAGTATGTGTTACCTCAGGATGAAATTGTAATCCATAGAATTGACGATCAATATCACACATGGCAGCAATCGGTGCGCTTTCGGTAGCTGCCAATACATCAAAGCCTTCAGGTAATTGACTCACTTTGTCACCATGGCTCATCCAAACGTCCAGTTTTTCACTTTCACTTAATAAACCATTCGTTAGCGGTGAATTTTTTTCAGCATGAATTTGAGCATAACCAAATTCAGATACATTTGAACTCTCAACCTTACCTCCTAACTGAATTGCCATGGTTTGCATACCATAACAGATTCCTAATAATGGAAGCCCTAAAGAAAATAAATTTTCAGGTGCTTTTGGTGCATCATTCAGGGTAACTGATTCAGGCCCACCCGAAAGAATAATCCCTTTTATATCTTTTGCTGTAAGAACTTCCGGGTCAACATCCCAGGAATAAATTTCTGAATAAACACCAGCTTCCCGTACACGTCTTGCAATTAACTGCGTATACTGGGAGCCAAAATCGAGAATAATAATACGCTGTGACTGAATATCAGCTTTCATAGTGTGTGACTTTACAAATTTGTGCTATCTACTTTCGAAACCCGTAGATAAGCTTATTGGACAGGATAGTTGGGCGCTTCTTTTGTTATACTGACATCATGCACATGGCTTTCACTCATACCAGCAGACGTTACTTTAACAAACTGCGGTTTCTTCCGCATAGTTGCAATGTCAGAACAACCCGTATAACCCATAGAAGAACGCACTCCACCAGTTAATTGTGCAATAATACGATTAACCGGACCTTTATACGGCACTCTTCCTTCTATACCTTCAGGTACAAGCTTCTCTGTACCCGAACTGGCATCCTGAAAATAACGATCACTTGAACCCTGTTTTTGCGACATAGCACCCAACGAGCCCATGCCTCGATAGGCCTTATAGGTTCGGCCCTGATAAAGCTCTACTTCACCTGGTGCTTCTTCGGTGCCCGCTAATAAACTACCAACCATTACAGCATCAGCACCCGCGACTATCGCCTTTGATATATCACCGCTGAAGCGAATTCCACCATCAGCAATCACAGGCAATTTATCATCTAATGCTTTTACTACCTCATTGATTGCAGATATCTGAGGGACACCGACACCCGTCACAATTCGTGTGGTACAAATAGAACCTGGCCCTATTCCTACTTTAACTGCATCTGCTCCGGCCTTTTGTAAGGCCAGGGCTGCTTCTCCAGTAGCAATATTGCCACCAATAACCTGCATATCCGGAAAATTCTGTTTTATCCAGCTGACTCGCTCTAACACATTTTTAGAGTGGCCATGTGCAGTATCCACACAGATAACATCGACACCGGCTTCAACCAGTGCCGCCACTCGTTTATCTGTATCACCAGCCACACCAACAGCTGCACCTACCCTCAACTGGCCAGATGCATCCTTACAAGCTAAAGGAAATTTTTGCGCCAACTCCAAATCTTTTACAGTAATCATTCCTTTCAACATAAAGTCATCATCGACAACCAATACTTTCTCAATGCGATTTTCATGAAGAACTTTTTTTACTTCTTCAGGACTTGTGCCTTCTTTTACTGTAACCAAACGATCCTTAGGCGTCATAATATTTTGAATAGACGCATTCATATCAGTTTCGTAACGAACATCCCGACTCGTTACAATCCCCACCAATACACCTTCATGCATTACTGGAACACCAGAAATATTATGTTGCAGTTTAATATCTAACAACTCTCTAATGGTAGCATTTGACTGTATGGTTATAGGATCTCTTACAACACCACTTTCAAACTTTTTAACAGCCTTCACCTCTTTCGCCTGCTGATCTACAGACATATTTTTATGGATAAAACCTATTCCTCCGGCTTGTGCAAGCGCAATAGCCAAACGCGACTCGGTAACTGTATCCATTGCCGAAGATGTCAGCGGGATATTGAGAGAGATGGATTGTGTCAGGCGGGTTTGTAAACTGACATCCGTGGCCAGCTTTTCTGAATAATCAGGGAGTAATAAAACATCATCGAAGGTCAAAGCTTCGTAAGCAATTCTCAGCATTTCTGGAACTCAAATAATGGATCATGCAACAGGTTACTTTTGAATAAAAAGCAGCTAAAAAGTTCAAAAAGCCTTTAGCGATCAAATAAGCCTTTAGCGATCAAATAAGCCTTTAGCGATCAAATAAGCCTTTAGCGATCAAATAAGCCTTTAGCGATCAAATAAGCCTTTAGCGATCAAATAAGCCTTTAGCGATCAAATAGCTTTTAGCCATATAGCCAAAAAATGACCCAGTGCATTATTTAAAACCGGCTATTATAACCTTCTTGCATTAGGTGGTAAACGCCCAATCTATCTCTAAATTAAAGTGTCTTTCGGCATATAATATGTACTAGTCTTCTTTGCTCTCAGGCCATTTTATTCACTTCATATTCAACACTTCTAAAATATGTCCTTAAACAATATCAACAGCCCAGAGGAACCCACTAATACTATTCATAGCGTTACCCAGATCAATATGCTGGCAAAAAGTACGCTAGAGGAGTTTTTTAGCGCGGTTCAGGTAGAAGGTGAAATATCCGAATTAATTCAACATCGCTCTGGTCATTGGTATTTAAGTCTTAAAGACGACCGCTCACAACTCAGAGTGGCAATGTTTAAAGGCAATAATATCCATGTGAAATTTACACCTGAAAACGGTATGCAAGTGATTATTAAAGGCCGCTTGAGCCTCTATTCAGAACGTGGGAGCTACCAGTTAATTGCTGAAGATATGCAGCCCGCAGGTATTGGAAAGCTTCATCTGGCTTTTGAAAAACTCAAGAAAAAACTTGCAGCTGAAGGATTGTTTGAAAAGCAACGAAAACAACCACTCCCGGAACATACTCAACAGATTGCAATTATTACCTCACCGCAAGGCGCTGCTCTGCATGATATTCAGTCTACATTTGCTCGGCGCTACCCAGCTATCCGTCTGGTATTGATACCTGTAGCTGTACAGGGTGAAGACTCATCCGAAGCAGTGACAAATGCAATTAGCCAAGTGAATAGACTCAAAAAACAAGGCAGTCAATTCGATCCCGATGCAATCATTGTCGCCAGAGGTGGTGGTTCTATTGAAGATTTGTGGGCATTTAATGAAGAAAATGTTGCTTACGCTATAGCTAATAGCAGGATTCCGGTAGTAAGCGCAGTCGGACACGAGACCGATTTTACTATTGCTGACTTTGTAGCTGATGTAAGAGCCCCCACTCCAACGGCTGCAGCTGAATTACTTAGCCCTGATCGCAATGCAAAACAGGAACAGTTAAATTTTAGATACCAGCAATTATATCGAGCCATTACACAGTTAATCCGGAACTGGCACTCTCAGTTAAAACAATTATCCAGCCAACTAAAGCACCCTGGAAGTTTACTTGAGCAACAGGCACAGTCGTTAGACAATCTCGATTTACGCCTTCAGAATGCAATAGAAAAAAATTTGATTGCATCCAATCAGAACTTAAACCATCTAATCAATCAATTACAATTCTACTCACCTAAAACTTTAATAACTCAACATAAAGAAAAGTTATTTATCCAGACTCTTAAACTAAAACAAACTATACAAAAATCTTTTACTGGTAAAAAGCAATCCTTTCATTCTCTTACTGGCAAGCTTGAAGTCGTCAGCCCACTGGCAACATTACATCGTGGCTATGCAATTGCGAAGACAAAACAGAACAAATTGATTAGAGATGCAAGCAAGCTCAATAAAGGCGATATTATTGAAACAACCTTTGCAAAGGGCTCAGCGACTTGCGAAGTAAAAACCATAACCAATAACCAATAAGCTCTTCGCTGAAAAAGCTTTAATAATAAAACCTTTGTTGATTTACAATCACCTGTAAATATAAGACTTAAAGGCATTAAAGCTTTAAATACTTTTTCATTAAAGTTCAACTAAAAAGTAAAAAAATAAAAATGAAATTTAATTAATCAATGAAATTTCGTTAATCTTCTCTTTGCATAACCGTCAGCAACATTGTATTTAGATTAATTATTTGCTCTAATTCATTATAAGCAAAAACTCTAACGCCAAGTGAAACAGAGAATAAATGATTTACATTTTTTTAACTTACCAATAACAAGCCATAAGTTAAAAAAATTGTGTTGCTGGATGTGTCCAGAGTAAAACTGGACTAGCGCTTTTAACCCAACAATCTGGTTAAAGTTTTCAGTAAATACCAAAAAACTTTTGTTAGTAACCAGTCATGATTTTTAATTCTGCTATTTTTTTCTGGTTCTTTACCAGCTTTTTTCTGCTCTTTAATTTTGTATTTGTAGAGCGTAGAAAACATTTATGGTTTCTGTTAATCAGCAGCCTTATCTTTTATGGCACATGGAATTACCAATTTCTCGCATTACTGATATTCAGTGCCAGTGCTGATTATTTAATTGCTCAACGCGTAGAAGCCAATGTTGATAATCAAACCCTGAAAAAACGATGGTTAACACTAAGTATCGTTATTAATTTATCAGTTCTAGGAATCTTTAAATACAATAACTTTATATTGCAAAGTGTTCAGGAGTTTATAAGTCTTTTTGGCGTAAATGCAGGTATCCCTACACTAAGTATCGTGCTTCCTGTAGGAATTTCATTTTATACATTTCAAAGCATGAGTTATACCATTGATGTATACCGTGGTGAAATGAAAGCACATAAAGGTTTTTTGGAGTTTCTTGCAGCACTCTCTTTTTTCCCACAGTTAGTTGCAGGCCCTATCTTACGCGCTAGACATATACTTCCCCAGCTCGATAAGATGCCAGTACCTACGACAATGAATATACGTCAGGGTTTGCTATTGGTTATATTGGGGTTGTTGAAGAAAACCCTTGCAGACCTGATGGCAGGCCCTGTCGCCTACGCATTTGATGGCACCAACGAAATAAGTACATTTGAAACCTGGATTGGCCTGTTAGCATTCTCTGCACAACTTTATGGCGACTTCAGTGGATACTCAGATATCGCTATTGGCATTGCATTAATGCTGGGCTTCCATATTCCACCTAATTTTAATTTACCCTATTTTTCCACATCACCTGCTGAATTCTGGCGGCGCTGGCATATCTCTCTTTCTACCTGGTTAAGGGATTATCTTTATATATCTCTTGGAGGTAGTCGTAACGGGAATCGTGCACGGAATCTTTTCATCACAATGCTACTGGCTGGATTATGGCATGGTGCAGCCTGGACATTTGTAGTATGGGGTGCTTACATGGGATTATTGATTATTGTTACTGAGGGAATTAAAGAAAAAACCATTTTAGGTAAGTGGCTTAGCAGTCAAAAAAGCTGGTTAGGTACCGTTATAAAAATAGCAATAACCCATTACTTGTTTGTCTTGAGCTGGCCTCTATTTCGTGGTTCAGACTTACAATTCGCCTGGAATATGTGGGGGCAAATGCATATACCAGAAGCAACTCCAGTACCTGGTGGTTCTGGCATAATAATGTTTTTAGTATGTGCAGGGTTACTTTCTATGCATTTTGTCGATGCTCTGCGTATACGTTACGGAGACGCATTAGCGAAGCGCCAATGGCTTTTCTGGCCAGTGTTAATCATCGGCTTTGCTTTGTTCTTTTCGGTTGGAGATACAGGTCATGACTTCATCTACTTCCAATTCTAACGAACGTATTAACCACAGTTCTCGAGATAGCCATCGTCGTTATCGTGCGCGTCGGCAGGTGGCAATCTATACTGTACTGTTAGGCGGTCTTACATTAATTTTAGCAATGGGTATAGTCAACTTAAGCGTAGAAGTACTTCGTTATTACTATCTCAATCCATTCAGCATTCAACGTATCAAAACTGCCGGCGACAATCTGGGTACTGCATTGAAATTGCCGAAGGAAGAAACTAGAGAAGTCGTCTATGTACTAGGTTCATCACTTGTTCACTTTGGCTTTTCACCTGATGAATTCGACACTTATCTTAACGAAAGAGACCTCCCCACACTTTCCTACAACTTCGGGTTCGGAAATGCAGATCCCTCTATTCATATAAAATTTGCGCGTAAATTAGCACGCATGTATGCGAATGAGCCAGATCGTATTGATCGAATTATTTATGAATTTGCACCACATGGCGCCACGATACGTCGTGCAGAAACAACTGGCCAACTAGATCATGCTACAACTGCTGTATTAAGCAGCTGGAAAGATATAGGAAAAAAGTTTTTTGAAGACCCTGAAGATGCTTTTGCATTAATCAACACGCGAGTATTTCGCAACGGCGTTCCAGCAGAAGCAATAACTCATATGCTCTCTATGCCAATTAAAATTGCCGAAAGAAATCAGGTAATTCTGGAAGAGCCTGAACCTATGGAGAACCTGGGCTGGGAACTATACCATCAACTACGTGAGGACTGGTCTAAGAGCATACCTCTTGGCGGCTGGTCTTCAGAATACAGAGGGGGCTTTCCACCAACGGCAAGTGATAAGGCAATGAAACTTTCCAGTGAGGTGATGAGGCGAATGCAGGACCCGATTCGAATGGAAGCCTCTAGACAACAAAGAATCGCCTGTTGTGATCTGTTAGAGCTCGAAATGGATCAGACAATGATTAATAATGTGATCCAAACCATTCGTTATGCACAGTCAGTATCTAGCGATGTAGATATCGTCATCATGCCGCTTAATCAAGACGTTGTGAAACTTACAAAAACTGCCGAAGAAAACTTTGCAAAAGCATTAGCTCAAATAGTTGAAGAAACAGGTGTCGATGTTCTCGATATTTATAAACAACCTTATCTGGGTGTGGAATACTTCTTCGATGTGGATCACTACACTTTTTTCAAAGGCCGCAGTAAGGTAACCGAATTGATGGCTAAACAATATCTTTTAAATATAAAAAATAAAGGCGCATCTCCTTGATAAAAAGCTCATTTACAGGATGATTAACTTTTGTTTAATTAAGGTTTTAGCTAACCCTAACAATTTTTAATTTTCACATCCTGGCTTTTTGTTAGAATCTGTATGTAATTTAACTAACTTATAAAGATAATTCAGGAATCAATTATAATGTCGTTAGTAAAATGGTTAGTTTCCCACTGCTTTACCTACTTTTTTGTTGCTCTGTCTGTTGTCTTGATCATACAGATGGATTCTGATTCTGGAAAAATTTTTCTCTACTTTTTGCTTCCCTTTTATATTATTTGTTTGCTACTGGAAATCATTGCTCCAAAAGTAGATAAACCTCTTGAAAAAAACGAACTCCTTACTGATATCATTTCTAACGGTGTTGTCGTAAGTGTAATCAACTCTATACAAAATATTGCGCTTACAGCAATTTTTGCCTGGAGCTCATCAAGTTTTCTTATTCACTCGGGAATACTTCCTCCTTCATTTGGATTATCAAATTTTCCTTTTTGGCTTCAAGTGGTTGTAGGTATTCTGGTATTCGACTTTCTTTTCTATATCACTCATCGCCTGGCTCATGAAGTAGACTTTTTCTGGCGATTTCATTCCGTCCATCATTGTGCACATAAAGTTTGTTTTATGAATGCTTACCGGGCACACCCTTTTGATGTAATGTTCAGACGATACATTCCTTTGACTTTCGTTTGTTTAACAGGGATCACTCCCGAAGCAATAACAGCTACTGCAGTTATTGGAACTGTTTTAGCAACAGTTACTCACATGAATGTTGACCTAAAACACGGCTGGTTAAATTATTTTATTGCAACCAATGAGCTTCATCGCTGGCACCATTCGACCAAATATGAAGAAGCAAAAAACTTTGCCATAATCACCTTATGGGATCATTTATTTGGCACCTACTACTGGCCCAGGGATCGCGAATTACCTGAAAAAACCGGCTTGAGTGATGAGAAAGGCTACCCTCTCCATAACTACTGGAAGCAATTATGGATACCTTTTCGCTGGAATTCTTATAAGAACGACATTGAGAGAAAGACCTCCTCTCAACAGGAAAATTATCAAACACCTAATCCATAACGATTAGATTGGTATCAATAGAATTAAGGCCTATTTATAGGCCTTAACTTTAGTAGTTTGCAGGTAGTCTTCTGTGAATCACAATATGGCGATTTTCAAAACTGATATATCCACCAATTGTTAAATCCTTGAGTATTCTCGCAACCATTTCACGAGATGCACCCACACGATCAGCAATATCCTGTTGAGTTAGTTTCTCTTCAACATAGAACTCATCGTTACGTTCTGTCGCAAGGCTATTTAAAACCTTGGTTACACGGCCATAAACGTCCTGTAATGCAAGACTTTTCACTTTCTCTGTTAATGCTCTAACCCTGCGCGTGATATTTTTTATCAAGGTTTTTGCAATATTCGGGTGTTGGTCTAACACACGGTTAAAGTCTTGTTTGTAAATAATGCAGAAATCAGCTTTTTCCATTGTTCGTACCGAAGCCGAACGACGGTCATCATCGAGCAATGCAAGCTCACCAAAATACTCTCTAGGCACGAGAGTATTCATGATAAATTCTTTACCGTTCTTATCCGAGCAGTATACTTTTACCTTACCCGTTTCAATTATATAAAGTGAGTCAGCAACATCATTCTCATTAATAATAACAGTGTTTTTTGGGTAGCTACGACGGATACAGGATTCTTCCATAGCTGCCAGCTCTTCATCAGAGAGTCCGGCGAAAATTTCAACACTTTTTAACACACTCACTATAAGTTTCTCCTAGCTTTCAGATAAGGTCAGTATTATTAGAACTTCAAAATGGCAAAATAAAAACAGGCGCGCATTTTCATTCATTTTACCCTTATTTTTCAAGACATATAGTACAAATAATTGTTCTGAATACCATATTTTGTGGTTTAAGCCAAAAGATTTCAACTGTTGGCTTTATGAAGTGATCAATGTCCTGAATGGATACGTTATAATTATCCACTCTTTTTACCAGACGGATACAGGGTAAACTGCACAAGAATGATTAATTGTGGATATAGTCCTTACCGATTTTACAATCAGAACTGTATGAGAAAATCTAAATGAGTAATGTTCTGCCAATGCGAGAACTGGCAAGACTACAAAGCTTGCAAGTTAAAACTGGCCAGCTTCTAACCAAAAGCAGACTGGATGAGATACTTCGTAGCGATATAGAAAAACTTTATAACGCTTTAGAGCAAAATGTAAATAAATTTGAGCAGCTTCACCAGGATGGCGAATCACTGGAAACGCTGGATGATCCTGCCCGCCGCCATGATATCCGTAATGCAATTGGTATTGCGCGTGGTTATGCCGAACTCATAAAAGAAACTGAAACACTTCCTACTGCAACACTCAGTAACCTGCTCGACAAAATCATACTCTGGACTAATAAAAGCCTGAATATTCTGGAACGCTCTGCAAAACCGCGTTTTGATCCGAATAAATTTTCTGTTACCAGCTCTGACAATGAAGATTTTGAGGGTAATATCCTGATTCTGGACGACCAGCCAGCTAACCGCGATATTCTGGGGAGACATATTCGCAATCTGGGTTTAAACACTTTTGCTTGTGCAAATGCAACTGAAGCGTTCAGTGTCCTCGAAAACAACGATATTGACCTGATTCTTCTTGATCTGGTAATGCCTGAAATGAGTGGGCATGAAGTGCTGGCCCGTTTAAAAACATCAGAGTTATGGCGTGCAGTCCCCGTTATTGTCATATCAGGCTTAGGTGAACAAGCTGAAGTCATAAAATGTATTGAAGCCGGTGCTGAAGACTATTTGCAAAAACCCTTTAACAGCGTACTGCTTAAAGCCAGGCTACGCGCTGGTTTAAATCGTAAACGATGGGTTGATAAAGAACGACACCTGAGTAACGAACTCGAAAAAAGTCATCGCTTTATCAAAAACACTTTTGGTCGATACCTATCTACAGAGATCGTTAACAATCTGCTCGAGAAGCCTCATGGCCTCGATATGGGTGGCTCTTTACAAACAGTCACAATCTTAATGGCCGATATCCGCAGCTTTACGACTATCAGTGAAAAGCTATCCCCCCAGAATGTTGTTTTATTATTAAATAATTATCTCGGCATTATGGCTGAAGTCATCATGGAGCATAGCGGAATTGTTGATGAATTTATTGGTGACGCAATACTAGCGTTGTTTGGCGCTCCCGTTGCAAACCCTAACGATACAGATAATGCCATACGTTGCGCGATTGCCATGCAACATAAAATGGAAGAAGTTAATCATTTAAATCGAGAACAAGGTTTGCCTGAAATTCAAATAGGGATTGGTTTGAATACCGGTGAAGTTGTAGCAGGCAATATTGGTTCCTCAAAACGTTCAAAATACGGCGTTGTTGGTCATACAGTAAATCTTACCTCTCGCGTAGAAGATCAGACTGAAAAAGGTGAAATTCTTGCAACTCAAGCAACTCTTGAGCAGAGTAACCTGACACTTTCGTTAGGCCGAACACTCGAACTCAAACCTAAAGGTGTATCCGAGGTTGTCAGAGTCTCCGCGGTAAATGAAATAACATCCGCAATAGACAAAAAGCAAAAATCCAAACAAAATACGGGGTAAAAACATTTGAAACGTATTTTAATTGTTGAAGATAATGAGCTTAACCGGGATATGCTCACACGCCGTCTGGTTCGAAAAGACTACTCGGTTGCCAGCGTCGATGACGGACAAAAAGCGCTGGATTATCTCGAGCAGGAAATCCCCGACATTATATTAATGGACATGGATTTGCCTGTACTGAACGGCTGGCAAACCTGCCAGGCTGTGAGAAAAAATCAAAAAACCAGGGATATCCCTATTATCGCTTTAACCGCACATGCAATGTCTGATGACAAACAAAAAGCCATTGAGGCAGGCTGTAACGACTATGCAACAAAACCTATCGACTTTCCCAAGTTGATTGAACAAATAGAATCTCTCACTTAAAGATAATAATTAACGACTTGTGATTAAACTACCTCGCTTCTCTCTACGCCTGCGACTATCTTTGTCAATAGTAGCCATTGTAGCGTTATTTACGCTCACAAATATAACGTATCAGGTTAGTGGTCAGAACAGAAACTTACGCCTGGACAATCTGCAAAAAGCGGTTCAGGGCCAGCTTGCCTCCGTAACTATTCGACAGTTACTGGAAAATCAGCAAAAAGAAATTCTGGTTCTCGATGCCTTAAAAGAAAGTAGCGAGGAAAACCTGAGCGACGCTGAAATTATCAACGGTCGAAACAATATTGATAACATCACGCTTCAAATAAGTTTACTGGAATCTTTCGCATATCTTAAGGCAGAAAGTGCTTATCAAAAACTGGTTAGTGCTCATCAGGAACTGAATACTTTATGGGTGGATTTTTATGATGGCTATAACCAGAAAAATCTGCCTGACATGAATAAAATAGAAAACACCTACCAGAAAACACTCAATATGCTGGCAAGTTTTGAAACACTGGAAATTGAAGCCGCCGAGACACAAACTAACGAACTACAAAGCGCCTCACGCATCACTGACCGTATAACACTTGCTATTTATTTATTCACCATATCACTAACGATAGGGCTTGGCTTTTTACTTATACGTTATACAACACGTTCTCTAAAAGATCTCAATCTGGGAACTGTACGGATTGGCAGGGGCGATTTAAGCTATCACATCCCGATAAATAGTGATGATGAGATTGGCGACTTTGCCATGGCCTTTAATGATATGGCCGATAAATTACGCAATGCTATGCTTCAGGTTCAACAGTCCAAAGAAAGAGCCGACCAGGCAAATCAGGCGAAAACCAATTTTTTGGCCAATATGAGCCATGAACTAAGAACTCCACTCAATGCCATCATTGGTTACAGCGAAATGATTATCGATGTTTATCGAGACGATAAAGAACTTGATGAAGAACAGACGATAAAAGACCTCGGACATATTCTGAATTCAGGCAGGCATTTACTACAACTTATCAACGACGTACTTGACCTGGCAAAAATTGAATCAGGCAATATGACAATGTTCAATGAAACCTTTGACAGCAAGGAAATTATTGAAAGCATTGTCACTACTATGATGCCGTTAGCCAAAAAGAATGATAACGAATTAACGGTTACTACAATAAATGACATCCCCCCAATACATACCGATGCCGTTAAATTCAGACAGGTTTTCCTGAACCTGCTAAGTAATGCCTGTAAATTTACTGAAGACGGCCAAATTATTGTCACTTTGGAACACAATACTGACAAAGAAGAAATTATCTATACCATTACTGATTCTGGCATAGGCATGACGCCCGAAGAACTGCAGAATATTTTCGAAGCTTTTGTGCAAGCTAATGCAAGCACAGCAAAAAAATATGGTGGAACAGGTCTTGGCTTATCAATCTGTAAGGATTTTGTCGAACTGATGTCTGGCGTATTGACTGTAAGTAGTGCCAAAGGTGAAGGGACTGAATTCGTTATCACACTACCCGTTAAAATTAAGAAAATAGAGCCGCCACAACAAAAAGTTATTCCCACCGACAACCAACAGGAATTACAACTCGAGGAGAGTATAACGGGCGATGCTATTCTAGCATCATTAAAAGAAACAACAAAAGACCAGACTGTTATGTCAATCATTGCTGACAGTGAAGACTATGCTTCTTCACAAAATCAAACTAACGATAACAACCAGGCATTTTCTCCACACGCATTAAAATACAGCGATCACATTTGGCTCCTTTCACAAAGTACTCAACAGGATACAAAAATAAAACAACAACTTGAACAACAAGGCTATCGTATAACTCTGTTTGAGAAAATTGCTGAAAAAATAGAAGATGCGACTATAAAGCCTGATTTTATTGTTGCTGCGTTATTAGGCGGCGATGACCTTGAGTTCAATAGCTATTGGTTAACAATAACCGGGCTGCTTCCCTACTCGCTGAATCATACAATACCGGTTGCAATAATATTTAGCAGCCGCCCGTTTAATAATAACCCGATAAACCAAAACCCTTTTCTGAACACATTGGATCTTTCGGAATTCAGTTATGCAAATCGACAACGCTTGATAACACCGTTGAGAAAGCATAATCCTGTTGGAAGAAGAGGCTCAGCCATTGTTATTACCCCACAAAAAAATTCTCATCAGCTGGTAACCGAGCTTAAAGATGAAGCCTGGCAATGCACCTCAATGCATGATAGTGTGCAAGCACGTAAATATATTTTACAAAATAACCCGGATATCTGTTTTTTAGACTGTCAATATCCGCAAGAATTATTGTATGAAATGTTGCAGTTTCTTGAACAAGCCTATAACGATGAAAGTTATGTACCTGCGGGAGTTTTTTTAATTCAAAAAACAGATGCCAGTACCCGGCTGTTAGATCAGGTTGTCATTGAAATTAAATTTTCACTTCATTAAGACAAATGTATTACTAACCAATAATATTTTTATACGCCCGATTCGGGTCATTTTATAAGGAACTCTGTCGTATGTTCAGTTCGTTTTTTCTCAACCGCAAATGGTTTATGTGGTCCATACTCGGCTCACTTATTATTCTTTTAACAACATGGTACAAAGTACAACTTGATGTACAAATAAATGAATGGTTTGGTGACTTTTACAATACAGTTCAAGAAGCTCTCGCTACACCCAATTCAGTTGAGCTTGATGAGTTTTTGGGTATATGCCTAACATTTGCAAGAATAGCTGGTATCTATGTATTAGTAATGGTTCTACTGGAGTTTTACATAAGTCATTATGTATTCCGCTGGCGAACAGCAATGAATGATTTTTATATGTCACACTGGGACAAAGTACGCCATATTGAAGGTGCCTCTCAACGTGTTCAAGAAGATTGTATGCGTTTTGCCAGAATAGTCGAAGGTTTAGGAGTAGCTTTTCTCAGATCAGTAATGACATTAGTAGCTTTCTTACCTATTCTCTGGACGCTTAGTGAAAATGTGACCGAGCTACCTTGGATTGGACCAGTTAGCCATTCACTAGTTTATCTTGCGGTTATATCTGCTGCTTTTGGAACAGTAATTTTAGCTATAGTAGGCATAAAACTTCCCGGTCTGGAATTTAAAAATCAAAGAGTGGAAGCAGCTTACCGCAAGGAATTAGTGTTAGGTGAAGACGATAAAGAAAGAGCTGGCCCAATTTCAGTAACTGAACTATTTACTAATATTCGAAAAAACTATTTTAATCTTTACTTACACTATATGTATTTTAATGTTGCGAGAATCTCCTATTTGCAATTCACTGTAATCATGCCTTATATAATGATGGGGCCAACGATTGTAGCTGGCGCAATCACTCTCGGCGTCTTACAACAAATTGTTAGAGCATTTAGTAAAGTAGAAGAGTCCTTCCAATTTCTGGTCAATTCATGGAGTACAATAGTTGAACTAATGTCCATCTACAAACGTCTTAAAGCCTTTGAACTCACCATAAAAGGCGAGACATTTGTCGAAAATTACGTACCTGACTAAATAACTTTTGAATTTTTTTACTAAAAATCGACCGTTTCTCTATATCTATACCCAATAAACGCCAAGGATGGCCTAAACTAAAATAGATAATACTGGCACGCAATGTGAGCATTTATTGCTCATCACCTCACTCGAGTTTATAGAAGCTCGTACAGGATTGATAGGGATTAAGAAAAGGACTTGCAAAAAGCGAATGAAAGTTTCTGTTGAAGTTCTGATTAGCGTTTTGCTAAGCACGTTGCTCGGCTTGGCAATTACTTTTATTGGTTTGTTCCAATATCAAAAACTGCATACCGCTGAAATCTATAAAGAAAATATCAGTTTTATCAAGCGGGATATACAACTTCTGGATAATAGCCTTTCTGTCTGGTTTGAAAATATCAATTCTTTTTATGAAAAAAAAGAAACCAATCTAAGCGACAGTATATTAAATGAAACCAACCTGATTATTGCTGTATTAAACGACATTCAAGCACTTGCTATCTCAGTAGATGAAACTCTGATAGTTGAAGATGTCAATGCTATTAAAACGCCTGTCAATAATATCCAAAAAGATATTTCCTTTTTACTCGGAACTAACGAAAAAAATAAATGGAACTCTGTAATCAGTCAATCCAGTCTGAATACAGATGAAATAATTAACCTGACAGATAAAACGAATCAAGATCTCATTAAACTTGAAGAGAGTGCGTTAAAACGCTACGAAAACAATAAACGTAATCTGATTATCTATATGATTGTCAGTGTTTTAGTATATCTTGCCAGCTGTTTTTCACTCTGGCGATGGCTAACATTGAGCTTTGTAAAACCGCTATCACAATTAACTGATTCTATATCTGAACGAGCCGAATGTTTTAGAAATGACTTTGATGTATTTACGGAAGAATGCGTTTTAAAGAATGTACCTAAAGAGATACTCGCCCTGAATGATTGCTTTTCTGAATTTGCCGATATGCTGGAAACAAATGTTGCAGACGCCAAACGCTCTCAGCGCTTTACAAAAATCATAATGAATACGGCGCCTATTTCGATTATTTCTCTTGATAGCTCAGGAAAAATTCTTTTATCTAACCACTTTTTTAATGAGCGCTTTTTTGGAGACGAAGAAATACAAATTGCTGAAAAACCGCAAGCAACTCTCGACAAAATTCTGCCTAAGGCCGATCATAAGTCACTGCTGGAACAAGAAATGTTTTGTGGCGAATTTACTGCCAGCGACTGTAATAACCAGCGATTTCCTGTAGAGCTTTATGCAAATGCAAGAATATTTGATGGAGAAAAACATTTTGTTATTGTGTTCTGGGATATTAGCCAGCGCAAACAAAAACAAAATGAACTTGAGCAAGCGAAACTTCAACTTGTTCAGTCAGACAAGATGGCTTCGGTGGGTCAACTGGCTGCCGGTGTAGCACATGAAATCAATAACCCTATGGGCTTTATTTCCAGCAACCTGACTTCCCTCTCTGATTATTTCGATGACTATAGTGAGTTAATCGCTTTGTACTCTGAAATCAATGAACATTTTGAGAATACCGATTTCGTTAAAGAACAATTGAATAAAATTAAAAGCTTTGAAGAAGAAATTGATCTCTCATTTTTGCAAGAAGACCTTAAAAGTTTATTATCGGAATCCATTTCAGGCGCAAAAAGAGTACGGGAAATCGTTGCCGATCTTTCAGAATTCTCACATGTAAACAGTCCCAATCTGGTTGAAATCAATGTCAATGAATTGATTGATAAAACTATAAGCGTTGCCTGGAATGAACTTAAATATAAAGCAGAAATCGTCAAAAACTATTCGGATGTACCTGACATAAAAGGTTATGGAGGAAAATTATCCCAGGTTTTTCTTAACATTCTTATTAATGCTGCACAATCCATGGAAACCAAAGGAACCATAGAGATTACAACCCGCACATTGGATAAAGACAAAGTAGCTATCGATATCAAAGATAGCGGTTGTGGCATACCTGAAAATATCATTAAAAAAATCTTTGACCCATTCTTTACAACAAAGGATGTTGGTGAAGGTACCGGGCTTGGCCTACATATGGTGAACACTATCGTTAAGAATCATAAAGGCAAACTCGATGTTGTTAGTGCAGTTGGGATAGGCAGTACATTTACGATTGAGCTTTTATGTGACCCGGGAATTGAAGATACGCCTCCAGAAAAAGAGAATGCTTCTGGCACTGGAGACACTGGAAAAGCCGCTTAACTAGAACATTAGACAGGGAAGACTATGCAAAACGCACAAACCAAACAAGATAACGCCATATGGCCACTCAGTGAACCAGCTACATTACTGTGTATTGATGATGAACCTAATATTTTATCGTCACTTGCTCGTGTGTTCAGAGGTCAATTTTTTAATTGCATCACAACAACAGATCCTGATGAAGTTCTCAGTATTATCGAAAATCAACCTGTACATGTTGTTCTTTCAGACCAGAGAATGCCAGAGCTACAGGGCACCGAGTTATTGGAAAAAATAAAAAATATCAACCCCGAAATTATTAGAGCGATTCTTTCTGGTTATTCGGATATTGGCGCAATCCTCGACTCAATTAATAAATCATATGTCTTTAAATTTATCAGTAAACCCTGGAAAAATGAAACCCTTGTGAGTGTGGTTCATGAATGTTTCGATCAATATTTGCGAACACATGAACCCAATGGCACATACATACCTGATAAAGATGAGAATGTCTCTCTGGTGCCTGACGCTGACTTTGCTTTTAATCAAAATGAGCGCATTATCGAAACACTGCCTAATCCTATTATTGGAATTGATGGTCAATTAACTATGCGTATGGTGAATGCCGAAGCGCGTAAAGTATTTAAAAATATTCATAAGACCAACGACGCCACTCAACATTTTTCTAAAGAGGTCATCGATACCATCATAACCATGCAAGTCTGTGAACCTGGAGAAAGCATACGAATTTACAGTGAATTATTTAAATGCTGGATAACCATTACAGCATCCGATATCGATTTGATTGGAAAAAGTGTATTAGTGATCATGGAGTAAATGAGCTTTATTAAAGGAATAATATGTCTGCACAAGCCGCAACTAATATCGACGCATCGTTAGACCCCGATGCGATTACTAACAAAGCCATCAGGGTTTTGTTCGTCGACGATGAGCCCTCTATTCTACAATCTCTACGTAGAATTTTCAGGAGTAAACGTTACGAAGTTTCTTTGGCCAATTCGGGTAAAGAAGCCATACAAATTATGGAATCAGCTACTTTTGATGTGATTGTCTCCGATATGCGAATGCCAGAAATGGATGGCGCAACATTACTTGCAAAGGTTGCTATCAACTATCCTGATGTATCGAGAATATTGTTAACCGGCTACTCCGATATCGATGCCATAATCTCCGCAGTAAACAAAGGAAAAATTTCGTTCTATCTTTCCAAACCCTGTGAAAACGACAAACTTATCGATACAGTAGAAAATGCGGCTCGATTATCTCGCTTAAAAACAGAGCGTGATGAATTACTGGAACAAAACAGGGCGCAACTTGACGAATTAAATACGCTAAATGCGTCATTAGAGGAGAAAGTTAAACAAAGAACGCTTGCACTCAAAAAAATGGTCGATGAACTTCGAACGGCAAAAAGTGGTGTCGAAGAATCCTATATTGCTTTTGCCAAAGTTTTTTCCGGATTAATTAATTCAAGAGAGAATCACAAGAAAAACGAACGTTTTCAGGAAACCGAGCTGGAAGTAGCCTTCCATGTAAACTTCCTAAGCAGCCAATTTAAACTCGATGAAAAAACTTCCGAACAATTACACTATGCTGCATTATTAAGAAATCTTGGAAAGATTACACTACCTGACACCCTGCTTCATAAACCCTATGAATTAATGGATAGTGAAGAAAAGAAACAATTCAATCGCTTTCCAGCATTAAGTGAAGCGCTTCTTATGTCGGTTGATTCCCTTACCGAAGCCGGTAATATTATTCGCCAACACCGCGAGCGTATTGATGGCAATGGCTATCCGGACAAACTAAAAGAAAAAGACATCTCGTTACCTGCGCAAATACTGGGAATTGTCAGTCATTATCGTGATTTACGCTGTGGTCTCACAATAGGCAAACAAATGACCTATAGTGACACCGTCGAGTATCTTAAAAAACAGTCCGGCACAAGCTTTAAAGCTGAACTGGTTGAACCCTATATTAAACTCGTTTCTGAATTAAAAGACGACATCATCACCTGCCAGGAAACTACTGTTAGAGTAGATCAATTAAAACCTGGTATGATTCTTTCAAGAGATTTAAACCTGCCCGATGGTATGTTATTGCTCTCACGAGAAATGATCTTAAACGAAAAGTTGATAAATAAAATCGCACGCTTTGAAAAAGATGCCGATGCACATTTTGAAGTGTTTATCATTCAGCAAGATGCACTTTGATAGATATTAACAGAGTAAAGCCAATACAGCTATAGAAAGTAGCGTAACAACAAGTGGGGAATATAAATAATCATAAAGCCTATTTTAATTTGGATAATACATGACTTTGACCTTAAGAAAATTTTCTATCTTAACAATACCTAAGTCCTTATCTTAACCTGTTTAGCTTACAATTTTCCTAAATGTCAGATTAATTCTTCCATCGTGCACTTTCTTTCGCCTGGGTATTTGATGTAACCATTTATGCTGCATTGACCCGCTCATTATCAGTAAGCTTCCATTAGTTAAAGCTATTTTATAACGATGCTCATCAAATTCTCTGTGGCGTATCAAAAAGTCACGTGAGTAACCTAAACTCAAGGAAGCAATAACAGGGTTTAATCCTAACGACTTTTCATTATCAGCATGCCAACCATTACTGTCATTCCCGTCACGATAATAATTTACCAGAACAGAATTAAAAGTAGTGTTATCTATCTTTTTTTCTATTTTGCTTTTAATTTCAAAGAGCTCTTTGTTCCATTCTACTGTATTAAACGTTTTACCCGAGTAAGTATACTGTAGCCCGGCATCTCCATAAAATACTTCTAATCTTGGTACAGTATGCTCTTTACCAAAAAGAGTAATCTTATTATTTTGCCACTTAAGCGTATTTTTAAAATGATTGTATAACGCTAAAGATTCGTTTTCTGTAAGAAAATTAGGGAAGTAACTGATTGCCGCATCGGGCAGCTGCCAGGAATTTTTATCGCTTTGTAAAACACAAGAGTCTGTATCCAATAAAGAACGATAGGCCATTTAAAGAATTAAATCATAACGATCATTTAATACATCAATAATTTCTTGCCGAGGGTTTTCTGAAAGTGTTAATGTTTTGCCAATAATGCTTTCTGCTATACCTTTATAAGTTGCGGAGACTTCTTCCATTATGTTCATCGGTAGAGGGTTATTTCTGGCGAGGGCATAGCGTTCTTCCATTCTGTTTTTATCTAACAAAACATCCGAGTCTTCAAAATGACTCAACAGCATTTGCCTGAAATATTCTTTTGAATTCTCAACCACATTACCCTTTTGGTATTCTTCGGCGTCCCATAATCTGGACGAATCAGGTGTTCCTACCTCATCCATATAAATTAGTTTTTCTTTTCCCTCATTATCTTTTACATAACCAAACTCAAATTTGGTATCGACAAATATCTGTCCAACATTCTGATAATGTTTACTGATTAAAGTAAAACCTTCACGCAATAGATTTTCATATTTATCAATATCGTCAATACTATCAAACCTGAATGCGCTATAATTTTTTTTCAAATCCTCTCGACTGATATTCACATCATCAACTTCAGGAACACCTTCTACACCTTTTATAACGCCTTTAGTTGATGGCGTTATCAAGAGATCTTGCAAACACTGGTTTTGATTTAAACCCTCCGGCAGTGTTATTCCACAAAAAACTCGTTCCCCTTTACTGTATGCTCGCCACATTGAACCTGTTATGTATTGTCTAGCAATAGCTTCTATCATAACCGGTCTTGCTTTTTGTACAATCCATACCAGTGGATGCGGCACATCAAGAATATGGCTATCGGCTAAACCCTGCTGCTTGAATTGCTCAAACCAGTAACTGGAAATCGTGTTTAATGCAGCCCCTTTTCCCGGGACCCCCTGCATACCACCTTCTGCATGCCACAAACATTCAAATGCTGAGATACGATCACTTATAATCATAACTGCTAATTCTGAACCACTTGCTACATTGTAATTATTCTTTTCGATCAAGCGCGCGCTGTCTTCTTCGTTTAACCAATAAACAGAGCGCACTTTACCACTGTGCACAGCTTTATCTGTTCGAATCGGTAAATCATCATTGACTGCCAGCACGCTTTCGGCAGTTGTTACTGAAGGCATTGCCCTTACCTCATATTAATAAACCAGCGTTCAATACCGGAAAATAAGAAAACATTATAATGCAGATAAAAAAAAATATTCAAAAGCCTGGAAAATAAAAAATTAATTACGATATGGGGTAAATATCAAACCTGACAGCTTTTGATGAGAGAGATGTAGACGGCTTTTGCCGGTTTAACCATGGTGCTTTAGGTGGACGCTTTACCACTACTTTGGTTTTAGCGTAATTTATTGCAGACTCAAATAATTGCGCTTCTGTCTTCAAAGTATCTTTTTCATCCTCGGTTTTATGCATGACAGTAATTGCTTGTAACATCGTTAAATGTTTATTGACTGCTGCACTTTCTTTTAAACCACTGTGCTGTTGTTGCTGAATTGAATCGACATACATTGGATCGAGAAACACAATATTGTGCCTGTCTTCTTTTTGCAGATTGTGCCTGGCTGCCATGTACTCGATACTATTTCCACAAACCGTTGTTATTTTTTTTGTAGCGTTTTCAAGCTCTGCAAAACCAGAACTTTTTGCAATATCTAACGCTTTGTTAACTAGATGATGAATCAAAGGGATTTTTTCTATCTGGAGCACATGCATACCTGCAGCTGCCATTAAAAAGCTGTCGCGCCCAAAGCCGGCTGTAGCGTCGAGCACGCTCAACTCTTGTGCCTTTTGCCTTCCTTTAACAGCTTTCACTACCGTTTCATTGGCAAGGTTCTTTTTACTGAGCCGATATTTGAAAGTGCTATCGAGAAAATCTGCACTTACTTGCACTTTGCTTCCTTTGCATAACAATAGCCACTGATCATCAAGATAATCGATATAAATTAAATCTTGCTGAATATTCTCTCTTTCAACGACTTCGATAATCGCTAGTTGATCGAATGTTTGCAATAAACCCTGCTCATCAGCAGGCAAACTGTTCGGAAGGTCATTGGGAATAAGTATTTTATTTTGACTCAACAAAATATTTTCCAGGCACTTAAAATCTAATTAACAGCCAACCACTGCATGACCTGATCCTGTTCGGCTATTTTCAAACGAGATTGATCGGGAAACTTTTTTGTTATTTCTTCCAGAGCTAAATCGGGTGTATTATTTTTTTGACTCAAGTGCGCTAAAACCAGCCATTGAAGGTTTTGAGGCTCTATTTTTCCCAGCAACTCTGAAGCCTGACGATTACTCAAATGCCCCCAATTACCTAACACTCTCTGCTTTAAACTGGGAGGATAAGGTCCTTCCCGCAACATTTTTTCATCATGATTACATTCCAGAACGAGCGCATCACAATTCTTATAAGCTTCGATAACATGCTCTGAAGAACTTCCTAAATCCGTTAGTATACCCAGTGTTTTTAATTTATCGGTTTTATGGTCGGTTACAGTAAACTGACAAGGCTCTCGAGCATCGTGTGGGACCAATGTAGCTTTAATCGACAAACTTCCTAACGAAACAGTTTGTTGATCACAGATTAAATTCAGATTTGGCAAATCGCCACAGTTTGCAGCCAGCGCTGTGCCTCGCGTCATATAAATCTCTACTGGATGTTTTTTAACAAGCCCCTGTAAACCTGCAATATGATCTGAATGCTCGTGGGTTATAAAAACAGCATCGAGCATTTCTGCACTCATCTCAAGTTCAGACAAAGCAGTTTGCAAATGCTTATATCGCAAACCACAATCAATTAAAATTTTATTTTCCGAATTACATACAACTAATGCATTGCCTTTGCTTCCGCTACCAACAGCCGAAAATTTCAAATTTGATTACCTTTTAAGTATTATCAGGATAAGTTAGACAGTATTCTTCTCAAGAAAAATGCCTGCTCATTGCTTTCCAGTGCTGGAGCTTGCTGTCTTTGTACAGTTATGACAACGCCATTTTTATCTTCTTTCGCTTTTACTAATAGCGGTTGTTCAGAATCTTTTTCTTTTTTACTTTTGTTTTTGTTATCCCCGTCTTTTTTCGAGCTACGTGAAAATAACCTGGAAAAAAAGCCCTTTTTCTTTTTTTTCTTTAGTTCTTTTCTATCTAAAGCCCGCGCAAAATAAACGCCTTGGGAGCGGTCTATATCATCTATTTCAAATAAAGATTTTTGTAAAGCCAGTCCCAAAGATGCCCAGCCTCTAGCATAAGGTAATTCCAATAGCAGATAGGGCTCTCCATCTTCGTTGTATTGCATAGTAACTTTACTGGCAGAACCTATGCCTTGAGCTAACAGAGAATGAGAAGCACTATCTGGCGAACTTGCCAAATGCTCGGCTACAACTCTCATCATATTTTCTTTTCTTTCATTTACATTTGCCACTGATGCTTTAATTTCATGTACAACACGAATTTCTGTTGTCTGGTTTTGCACACCATGTGTTAATAAAAAACGATAGCGCTCTAACATACCATCGTTAGATGTCGTCTCTGAAAAATCACCTTCTTGTTCAGGTCTATCATTATTGTTAGAAGCTGAAGAAAGAGAAGCCACCCTGAGCCATCCGGTTTCTAAAATACCTTCCGTCGCATTCTTTTCAGTAATTTCTATCTGATTTGAAACTAAAAACTTTAATAACAACGGCCAGGTCTGTCCGGGTGAACGCTGGAAAAGAATCCACTGATCTTCTTCATATTTTTGAATACGCACTGCTCCTTTACTTTCACGTTTATCCAGAGAGTCTATGCGCGGTACTTCGTATTTTTTTGGTAAAACCTTGGCATATTCCAGTTCGGGAATTACATAAATATCCCGCATCAGCAGATTTTTTTTATCTTCCGGTAAAATAATAGGTGAAGACTCTTTTGCTTTAAGATAATCACTGGAGCGATCAGCGAAATAACCATCATCCCCCCACAAACTACCACATCCACTCGTTAATACACTTAATGCGATGATAAGAGGAAGAAAAACAAAAGAAGAACGGATTTGCATAGTTAACATGCCTTAACTAATGAATTGACTAACGAATTTTAACTGTTTCAGATTAAACCAAATTCACCAAGAATTTTTTCCATGGCAGTCTGATATTTAACATCCAGCTCTGTCATGGGTAAACGAATACCCTGTTTGATCAAACCCATTCTGAACAATGCCCATTTAACAGGAATTGGATTAGCTTCAACAAACATATTGTCATGCAATTTCTGGAGTGCATTATCGAGATCACGCACCTCGTTTTTTTGTTCTTCACTTTTTGCCTGGGCTGCCAACTCACAAATCCGGGTCAATTTTGCCGGTACTACATTAGCTGTTACCGATATGTTCCCTTTTGCCCCCATCATTATCAATTCAGCTGCGGTTGCATCATCACCCGAATAAATCGCAATTTTACTTCCACAGCGCTCGATTAACTCGGCTCCACGCTCAAGATCACCCGTTGCATCTTTTATAGCAATAATGTTAGAAATTTCTGACAGTCTATCTGTCGTCTCAACCGACATATCGACAGCTGTTCTTCCTGGCACATTATATAAAATGTTGGGAATATCAACAGCCTCTGCAATCGTTTTGTGATGAAGATATAAGCCTTGTTGCGTTGGTTTATTGTAATAAGGTGTTACCGAAAGGCAGGCATCGGCACCTACTTTCTTTGCTGCCTGTGTTAACTCAATTGCTTCTTCGGTTGCATTAGCTCCAGTACCCGCTATCACTTTAATGCGACCATTGGCGACATCGACAACCGAACGAATCACTTCGCAGTGTTCATCAACCCGCAAGGTGGCTGATTCACCTGTTGTACCTACCGCGACAATTGCTGCTGTGCCTTGCTCCACATGCCAATCGACCAGTTTAGCCAGGCTATCGTAATCGATAGAACCATCGTCGAACATAGGTGTCACAAGTGCAACAATACTACCTGTAATCATGAATGACTCCAAAACCAAGATCTTACTTACTGGTGTTCCAAATGATATACCAAACTTATTAGGATAAAGATGAAGAAAAATATATCCAACTCTTTATGCACCCTGATGGATGAAATAGAATTATGGACATTAAATTTATGATAAGTGGAATATCACTTCCTAATCGTTGAACAACATGGTACTACGCATGTATACAACTACAAGACGTAACAATACGGCTATCTTGCTTCTATTAATTACACTGTTTTTGATTAGTCCATTAACTCTTGGGCAAGTTCAAGGTAGTCAGTATTTCAAAGGTTACCTAAACCAGGATGCCAAAGAATATGAGGTACTCGATTTTCGCGAGGCTGACCGTTATTTTGTAAACCTCAGCTTTGAGCGGGTAAATGACTTAACAAGAAAACACTTTGGTAGCCGTCTGCAAGGCAATGCAGAGTATGATATTTCTCTTATGCAACGATTACTGAATGAGCGAATCGTAAAAAGCAGGCCCGAAGATGAAGCTGTATTACAAGCAATGGGCGTCGTGCTCGGTGAACGTTTAAAGCAAAAGCATAATCTTGTATGGGTTCGCTATCTGGACAAAAGAGGACAATCACGAGCTTTGCAAATAAAAAGACAGGATTATTTCCTATTTCCAGTCACTATGATTTCACGAAGAGTGATGGCAGGAATTGATGTAAATATTTTAGACATTTTCAAACAACAAGGCGAACAAATATCATCCAAGTCAGACAGTATCTTCTGAATAAATTCTTGATTTTTCAATAAATTGCTTGTTATTGATGAGCCCTCAACTTAGCATATACCTATAAGATAATAATTTCTTTTAGCTTATATTTTTTTTGAAATAAACCTTTAACAAAGCTTTCACTTAACAGAAAAAGTCGTTAATATGCCGTTCCCGAATGAGTGAACTCAGGCCGTATTTAATGATAATACCCGAAGAAGCTCGTTAAGATAATCTTGCATAGTATTTTCCTCTTATAGAACATAACGCTTATTTCTGTGTCTATGTATATATTGGAAGGTATGTTGTAGGAAAAGCTCTGTTTCTGGACACATCCAGACAAAGAACTCGCTATTTTTGTTGGAGAAATATATGGCGCGCACGCGACACGCAGCAACACAAGAAGACGATTCCGAAATTGACTTAACCCCGATGCTTGATGTGGTATTCATCATGCTGATCTTCTTTATCGTTACTGCATCGTTTGTGAAAGAGTTTGGTCTCGACATTAACCGCCCTGACGATACTCCTACATCCGATATCCCGACTGACAATAAAAACGTTGTTGTCAGCATTTCCGGTGCAAATGAAATAAAAATTGATGACCGCCGTGTTGACGTTCGTTCTGTTCGCTCTGTGATTCAACGTAAAATGGCTGAAAACCCCAATGCAACCGTTATCATCAGTGCTGCCAAAGAAGCCAAGGCCAAAGTCTATACAGCTGTTGCTGATGCCGCTGAACAAGCAAAAGAAGATGTTTCAGTCACTCTTATAATTGACGAATAGCTTACAAAAGATTAATCATAAAACATTTTCAAAAAAGCCGGTTTCTACCGGCTTTTTTGTTACTTTATTTATGCTTCAATTGGCCCGTCTTCTCGCTCTTTGATTTCACCAAAAAAATCTGTCTGCCTCTGCTTTTCTTCAAATTCCATCTCACAGGATTCATGTTTTAGTAACCATTTTTTTCTCTCTAAACCACCAACATAACCTGTTAGGGTACCATTACTACCTATCACTCGATGACAGGGAATAAAAATCGGCAACGGGTTATTACGATTCGCTGCGCCAACCGCCCTAACGGCACGCGGTTTTTTTAACATTCTTGCAATATCCGCATAATTTGCAACATCGCCATACGGAATTCTCATCACCGTATCGAGCACATTGCGTTGAAATTCGGTACCAATTGGATTCAGACGTAAAGAAAAACGGGTACGCTTACCAGCAAAGTATTCTTTTAATTGCATAATGGGATTTACAAAAAAGGCTGCATCACGCCGCCAATCTCTTTCTGGATAATGCGGATTAGGTCCATCTTGAAAATTTAATATTCTTAAACCCTGATAATCACCTGCAATCAATAACTTACCTAACGGTGAATCAAAGTAACAATAATGGATATTCATCATCTGGGCCCCCACCAAAAGATAGAGTAATTAGATAATATTACGGCATAAACAGTTTAAAGTTTAATTTACATTAAAACCAACTGTATATTCTCACATCATAAGTATACTAACAATTATTGTTATTAGAGTTGTGGTTCAGGTCTTAGTTTTAATTAAAAAAGATTCACATAAGCTTAGGTAATTATCTTAATGTAATCTATTAAAACAATGTCACGAAATTATGTTTAAAAATGAATAGTCATTCAGCTATTGTTTTAACAATACCACACCTTTTGCAACGCTTGACTGTTACCAATTTTCCTTGCTTGGTATCAAAACGTGTTTTCTTATCTACTTCCCATTGATGGTGACCGTTTTCACACAGTGACGAGCGCTGATTTTTTTTGGCTCTTTTCTTTTTAGCTTTTAATTTAGCTCTTTCACCAAATTTTGCATTGATAACATCACCCATAGTGAACTCGTTATTTAGACTTTCTTTACAAATTCTGATTTTAATTTCATACCACCAATACCTGGTATTTTACAATCTATATCGTGATCACCTTCAACCAGACGTATACCTTTTACTTTGGTACCAACCTTAACAACCTGGGACGATCCTTTGATTTTTAAATCTTTGATGACAGTAATTGTATCCCCGTCATTGAGAACATTACCATTGGAATCTACTACTTTTTTACCTACCTGCTCTTCATCGACAGCATCAGTTGACCACTCATAACCACATTCCGGACAAACTAATAACATACCATCCTGATAGACAAATTCTGAATGGCATTTTAAACAGGGAGGTAATTGACTCATGAATAGCTTACTTTAGTAAAAGTTATGATAAAGAAAAAATAAGATTAAACCACATTGTTAACAAGGCAACACTTGAAAGTAAAAAAACAGAAAATCGATGTAACGGATAATTATAAGTGACATGAATTAAAGTATGGATGATTCTTAAAATCACATATACCCATGCAAGATTAATAAAAAACTGACTATTTAACTCTAATACTAAATATAAAATACAAACCGTAAAAAATAAAACTGGTGTTTCACATAAATTACTAAAATTCCTATTAAGTTTTTGAACATATTGCGGAGGTGTATCTCCCGCCATTAATTTATAGGCTGATGGATGCACCTCTCTTTTCGCAACACTTCTGAAACGGGAAAAACCTAACCCGCAAGCAACAAAAGAAATAAGTAATACTAAAGCAAACATTGGGTATATTATTTCCATCTTTTCTCCAGGAATAAAACTTCTGATTAAGCGTTTTTTAAATATTGTTTTAACAGCTATGTTTTAACGATAAGGTAACCACCTGCACCGACAAGTAACCCCCCCGTTAGCTTCTTTAAAATATGTTCATATTTAAAACCTTCAGATAATTGAATAATTTTATGTGCTGAATATGCGTAAAATACCTTTACTCCACCGACTGATATAATGGTGATCAGCATAATTTTAAAAAGATCTAAAAAATTCATTTGAGTTAAATCGATATAGATAGGCAATAAGCTCATATAAAATACGATCGCTTTAATATCTCCAAGTGTTAGAAATAAACCGGAAAAGAAACTCAGAAATACATTACCTTTATTTTGTTTATCAATAGTATAAACGGTAGCTTTAGTGCTTGAACTAAATAGTGAATACCCCAGCCAAATAAGATAGGCAGCACCAATATATCGAATTGATAAAAATAAGCCGCCCATAGTTTCAGCAATAATCGATAAACCCCAATAGGCCAAGGCAATAAAAATCAAATCACCCAGAACAATTCCAAACGCTACTGCCACTCCATTTTTTACACCAAAAAAAGCCGATCGAGTTATAACTAATACCACACTTGCACTGGGTACTAATGCAAGAAGTAGCATTACACCAAACAAAGATAAAACGTCAACAGGATTCATCGTTTAGAATCAGAGTTTACACTTTAATAATTTCAGCAACTTCTAACGTACCGTTAATGGCTAAAAATGGGCAATCTTTTGTATATTCAACAGCCTGCTCAATCGTTTCAGCCTGAATAACTGTATGCCCACTCATACCAACTACACTATTCTCAATAATAGTACTATCAGGATTTATTGTTCTCACATTACTAAAAGGCACCATGGGTTTGATAACAGCATCTCCTAACGATTTCAGCCATTCTTGATATTTCGCAAAATGCTTTAGGCCTTCTTCTTTGGTTTCTGGCTGATCACCGCCGAAATAAGTTATCACATACTGATTCATATTTAATCTCCACAAAATGCCTTTTGTTGTTAAGAGATTATTATACTCATACCAAAGACACGATGTAGATTTTTTTATTTTGGATACTACCGCATTGGGTGAATATCCGAAAAGAGTTAGCATTTAAGAACTAGGCACATGCTTTACCACCAAAAAAACACCAATTGCCATTACGATTAAACCGCATAATCTTTGTATAGACAATAAATACTTCGTTGTTCCAAATAAACCAAAATGATCGATAGTGCTCATTGCTATCAATTGACCAAGTAATACAAAGGCAATAGCATTAGCCACACCAAAGCGAGGAGCTACCCAAGTAACATTTAATACATAAAACGCAACTAACATACCTCCACAATAGAAATACCAGGGAATAACAGGTCGATAAATGGATTTAGGAAAACCTTCTGCAAATATCAAGATAAATAAGGAGACAAAAAAGGCAATCGCAAATAATATAGTTGTTGCTAATACTGCACTCTCCAATTTAATTCCCAACCTGCTATTTAATGTTGCCATAGTTGGTATACCCAAACCAGCAACTAACATAATCATTGTATACATCAAAGTATTATTCATTTAGCCAGTCCAATTATGTATTACATCGTCATTAAATATCTTGTAATAACAAGCTGATAATTGCTCGCGCATCATTTATGGATTTCTTATTATCAAGAACAGCCGCAGACACAAGTGCACCGTCCAGAATCAATAATATTTGACGAGCAAGTGTTTTAGCCTTACTACGCTCTACGCCCTCTAACAAGTTTAAAAAAATTAACTCCACTTTCTTTTTATGTTCTATTGCAAAAGTATGGATAGGCTCTTTCTTTTCAACAAATTCAGTCCCGGCCTTTATAAAATTACACCCGTAAAAATCCGGTTTTTTTATTCGCTGTTCATATAAATCGACCAAGGAATAAATATGATAATGTAATGGTTTATTCGGGTAATCAGATTTAGATTTCGTTATTTGTAGTTCTAATGACTGTATCCAGTTTTTACTTTTTCTTTTTAAAATTTCGAGAATCAAGTCTTCTTTACTTTCAAAGTGTTTATATAACGTTGCTTTTGACACACCCGAAACCTCAATAATCTTGTCTATTCCAACATTCACAAACCCTCCTGAGTTGAATAACTCAAAAGCTATATTCAGTAAATGCTCTTTTCTTGGTGCTGTATTCATTGTTTCTAAAACACGTTGAAATAAATAAAGATTGACATGTACAGATCTGTTTACTATGCTAACACAAAAGTGAACAGATCTGTACACCCTCTTTAAAATATTATTTTTTGGAAACAAATGGAGAGAGATATGCCTTACGTTAATATTAAAGTGACTGACGAAGAAGTGACGGCCGAACAAAAAGCTGAGCTAATACAAGGGGCAACAAAGTTATTACAAACGGTGCTTAACAAGAATCCCGCTACTACTGTCGTTGTTATTGATGAGGTTTCAACCGATAACTGGGGTATAGCAGGAGAAACTGTAACAGAAAGACGGAAAAAATCTTTATAACCAGGATCAATTTATTACCAGTATGAACTGTATTGCTTTAGAGATACCTTTCCTTTAATAAATAGAACCCCTTCTTTTTCTAACAGGTGTTTTTGTGTTTTATATTTTTCACTATCGATGGGAAACGACAGCTCGCCTTTAGCATTTATCACCCTAAACCAAGGAAGACGTGAGTGTTTAGGCAATTTTTTTAGCGTTGTGCCAACATATCTCGCATGGTTAGGATAACCTGCCAAAGAAGCTACCTGACCATAAGTGAGCACTTTACCTTTAGGAATAGATGCTATCACTTGCCATATTAATTCATTTAATTCTGTATTATTTGTTTTATCCATTTAATCTGGCAAAACTTTAAATAGGGCAAAATATTAACCGCTTTCACTCATTAATGTAACGATGTTACCGCTGGTATCTTTAAAATGAGCTATCACGCCACCCCAATCCTGACGCTCTGGTAAGGTGGTAAACTCTACTCCCAGATCTACTAAACGCTTATATTCTTCCTCAACACTCGCTACCTGAAGTGAAACACCTAGAAACCTTCCAACCAATGCTTTTTCTTCTGTGGTAGACATACTATCCACTCTCTCTATACCAAATTTAGCACCGCCGACATCCAATTCTGCCCAACCAAACTCCTCATTTTTATATTCTAACGTTAAACCCAAGGTTTTTTCATAAAAATCACAAGCTGAAGACCAGTCATCAACAAAAATTCTTACCGCATATATCTTCATTCTTATACCCTTAAAAAACTATTTGAAAATAATGGTTTTGTTTCCATCCAGAAAAATACGATGCTCTGTGTGCAATCTGACCGCTCTTGCCAATGCAAATGTCTCAGTGTCTCTACCTACAGCTGTTAGCATCTCGGGCGTATAGGTATGATCAACTGGTTGCACCGATTGCTCTATGATCGGCCCCTCATCCAAATCTGAGGTAACATAGTGGGCTGTGGCTCCTATCAACTTGACTCCACGTTGATAAGCCTGATGATAGGGTTTCGCCCCTTTAAAACCAGGTAAAAAAGAATGATGTATATTGATTACCCTACCCGGCAACTGGCTACACAAATTATCCGTCAGAATCTGCATATATCGTGCGAGCACGACTAAATCCGTATTCGTTTCTTCAATCACATCCAGTAATGCTTGTTCTTGCTGCGGTTTATTCTCTTTTTCGATAGGCAGGTATATAAACCTGATTCCCTCTCTTTCCACCATTGGTCTTAATAACAAATGATTAGAAACAACTGCTGTTATTTCTATATTCAATTCCCCTTTATGTAAACGGTATAGCAGGTCATCCAGACAATGATCATACTGACTTACCATGATTAATGTTGGAGTCGGCGCTTCAGCTCGATGAAGTTTCCATTCCATATTAAAACGCTTTGCTATTTGCGGAAATTCATCACAAAGCGTTTCTATGCAATGCAATGGATTGTGTGAAGTATTATTGCCACTTCCTTTTACACCCTCCCCATCAATATGGAAGCGCGCACGCATAAAAAAACGCCCGGTATCTTCATCATCAAATTGTGCTAACTCACTAATATAGCTGCCTCTTTCAAACAAAAAAGTTGTTACCGCAGCAACTATTCCTCCAGCCGCAGGACAGCAAGCGGTTAGTATGATCTCACTTTTTTCTTTAGTTAACACAAATACCTCTAATGCAAAATTATCTCCGTATCAATTATTTAACTGGCTACGTCCAAAACCCCGAATTTTTTTATACCTAAAGCCTTTTCACTATACTCCCATAAATCTCTTATTAACTTCTTATCCTTGCTCTTCTTGCTTGATACATCGGGTTTTCGTCTACACCAGTATTTTCCGGTTTCAGTGACAGAAGGATCTGTAGCAAGAAAAATTTGAGTGTCTGCTCCCTTTTCTTCTGTAATTAAAAAAGGATTGATCAGGCTATTCATTAAAGAAGAAGTATCTCTCCATATTTCAGTTTTTACTCCACCAGGGTGAAATGCATTGACCAAAACACCTTCACCTTTTAATCTTTCAGCTAATTCTCTAATAAAGAGCAAATTGGCCAATTTCGATCTACCGTAAGTGGCAAATCCATTTATTAAGGAAGCTTTTCGAGGAGAGCCCTCAAGTGTTTCAAAAAAGTCAATCAATGAACCCATATGATGAGCAACAGAGCTCGTCACTACAATTCTTGCATTCTCAGCATTTTTAACCAAACCCATTAATTCATGTGTCAGAAGAAAATTCCCCAAATGAGTAGTAGCAAACATATACTCATGACCACTCTCACTGAGTTTTAATTTCGGTGTATAAAGACCTGCATTTAGAATCAATAAATCAATTTTTTCTTCTCTACTTCGTATTTCTTCTGCAAATCGACGAACATCTTCAAACATGGATATATCAACCGAATGAAACTCAGCCTTAGCATTTGGGTAGTCATTATTTATTGAGCTGACTAACGATTCACCCTTGGTTTTATCTCTCGCCACAATGATAACTTTGTAACCCTTTGCAGCCAGAGCTTTACTTGTGATTTTACCGATACCGGCACTTCCACCAGTTATTAACGCTGTTTTCATATTTGTCTCACTATTAATTTAATAATAAACAATCATTTCTACATGCTCGATTTTACATAGATGCCAATAAGGCATTAACTGCTTGAGCCATTTCAGGTCCAGAGTCTTCTTGTAAAAAGTGTCCACCTTTTAAAGTTAAATGGTTTAAACCTTTAGAACCAGGTATCCGCTCTCTCATAAGCTTATCGAAACCGCGCGTAATTGGATCACCATTACTAAAAGTTGTCAAAAACGGCTTATCCCATTTTTCCAATACTTTCCATGCCTCACGGTTTGCTTCTGATGCGGGATTATCTGGGGTAACAGGCACTAGTTTTGGGAAAACCCTCGCACCCGCTTTATATTTAGCCGACGGAAAAGGTGCATCATAAGCTTTACGCTCATCTTTACTCAACTTTTTTCTGCATCCAGCATCAACAATTCTTGCAATAGGAAACACGGGACTATTGAGCGCAAAAGTCTTCCATAGTTTAAAAGCCGTCGGCATTTTATGATCACCCGTTGGCAGCCCACCATTACCAAGGACAATCGCTTTAAAGCGACTTTCGTTTTCTGCAGCTAAACGTATTCCTATCAATGAGCCCCAGTCCTGACACACTAATGTAATATTGTTGAGTTGTAGTTCATCAATAAATGCCTGCATCCAGTCCATATGTGATTGAAAACTATAATCTTCAAGATTGACCGGTTTATCTGACTTGCCAAAACCGATAAGATCAGGTGCTATTACCCTATGACCCGCCGCTGCACAAACAGGAATCATATGACGGTATAAATAGGACCACGAGGGTTCACCATGTAACATCAGAACCGGATCAGCATTTGAAGGCCCCTCATCTACATAATGCATCCTCATATTATGAACTTCGAGGTAATTAGGTGAAAACTGATAATTAACTAAATATTTAAATCGATTTTCTGGGGTACGAATAGTTTCTATCATGCTATATTCCTCACTCAAATTGTAAGTTTTTGAACAACCACTCTAAAATAGATAAAATTTTTTAACGATAACTATCCACAGTGATATCTATGGACTTTTCTAACACTTCTATTGAGGTATTGCTTTTTGAAGCAACTAATATTCCGGACATAAAAATAATAATGTGTCTTGCTGCTAATATACTGTCAATGTCTTTTGTTATCTGGCCAGCTTGCCTGGCTCGATCAAATTGCAAAATCAGACCTTTCTCAACAATACGATAACCACGGTTAATAACCTTATTGACAGCTGGATCAATATGGTTCTGTTCTATAGCTGAATTCATTAAAAAACATGCATCACCACGAACGTTTTTAGGGACATTTTTTATTGTTGTTACCAGAAATTCCCGAATACCATTTAACGGATCATCGCTATCAATCAAATAGTAATCCACGCGCGCTTGAATAATCTGCTCAATGTAAAATTCTAACGACTGCTCAAATAATTCAAATTTACTGCCAAACTCATGATAAATACTGCCGGGAGTCAAATTCGTTGCATTTTCCAAATCTCGCATGGAGGTACATGCATAACCTTTCTTCCAGAAAGTCAGCATTGAAGCAAACAAGACAGATTCTTTATCAAATGATTTAGGTCGCACAATAAAAATATAAACCAAGCTATTTTAGAACGGTCATTCTAAAATAGTTTTTTTAATTCGTAAACCTGTTTTTACTTTATGGTTTTTTCATCTGCACCACCCTATATAGGGGATAATTATTGAATAGCTTAAATAAAAGTTTAATATACAGGCAGCATTTTATATTTTAATAATCAATAACTTATAATTAAAATGCGTAGATATCTTATCGTAGAATAAACGTTAGAACTTTACTAGCGAATATTACAAACATCAAGTGCGTCATTCCACTGGTCATTCCACTTTATTAAATCATCAAACTTCATGGGTTTAGCATAGCGATATCCTTGCGCATATTCACAATTTAACCCCAGCAGAAAATCTTCCTCTTCTTTTGTTTCAATACCTTCTGCAACAACTTTCAAACCAAGCTCTTTAGCCATATGAATGGTGGATCCAACTATTATCCGATTTTTATTATCGCTATCACAATGTTGAACTAACGACTTGTCAATTTTTAATTTTGTTGGGTTCAATGTGTTTAGGTATTCAAGAGTTGAATACCCTGTTCCATAATCATCAACCGTGATATTAAACTGATAACCTCGAATAATCTCTAATGAATATAAAGCCCGTTCCTGATTAAGCATTAATGATGATTCAGTAATCTCAAACTCGAACTCACAATAATCCTGTTCAACAACAAGCTTTTTACAAATCTCTTCTATTAAACTCGGACTATCTAGCAATTGAGCAGATAGGTTAAACGCAATATTTTTTGGTAAGTTATTTTTTGGCCAATACCGTGTTGTTTCAATAAGTTTATCAACCATCCATTCGGTCATGTAAGCAATCAAACGAGTATTTTCTGCCGTTTCTATAAACCAGTCAGGCCTTATGTATTCTCCGTTATCTATCCAGCGAGTTAATACCTCAACGCCATGTACCGAAAAGTCACTTAAAGAAATTTTCGGCTGAAAAACCAGAAATAACACATCATCCCGAATAGCTCTTTGCAATTTAGGTGCTAATGCAATTTGCCGGTTCAATACCGCATCCATTTCTTCAGAATAGATAGCTATTTGACTTAAGCTCTGTTTAGCGCGCTGCAGTGCCAAATCCGCTCTTCTTAGCAAGGTTGTTGGACAACGCATTGATTCAGTGAATTCAGAAATGCCTATACAAGCAGAAATCTCTAAAACAACATCGTTAGCTTGCTGACTAAAATCGTAAGGCTGAGCTATTAGCTGAATCAATTTTTCAGCAATATGGATCAACTCTTTTTCTGAGGTTTCTGTTGTAAACATACAGACAAACTGGTCACCACCAAGATGAAACCAGTGACCGTTACTTGCCATACTTACTTTTAAACGCGAAGCTGATTCTTTTAATAATAAATCACCAATAACATGACCATGCAAATCATTAATTTGTTTAAAAAGAGTTAAATCCAGAGTAGCAATCTGTGTTATCTCGTTAGTTTCTGATTTCTCAATTAACTTTTTAAGCAGGCTGGAGCGATTAGGCAAATCGGTTAAACCATCATACGTAGCCTGATATTCCAGTTCTCTTTCTCTTTGTATTCTTTGACGAATATCCCTAACGATTAAAGTATGAGATAAAGCGCATTCAAAATTAATTTTTGTTAAACAAATTTCTACTGGTATAAAATCACCATTTCTCGACATTAGAATAGTATCAACAGGCTTATCATAATCTTCAGACTTACTTAAAATGACACTGGGCAACAACTCATTGATATGTAATTCTTTATTACCTTCGACACAAAAGCCTGTAAGCTCTTTGCCTGTTTTACTTATTTCTTTAATAAAGCCTTCTTTGTCCAGGCAAACTATGGCTTCGTTAGAGGTTTTAAAGAGATTTCTGAGTAACGACTCTTTTGAGCCTAGCCTGAATTGTAAATCTATCTTTTCAAAGATATTTTTATTCAATGAAAAAAGGATACTTACAACATAACATACAATTAAAACCATACTAGGGAGAGCAACAGGCAGAATTATACGTAGGACTTGTGTAGAAAAACTGGAGAATAAAATCCATGCTCCTATTAATAGAACTACTGATATTAATCCTCTTTGCCATGTAAGTCTTAAGAAAAACATACTACTTATTATTAGTATTGCTGCTACTAATAACAGTTCATTTTTTTTGCTAACTTCTAACAGCGCTCCTTTTTTGAAAGTCTCAGCTATCAAAGCCTGAACCAGAACGCCAGGTAAAGAACTATAGACCGGTACAGTAATATTATCGCCTAACTCAATCGCTGTAGCGCCAATAAGTACCATACGATCCTGGAGCAATTCATAAGGTACTCGATCATTCAATAGATCAACAAATGAAACATAAGTAAAAGAACCCGGACTTATCGAAAAGTCAATTAGCGTTCCTGTTATGCTGGATTCTGATAATACTCCACCCGCAATAGGAAAAAACGCTTCGTCATAATCAAAACCTGACGGAGCGCTTGTAACAACGCCATTATGATCTGGAATTAAGTTGACAGAAACATACCGCACTGGGTTGACTTCAAGATGCTCAGCTTTTTTAGCAACCCATTTTGTTTGACCTATCGAAACTGGCTGTAAAAAAGCAGGTAATAGAAGCTCACTTTGCTGAGCAAAATGGTTAAGGCTATCAGAAAGCTTTCTATCGGCTTCACTAGACGCACTTTTTGAGCTGAAGTCGATATCGATAAACAGTTTTCTGGGTTTGGCTTTGGCTAAATTCTCAATCGCCGCAGCATGGACGTCCCTGCTCCAGGGCCATACACCTATATCACCAATACTTTTGGCATCGATCTCTACAATGGTGAGATGACTACTAACGGTATGAACCCAGAATTCAAAGCTTTTTGCTTTTATCCACTTCTCTAACGGTTGATGAAAGCCTGAAAACATTATAAAGGCTGTCAAACTACTAGAGACAATAAGTAATCGTAGTAATGAAGACATATGGATTATCTAAGACCGTTCATTACTCGCTCAGAGAAAAGTTACCGTTAGTCATCGTCATCGTCATCGTCATCATCGTCATCGTCATCGTCATCGTCATCGTCATCGTCGCTGTAATCATTTAACCAATCCTTTATTCGATCTTCTATTTCTTCCTGCTCGACTTCTTGCTCAACTTCCTGCTCGACTTCTTGCTCAACTTCTTGCTCAACTTCTTGCTCGACTTCTTGCTCGACTTCTTGCTCGACTTCTTGCTCGACTTCTTGCTCGACTTCTTGCTCGACTTCTTGCTCGACTTCTTGCTCAACTTCTTGCTCGACTTCTTGCTCGACTTCTTGCTCGACTTCTTGCTCGACTTCTTGCTCGACTTCTTGCTCGACTTCCTGTTCGACTTCTTGCTCAACTTCTTGCTCGACTTCTTGCTCGACTTCTTGCTCAACTTCCTGTTCGACTTCTTGTTCGGCTTCTTGTTCGGCTTCTTGTTCGGCTTCTTGTTCGGCTTCTTGTTCGGCTTCTTGTTCGGCTTCTTGTTCGGCTTCTTGTTCCGCTTCTTGTTCAGCTTCTTGTTCAGCTTCTTGTGCCGCTTCTTGTTCAGCTTCTTGTTCAGCTTCTTGTTCAGCTTCTTGTGCCGCTTCTTCTTTAACTTCGTACTCAGCTTCTTCCGGGATCAGATTTACTATTTCACCTCTTTCAAAAAGGCTTTCATTACTATCTAACCCAGGCCTTAAAGTCAGTTCATTCAAATCATTAATAGCAGCTTTCTCTGAGAGCTTATCTTCAATGTCAAATTCCTTTCTATAATCCATTGGACTAATATCGATCTCATTGGGATCTGGATTTGTTGTTTCATTATCAATTTCTGTCCCAGCTTTTGCCAAAACCGCAGGCGTAATTTCTTCTTTTATCGTTACATTGTTATCCCTAATATTATTAGGTGTTTTTGTTTGTTTATCTTTGTACTTATTATTTGAAACTGGCACAGATTCTTTGAGCCCATCATTGACTTTTGAAATAGGTTCTGTTGTTTGTATGGTTCGAGATCGCGCTTCAACTAATTTTTTTTCATTAAGCTTTAATAACTTTTCTCTATGCTTTACTACTCTTTTGGTACTTGTATTCTCTCCTTGGGAAGCTTGTATTTGAGGGGCACTAAAAACCACATCTCCTGGATAGGCCAGTTGACTAGCCTCTGTTGCAAAATCAATAACTTCCACTAACCCTTCTGTCACAGAGACCAATGATCTACCTGTATCACTATCTACACTAAATTGTGTCCCCTTTACAACTGATACCAAATGAGGCGTTTCTACGCGGAACTGCCCCGGGTTTTTCTCAACTTTATATATAACAGTGCCAACTTTTTGTTTGATGTTAGCAATAAAACCTTTTGCTCGGGATTTTACCGATGAATTTGAATCCGAGACATATAACTCACTATTACTCTTAACTTTTAGCTTTGTCTCACCTTGTGTGATTGTAATTTTACTTCTATCGCCAGTTCTGACAGAAAAGGGTAAAGTCAGTTTTTGCCCTTTGTAATTTTTCCAAGAATCATCGCCAACTTTAACTTCAACAACACGCTTTTGTTTTTCAACAATAATCGGTGGAACACTGTATTCATTTGCAATAGCATACTTAGCACTGAACAATCCAATCAAAAAAAACATAACTAATTGATAGTTAATAATTTTTTTGAAAGAATCCACAATAAAAAAAAGAGCTTCCTTATTCTTATCAATGACATCGTATTGCATATCTGGCAACCTCTGAGCTATTTAAAACCCACACATTTTGGTCAAAAAAAGAACACACCTTTTAGATTAGTACATAATTTCCAATGAATTGTTTTTATTTATAAAAATGTGGCATTAATCTTTTTTAATAACGCTTTAACATTCAGTGTAAAAAAGCTTTCTATTTATTAATGCTTTCTAGATGACACTACTAATGTCACAAATATAAAAAACGGGATTAAATGGTTAAGCTATTTCAAGAAAAAAGTACTTTTCTTAAAAATTTTTAGTCTAATCTGGAATGATGAAATACATTTCAGTACTTAAAATAAACAATCGATCAAAAATATTGTTTCATCTAATAAGCTTTATTTTTTTATTTACTGTGGAAAAAAATTTCGCTATTGAGAAGAAAAATACTTTTGATCCATCTGAATCAGTAAACAGTCAATTTACTGATTCCCGGCTTGCTGCAGTAATATTCACTGGTATTACCATTGCTGATAAAGATACGTTATTGAATACATATGAAAACTACTTAGGTGAACCTATTACAAAAAATAATAAGAATGAAATCATCAAAAATATCTTTAAACTCTATAAAGAGGAAGGATACTTTAAACCTAAGATTACAATAAATGCGATTACTTCGAATAAAAAAATTTTACTGGTCGAAGTCAACGAACCAAAAAAAGGTTCGATTAAGATCGATGCAGATAACCGTTCTCTTAAAAAGAAAGTAAAAAAAATCGCCGATAACTCACCTTACTCATCACCGTTACGTAAACAGGATTTAGCTCGCCTCAAAGAAGCTCTCGAAACTCTAAAGGATTCCTATAGTGAAATAACTCTCGTTACAAACGATAATAACGCCTACATATACGACTTTTATATTAAAGCAAAACAAGGCGTTTCAGGAAAAATAGAAATCAACAGTAAAGGCTCAAATTTTTTAGGTCGTGAGCGCTGGTCAGCATCTATCAATATAGATAATATCTATAAATCACCTTTAAGCGTTTACGTTAACCTTGATGGCACATTACTAAACGATGACTATACATCAAACAATATTAACTTTGCATGGAGCTTTAATCCAAAACTAAAAGTTTTACTAAGAAAGGCAAAAAGCGATATTAATAAATCGTTAGACATTGATGATTTGTTAAATACTAATAGAGATACCTGGGAATTAAAATCTGTGTTTTTCCATAGATTTAATAATGATGCAAAAATCAAACTAACTTTAAAAGCTCAAAAAATGGATTATTTAAGAATAAGAAATGATGAAATCTATTCTGAGAAACTTCGCTCTCTCTCTTTAAATAGCTTCTTGCAATGGAGAAATAATAAAAAATTTTCTGTCTTGTTAATAAATCTTCATCAAGGGTTTAATGACTTTGGCGCAGAAAGTGTGCAGGATGGTGAAAATGTAGATGATTTTGCTCTTAACTATCACTCTTTTTCTGCAAAATATTTTTTATGGTATCCACTACCAAAACAGTTTTTAGCTCGTTTTATACTATCAAGTCAATATTCAGATGACATCTTACCTTCCTCAAAAGTATTTGTATCTGGAGGAAATAGCTTGACCGAGGCCTACGAGGCAGGTGAAATATCAGGTGACAAAGGTATTGGTAGCCAAATAGAATTACGAAGAACTTATCGAATAAATAAGCATCGAGTCAAACCTTATATCTATTACGGAATTGCAGAAACAAAATCTAACGAAAAAGGTAAAGAAGATGAGTCGGGCGCTTCAGCTGGAACAGGAATTCGCTGGCAGTATAAAAAATTAAAAGCTGAGGTTGAAATTGATAGACCATTAACTAATGCATCATCATATCGAAAAAGAGATCCTAGAGTTAATGGCGCACTCTCCTGGAAGTTTTAACTTACCTATTAGCCTCTTTATCATCTATTTATCTTATATTTCCCAACACTGGTACTTTTATTTCAAGCTTATTTCCAGGCTGTAAATACTTTTGCTGGGCAACTGTATTCCAATTTTTAATATCCCTAACCTTTACATTATATTTTTCTGCAATTTTAGACAGATTATCCCCTCGTTTTACTGTGTAATACACCGTTCTTGAAACTCTTGCGCGATTTAAGCCATCGGCTTTCTTCCATATCACCAGTTTTTCTCCTGGTTTGATCACAGCTTTCGCAGACTTTTGATTCCACTTCACCAATTGTGTCACTGAGGTTTTATACTGCCTGGCGATTTGCCATAATGAGTCTCCTTGTTTGACTTTATAAACTATGCGCTCTCTTCCCGATTTTTTTGAAATTCCATGCATAAGCCTCTGCTTATGGCTTAATACATAATGCTCTGAGCTCTTTTTTGCAATCGGTACAAACAAATATTGGCCTGTTTTAATTTTTAATGATTGATCAAGATCATTTGCCATTTTAATTAAATCAGTACGAGAGCCTTTACGCTTTGCTATATTACTAACAGTATCTCCTGATTTTACCTTATAACGCTGCCACTTAATGAGATCTGATTTCTCCAGACTGGCATAAGCTTGTTTAAACTGAAGCTCGGATTGTACAGGTAATAGTAAATTATAAGAGCCTGTTGGAGGTGTTGCCCATTGATTTAATCCTGGATTCAAGCGGTAAATCTGTCGAATATCGACTTTAGCCATTTCCGCTGCTTGCGCCAGATCTATCTGATCAGGGATTTCCACCTGAGCAAAATAAGCCGTATTTGCTATTGGATGAACTGATATATCGATCGACCTTATCACTTCGTTTAGTGCCAGTAATCTTGGCACATAATTGCGTGTCTCTTTTGGCAAATTAAGTGACCAAAAGTCTGTTGGCAAATTATTTTTTTTATTTTTTCTAATCGCTCTGCTTACCCTTGCTGGCCCACTATTATAAGCAGCCACAGCTAACAACCAATCATCATAACGTTTATAGAGCTTTTCCAAATAGTCCAACGCTGCATCTGTTGAAAGAATTAAATCCCTCCTGCTATCGAACCACCAGCTCTTCCCCAAACCTAACGATTTTGCAGTAGCTGGCATAAACTGCCATAATCCTGAAGCTCCTGCTTGAGAATATGCAAATGGATCATACGAACTTTCAATAAAAGGCATCAAAGCCAACTCAACAGGCAAGCCCCTTTCTATACATCGTTGAATAATATAATAGGCATAAGGCTCAGAACGTCGTGACACTTTTTTTAAATGACTTGGTCTATTGAAATACCATTGTTTTTGCTGCTCGATTATAGGCTGTGCATTTTGATATTTTTGTTCGGAAAAAGAATAAGAACCATATTTTTGTAATGTGTTGACCCACAAATTCTCGGACCAACAGGACTGACTTAGACCAAACACTAGCAATAATAAAGTTGGATAAATATAGTCCGCTTTTAAAACTTTAAAAATCATAAACCTGTTATTTTATTCTTTTATAAGTTGTTATTTGTTTCGCCATTGTCCGCCTCGCGCACGGTTAAAGCTTTTACCTTTCGAGTTTTTTCGGCCATTAGTTGTAGGGTTTTTTGTTCTTTTTTCCGCAAACTTCGACTCCTCTGGAATTAACTGTTGATCTGCCGCTCCAATAAGATCTTTTCTATTCATACGTAATAAAGATTCTCGCAAATAACCCCAGTTTTTTTCATCGTGATAGCGTAGAAACGCTTTTTGCAATCGTCTTTGATCAATTTTTTTCGCCGAGTAAATTTTTTCTCCGCGCTTATAGTTCAATGGTTTTAAGGGATTTTTTCCAGAATGGTACATTGCCGTAGCTAACGCCATTGGTGAGGGATAAAAGGTTTGAACCTGATCCACCCGGAAATTATTTTTCTTTAACCAAAGTGAAAGATTTAACATGTCTTCATCAGTACAACCCGGGTGAGCAGCAATAAAATAAGGAATTAAATATTGCTTTTTACCTGCTGCGTTAGAAAACTTCTCAAACATTTTTTTAAACGCATAGTATGAACCCATACCAGGCTTCATCATTTTGCTCAATGTTGACTGCTCGCTATGTTCAGGCGCTATTTTTAAATACCCCCCGACATGATGTGTTACCAACTCTTTTACGTATTCTTCATCTAGCACAGCAAGGTCATAACGTAACCCCGAAGCAATTAAAATACGTTTAATGCCTGGCAACTTTCTCGCCTTTCGATATAACTGTGTTGTCGGGCTATGGTCTGTCTCGAGATTTTTACAGATTGTAGGATAAACACAAGATAGCCTGCGACAGTTAGCCTGAATATCATCATCTTTACAGTTTAAACGATACATGTTGGCTGTTGGCCCACCCAAGTCTGATATCGAACCGGTAAAGCCAGGAACTTGATCTCGAATTTTTTCTATTTCATTCAGTATCGATTGCTCTGAACGACTCTGTATGATTCGCCCTTCATGTTCTGTGATAGAACAAAATGTACAACCGCCAAAACAACCTCGCATTATATTAACTGACGTTTTGATCATGTCGTAAGCTGGAATGGTCAAATCACCATAAGCCGGATGTGGTCGTCTCTGGTAGGGCAAATCAAACACTCCATCCATTTCATCCGTAGTTAATGGAACAGGCGGCTGAGTTACCCATATTTCACGATGCCCATGTTTTTGCACCAGTACTCGAGCGTTATGAGGATTACTTTCCTGATGTAGCACCCTGGAAGCATGAGCATAAAGCACAGCATCGTTACGTACTTTTTCAAATGAAGGCAATCGAATATAAAGCTTACTTTTATCTACCTCCCCTTTTGCCAAAGTTTTTGTAGCTATCGGCATTGGAATGATTTTTATCGGCTGGGCAGCAATATCATCTTCATTAGACCGGGATACCACTTCAGCGCTTTCAGCTTTCGAACAACCCTGCTGCGGATTTACGTATTCATAAGGGTTTGGCAACGCATCAATTTTGTTCGGCCAGTCAATTCGTGTTGAATCAATTTCTATCCAATCATCTGGTACTTCTGGCAATACCATTGTTACACCACGAATAGACAGCATATCGTCTGTCGTTCGTCCCTGAGCAAAATTATGTGCAACCTCTACTATTGCTCTCTCGGCATTCCCATAAAGTAAAATATCTGCTGTAGAATCAATTAACACTGAACGACGAACTTCATCACTCCAGTAATCGTATTGAGCAATACGTCGTAAACTCGCTTCAATCCCTCCAATAACTACCGGCACATCTGGATAGGACTGTTTGCAACGTTGGCTATACACAATAACGCATCTGTCAGGACGCTTACCACCTAAACCACCAGCTGTATAAGCATCGTCACTACGCATTCGCAAATCAGCTGTATAACGATTTATCATCGAGTCCATATTACCGCCAGTAACACCATAAAAAAGGTTAGGCTTACCTAACGCTTTAAAGGGTTCAGCACTTTTCCAATCCGGTTGACTGATAATACCTATTCGAAAGCCTTGTGCCTCCAATAAACGTCCTATTACTGCCATGCCAAAACTGGGATGATCTACATAAGCATCACCTGTCACCAGAATAATATCGCAACTATCCCAGCCCAATTCGTCCATTTCAGCTCTGGACATAGGCAAGTAAGGTGCAGTGCCATAACACTCGGCCCAATAGGTTTGATAACCAAAGAGTGGCGGGGCACTTTGGGGAGAGTAGTTAAAATTAGCCATTAGAGAGGAAAGAGAAGATTAACCTTGTATCAACTAATAGAATGCATTAGTGCGGTCAGAATGATCAGTTATATCCTTAACTCCTTTAAGATCAGGTAAATGGTCTTTCAGGGTTTTTTCGACACCACCTTTTAACGTAGCATCTACTGCACTACATCCCTGACAACCTCCTCCAAACCTGAGAATAGCGTAATTGTCTTCATCAATTTCAACAAGAGATACTTCTCCACCATGAGCTGCTAATGAAGGATTTATCTCTGTATAAAGCAAATAATTGATTCTCTCCGATAAAGGGCTATCCACACTAACCTGTGGCAACTTGGAATTAGGCGCCTTAATAGTTAACTGCCCTCCCATTCGATCAGCAGCATAATCCACTTTGGCAGATGCAAGGAAAGGCCAGCTTTCAGCATCAAAATAAGCTTTAAAGCCAGTGTATTCTCTTAAAATGGCACTTTCTTCAATATCATCTTTACGACAATAAGCAATACAGGTTTCAGCTTTTGGTGTACCCGGATCATTAACAAAAACCCGTATTCCCAAAACTGTTTCGTCCTGTTCATCCAACAAACCTTTCAAGTACGTTTGAGCTGATTCAGTTAACTCAATTTCTACTTCGTTGCTTTGTGAATCACTACCTGATTCAGCAAAAATGGAAGATTCCGACATAACAAAACCTATAATTGTGAATAAAAAAACCACCTGAACAGCAGAATACCAGAAAGATCATTTTACCCAATCCTGAATCTTTTAACGAGACCAATCGCAAGAAAGTAAAAGATATTGAATATTCTGTTACGAAAGTAACAAGTGTAACTAAAGCCAGTAAATTCAAATAGTTAAAGTTGACGCTTTTGATAGAATAGTACGTATATCTAGCTTTAAATTTGGTAATTTAGTCATAATGAATTCAACGTCTCAAACACGCATTGATCATATAGCACTGCTTAAAAAGCAGCTACAAGAAAAGATTCTTGTAATTGATGGCGCAATGGGCTCAATGATTCAAACCTATAGACTTGAAGAAAATGACTATAGAGGCAAACAGTTTTCTGACTTTCATAAAGACCTAAAAGGTAACAACGACCTGTTAAACCTCACCAAGCCAGAGGTCATTGAAGCTATTCATCGAGCTTATCTGGACGCCGGTGCTGATATTATAGAGACCAACACATTTAATGGAACGCGTGTTTCACAAGGTGATTACGAACTGGAACAACACGCCTTTTCAATAAGTTTGGAAGGCGCGAAAATTGCGCGAAAAATTGTAGATGAATATACGACAAACAATCCTGATAAGCCGCGATTTGTCGCTGGTGTTCTGGGACCAACACCTAGAACAGCCTCAATATCACCAGATGTTAACGACCCGGCCGCTCGCAATATTCACTTTGATGATTTAGTCAGTGATTATTATGAAGCAGTTGAAGCGCTCGTTGAAGGTGATGTCGACATTCTTTTGATTGAGACTATATTTGATACACTTAATGCTAAAGCAGCGATCTTTGCGATAAAAAAATATTACATTGAAAATCCTGAAAAGTATGAGTTACCTATTATGGTTTCGGTAACCTTTCCAGACATTAGCGGGCGCCTGCTTTCAGGGCAAACTCCCTCTGCATTCTGGAACTCGATTTCCCATGCTAACCCACTTATTGTTGGTGCAAACTGTGGCAGGCGCTTTTCAGAAATTCGCCCCTTTGTCGAAGAACTGGCAAAAAGTGCCGATTGTTATTTTAGCGGACACTTTAATGCCGGATTACCTAACGCTTTTGGTGAGTACGATGAATCACCGGAAGACATGCAAAAAGAACTCACCGCATTTGCAAAAGCAGGTTTTTTAAATGTTGTAGGCGGATGCTGTGGTACAACTCCTGAACATATTATTGCAATAGCAAAGGCAGCTGAAGAAGGCGAACCGAAACGTTTAAACCCACCAGACCACCGTCAAAAATTAAGCGGGCTTGAACCTTTCTATATTGCTGAAGATAGCTTGTTCGTCAATGTAGGCGAACGCTGTAACGTGACTGGCTCAGCCAAATTCAAACGACTCATTCTGGCTAATGACTATAATACTGCGTTAGAAGTAGCACAAGAACAGGTTGAAAATGGCGCACAGATCATCGATATAAACATGGATGAAGGCATGCTGGATGCTCATAATGCGATGCAGACCTTTTTAAATCTTATAGCGTCTGAACCAGACATCAGTCGTGTACCAATTATGGTTGATTCATCCAAATGGGATGTCATTGAAACAGGTTTGAAATGCATTCAAGGCAAAGCAATTGTTAATTCTATCAGCCTAAAAGAAGGCGAAGCACCTTTCTTAGAGCAGGCTGAACTGTGTAAACGCTATGGTGCGGCAGTTGTTGTAATGGCATTTGATGAAAAGGGCCAAGCAGACACAGCTGCAAGAAAAACTGAAATCTGTCAACGTTCTTACAATATTCTTGTTGAGCAGGTAGGCTTTGCGCCTGAGGATATTATTTTTGATCCTAACATTTTTGCCGTAGCTACCGGTATAGACGAACACAATAACTATGCTGTCGATTTTATTGAAGCGACACGCTGGATAAAACAAAATCTACCTCATGCTAAAGTGTCTGGTGGAGTAAGTAATGTTTCGTTCTCATTCAGAGGTAATAATCCGGTACGTGAAGCTATCCACTCGGTATTTTTATATCATGCTATAAAAGCCGGAATGGATATGGGTATTGTTAATGCCGGCCAACTTGCTATTTATGATGACCTACCCGATGAGTTACGCGAAACAGTAGAGGATGTCATTTTAAATAGGCGTGATGACGCAACAGAGGCACTACTCGCAATAGCAGATAAATACAAAGGTGACGGTACAACTGCAAGCAATAAAGAAGATTTGTCCTGGCGGGAAAACCCTGTTAACAAAAGGCTGGAACATGCGCTTGTTAAAGGTATTAACAGTTTCATTGAAGATGATGCAGAAGAAGCCCGCCAACTGGCTAACAAGCCCATTGAGGTGATTGAAGGCCCACTAATGGATGGCATGAATGTTGTCGGTGATCTTTTTGGTGAAGGTAAAATGTTTTTACCGCAAGTAGTAAAAAGTGCTCGTGTAATGAAGCAGGCTGTTGCTTATCTGCAACCTTATATTGAAGCGGAAAAATCCGAGGGCCAAAAAGCGCAAGGAAAGATTCTTATGGCTACGGTAAAAGGCGATGTGCATGACATAGGAAAAAACATAGTGGGCGTTGTTCTCCAATGTAATAATTTTGATGTCATCGATATGGGCGTCATGGTACCTTGCGAAGATATTCTTGCAAAAGCAAAAGAAGAAAGTGTTGATATGATTGGGCTTAGTGGTCTTATCACACCATCTCTAGATGAAATGGTACATGTCGCCAGTGAAATGCAGCGAAACGATTTTAATGTACCTCTATTAATCGGTGGTGCAACAACATCCAAAGCTCATACTGCGGTTAAAATTGATGAGCACTATAATAATGACCAAGCGGTGTATGTCGCTGATGCATCTCGTAGCGTCGCAGTAGCTACGCAGTTAATCAGTCAGGATTTAAAAAAGCCTTTCATACAAGACATCAAAGATGAATATGAAAAAATAAGAGTCCGGCATGCCAACCGTAAACCCAAAGCTGAAAAACTGAGCTATAAACAGGCGATAAATAATAAGCCCCAAATAGATTGGAGTAACTATACTCCCCCTCAACCCAAACAACTTGGTGTCCACACACTTATTGATTATCCACTGGAAAATCTAATTCCATACATCGACTGGACGCCCTTTTTCATTACCTGGGATTTGGCCGGTAAATACCCAAAAATTCTGGAAGATAACATTGTAGGTGAAGCAGCAAGCACTTTATTTAATGATGCACAGACAATGCTAAAACAGATTGTTGAAGAAAAGTTATTACAAGCCCGTGCTGTCTATGGCTTCTGGCCTGCAGCTCAAATCAATGATGACGATATTACTATCTTCAAAGATGAGAACTATAAAAATCCGTTAGAAACTCTACATCACATACGTCAGCAAGCCCAAAAGCCCGAGAAAAAACCCAACTTTTCTCTGGCAGACTTTATCGCACCAATAAATGAAAACAAAAAAGACCATCTCGGTGGTTTCGTAGTGACGACAGGACTGAATGCCGAAGAACTGGCAGCTGAATACGAGGCAAAAGGGGACGACTACAACAGCATAATGCTTAAAGCACTAGCCGATCGTTTAGCCGAAGCCTTTGCTGAACACCTTCACGAACGTGTGCGCAAAGAATTCTGGGGGTATGCAACTAACGAAAACCTGAACAATGAAGAACTGATTAAAGAACGTTATAAAGGTATTCGCCCTGCACCAGGCTACCCTGCCTGTCCGGACCATACAGAAAAATCCACTTTATTTAAATTGTTGGATGCAGAAAATAAAATTGGCGTTTCATTAACACAGAATTATGCAATGACGCCAGCTGCATCGGTTAGTGGATTTTATTTTTCTCACCCGGAATCCCAATATTTTGCTACTGGCAAAATAGGCCAGGATCAGTTAGAGAGCCTTGCAGAAAGAAAAGAGATGCCGTTAGACGAAATCACTCGATGGTTAAGGCCGATTCTTGAATAAAATACAGGAAATAGATGATGAACCAGGAAGAAAATAACGATAGAAGCAAGAATCAAAAACTTTCTTTCATACATATCATTACATCGGTTTTCGCTGCTGCCTTTGGGGTACAAAAGCAAAAAAATCTGGAAAAAGATTTTTCCAATAAAAACAGTTTTTTTATCTATATTGTAGCAGGCGTTATCTTCGCCGCTCTTTTTGTAGTTGTAGTAGCTGTTGTAGTAAAAATAGTTTTAAAACAGGCAGGCGTTTAAAGACAAACAATAATCTGCATTTTTCTACCATCTACTGTGCTTTTCACGACATCCCTTCTCTCAATTGATCTGTATCAAATTTAGCTCTTCACAATAGAATTAAACTGAAACCAGTACTATTGCGGTATTCAATGTGTTAACCAAAAATTCTATAAATTAGTGGGGGCACCATGACACAAACAGTGAACAAAACCGATGTAGCAATTATTGGCGCTGGCTTTGGTGGTTTAGGCGTAGGCATTGCCTTAAAGAAAAAAGGCATTAATAATTTTGTTATCTTTGAAGGAGAAAGCGGCGTTGGCGGTTCCTGGCGTACAAATACCTATCCTGGCTGTGCCTGTGATGTACCTTCAAATCTTTATAGTTACTCATTCGAGCTCAATCCAAATTGGCCTGAAGCTTACTCAAAACAAGAAGATATAAAAAAATACATTGAGCATTGCGCAGAAAAATACGAACTCTACCCTTTCATTCGTTTAAACACACGGGTCACAGAGGCTGTCTTTAATGAGGACAGTGGTCTATGGCGAGTAACCGCCAGCGATGGTTCAATTACAGAAGCTAAAGTGTTAGTTCCAGCTACTGGCGCTCTCAGCCATCCTCAATATCCGGATATTGAGGGCCAGGAAACATTTGAGGGTACGGCTATTCACGCTGCTCGATGGGACCACTCTGTTGATTTAAAAGGAAAGCGCGTCGGTGTTTTGGGTACAGGGGCCTCTGCCATACAGATTGTTCCCAGCATCGCCCCTGACGTTGCCGATCTTAAGGTTTTTCAACGCACGCCATCCTGGGTATTACCAAGAATGAATCACCCCTATAGCGATGAATTGCACGAGCGTTGGTCAAAACATAGTTTCAGGCAGCGTTTACACCGTTTAAAACTTTATTGGCTGATGGAGTCTGCTCTTCCTGCCATTATGTGGTTTCCCAAACTGTTAGAAGTCGGTGAAAACCTGCATAAGAAAAATCTTTATAAAGCCATTAAAGATCCTGAATTGCGCAAAAAACTCACACCTGACTATAAGGTTGGCTGTAAACGTACGCTTGTCTCTGATGATTACTTCCCGGCTTTTGCCCGCGATAATGTTCATTTGATTACAGACAGTATTGAAAAAATCACCCCAAAAGGCATCATGACTAAAGATGGAAAAGAGCATGAACTGGATATTATCGTCTATGCTACGGGTTATAAAATTGGAACACCGGCCTACCCTTTTGAAGTTATTGGAAAAAATAACCTGAAGCTGACAGAATATTGGGGCGAACAACAAAAAGCCTACTATGGTATGAGTGTAAGCCACTTTCCAAATATGTTAGTGATTATGGGACCAAATACAGGTCCAGGGCATACTTCAGTATTGGTTTATCAGGAAGCACAATATGAGTATGTTGCGAAATACACACAATACCTTTTATCTAAAAATATTAAATACCTTGATGTAAAAGAAAGCATACAAAACAAACAGTTTGAAAATTTCCAGAATCGGATGAAACACAGCTCATGGAAATCTGGATGTCAAAGCTGGTACCTTAACAAAGACGGTACAAACTCAACCATGTGGCCAGGTTTTAGTTTTGAATATATTCATAAAACCAAAAAAATGAATCTTGATGCCTATGAAGTAGTTGCATGATGGAACTATGTGATCTCTTTTTATAACGATAGTGCTATGAGAACTCTTTCATCTCATAGCACTTTTTTTATCTCATATTTTAAATATTTTTACTCTCATTTGATTTTGCGTAATTTATAACTCCCCACCAGATGCACCAAAGCAGGAAAACCTGAATAAATAGTCTTACTGTCAATAATGGTTCAGGCACATAAGCAAAAAGCTCTGGGTTTTGCCACATATAAATATTGGCAGGGGTAACAGCCAGAGTAAGAAGAAACAACCCTATTCCTGCCAGAGAACGGTATTTTCTAATCATAATCCCTATTGCACCAAGTAATTCAAAAACACCGCTTATATATACCACAGCAAGAGGAAATGGAACCCATGGCGGTGTAATACTAAGAAAAAAATCAGGAACGATAAAATGACCTAAACCACCTATCAGAAACCATGCAAAAACGAATCGCAGTGCAATCTTTTTTGTAAACTTCATAGCGTCACCTTTCCAGAAAATAATAATTTAATTATATAAACAACTTTTGTTTGAAACCCGATCTTAACATTCCTGTTATTCTTTCATAAGCACATAAAAAAGCCGCTCAATGAGCGGCTTTTTCAAGTTCAGGATTTAATCATTAATCCTCAGTAGGTTGAGTATCAATATCTCCACCCGCACTATCCCCTAATTCAGCGGTTAATGCATCAACCAATGCATTTTCAACATCAGAAGGAGTAGCAGTAGTATCGATTTCCTCAGGTGAGTTTAGCGCTTCCTGCAATTCCGCTTCTAACTCATCTGTACTCTTTGTTGGTAAAATGTCTTCACCATTCTCTTTACGTTCTTTACGCTCTTTATGATAAGCAAGACCAGTACCGGCTGGAATCAAACGTCCAACAACAACGTTTTCTTTCAGTCCCCTTAAGTAATCACGCTTACCAGTAACAGCTGCTTCGGTAAGGACTCGAGTAGTTTCCTGGAACGATGCTGCAGAGATAAAGCTTTCTGTAGCCAAAGATGCTTTAGTTATACCTAACAACTCTCGCTCAAATAATGCAGGCTGTTTGCCTTCAGCATGAGCTACATCGTTAGCTTCCAGCACCTGGTTATATTCCATTTGATCACCACGAATAAACTCTGTATCACCAGAATCTGTCACAGTAACCTTACGGAGCATTTGACGTAAAATAACTTCAACGTGTTTATCATTAATTTTTACACCCTGTAATCGGTAAACATCCTGTATTTCATTAACGATGTATTTTGCCAGTTCGCGAACACCTTTAAGACGAAGAATATCATGAGGGGCTAATGGCCCTTCTGATACAACCTCACCTTTTTCAACATATTCACCCTCGAACACGCTAAGGTTACGCCACTTTGGAATTAATGCTTCGTAATGGTCTTTTCCATTTGGTAATGGCTTACCATCAGTTGGCGTAATGACCAAACGACGCTTGCCTTTAGTCTCTTTACCAAAACTAACGGTACCACTAATTTCTGCAAGAATTGCAGGTTCTTTTGGCTTTCTCGCTTCAAATAAGTCAGCAACTCGTGGAAGACCACCCGTGATATCACCCGTTTTAGAGCCTTCTTGAGGAATACGCGCAATAACTTCACCAACACCTAATTTACTGCCATCAGCTATATTAAAGATAGCGCCAGAAGGCAGGAAGTAATGTGCCGGAACATTGGTTCCAGAAATACGAAGTTCATCACCATTTTCATCGACAAGACTTATTGCAGGACGAGTATCTTTACCTGCTGCCGGACGCTCAGCTGGATCCATTACCGAATTACTGGACAAACCTGTTAGTTCATCGGTCTGACTCTTTATAGTAATTCCATCTTCCATACCACTATACTTAACAGTACCCGCCACCTCAGTAATAATTGGGTGAGTATGCGGATCCCAGTTTGCAACTACCTGACCAGCATCAACGCTGCCCTGATCTTTAACACTCAGGATTGCACCATAAGGCAACTTGTATCGCTCACGCTCACGACCATCTTTAGCAGCTACAGAAAGCTCTCCTGAACGAGAGACAACTACCGAGTGGCCATCTTCACGCTCAACCAGCTTGATATTATGAAGTCTGACAGTACCTTCCTGTTTAACCTGAACACTGTCAACAGCTGTCGCTCTCGATGCTGCACCACCAATGTGGAAAGTACGCATCGTTAACTGTGTACCTGGTTCACCGATTGATTGAGCAGCGATGACAC
>JBGTQK010000003.1:0-350414 GCA_041941365.1 Cellvibrionales bacterium | reverse complement strand
ATAGCATTATTAATTAGTTTCTTATGCTGTTGATCTAAAGATTTTTGAATGTTATCTTTAATTTCTCGAAGGGAAATACTGATAATTTTATTCCTTACAACTCATGTCTTCCAGCGAAAGATTCCTCTTTATCTACCCTGAAACTTATGTCAAAGCTGCATTGACATTATAATGGGTAGTGGGTGCATTCCTCAGGCTGTACATGAAGCTATTGTTTATTTATCGATTCTTCCTTTTTATTTTTATGTTCTTCTCTGACAATTTAATGGGCTATTCAAAATATCTCGTTATTTATGTTTGTTAATACTACTGAGGCGATCCAGCGCTATTTATCTCCTCCTGAGATTAGAGATTGGTGGGCACTAATTGCTTGAACTCTATAGACTCAATCACTGGACGTGAAGGCGACCTGATAAAGTTATTTTGCTGACAAACATTGCAATAATAAAATTTATGTTGGCTAATTTCATTTTAGTACGATATTTAGCTGACTATCTTTATTGTTTGTTCTTTTTATGTGGCCGACTGATCGAAATTATCAATATTTCACTTTAATCGCAGCGTGTTTAATAGCGACGTAACAAAAAAATATTACAATCTTGTCTGATTCGATGTCAATTTATTGAATCTGGCACATTGCTAATGACTTTATTTTGTTGTATGGAAATAAGTTGCTTAATTTTTAGTTAAAAAATTGTTACTTATTTTTCGTTATGTAATAATTCAGTCTTATTAATTGTGCATAATATTGTTCGTTTCTTGGGCATGAAGATATTCTTTTAATTGTCCGTAATCAACATACGACTTTATTTTGTCACAATTCATCTGTACAAAATAAAAACGACTAATTTACAAACAAAATTAATGAGGTTCCCCGGCTATGTTTTGGAGTAAACAATCGAAATTGATTGCCCTTTCGGCTTTCCTGGTTTCTGGTGCAGCTCACTCTGCAACAATCACGCAAAATCAGGGTTTTCAATCGCAAAGTGTTAACAGTTTTGCTTCTGCTAACTTTACCTGTTTAAGTGGAAGCATATTCCCTGTAAGTGATTGTGGTAGTGCTACTATCGACAATGGTGAAGGCCCAGAAACTGGTACTGGTATTGATGATACCTTTCAGGCAACATTTGATGTTGTTCCATTATCATCAATCAATAAGTTTGACCCGACATTAGGAACACTAACAGGTGTTGAGGTTGCTGTTACAGGTGATTTTAGTGATTTTGATGCTACTTTAGTTGCAGAATCAAATGGGTTTGAAATTGGCAATACAGGCATAATTATTAGTATTCCTGGTATTTCTGCAAGTGTCGACTTATCAGCAACTATCGTTCCCTCATTTCCTATAAACGAAAACGAATCAACTACCCCATTTGCTGAATTATTTTCATTGAGTTGTCGATCATTGGTTACACCGGACTGTGAAGATGAGCTTGTTGTTGCAGACGATGCAGTTATTGCAGGTTCACAAACATTTGTTGTAGATTCGGGTGCATTAAACAGATTTATTGGTACTGGTACTGTAGCTGATGAGGATCTTTCATTTGATTTGCTGGCTGACCTTACAGCAATTGCGTTAACGCTTACTGGACAGGGTGTTGCTGTTGATGTCGAGTTGCCAGAATCTATGGAGTTCGCTGGTGAAATGACTGTAACCTACACATACACGCCAGGTGCTGTTATTCCAATTCCTGCTGCTGCCTGGTTGTTTTTATCAGCTATGGGTGGCTTGGTTTCATTCAAGCGCTACAAATCTAGTAAGTAACTTTTTTTGTTGGGCTGGTTTGGTTTACCAGCCTGGCAAACCTTGTCTGTTTAAATGATAGACGATTTGTTTTTTTTGTTAATCTTAATTTAACTGTAATACATATACCGTAAAACTCTGTTATGATGCACAACGATTTATGACAGAGCATTAGAAAGATTTATAAAACTATTACAAAAGCCATTTTATAAAAGGGTTTATATTAAGGCTTTAATTCAAATTATATTAATTATGGGAGGAGGCAGAAAATGAGTTTTAAAACTCTTACTGCTGCAAGTATAAACAAAGCAGTTTCAATAGTAGTTCCAGGGTTTATAACCGTTTTGGTTTCGACAGGTGCTTCGGCTGATTTTGCATATCCAACGTGTGGTACAGATAGCGGTGGTTTTCAAACTTGCCATGCTGTTGTAAATTCTTTTGGTGGCCATGTGTCATATGATTACTACGGTTTTGGGGTTGGTAAATTAAAGTATCGTGGATATACAGATTCTGTAACTTTTAGACCAGATCATTTAACTAATACTTCGCAATTTGCAAACGGTATTGACCCATACGGTGTAAACGGTACTTCCCCGGAAGTAACTGGTCAAGGTGGTAAGTTATACAAGAACAACAAAACTGATTCATTTAATTTTGATGTTTGGTTAAACTCTAGCGGTGAATTTTTAGGTTGGTCATCAAACGTTAAAATTAAAGGTGCTGTAGATACTGGTACTGATGGCCCTGCTTTTGATGGGATCTTAGGCTGGTTGTTTCCTAATGTAATGCTTTCTGACTTTAATAAAACAGTTGTTGCTGAAATGGATAATGGCACTGAATTAGACGGTACGCTAGTTAAGAGCCATATTATTGATGCTGGTACAAACCAGACGGGAGCTAATAGCGCTGAATTAAGCTTTATTCATTCAATTTCAGGAATTAAATCGCCTTTATTAGGATTTAATGATGAAAGTGAAGGCTTCCTGGAAATTAGCAATATTCACTATGAGCACTGCTGGCTGTTCTGTGGCAATGGAATGTGGGATCGTGATTGGACAGCAACTGGTAATGCCCAAGTATGGGTTCCAGTTCCTGGTGCAGTTTGGTTATTTGGTTCCGCTGTATTGGGTTTATCTATATTGCGTCGTCGTCTAGCTTGATCTGATAGAATATTCAGGCTACTTCAAGTATCAAAAAAGGCAAGCTGAAAGGCTTGCCTTTTTTATTCATAAATAAAAAAGAGATGCGTTATACGCAGGCTTTTAGAACTTAACAAAATTGAAATTTTGAATTGATAGTATTGTACTTATTTAGATTATAAAACCTACATATGGAAGTTTCTGAACCTACTGATATTGCTTATAGCAATATAAAAATCGAAGCCCGGCGTAATGCATTATTTGAAACACCCGTCGTGTTGGCCAAATTGCATGATTCAGAAGGCCTGTTGAAAGATTTAGAGAAGGTTGTTAGGTGTCGTTGGAAAGAAGACCCTTCGGGTTTGCTGCGCTCAAATGAGGGTGGCTGGCATTCTGATACTGATATGATTAACTGGGGGGGCGAATCTGCTCGCTGGTTGTCTAATCATGTCGTCGCACTAGCAAAGCAGCTCAGTAAGTTTGTCGATACTACGGCTGATGGTTATCATTGGCATAGTCAGATGTGGGCAAATATTTCACCTGGCGGTGCGTATAATCAGTTGCATGTTCATCCTGGCAACCTATGGTCGGCAGTGCTTTACCTTAACATGGGTGGAGATGACCCGTTAGGCAATGATGTTTCTGATAGTGGTGGTTCAATTTATTTTGAAGACCCACGTATGCTAATAAACAGTATGCATAATCCTTGTTTTCGTTTTGATGATAGTAAGGGTAATGCGCAATTGTTGCATCCTGAAGTGCGCACTATGCGTGGTGATTTATTGATGTTTCCTTCATGGCTTCGTCATGGTGTAAAGCCATATAAAGGTAATAAAGAGCGTATCTCCATAGCGATAAATGTTGATGCAACGAAAATCTAACCGTTTACATAAGGTTCGTTACTGAAAACGATTTGCATTAATTGTTAATGATTCAGTAATTTCTTTCCTTCTTCTGCAAAGCCTGCCCCAACCTCAGAGAAATAGTTAAATACAACGTCTGCTCCTTTATTAAGTAGCTGCTGCCTTTCATCTTCAAAGCGTGTGATGCAGGCAATGCGACCTGTATAGTTATTTTGTTTTATAAGTTCGATCATGGCTTCTGATTCAAATATACCTGGTGTAGAAAGCATAATCAGCTCGATGTTATTGAGAGTTAGCTGTGGCCAGAAGTCTACATCTTCACCGTCACCAAAAATAACTTTACGGCCTGCTTGTTGATGCCTTTTGACCTGATCTTCATCAGCATCAATACCAAGTATGTTATCGGGGTTGGAAAGAGCAAGTTTATCGTAGGTTGCTGTGCCAACGCGGCCTAGTCCGATGATCAGGATACGAGTCGACTGAGGTTGTTTGACAGTTGGTTGGCTTACATCTTCCCTCCATTGTAATCGGTTTATCATGTTTTTATAGCGTGCATACAATCGATGAGAATACCTTGATGCAATACTGCCTGCTATCAGTGAAAATGTAACGGATAGGGCTATAACTACTAACCATTCTTGGCTTAGCCACTCTCGCATAACAGCCATGTTAGCTACTATAAGGCCGAATTCACTGAAATTACTTAAAGTGATTGAGCATAGAAACGCATTGCGTGCGCGCATTTTAAAAAACAGAAACAGTAAAAAGAAAAGTGCGAATTTGACTATCAGTAGACTGGATATGATAGCGGCGGCAATTAATAGCTCCAGAGTGGGTAATGCAGTCAGCCCAATCGATAAGAAAAAACCTATCAAAAACAGGTCTTTTAAACTAATCAGTGATTTGTACAGCTCTGATGCTTTTGGTGTGCCGGCTATTAGCATTCCCATTAGTAACGCGCCTAAGTCTGCTTTTAGGTTAACAAGAGAAAGTAACTCGGCACCACCTAAGGCTAAAAAGATTCCTGTTAGCGGCAGCAATTCACCATGTCCGCTTTTATTGAGTAACTTATTGAGTAGTGGTCTTAATGGGATGAGTAAAAAGAGTGAGAATACCCAAATGGAAGGCATTTTCCCGCTGGCAAGCGTCATGAATAACACTGCAATCAAGTCTTGTATTACTAATATGCCAATGGCTACTTTTCCATGTCGCGTTTTTAGTTCATCCTGATCTTCCAGTAGTTTGATAACACCGACCGTGCTACTAAAGCTCAACGCTAGCGCAATGAGTAGAGCGGTATGCCAGTCTGTATCCAATAAGTTGAATAAGCCAAACCCTAAAACTCCAAGTAGTAACCACTTGCCTAGTAACAGAATGCACCAAAACAGGCTGTGAATTGTTGCCGTAGCAAAGATTTCAGGTTTAACCAATGATCTTATATTGAGTTTTAGCCCAATGGTAAAAAGCATTAGTGTAACGCCTAGATCAGCCAGTATTTGCAAATTGTTATTGGCTTCGAATCCATATGCGTGTAATGCAAAACCAGCCAGTAAGTAACCAGCTAATGGTGGCAATCCAAGTTGCCTCACAATAAATCCAAAACAAAAAGCGATGAGTATCCAGAGAAAATCCATAATGCAGCCGTAATAATGATAAATCTGTTAAATAATGTATTTGTTAGATCAATTAAACATAGCAGTTTATTGTATGGTCGTCACAAGTTTATCGGCATACATTTTAATATTGGTGATGATAAAAGGAGTTTCTATAAAACTGCCAGAAAGAGGTTCTGGGAAGGTACTTGTGATTTTTTATTTATCGGAAAATCTGCAAAGGTATCTTCTGCCTGCTGTGTTGAATTTTATTTTTAGCTTGTTACGCAGGTTTGGTGAAATCATTTGGTATGTGGATGGCTGCACGTTTTCAAAACTTTCAGTATTTAACCGAGTAAATCCCTTTGTATCCTGCTAGAAATATACCATTGTTTTGTGTTCTCGGTTATTGACCTTGGTTAAAGCTATCCCTATAATCGCGCGTCTAATTGCATTACTAGTAATGCAGGGGTGCCAAGAAAAACAGGCTTTTTTCTTGGTACTTTTTGGGTAATCTTGGCGATTTAGGCCAGTTTGGCAAAAAGTGGCGATTTTAGTATGTTTATTTAGTGTCGTTATTTGCCTGAAGCTGCGATTTAGCGGTGTTCGGGAGAGGATTTAGGGCTTTTTAAGCTCTTTTTTGATGTTTTCTCCACGTTCAATGCATATATATCGTTTAGCTGGAGATTTTTAAAAAACCCCTGTTTACAGGGGTTTTTGTTTTTTGGCTGCTTTGATTAGAGAGTAGCTATAAAAGGAAACGTTTTTAATGCGATTCGGCGAGTGCCATGCTAAATGAAGCTCTACTAAAGATTATTGAGCCAACAGTTGTAGATATGGGCTATGAACTTTGGGGTTTAGAGTACATTACAGGTGGTAACAACATTTTATTGCGTGTTTTTATAGATAGTGAAAAAGGCGTTGATGTTGATTCCTGTGCTCAAGTGAGTCGTCAATTATCCGCTGTTTTAGATGTTGAAGACTTAATTAAGTCGGAATACAGACTTGAGATTTCTTCGCCCGGTGTTGCCAGGTCGTTGTTTAAGTTGGAGCAATTTAGTAAGTATTTAAATCACCTGGTTAAGGTGAAATTAAAAATGACTTTTGAAGGTCGCCGTCAGATAAAAGGACAGTTAGTTAAGGTTGATCTACCATCTAGTCAATTAGTTATTGTAGATGGTGATGATGAATATGAATTACCTTACGAGCTTGTTGATAAAGCTCAATTGATACCCGTTTATGAATAGAGTAAGACTAAAGTTTATCGGTGAGTTGATCGAGACTTAAGAGGCTAAAAATGAACAAAGAAATATTAATGGTTGCCGACGCAGTATCTGCTGAAAAAGGTGTGGATCGTGAAATAATCTTTCAGGCGATTGAGAGTGCTCTGGCTACAGCAACAAAAAAGCGTTATGACGAAGAGTCGGATATCGAGGTATTAATTGATCGCGAAACCGGAGATTATGAAACTTTTCGTCGTTGGACTGTAATGCCGGATGATCATCTCTCCATTCTGGGTACAGAGCTCACAACTGAAGAGGCTGCTGAGATTAGCCCAAATCTGAAGATAGGTGATGTTCATAAGGAGCAAGTAGAAAATATTGAATTTGGTCGTATAGCAGCCCAGACGGCTAAACAGGTGATTGTTCAACGCGTTAGAGAAGCAGAGCGTGCACAGGTTGTCGATGCATACCGTGGTAAAGAAGGTGAATTGGTAAGTGGTACCGTTAAGAAAGTTACGAGAGATGCAGTTATTGTTGATCTTGGTAATAACGCTGATGGTTTTATGCCGCGTGAAGAGTTAATAGGGAGAGAGTCTTTTCGGGTTAATGATCGCGTAAGAGCTGTTTTGTTAGAAATTAAAGATGATGTTCGAGGCCCTCAGTTAGTACTTAGTCGCGCTTGTAATGAGATGCTTGTTGAGTTGTTTACGATTGAAGTGCCCGAAATATCCGAGCAGGTTATTGAGATAAGAGCAGCAGCGAGAGACCCAGGCTCTCGCGCAAAAATTGCAGTAAAAACTAATGATGGGCGTATAGACCCAGTTGGTGCGTGTGTGGGTATGCGTGGCTCAAGGGTTCAGGCTGTCTCTGGCGAGCTAGGAAATGAGCGTGTTGACATTATTTTGTGGGATGATAATCCAGCGCAGTTAGCGATAAATGCTTTATCACCAGCTGAGGTAGAGTCGATTATTGTAGATGAAGATACAAATTCCATGGATGTGGCTGTTTCTGAAGAAAATCTTGCACAGGCTATTGGACGAGGTGGACAAAACGTTCGTTTAGCTGCAGAACTTACTGGCTGGACGATTAACGTCATGAGCTCTGAAGAAGCTGCAGAAAAAGGCCAGGAAGAAGCAGGTAAGCTAGTTAGCATGTTTATGAAGACGCTCGAAGTCGATGAAGATGTAGCGTTAGTATTAGCAGAAGAAGGTTTTACTTCATTAGAAGAAGTCGCTTATGTACCAATGGAAGAAATGGTCGCGATAGAAGGCTTTGATGAGGATATTGCTGAAGAGCTTCGAACGCGTGCTAAAGATGCGATGTTGACTCAGGCGATTGCTTCTGAGGAAAAGTTGGAAGGTGCTGAGCCAGCTAATGATTTGCTCGAAATGGAAGGAATGGATCGCCACTTGGCATTTGTGTTAGCCAGCAAGGGCATCATTACAATGGAAGATCTGGCTGAGCAAGCTATAGAAGATTTGATTGATATTGAAGAGCTGGATGAAGAGAGAGCTGGTAAGCTGATAATGACCGCTCGTGCGCCATGGTTTGCTGAAGCAGAATGAGGCATTTTAAGTAGAAAGTAAGTTTTATTTTTTCAATGTATTTGTGTGGCTAACTAGTGGAAATCATTTTTAGTTTGAGCTACTTGAGGAGAAATGTGAATGGCGGAAGTGACGGTTAGTCAACTCGCTAAGACAGTAGGTGCTAGTGTAGATCGTTTGCTTAGTCAAATGAAGCAGGCAGGTCTTGAGCATACTTCGGCAGAAGAATTTGTTTCGGATGCTGACAAAAAGAAATTGTTAGATCACCTCAAGAGTAGTCATGGTGCAAGTACGGCTGCACCTAAAAAGATTACTCTTAAGCGTCGCACGATTGGCACAGTAAAATCTTCCGGTTCACAAGGAAAGAAAACAGTATCCGTAGAAGTTCGTAAGAAACGAACGTATGTTAAGCGTGAAGAAACTTCTCAAGAACCTGAGGCTGAAACTGCTGAAACTTCTATTGTGGAGTCAGACTTGCCAGCTAATGAAGCTGTTGCAAAAAATACTGTAGATGATTTGCCTTTAGGAGATGCTGACACTGGAGCAGTTAAACCTGAAGCTGAAAAAGAGGGTGTGTCTACTGATCAAGCTGAAGCTTCTTATTTAATAGAATCAACTCAGTCGGAGCATGTAGAGCCAGAAGAAAATGTAACTGCTGTTACAGAACAACCTTTATCCGAAAAAGTAGACGAAAGTGCTGAAGCTGAAAGCAAGGCATCTCGAAGAGTTGACCCGTTTGATGTAGAAGATTTACGCCGTCGTGCAGCTGCTAAAAGGAAAGAGCAGGAAGAGTCGGAGAAGGTTCGTCGAGAAGCTATTGTAAAAGCTAAAGCTGAAGAAGCTGCTCAAAAGAAAAAAGAAGACGCTAAAAAAGCAGTACCCGCTACGAAGTCGCATAAAGATGCAGTGCAAGCTCCCTCTGATATTGATGATGAAGGAGAAACACGTAAGAAGCCAGGTAAAGGTAAAAAGCAAAATAAAGAGCGCGGAAAGGGTCGTGGCCATAACATCCGTGTTGATGAATTTCTTGAAAGTCAAAATGCAGCGTCAGGACTTGCGGCTTCCAATAAAGTTTTAAAAGCAATGAACAAACAGGAATTTGTTCGTCCTACTGAACGAATTATTCATGAGGTAGAGATACCTGAAGAGATTCTGGTAAGTGAGCTTGCGCAACAAATGTCTGTTAAGGCTAATGTTGTGGTAAAAGAGTTAATGAAAATGGGAGTTATGGCCACCATTAACCAGCCAGTCGATCAAGATACAGCATTGCTTGTGGTTGAAGAGTTAGGTCACAAATATAAACTCGTTAGCGAGGAATCATCTGAAGAAGAAGTAATTAGTGAGCTAACCTCATTACTTGAATCCAATGATGGAGAAGTGCAAGAGCAGTCAAGACCGCCGGTAGTAACAGTGATGGGCCATGTAGATCATGGAAAAACATCACTTCTCGATTATATACGTGAATCACGTGTTGCCAGTGGTGAGGCTGGAGGGATTACCCAGCATATTGGTGCATATCATGTTGAAACTGATATGGGTGTTATCAGCTTTTTAGATACTCCTGGTCATGCTGCATTTACAGCAATGCGTGCGCGAGGGGCCGAATGCACCGATATTGTTATTCTTGTTGTTGCTGCTGACGATGGTGTTATGCCGCAAACTATAGAAGCTATTCAGCATGCTAAAGCTGCAGAAGTTCCGTTAGTTGTAGCAGTTAACAAAATTGATAAAGAGGCAGCTGATCCTGAGCGTGTTAAAAATGAATTGGTTGCTCAAGAAGTTATTCCAGAAGACTGGGGTGGGGATACGCAATTTATCCATGTTTCTGCTCATACTGGAGAAGGTATTGATAAATTGCTAGAAGCTGTTTCGCTTCAAGCAGAAGTTCTGGAGCTGACAGCCCCTGTTGATGCACCTGCTAAAGGCATTGTTATAGAATCTCGAGTCGATAAAGGGCGGGGTAATGTAGCATCAATACTGGTTCAGCAAGGTACGTTGCGCAACGGTGATGTAATACTTGCAGGTTTGAATATAGGTCGTGTAAGAAATATGACTGATGAGCGCGGTGAGCTCGTCAGTGAGGCTGGGCCTTCAATTCCTGTTGAGATCCTTGGTCTGGACGGTTCTCCTAACGCAGGTGATGAGGTGTTGGCTGTTGGCGATGAGCGTAAAGCAAGAGAAGTTGCAGAAACGCGGCGTAGCAAGGAGCGTGAGGCGCGTATTTCTCGGCAACAAAAAGCCAGTCTGGATAATCTTTTTGCAAGTTTTGATCAAGAAGAAGTTAAAACGTTGAACGTTATTGTAAAGGCGGATGTAAGGGGTTCATCTGAAGCAATTATTACTGCGTTACAAGAAATTGGTAATGAAGAGGTTGCTGTCAATATTGTTTCAAGTGGTGTAGGTGCGATTTCAGATGCAGATGTGAATCTAGCCACTGCTACCAGTGCTGTGATTTTTGGTTTTAATGTGCGTGCTGAAGCTACTGCTAGAAGTGCTGCTGAGCGTGAATCAATAGAAATTCGTTATTACAGCGTCATATACAATATGTTAGATGATGTAAAAGATGCGTTGTCTGGTATGTTGGCTCCTGAAAAACGTGAAGAAATACTTGGTACTGCGGAAGTGAGAGATATCTTTAAATCACCAAAATTTGGCGTAGTTGCTGGATGTATGGTTGTTGAAGGGACCTTGTTACGTAATAAGCCCGTTCGTGTGCTTAGAGAAAATGTAGTGATTCATGAGGGTGATCTTGATTCTTTACGCCGCTTTAAAGATGATGTAAATGAGGTTCGTAGCGGTACTGAATGTGGTATTGGCGTTAAAGATTATACGGATATCAAAGTGGGCGATAAAATAGAGGTGTTTGATATTAAAGAGATCGCAAGATCGCTATAGCCTTAATTTCAGTGAAGACAAATGCCAAGAGAATTTAAACGTTCGGATCGTGTAGCTGATTTTGTCAAGCGGGAGCTTTCCATCCTCTTGCAGATAAAAATGCGTGATCCAAGAGTAGGGGATGCCATTGTTAACGATGTGGTTGTGAGTCGCGACATGTCATACGCCAAAGTTTATGTGACTTTGATGGGTGTCGAAGATATAGAGGATGCTAGAGAACCTATAGCTGTATTAAATGGTGCTGCTGGTTTTTTGAGAAGTGAACTGGCACAAAAAAATACGATGCGCTCGACACCAAAATTGCAGTTTTATTTTGATGAGACCCAGCGCAATAGCGAGTATATTTCTGATTTGATTGATAAAGCTATTTCTGAAGATAAAAGAAATAGCTCGGAATAAATATAGAGACTCGTTAATTGTGAACGCATGGCCAGTTATTATTGAAAAAAATATAACCGTCGCAGGCTTGCAAAAGGCAATTTGAGTAGAAGCATGGGAAGAAGTAGAAATCGTGGTCGAGCTATCGATGGTATTTTTATTTTGGATAAACCTTCAGGGGAGAGTTCCAATAGATCGTTACAGCGTGTAAAGCGATTATACAATGCTAGAAAAGCGGGCCATACAGGAAGTCTTGATTCTTTGGCAACGGGCGTGCTACCAATTTGTTTAGGTGAAGCGACAAAGTTTTCGCACTTCTTTTTGGAAGCAGATAAGTCCTACACTAGTACTATATTGTTAGGTGTGGTTAGTGATACAGAAGATATTGACGGAAAAATGGAAGCTTTAAATGATCCGTCTGTTCTTGATGAACTATCTGATCAACAAATTGAAGATGTTTTAGCCAATATGCATGGAGAACAGTGGCAAATACCGCCTATGTACTCGGCTCTCAAGTATAATGGCCAGCGTTTGTATCATTTGGCAAGACAGGGTATTGAAGTTAAGCGTGAGCCAAGACTTATTCGTATTAATGAAATAAGTCTTAAGGCAATACGACGAGATCAGGTTCTGGTGCTTGATGAAAAGCAAATTAAAGTACTGGAGATTGATATAGCTGTATCAGTGACTAAGGGCACCTATGTTCGCACGATTGCGGCAACGATTGGTGAAAAACTGGGTGTCGGTGGTATTGTTGCAAAGCTAAGGCGTACAGCGGTTAGCTTGTTTTCGTTAGAGCAGGCAATCTCTCTGCCGGAACTGGAAAAGCAGAAGCTTGCACTCGAAGACGGTGAAGAAGATTACAGTAAACTAGATGATTTACTGGTACCTATAGCTGAAGCATTGCCACAGTTACCTAGTGTTGTGCTGGATGAGAATAGTAGTTTTTATTTGTTAAGAGGAAACCCGGTTCAGGTTTCAGGTTCACCACTAAATGGGCAGGTCAAGATTTTATTAGAGACTGGTCAGTTTGTTGGAGTGGGAGAAATTGATGATAATGGACGAGTTGCCCCTAAGCGATTGGTGGCATTGTAGATTTTTAAAAATTTTTCGGATCTGTCTGTAAATGTGCACGGGTAGATCTACTGTTAATTGCACATTAGGAGAAATGTTATGGCACTTAATGCCGATGAAAAAGCAAATATAGTTAAAGAGTATCAGCGTGAATCAGGTGACACAGGTTCGCCAGAAGTTCAGGTTGCATTGTTAACAGCCAATATCAATAGTTTACAGTCGCATTTTGGTGAGCATAAAAAAGATCACCATTCGCGCCGTGGTTTGATTCGTATGGTTAATCAGCGAAGAAAACTCTTAGACTATTTAAAAGGCAAAGATGCTGATCGTTACACAGATTTGATTAAGCGTTTAGGTCTGCGTCGTTAAGCTGTTTTATATATTTGCTATATTGGGTGTTATTGATAATAAAGATGCCCAAAAGAATAGTTGTTTTCGTTCGTGGTTTGTCAGCTTTGTTCAACTTGGCTGTTATTGTACGGCTAAGGTTCTTTGCTGTCTGAGTTGTTAGAATAGCGAGTTGTTTGGATAGACAACCGCCACGGTTTTTAAGTTTGTGAAGCGATGTTGCTAATCACTTCACTGTTTTGGAGGATTTCGAATGAATCCTGTTATTAAGCAATTTCAATATGGAAAACATACGGTCAAGCTAGAAACAGGCCGTATTGCAAGACAAGCAACCGGTGCAGTTTTGGTTTCTATGGGAGAAACTTCTGTGTTATGTACGGTCGTTGGTGATAAAAAAGCAAAAGAAGGACAGGACTTCTTTCCTCTTTCTGTTCATTATCAGGAAAAAACCTATGCTGCTGGTAAGATTCCGGGTGGATATTTTAAACGAGAAACGCGTCCTTCAGAGAAAGAGACGTTAACTTCACGCTTAATCGATAGACCAATTCGGCCTCTGTTTCCAGATGGTTTTAAAAATGAAGTACAGGTCATATGTATGGTTGTTTCGGCAACTAATGATATGGACCCTGATATAGCAGCAATGATTGGAACTTCGGCGGCATTGGCTATATCAGGTATTCCATTTAATGGTCCTATTGGTGCTGCACGTGTTGGTTACAATACAGAAGAGGGGTATGTATTAAATCCATCTTATTCTGACTTGGAAAGCTCTGCGCTGGATATGGTTGTTGCTGGTACAACTGATGCTGTTTTAATGGTTGAGTCAGAAGCAGATGAGTTAACAGAAGACCAAATGCTTGGTGCTGTCCTTTATGCACACCAGGAAATGCAGGTAGTAATTGATGCAGTAAAAGCGCTGGCAGCGGATGCATCCAAACCAGTGTGGGATTGGCAACCACCTGCATTAAATACAGCACTGTATGATCAAATTGCTTCGGCATTTTCTTCGAGTCTTGGCGAAGCGTATCAGATTACTGAAAAGGCAAGCCGTTATGAGACTGTTGGTCAATTGCGTGACCAAGCTGTAGAACAGTTTGTGAGTGAAGAGGCGTCAGAAGAAGAAGTAACAGAATTATTTGGTAAGTTAGAAAAGACAATTGTTCGTCAGCGTATTGTCAATAAGGAGCCACGTATTGATGGTAGAGATAACCAAACTGTTAGGGCGTTGTCTATTCAGGTTGGTGTTTTGCCACGAGTACATGGTTCAGCATTGTTTACTCGCGGAGAAACTCAAGCCTTGGTTGTTACGACGTTGGGTGCATTACGTGATGCTCAAATGGTTGATGCGTTACATGGCACTCAGAAAGATAACTTTTTATTCCACTACAACTTCCCAAGCTATTCCGTAGGTGAAGCCGGACGTGTTGGTCCAGTTGGTCGTAGAGAAATTGGACATGGTCGCCTGGCCAAACGCGGTGTTCTGGCAATGATGCCTAAAGAAGATGATTTCCCTTATGCTGTTCGTGTTGTTTCTGAAATAACGGAATCTAATGGTTCTTCATCGATGGCTTCAGTTTGTGGATCAAGCTTGGCTATGATGGATGCTGGTGTACCAATAAAGGCTCCAGTGGCTGGTATTGCAATGGGTCTGGTTAAAGAGGGAGAGCAGTATGCTGTACTAACAGACATTCTGGGTGATGAAGATCATCTTGGTGATATGGATTTTAAAGTGGCAGGAACCGAGAGTGGAGTCACTGCGCTACAAATGGATATTAAAATTGAAGGAATTACTGAAGAAATTATGGAAATTGCCTTGAACCAGGCGTTAGCTGCGCGTTTGCAGATTTTGTCAGAAATGAATCAGGTAATTGCAGAGCCTCGTAAGGAGTTAGCGGATTCTGCACCAGCTATGGAAAGTTTTAAAATTGACCCGGATAAGATTCGTGATGTTATTGGTAAAGGAGGTGCAACTATTCGCTCAATTACTGAAGATACAGGTGCTTCAATTGATATTGATGATGATGGTTCTATTCGTATTTATGCCGATGACAAAGAAGCACTTCAAGCAGCTATTGATCGTGTAAACGAAATTACAGCTGAAGTAGAAGCTGGTACGGTTTATGAAGGGACTGTTTCAAAGATTGTAGATTTTGGTGCTTTTGTTACGATTCTACCTGGTAAAGACGGTTTATTGCATGTGTCACAAATAGCGCATGAGCGAGTAGAAAATGTAGCAGATGTGTTAGAAGAAGGGCAAAAAGTAACAGTTAAGTGTCTTGATGTTGATCAGCGTGGACGTATAAAACTCAGTATGAAGGAATTGATTGAAAAGCCTCAGCAACCAGCACCTGTAGATGGTGATGTTGTTGATAGTATAGGTAATGAGTAAGCTGTCTTCCTTCATAAAAAAACCTGCCAATTGGCAGGTTTTTTTATGTTTTTCTGATGGTAAACGAAGGTGAAAATACTACTTGTTATTGACGCCTGTAGAGAAGGCAGCAATTTTGCTAAGGTGTGAAAAAGCTAATCCGGTTTCTTCATGCCAGGTATTAAATGCAGTTTGTATTTTCACAAGGTCGCGTTTTGAAGTTGGGTGGTCAGCAATATCGCAACCAGCATTTTTAAGTGCGCGAATAACATCGGGCGTTAGTACAAAGCTATCTTTACCTGAATAACGCAAAAACCATTGTCCAGTATTGCCGCCTAACCGTTTTCCATATTTTTTTAAATGGTCAAGCAAACCAATGATATCAGTGCTTGGCCAATTGGCAATGAATTTACCAAAACTGCCATGCTCGTTAGCTCTATCAATAACAAACTGGGCGTTATGTGCTAACGCCATTATTTTTTGGCCATGTCTAACGACTCTTCTATCTTCAAGATAGGCTTCCCATTGTTCGGGTGATAACATTGCGAGCTTATGTGGATTAAATTGAAAAAAAGCCTCTTCAAATTCAGGCCACTTTTTTTCTATGACACTCCAGTTAAATCCGGCTTGGTTAATGCATTTACACATCATTGCCAGAAATCGGTCATCGGTCTTTTTTTCGAGTTGTTTTTTTGAAATAACTTTAGGAAGTAATTTTTTTAATGCTTGATCTCCACCTTTGCGCTTTTCGGCCATTGATTTAACTGTTGTAAATTTCTTCATGATGGTTTCAATTGTTGTTTCTGTTGTAGTTCATACAATACCATGCTGATTTAAAACATTGATAAATGTTTCAGGCTCTGGTCTTACTCTGTAATTATCGGTTAAATCTGCAAAAATTATTTTTCCGTTAGCATCTGTTATTAATACAGTTGGCATAACAGTATCTCCATCGTATCCAAAGACTTCCATGCCTAATGGAGTGCCGCCAATGCTTTCGATATTCAAGGTTTTTGCAGCAGTGTTGTCTTTGTCAACTAAAAACTTAAAAGGTACATCAAACTTTTTGGCTAGAGAGGCAGTATGTTTGTGTGGTTGAGGGCTTACAAGGAGAACTTTAACCCCTTTTTCTGCTAACGTTTTATATTGTTCGGCAATTTCTTTGATTTGAGCCATGCATAATGGACACCAATTGCCACGATAGAACATTATAAGGGATGGGCTGCCTAAAAATTCTTTTGAAGCAATCTTGTTATGATTTTCATCTTCTAGATTGAATTCAGGTAATTTATTTCCAACTTCGAGTAAGTTATTTTCTCTACCACCAAAACGTGAATACCAAAATACATAAACTAACAATCCTACAAAGCCTGTACCAATACTTGCAAGAAGTAAATATAAATCAGGGCTTTCAATCGTCGAACCATAAAGTGTTATTGTTGCGCCAATAATAGCAATGATGATCGGTAAATATAGATTTGCACTGGTTCTAGCAGCTTTTTTGAAAAGAAAAAAATACGACATTAATGACGCAGTAGGTAAGTTAGCGATTAAAGCACCCAGCGACTGATAAAAATTATCTGAAGTAATTAGTGAGTAAGTTGCATAGCCAACACATAGAAAAACCAGAGAAACATAGCTAGAAACATAAAGTGATTTTAATCTGTTCATAATAATCGCGGAATGGTCAGTTTTTGGATAAAGAAGTTACAGGCAACACAATCAATGGCTTGCTTTATACTTGATCAGTTATTTTACATTTTGATAGGCACTATTTTACATCATAGACTTGATGGTAACTATTAAGCAATGAATGATTTTAAGTGGCTAGCGATCTTGGGCAAGCGGAGATTCGGTTAGTTCCAATATATTTCTAATATAGGACCACTTTAAGATATATATTAAATTTTATTTGCTTCTATTGGTATGCTAATTGTAAAAGTTGTTCCTTTCCCTATTTCACTCTCTACATCAAAGCGCCCTTTATGTTTATCGACTATTACAGAGTGAGCTATGGACAGTCCTTGTCCAGTGCCTTTCCCAACGTCTTTGGTTGTAAAGAATGGATCAAATATTTTTTTCAAATGTTTTTTCTTGATACCTGTACCTGTATCGCTTACTTGTATGACGGCATTCTCTTCATCAGTCCAGGTTTTTATATCGATAATACCTAGTGAGTCGATATTTTGATTTTTATGTTTCTCTGTAATTGCATGGGCGGCATTGGTAATTAGATTAAGTATGCATTGATTTATTTCTCCAACCAAACATTCAACCATGGGTAACTCTTCATCGTAGTGCGTAACTACATTAGCGCAGTATTTCCACTCATTTCTTGCAACGGTGACAGTACTTTGAATAGCCTGGTTTAAATCTATCTTTTCTTTTTGATCACTTCCGGGGTGAGAAAATTCTTTCATTGCTAACACGATACTGGAAATTCTCTCAATCCCCTCAATAATCTGAGAGATTGCACTCGGTATATCTTCTCTCAGATATTCCAGATCTATGGTTTCTATATGTTCTTTAATTAAATCTAACTTTTTTTCTGTGGTGTCATTCAGTTTTATTTCTGATGACTCAAATTCAGTTGTAAATTCCATGTAGAGTTGAATAAGTCCATTAATATCTTCATATGAGTCTCTGATAAAGCGAATGTTATCGCCAACAAATTGAGCGGGTGTATTAATTTCATGTGCGATACCAGCTGCAAGTTGCCCAACAGACTCTAGCTTGAGTGCTTGATTAAGCTGAGCTTCCATAACCTTATAATCAGAAATGTCGAGAATAACACCACGATAAGTTGTTAGATCTTTACTTTCTTTAATAGGTGTAATGATATTTTTGATGTGGATTACTTCCCCATTTTTTTTCACCATTCTGTAAAACAAAGGAATAACTTCATTGATTTCTTTATTTCCCAGGATGATTTCCCTGATTTCCTTAGCATCATCTTTGTGTATGTTATCCAGAATAAGCTGGTTTTTATCTACATTGTCTTTTCTGGAGTAGCCTAACAATGCGTAGATATGTGAGCTTATATAAGAGAAGTCAGATGTTTTTAAATTATACTTTTCCCAGAGAACACCACTAATACTATCAACAATGTCTGAAATCTCCATATGTGCTTTTTCCATTTCTCTGGCAAACATTTCTTTTTGATTATTTTGGTTTCTCAGCAATTGTGATTGGAGGTAATTTTTTCTGTTACTGTATTCCTGGATATAACCTGCAAAAAGTCCAATCAATATTGCACCAACATATGTCTGATTGAAAATAACCCAATCAACAGGAATCGTAAAAAGATGAAGATAGAGTAAAGATATAACTCCACCGATAATACAAATGACTGTACAAGGAATAATGCCCAAGCCAAGGGATAAATATAGTGAAATGATAATGTAAATCGTAGAACCAGAGATCACAGCCCTAAGTAGCTCACTGTCAAAATAATAAGGCCATACGATAGTGGAAATTATAATAGGAGCACCACACAGGCCAGTATAATATTCATACCAGTCATCAAAGCGTTTAGATAAATTTAAAATGCTATAAATACTGATACATACCCCAACAAAAAAATGCTGGAATGGCCAGCTTTCTAATTGATTGACAGGTATTTGAAGTAAGAAGAGCGTGCCGACGGCAACATATAAAAGGGCTAGAGGGATAACATTATTTCTTGCATTATTTGCTGCAAGAAGATTTCGATCTTTTACGAATTCTGCTTCGTACCCTGCTGGAAACCAAAGCCATTTTGATTTACGATCGAGCAGGGACTGAATAGCAAGTGCCTCATTTTTTAGCATTTTCAAAGATCCATTTTGAGCAAGGGAAGTGTTGCATTCCAATCTAATAAAGTTTAGAACCAGATGGTTAAAAGTTCAAAAGGTCGTGAAGCAAATCACGCTTTGATATAGTGTTAAATAATAGGGGATGGCTGTATATACCCCCTTGATTTGTAAAAGGTTATCGATAAATTACCAAGAGAAAATCTGTATGAAAAAAATAATTTTATTAACTGGTTCGACGGATGGTATTGGCCTTGTTACTGCCGAAAAGTTTGCCACAAAAGGACATAATCTTCTGATTCATGGGCGAAATCCAGACAAATTAGAAAAAACTAAAAATAATCTTAATGCTTTGGGTGCTGGTCATGTGAAAAGTTATCAGGCAGATTTATCAGATTTTTCAGAGGTTAAAAATCTAACAAAAAAAATAAGTGGAGAAAACGTTAATCTGGATGTCATTATAAATAATGCGGGTGTTTTTCATTCTAATAATGTAATGAATAATCAGAATCTGGATATACGTTTTGTTGTAAATACTTTGTCACCTTATTTACTAACCAAAGAGCTGCTGCCCATAATGAACAATACAGGCAGAATCATCAATCTTTCTTCGGCAGCACAAAGCCCGGTTGATTTGGATGCAATGGCAGGTCAGTACTCAATTGATGATACTATGAGTGCTTACTCACAAAGTAAATTGGCCATTACTATGTGGTCTCGATATCTTGCTCTTCAGATTAAAGACAGTGGACCAATAGTTATAGCTGTAAATCCTGGCTCTTTGTTAGCTAGTAAAATGGTTAAGGAAGGTTTTGGGGTGGAAGGAAAAGATATCAATATAGGTGCAGATATTCTGTTCCGCCTTTCATTAGATGAAGAGTATTCTTCTGCAACTGGTTTGTATTTTGATAATGATGCAGGTGTTTTTGTCGAAGCTCATCCACACGTATTGAATGAAAAGAAATGTGAAGAGCTAGTTGTAGCTATGGAGAAAATTTTAGCACTTTAATCTTTATAATCAGGTTGATTATTTGTCGAGATCTTTTTTTATAATAACTTCAACACCGGATAGGTCAGGATTATAAGTATCATCCCAATCTACTTTAGGTTTTACTGAAAGATTTTTATCTTTAGATGCTTTTTTATTTTCAGGTAAATTGTCAAAGGTGAAGTTTCCACTCTCATCAGTTTTTGTATAGTCACGATTTTCAGATATTTGGTCAAGTTGCTCAGCAATATTCTTTTTATTTTGAGTGTATTCAAGATTAAGTAGTGACTTGGCTTTATTGGTGTTTGCGCTTTCTTCGGTGGCAGTATCTTCAGAGTTTTTTGAGGTGGAATTTGTATGGACAGTGCTCTCTTTAGAGCAGCTGCTTATGAGTAAGGAAGTAAAGATTAAGCTAGATACTATTAATACTCGTGAGCTTATTTTATACAGGTAGTGATTGTTAAACATAATAGCTAAAGAGTTTTGGTTTTAATGTTTTGAGAGGGGGCGAAGTTATATAAATTTCTGATCAGGGATTATAGCATTAAGAAAATATAAAAGTGGGTAAATTTTATTTCGAATATTCGCTTGGTACAATGCCAGATCTTTTTCGGAAAAATCTAACAAAATTGCTATGAGAGCTAAATCCTAATAGATAACTGATCTCTCCAATGTTCAGTTGCTTTTCTTCAAGATATTTACAGGCTAAATCATATCTGGCTTTATTCAGTAATTCTTTGAATGTTACACCTTCATTTAAAAGGCGCCGTTGTATTGTGCGGGTTCCAATTTGTAATTTTTTAGCCAGATTATTCAATGTGGGTTTTTCTGATTGAAGCATAGAAAAAAGAGCTGCGTAAACCTGTCTGCTAAAATTATTATCGTTAAACTCAGAAGATACTTCTGTTAAGAGTAAATCAAGATGTTTTGCTAGTCGCTCGTCCGGATTAACTAAAGGGTAATCTAGTATCTCTGGTGAGAAAACAATAGCTGTTCTCTCACATTCGAAAAATAACGGGCAGTTAAAAAAACTTTCAAAGCGTTTTATTTCTTTTGGCTTTTGACGCATGAATTCAATACGTAAAGGTTTTATTGGATAAGCTGAAAATTCACTGACCTGGGTAAATAAAATCGCGATTGTAGCGTCAGCTGCTTCTTGAACAACAAGTTCTCCAGATGGTGAAGGCGCTATTTCCAAATCAAAGGTTTCACCAACATTCATTAAAATAGTTAATGCAGTAGAAACGATATGATAATAACGCAATAGACGTTCAAAGAATTCTCTGATATTGGAGCTCGCACCTATTGCAATACTCAAAATATTATTGGGCGTATTAAGAAATTGGGGAATAATTTCAAGCCCAAAGGCATCGTTACCTGTTTGCTCAACAGCATATTTCCATAACGTTTTAATTTTGTGGACATCAATTCTTTGCGAGGGGGAGTTCTTTATCGTTATAGGTATTTCGCTTTTAATTAATGCTTCATCGCCATCAATTGACATGGATTCCAGAGTTTTGTGAATGGCTAAAACCCAGATTGCTATGGTTGAATATTGATCGCTACTATTCATTGATGCCTGGTTTACTTTATATTCTACTGTTCAAATAATCTTATGCTTTTTTTGCCGAGAGTTAAATTAATATATTACAAAATATTTAGAGCGATAACTGTCGCGAAATGAGTATATCCTGTCGCTGTTTGAAAGATGACTCTTTGTTTTCTTTTGTATTATTAATATTCACATCCAAAATAGCTTTAATAAACAGGGTATAAAAATGAAAAACTTCAAGAAACTGCTAAGTATATTTAGCGTATTTATATTTCAAGTTGTATTTGGTGGGCAAGCTTACTCACAAGAGCCTCCAGTGAATACTTATCTAGCTGATTCGCCTTGGCCGATGTCACAGCGTAATCCTTATCAACAGGCTTCTTCACCTCTACGTGGTTTAGAACCAAATAACAAGATTAGATTCGATTTTGAGCGTACATTGCCAACTTCAATTACTCTCGCCTATTCAAGTGTTTATGGCAGTACGGGCAAACGAGTTGTCTGGGGGTCAACAATAGCTTCCATTTTCAAATTAGATTTAAATGGTGGTTTGTTTAATAGTATAAAACGCATCGATTTAAAAACGAAACCAATTACCGAAGACCCTCTATCGGGTGCTTATACTCTGGTTGATAAGGATAACCGGTTTTACGTTCCTGGAGACCTTACAATCAGTGTCTATGTTGATAAGGTGCCTGGTGATCCAAAATCGGATATTGCATTAGACTCTCAATTCGAAATACCTGAATCGTTATTAGTCGCTGAAGACGAAATCATTGTGGGGATTAATATGACCTATGATGGTTATTTAGTTGTAGCATCATCGCATGGACTGGTTTTAGTATTAGACCGTTCACTTTCATATTATCAATCGGTACGTTTAGGTAATGATGAAAGAGTTTCTAACTCAATAGCCGTTGATGAAGATGGCGGGATTTATGTCGTAACAAACCGCAATATGCATCGTGTTCAGTGGGATGGTGCAAGCTTGACGCTTGACCCGGCTCAAGGTGCCTGGACTGCCGAATATGAAGCGGGTCCAGATGTGCCGTTCCCTGGTCGTTTAGGGACAGGTTCAGGTTCAACGCCAACACTTATGGGTATAGGCAATGATGATAAATTTGTAGTTATTACAGATGGTCGGGAGTTGATGCATTTGGTGTTAATGTGGAGGGATGAAATTCCTGCTGACTGGCAACCGATAGCACCAGGTAAAGATCGTCGTATAGCAGCAGAAGTGCCAATAACTTTTGGTGATGCTAATCGCACCAAGAGTATCTCTGAACAGTCTGTATTAGTTCGTGGCTATGGTGCAATGGTGGTAAATAATGAATACCAGATAGATACTACAGGTCTTCCGGGCTTATTATCTAAAGCATCAGTATTATTTTCTAACCTGCCATTTAATACTCCTTTCGGCGTTGAAAAATTTGTTTGGGATCCAAATACCAGAACGTTAGGTACTGCATGGGCAAACCCTGATATAAGCTGCCCTAACGGTATCCCGACTATGAGTGAAGCATCCAATCTTGCCTATTGCTGGGGTCAGAGAGGTTCTAAGTGGGGACTAGAGGCAATGAATTGGGATACTGGTGCAAGTGTATTTTATAAGGGATTGGGTTATTTAGAAAAATATAATAGTATCTATGCAGCTACACAGATTGGAGATAATCAGGACGTTTTATCTGGTACTTTCGGTGGTGTAGTAAAAATATACAGGAAGTGATTTTTGTAATGACGGTTACAGCTATTTGTGCTGTAACCGTCAAAACATGGTTGCAAGTATTAAAGCTCTTTACTGGCTTGTGCTACAAAGCTCGAAGAAAATTGCTGATCGTAAAAAATAAAAACATCTTCAGAGCAGTCAAAAGATACTACCTCTGCAGGAGGTATCAGTGCGTTAACTGGCATTGATTGCTGATTAGTTATTGTATCTTCTTCATCTGATACATAGCTAAAGTAGCAGGCTCTCCACTGATCGTTACTTCCTTCAACCGGTAATAACCCCCAATACTCATGGATATCGTTAGGAGTTTCTTCTCCATCTAATGCTATATTTGTGATGTGAATCGCTTTGCCATTTACAGTAAAGTCTGCACTCATGGATGTACCATCACAAAGTACAGTGGACATCGTGTTGGTTTCATTATCAAACTCGAATGTTGTTTCTTGCCATCCATCTGGGCAACCCAGTTCAGTGTTATAAAAAGTAGAGGTGAGGCCTGTACTAGCGAGCTGTTCACTATCGATTACGGCTAGTTCAACAGAAGCAATACTCTCTGTTTCAACTGCTTGAACATCAGGTGGCACTACAATTGCACTACTTACACTTGGGTCATTTACATTACTTTCTGATGGGTTGCTGGATCCTCCACCGCTACATCCTGCAAGTACTGTTAATACCAAGCCAAATGGTAAGTGGAAATTGTTTCGCAACTTTTTACATGCTTTTGTATATGAGCTGCTTGATGAATCAATTTCTGTATCTCTGTATAAATTTAACATAACTTTAAACCTCTGTTAGATTCGAATTTAGTGGTTTGCAGCGAGTATGTCTGTTACGCTTATTGGTAATAGAACCCTATTAATTGTATGAATTAAGCCGTTTTCAGCACGAAGATCGCTTAATGTGAGTAGGATTTTTGGATCGCGTATACCCTTATCAGCATCACTTAGTGTTCTACCCATAGGTTCTATGCTCGCGTCTTCAAGAAGAGTAGCTATATCTTCACCATCGACTACCTGGCTAATTGAAAGTGTTTCGGGTACTACATGGTAAAGTAGTACATTGGTTAATAGCGGAATAGGGTCGCCATCGCCAAGGGTTGTGAGTGAATCGACAATAAATTGAAATGCCTCATCTTCTTTAACCCCTGGATAACCTAGTGAGCGTGCTAATCTTATAAAAGCAATATCGTTAGGAGCGAATACAGTAAGGTTTTGTAACGTTGCTAGTTCATCGTCTAGCCCTGCTGTTAATACTGCATTTAGTAATAGATCATAATCATAATAATTGCTATCGAATGAGCCTCCACTGTCTGCAACGATCGCAGTAATTGTTTTTGCATCGGAAGGTGTGTTGTCTAAATCCAGTGGAATGAGTACTCGAGATATTGTATGGATAACACCATTACTTGCTTTTATATTGGAATCTCTTAGAATTATTCGTGGATTTTTTAATTCAGGCTCACTGTCGATTAGCTGTCTGTAGCGAGGAACTAATGTAAAGTCAGAAAGTGTTTTTACACTTTCAAGTTGCCTTAACTCGCCAAAAAATAGTTTTTCATCAACAACGTGATAAGTCAGTATTGTTGTTAATAATGGGATAGGGTCGCCATTACCTAATAAGGTTAACGTTTCTACAATTGCACTAAAAGCACCTGATTCGTCAGAACCTTCATAGCCAAGATCGCGAGCAAGACGTATAAAAGCGTAATCGTTAGGTGCAAAAACGGTTAAGTTCTGGGCTTCATCGGCGAGAAAACCTTCTAAATTTGCAGTAAGCACAGCATTTAGAAGTATGTCATAATCTTTATTGTTGGAATCAAAGTCACCGCCACTTTCAAGTACAATATCAGTAATTGAATCAAGTTGAGGTTGATTACTAATCTTATCAAAGAAAAAACGTTCGAAAAAAGCATTGATCCATCTTGAATAATCATATGCATTAGCATTGACACTGATTGAGCTTAATAAAATAAGTGATGAAAATGTAACGAGTAATGAGCGTAAATTAAAATGTTTCATGGTTGACTCCTGATTTTGGTCCAGTATTTTTTGATTTGTATGAATGAGATTGAGTATTAAAAAGTCCAAACAAAGTACACAGCAATTACGGAACAATATTCAGGTTGGATCAATATGCGAAGCAATCAGGAAAAAAAATAAAAAGAAGAAAAAAATTTTCCAGAAAGTGAGTCAAATATTTTTTTTCTACGTAAAAGATTTTTATTGTTTTTAAGAGATATTTGCTTAGAGATTTAATATAAAAAATTTTAAGTTATAAAGAAGAGCAGCAACGCCACTCTGCAACCCGTTTCCGAGTGCTTTGTTTTGTTGCTGCTCTTTTCGCTCCCTGAGATTTTTCATGTACTCCACCTTTTCGCATGATTGAATGACAGGCATGAAGGTTTCTATTGGAGTGCCTTTGTCCAGCTTTTGGTTTAGACGATTTCAAGTTGCCTCCTCAATACATATGATATTCAGTACATATAGTTAATTAGACAGCCAGTTTAAACCAGGTCGGCTGTTTCACCTTTTTTAATCTACGTCTAACTTTTTTGCAATGTCTCAAAAATGGCGGCTCTTCAGTCGTTTCTTCAAAGCAGAACTTTTTTGGAAGTTCTGTGTAAAGCGAGCGAGGTGGTCTACAACTATCGATATTTTTTAATACCGCACCAGTTTTAGCCGTGTGATAATAAATGTCGGTTATACCTAGCTCTCTATGAATAAACCATATTGTTGCCAGTAACATAGCTTCTGCCCAAAGCTTACGATGTGAGTCAAGCACCTGTTTGTCATAGCTCAGCAAACCATTGCTATGACACTCAAAACCAAATAATCTGACTTTTTGTCCATGTTGCTTTCTCCTTAGTACAAGCTTTGTTGCACGATCTACACGACGTATCCAGTCTGTTTGTATTTCTTCAATCAGTACAGCACCGGATTCAAAATCAACATCAACACGTGACCATGCAAGTGTGTTGTCACATTTTTTGGAAACTGGATGGCCGAAATAGTTAAACGACTGCTCTTCATCAATGCCGGTCCATGCTTTAAAGTCACTATCATGTTTTGTTGTAAAGTTTAATTGCAATACCAGATTTGAACCACGGCGTGTCGTTTGTTGCCACTCATAGCCATGGTGATCACCCCAGCAACCAAGAGAGAGTCTGTAAGTTTCGGTATGTTGCTCAATCGGATATGGCCAACATTGTTGCAGTATCTCAGCATTTAATTCGTTTTGGCCCAGTGTGGCCAGAAATGAGTTCACAACGGGTTTAGCCAAGTACTTTGCGAATGGTGTTTTCTTAATTTCGCTAACACTTTCAATTTGTTTTTGCTCGACTACACGTTTTAGCAGATAAACCGCATAACGATCACGATAGTAGTGAAACAGGGTTCGATCTTGCGGTAGGCAATCAATAATTTCATTAACCAGTTCTTTGTCCATGGCTTATATCTCATAGCTTTAATATTCATAAACGTTGGGCTTTGCAAACCAATTGATATGACTGGTACTCCTATCTGTAGTAATAAACAGGTATAAAAAAACCCTGGATAGAAGCACTAGCCAGGGTTTTCATTTCATGGCTTGCGGGGTTTCATACCCCGCAAACAAAAGTTGTGGGGCGATGTTATATTTTGTGTCTTTGATTCAATGGCATTTACGTTTTTTTCCTAAACATCACTTTAGTAACCTCCAACATTAATGTGTCGGTGATAAATAATTTGGCGCGAATTCTACATTTATAATGTTAGACGTCAAGCGGTATTTTTAGTCTTTTGAAGGTGTGAAAATACACCTGAGTGAAAATTTATTTATTTTATGAGGTGATTAAGAGTTAGATGCAAATTATGGTGGGCCCACCAGGATTTGAACCTGGGACCTGCCGATTATGAGTCGGACGCTCTAACCAACTGAGCTATGGGCCCTTAATTTGATCGTTGAGTAGCTATGTGGTTTCCTAAAAATGGTAGTTCATTTTTGACGGATACTTTACTACTTTAATCAATCTCGGTATTTTAATTTGTCTTTTATGCCTGCTTTCAAATTAAAAACGCGGTGAATTATAGTCACCGCGTTCCGTTTTGCCTATGGCAATTTTTGCTATAGATTACTATTCATCGAGAAACGATCTCAAGTGATCAGATCTGGATGGATGACGTAGCTTGCGTAGTGCTTTGGCTTCGATCTGTCGAATACGCTCACGGGTTACGTCAAACTGCTTGCCAACCTCTTCGAGCGTATGATCTGTATTCATTTCAATCCCAAAGCGCATGCGAAGTACTTTGGCTTCTCGTGCGGTGAGGCTGCCTAACACATTGGTTGTGGCATCACGCAGGCTTTGGTCAGTTGCTGAATCAACAGGTGAGTCAGTGGTTCCGTCTTCAATAAAATCACCAAGATGCGAGTCTTCATCGTCACCGATAGGTGTTTCCATAGATATAGGCTCTTTGGCTATCTTTAACACTTTGCGTACTTTGTCTTCAGGCATTTCCATGCGTTCGGCAAGCTCTTCGGGGGTTGGCTCTCTGCCAATCTCCTGAAGCATTTGGCGAGAGATTCGATTGAGTTTATTAATGGTTTCAATCATATGTACTGGAATACGAATGGTACGTGCCTGATCCGCAATTGAGCGAGTGATGGCCTGACGAATCCACCATGTGGCATAAGTCGAAAACTTGTATCCCCGGCGGTATTCAAATTTGTCAACAGCCTTCATAAGGCCGATGTTTCCTTCCTGGATCAAATCCAGAAATTGCAGGCCACGATTTGTGTATTTTTTTGCGATCGAAATAACCAGACGCAAGTTCGCTTCTACCATTTCTTTCTTGGCGCGTCGTGAGCGAGCTTCGCCTAGTGAAATACGACGATTAATCTCCTTGATTTCAGCAATGCTTAGCCCGGTTTCTTGCTCAATAGACTGCATTCTGCGCTGCGCTCGAATGATTTCTTCACGAGCATAACCCAGTTTTGTTGCTGAAGGGTTGTTTTCATCGTTAATGATTTGGTCTATCCATTCTATCGATGTTTCGTTGCCTACAAAATTCTTTAAAAAGACTTTTCTATTAACTTTGGCTTGCTGGCAACAAATGCGCATGATGTCACGTTCCTGTTCTCTGATTGCAAACAGGTAATTTCGAGGCGTACTCATGATTGGGTCGAGTATGCGTGGTGCTATCTTCAGGTACTTAAAAATTTCACCAAGTTCGTTAAGGTTTTTTACGCTGGATGCAGCGGTTCTTCCATAACGATTTATGCCATTTTCAGTTTTGCTATTTTGCTCGGCGAGAGCAGTAAATCGGGCTTTAGCTTCTTCCGGATCTGGCCCATTATCAACTTCTTCAGTTTCGGTAGATTCATCACTATCATCATCGTCATTATTATTATTTTCAAGTGCTGCTTTTTCTGCGGCTGCCGTTTTAGCAGCTTGAGCTTCAGCAATTTCTTGTGAAGTAGGAACATCGTCAGTTGGATCGAGGTAACCTAATAACAGGTCGCTCAGCTTTTTTTCACCTGCTTCAACTTGTGCATATTCTTCTAATATAGTGTTAACAGCATTGGGATAAAAAGCCAATGCCGACATTTTTTCGCGAATGCCTTCTTCAATACGCTTGGCTATAGCAATTTCACCTTCGCGAGTAAGAAGTTCTACTGTGCCCATTTCGCGCATGTACATACGAACCGGGTCAGTTGTGCGGCCAGCTTCAGTTTCTACTGCGGCAAGTGCAGCCGCCGCTTCGGCAGCAGCTATGTCGTCAGTTGAATCGTCGTCGGCAAGTAATAGTTCATCGGCATCAGGCGCGGTTTCAAATACCTTAATACCCATGTCATTAATCATCTGGATAATATCTTCTACCTGGTCAGGGTCAGAAATATCTTCAGGTAGGTGGTCGTTAACTTCTGCATAAGTTAAATAACCTTGTTCTTTGCCTTTAGCAATCAGTTCTTTGATGCGAGACTGTTTTTCGTCTGCCATGTTTTGTTCCTATTTAAGCAATTCGTTTGAATACTGATTGTTTAATATGTGTATTCCGATCTGCCGGATACGATGAATCAATATTCCAAAATCTGTTTTAGGCATTCAAACCGGTTCTACAGTGTATGTTGCCATGAGGCCATCATATCTGGATGAGGGTTTTGGGCCAGAAATTTAATCAAGCGTTCTAAGTATCGTGTCTTTTTTCTAGACAACAGCTTTTGCCTTATGTTTGCATTAGTGTGTTTTTTCTGTAAGTTGAAAAAGCACTGAGTATTGTGGCTGTCGACTCATTCTTTGTTCCCCTTGCTGGTTTTTTAGCTGCTTTGCCAAAATTGCCAACATGCTTCCTGCGGAAGAATTAAAAAAATCTTCAATCTACTCCTTCCTTTAGCTTTTCTGAACGCTGCCTGCATAAAACTCTGTTGAGGAGAAATGCGATAGGTGGTTCTGTATAGGCCATGTTTGTAAACATGCGCGCGAAATAGCCTGCCATTATACCAAAAATATAAGAATTTAGTAGCATGTTTAAGGCTTTTTATGGTCTTTTGTAACGCTATTTCTTTTAATGGGTGAGTAAGTTGGACTTATTTTTGCTTTGTTTTGTTGAGTTATTTTTTGCCGATCGACAGCAAAAAAGTTTTATCTTCTTCACTAAGTTGAGAGGGTGATTTTCCAAGTAAAGACGCTTGCTTGCGATTGATTGCTGCTTTATTAATTTCGTTAGATGACTCCTTGAGTGCATCTTTAAATTCTTTAAGTGCGATATGCTTATTTTGTGGCGGCTCATGACTTGCCGTGCAGTTTGTCAGTAATTCTCCTTCTGGCTCTCCATGCCAATGCCCCATTAAATAGGAGGTTGTTGGTATATAACTATGCTGTTTAAATTGTTGTTGAATATAATGATGGAGTTGTGTAAGAAGTAATAAGTAATGATTGTTTGCAAGTTCTGGTGTTTTTACGGTTAGTGATTCCGGTAGTTCGGTTTGTGTAGCAAATTCAGGGTGATGCATGAGAATCGAGATCGCCCAGATGATGGATACTGAATCAGATTTATCATTTAAAAATGATGCTGGAGAGGGGCTTTCTTTGCCAGAAGTATCAGCACGTTTTGTTTGATGTATCGTTTTTTTGCCAGGCATTTCCAGGGTGGCCTCTGGTGATACCTCTCCCGTTGCTTGTTTAGTCGATGGTGTTGGCAGTTTTTTAAGGCTGTCGGTTAAGATATCTTTTTCAATACCTGCTAATTCGCTAATACGTGACAGCATGCGGTTTTTGAAAATACCGTTCGGGAGTTTTTTTATTAGTGGTAAGGCTTGTTGGCAAAAACGGGCTTTACCTGCTTCAGAATTAAGTGAGGTGCCAGCTAATGCTGAATCAACTAACATTTCTTCTAAAGGGGTTGCTTCTTCGATCAGTTTTTCAAAGGCTGGTTTTCCATTTTGTCGTATAAATGTGTCTGGATCCTCTCCTGTTGGTAAAAATAAAAATGTTATTTCTCTGCCATCTTTCATTGCAGGTAAAGCTGTATCCAGTAAACGCAAGGCTGCTTTATTGCCGGCTTCGTCTCCGTCGAAGCAAATAACCAGTTTCTCTGTGTGGCGAAAAATTTTATCAAGATGAAATGAGCTGCTTGCTGTGCCTAGCGTTGCTACTGCATTGTAGAATCCGAACTGAAATAATGATATGACATCCATGTAGCCTTCTACAAGTAGCAGATATTCTATATGAGGGCTGCGTTTTCGCACCTCATAGAGTCCGTAAAGCTCTTTTTGTTTATGAAAGACTTCTGTTTCGGGTGAGTTCAAATATTTCGGGTTATCGTTGCCAAGCACTCTTCCGCCAAAGCCGATAATGCGGCCACGACTGTCTCTGATTGGAAAGATAATACGTTCTCTAAATCGATCGTAATACTGGTTATTATCTTTTTTAATGACAAGCCCTGCATTTTCTAATGTTTTTTCTGAGGGGAGAGGAATCTTCGTGGTTGTATTTATTGTGGATGAGAGAAGGTTATCCCATCCCGCCGGTGCATAACCTAATGAAAAATCGCGTGCGATTTCACCACTTAATCCTCGTTTTATGAGGTAATCAATGGCTTGTTGTTTGTTAGGGTGTTTTCTTAATTGTGTTTGATAAAAATTATTAGCGTAATTAAGTGTTTCGTAAAGCGTTTTTGTACGCTGCTGTTTTGCTTTGTCCTGAGGGCTGGTTTGTTCTCGTGGAACTTCAAGCCCAGCAATATTGGCAAGACTTTCAATAGCATTTGGGAAGTCTACTTTATCATAATCCATGATAAAACTGATAGCGTTGCCACCAGCACCGCATCCAAAACAATGATAAAACTGTTTGTCCGGGTTAACATTAAAAGAGGGCGTTTTTTCTTCGTGAAAGGGGCAGCAAGCTTTAAAGTTTTTGCCAGCTTTTTTGAGCCCAATACGATTATCTATGACTTCAACAATGTCAATGCGATCAAGAAGGTCATCAATAAAATGTTGGGGGATTCGACCGGCCAAATTTAGGTAACTCGTTAGAATAGTTTAGATATGGGTTAGGTAAGTTTTGCTTTTATGCTTTTGCTGACTTCGGCCATGTCTGCTCGCCCCTGCATCTGTGGTTTGAGAATGCCCATGATTTTACCCATGTCCTGCATGGACTCTGCGCCAGTTTGTTCGACAGCTTGTTCAATTAGGTTGGTTATTTCATTTTCTGTTAACGGTTTTGGTAAAAAAGTCTGAATAATGGTGATTTCCTTTTCTTCCTGTTCAGCAAGCTCATTTCTACCAGCATCTTTGAACTGACTAATGGAATCTTTTCGTTGTTTGAGCATTTTGTCGAGTGTTGCAATAACACGTGCGTTATCGACATCAATGCGCTCATCAACTTCTATGCGTTTTATCTCGGAAAGCATCATACGGATTGTGCCAAGCTTTTCTTTCTCTTTGGCGCGCATTGCATCCTTCATTGCTGTTTCCAGTTGTATTTTTAGGTCGCATTTACTCACTGTGCACTCCGGATATTTGATGGGTTGATAGTAGATTATACGGTTTAGTTGGCAAAGGCTTCTACATCTCGGTGTCGTGTGTTTCAATTTTTATTTTGTTCATAGAGCAAAAAACCCGGCCGACGCCAGGTTTTTTGAGGTTCTTGGTTCAATTGCTATTTCAAACAGCTAATGAGCTTAACACTGAGTTTAATAGAAAGAGAGTATAAAAATGATACTATATTGGATTTAGTATAAGCGAGTACGAGAACGCATCTCACGGCCTACTTTCTTTTGGTGGCGCTTTACAGCGGCGGCGGCCTTGCGTTTACGAATAGACGTTGGTTTTTCATAAAATTCGCGGCGGCGAACTTCGGCAATGATTCCTGCTTTTTCACATGAGCGTTTGAATCGACGTAAGGCGATATCAAAAGGCTCGTTATCTTTAACTTTAACTTGTGGCATTCGTTTGTATTCTCTTTCTGTATAAGCGTATTTACGACTAAAAATATATTAATTGAGTCTCTCTTATATGAAGAGACCCTGAAAAATAGCGCGCGATTTTAAACCTTGTCGCTCCACCTTGTAAAGCCTAAAAGCGGTAAAGTCCTGCTTAAGTTTGTAATAAACTATCACTTTATGGGGTAATTGAACTAAATCCGGAATACACATCAAAGAATAGAGGGTTTTTCAAGATTATACGGTTCCTTGGCTAATTTTTCGGTATTTTGATGTTTTGGTAGAGTTAGTCTGTTTATTGTTATTTTGAGTCATTAACATAGTGACTATAATTTGAGGAGAATATTGATGAAAAAACGCTATTTTTTGGCAAGTGTTGTCGTTTCTTTGTTTCTAGTGGCCTGTTTGCCTGCCAAACAAACAGGTACGTCTTATTCCAGAGATGAAGCAAGAACTGTTCAGTCTATTCAATTAGGGCAAGTGGTTGATTTGACAGAAGTACAGATAGAGGGCACTAATTCTGGTGTTGGTGGTGCTGTGGGTGGTGTAATTGGTGGAATTGCCGGTTCAACTACTGGAAGTGGAACAGAGGGTGATTTAGCAGCTGCGGTTGCAGGTGCAGCTGGTGCATTGGTTGGTGCTAAAATAGAAAATGCGGCGACCAAAGCCAAGGCAATGGAATACACTATTCGCCTGGAAGATGGCGAAGTTATTTCTGTTGTTCAGGCAATCGATAAAAATGCTGAACCAATTCAGGCAGGAGATTCTGTCAAAATCCTTTCCCAGGGCGGTACTTACAGGGTTACCAAGCTAAAAGTTCCATTGAACTCGCTCAACTAATCTGATATTGCTGCAGGGTGATAACTTACGTATAGAAAGGGTTAGATGTGCTAGTGCTCGGAATAGAGACATCCTGCGATGAGACAGGTGTTGCGCTGTATGATACTGAAAAAGGTTTGGTAGCCGATGCATTACATAGTCAAATAGCGCTTCATCAGCAATACGGTGGAGTTGTACCAGAACTGGCCTCTCGTGATCATATTGCCAGAACACTTCCTATGATTGATCAGCTTCTTGAATCTAAAGGACTTAACGCTGATGATATTGATGGGATTGCTTATACGGCTGGCCCAGGATTAATTGGTGCTTTATTGGTTGGAGCAACAATTGGTCGAACATTAGCTATGGCATGGGATGTCCCTGCGTTGGGTGTGCATCATATGGAGGGGCATTTATTGGCACCTTTGTTAGAAGAGCATAGTCCAGCGTTTCCGTTTGTTGCTTTGCTTGTTTCAGGAGGGCATACCCAGCTTGTGGATGTAAACGAGGTTGGTGATTACTCGCTTCTTGGTGAATCTATTGATGATGCAGCCGGTGAAGCTTTTGATAAAACGGCTAAATTGCTTGAATTGCCTTATCCTGGCGGCCCTCATATCGCTAAACTTGCAGAAAATGGTAGGCAGGGTAAATATACTTTTCCAAGACCCATGGTAGACAGGCCTGGACTGGACTTTAGTTTTAGTGGTTTAAAAACTTATGCCAAAAATACAATTACTGCTGAGCGTGAACAGAATAATTTAAATGACCAAACCAAAGCAGATATTGCGCTAGCTTTTGAAGAGGCTGTAGTCAGTACTTTAGCGATTAAATGTAAACGGGCATTAAAGCAAACAGATCGCCAATGCCTGGTTATGGCAGGAGGTGTTAGCGCAAACCTTCGATTGCGAGCAGGACTTGAAGCAATGGTTGATAAACTGAAAGCAAAGGTATTTTACGCGCGCCCTGAATTTTGTACTGATAATGGCGCTATGATTGCGCTTGCAGGAGCAATGCGTTTAAAAGCAGGGCAGGCCAATGATTTAACGATAGAGGTTAGTCCTCGCTGGTCGTTAGACACTTTACCGAAGGTGGTTGGTAAATAATTGTGGCAACTATTTTTATTGAAAACCTTTGTATAGAAACAATTATCGGTGTTTGCGACTGGGAACAGGAAAAAAAACAGCCACTTTTTTTTGATATTGAGATGGAAACCGATATCAATGACGTGGCGCGCACAGACAATATTGAACAAGCATTAAATTATGCGGAAGTTGCTTTTTTTGTTAGCCAATATGTAAAAGACGATAATAATAAATTACTGGAGTCGATGGTTGCGGGATTGGCCAAAGAGTTATTAAATAAATTTGCTTTAATCGATTCCTTGAGTATTTCTGTTCGTAAGCCGCTTGCGATAGATGAGGCTGATTATGCTGGAATGCATTACAGTCTAAGTCGATAATTTTTTGGCTGATTCGAGCTGGATTCAGAATATTGTTTTACTTTATTTCAATCCTGACACAATAACTTTTCTTGCATTAAAAATAGCTTCGCCAACTTCTGGCCCAGCTAATCCGTTATCTATAAATTCTTTAGCAGAAACTCCCTTACATATTTCATGGGCCTGACGTAAAAAAGTTAGTGAGGCATAAGCTTCGTTGTTATTGCTGTCAGAGGATATCAGGCATTCGGCCATGAGTAGTATATCGTTAAAATGATCAGGTCTGCGCCAGGCATCGCAGCTATCGAGTAACTCAACGGTTCTGTTTGGGTTTGCTTTATTTGCCTGGATAATAATATCTATAAGATATGACCCAAGTTCTGATACTCGTGTAAAATCGTTAGGTACTTTAAGTCTCTGGTTTAGCAAGACTGTATTTGATGTTTCCCTCTGTGGATTAATAATCACTTTGGCAACCAGATTTTTAGGCCGAAGATTATTTTCCAAAGCATGGCAGATTATTGCCCATCGAATACGAATGCTCAGGTTTCTCTTTGCTGCATGTTCTAAAGCATTTTCAATACGCTTACCAATAACAGGTTCAGCATCCTTGAGGTTATCTGATAAATGGTAAAGCTTATCGAGTTCGGGAATTAGCTCGGTTAATGCGCCGCATTGATAAAGAGTTTTGATAAAAATATCTGGCGCTTGTGTTGCCAGACCTTTTTGTAATTCTGTCCAGACTCTTTCAGCAGCTAATAGTTTTAACTCACCGCTAATGGATATTTCTTTGAGTAGAGTAAATGTCTGCTCGGCAATACTGAAGCCTAAATGGTGTAATTTTGCATGAAAACGGGCAACCCTCAGTACACGTAATGGATCTTCAATGAAGGCGTTAGATACATGGCGAAGTATTCGGTTATTTAGATCTTCAACGCCGTTGTAAGGATCAATGAGCTTTCCATTGTTATCTTTTGCAATAGCATTGATTGTCAAGTCACGTCGCAGTAAATCTTGTTCAAGTGTAACATCCGGGTCGTAATGAACATCAAAACCATGATAGCCGTGACCAGCTTTTTTTTCGGTGCGAGCAAGGGCATATTCTTCATGTGTTTTTGGGTGTAAAAAAACCGGGAAGTCTTTACCTACTTGCTCATAATTTAATGCGAGAAGTTCATCAGGTGTACTTCCTACAACGACCCAGTCTTTTTCGTTATAGGGTATGCCAAGTAATTCATCGCGAACAGCGCCGCCAACGAGATAGGTTTTCATTTCATGAATGCTTGGTAGTTTAGATTAGGGTTTATTTGGCGCACGAAAAAGTCAGCTCCAGTGTATCCATGTTTAATGCGGTTAAATAGCGACCCCAGACACAACCGGTATCAATGCCAAATAATTTTTTGTTGTCGACGTAGCCCTCGAGCGCTGCCCAATGCCCAAAAATAATTTTGTGGCTCTTTGTTTTGCGATGTGGATGTTTAAACCAGGCAAGGTAATTGGATGGCAGACTATCAATGCTTCCCTTGTAATTGAAATCCATGCTGCCGTTTAATTTTACAGCACGCACTCTTGTAAAATAGTTAGTAATACAGCGAAGTCTTCTATAATCCGTCAGTTCATTTTTCCAGTTTGTGGGTGAATTACCATACATGTTCTTGAAGAAAGCCTCTGCTTTTTTCCCCTGGATTGCATTCTCGACTTCCTTTGAATATTTGATTGCCTGCTTTAGAGTCCATTGAGGAGCTAAACCAGCATGTATCATGCAAAAGTCTGTAGAAGAATCGTATTGTATAAGAGGTAGTGTGCTCAGCCATTCAATCCAGTCGTGGCGTTGTTTGTTTTTCAGGATTTTATTGAGTGTATCGGATAAGCGTGGTTCCCGAATACCAAAATATATAGCCATTAAATGAAGGTCATGGTTTCCAAGCACGCAACGTATGTTTTTTCGATTTTCGAAAATAAACTTTAGGGTTTCCAATGAGTCAGGGCCACGATTAACCATATCACCCGCTATCCATAAAGAATCTTTCTTGGGATTGTAATTTAGCTTGGAAAGCAGCTCCATGAATTCATGATAACAGCCTTGAATATCTCCAATCGCATAATTAGCCATAATACAGTTATAATTTATTGGAGTGAATCAGGATGGATGAGTCCAAAGGGTGCAATCGGTACTTTAAAGTCTTCGCCTTTAGTACTTCGTAATGTGTAACTGCCTTCCATAGTGCCTATTTTTGTTCTTAAAACCGCGCCACTACTATATTGGTAGGTTTCTCCAGGCTCAATATGTGGTTGTTTTCCAACAACACCTTCACCTTCTATTTCGCGTACGGCATTGTTACCATCTGTTATGATCCAGTGCCGAGAAAGTAACTGAACAGATTCTTCGCTGTTATTACTCACTTCTATTGTGTATGCAAATACGTATTCATTGGCATCGGGGTTTGATTGGTCTGCAAGATACGAAGGTTTTGCTCGCACAGCAATCTGCTCGCTTAGATACTGCATATATTTCTCTCTTTATCTATTTGTAATTAAAGTTATGATATCAGGCAGTTAAATTTAATCGTCTTGTTGCCTGGAGTCAATCAAATTACAAAGCTTAATGTAATCTTTAATTTCGAGGTTCTCTGCTCGGGCATTTGAGTCTATCCCTGCGGCGATAAAATCATCTTGATCTGCCAGGTTTTTTAGGGTATTGCGCAAAGTTTTGCGTCGTTGAGAAAAAGCGGTTTTTACAATAGTATCCAGAAGCTGTTCATTCTTTGCTTGTACCTTTTTTTGTTGGTGTGGAGTTAAACGGACAATAGCTGAAACGACTTTTGGTTGAGGGTGAAAAGCATGCGGAGGTACAAGAAATAACATATCTGTATGACAATAATATTGCACCATGATGCTGAGTCGACCATAGGTTTTATTGTTTGGCGTCGCACATAATCTTTCTACTACTTCTTTTTGTAACATGAAGATCATATCTTTAAAAAGGCATGTATTTTTCTGTGTTTCTGAAAAAACAGAATTTTGTTTGAGTAAGTGGAAGATAAGAGGTGTCGAGATGTTATAGGGGAGATTGCCAAAGACGCGAAGCTGTTGTTTGTCTGAGAGCTGTTGTTTATTTAAAGGTAGTGTAGAAAAGTCGAACTTAAGTGCGTCTGCCTGAAATAATCGTACATTATCTTTTTGGGTGATAGGGGAAAGATTTTCTGCAAGATCTCTATCTAATTCTATTAAATCTAATTGATTACTTGTTTCCAAAAAAGGACAAATAGCGTGTGTTAGTGCGCCAAGCCCTGGGCCAATCTCAATAAGATGGTCGTTAGGTTGTGGTGATATGGCTTGAATAATTCGCTGTATAACTTGATCATCTTGTAAAAAGTTTTGTCCAAAGCGTTTCCTTGCGCGATGTGTCATTGTATTGTTTGGTGGCATGTCTGGCATTTTAATCCGAATTTGAGCTGTTTAGTTGTGATTGTTAGATAAACGTATTGCCAAATTAACAGCCTCTATTAAACTGGTGTGTTCAGCCAGTCCTGTGCCAGCCAGGTCAAAAGCAGTACCATGATCAACAGATGTGCGTATGAATGGAAGTCCAAGTGTAAGATTTACAGCTTTACCAAAACCGTGTGATTTTAGTGGCGCCAGTCCCTGGTCGTGGTACATTGCTAAAACTGCATCTGCTTTTTTTAGATGGTGAGCTGTAAATAGTGTGTCAGCAGGTAGAGCATCTGAAACTTGTAACCCTTGTTCTCTGAGTCTTTTCAGGCAAGGGTTAATTATCTCTATCTCCTCTTTCCCTAAGTCGCCCTGTTCGCCAGCATGTGGATTAAGGCCGCAAACTAGAATGTTAGGATTTTTTATATTGTATTTAGTGGCGAGATCCCTATGCAAAGTTTTTATGGTTTTTTGTAAAGAGTTGCTGGTGATTGTGCTGCTAACTTCGCTTAATGGTATGTGAGTAGTGGCCAGGGCAACACGTAAAGGCTTGGGTAGGGATTTGGGCTGTTCTACAACTAACATCATAACTACATGGTCTGAGTTTGATTTTTCAGCCAAATACTCTGTATGTCCATGGAAGTTTTTTAAATTATTATAAGTATGATGATGGTTAACGATGTGTTTGTTTATAGGGTTGGTAACCATTGCATCAACCCTGTTATTTAAGCAATGGTCTACAGCTTGATCTAGTGATTCAAGAATGTAGTCTGCCGAAGAGTTTGTAGGAGTTCCGGGATCAGGTAATTCGGCTAGCTTTATATTCTGGATATAAAGGGATTCTGGTTGATGTTTTACTGTTGATGTCTTCTGATCAAAATCCATCAGCTTTAATGGCAGTTTTAAACGTTTGGCTCTTTGCTCAAGAAGTTCTCTGTTAGCTAAAGCAATGATTTGTGCATTGAATTTATGTTGAGCGAGTTTGATTAGAATGTCAGGGCCGATACCAGCGGGCTCACCCGATGTAATTATTATTTTTGGAATATTCTCCTTTTCTTCTTTTTCTGTAATCATTTAATTTCAACAAATGCATTGTTTCTAAGATTTTGCAGCCAGTTGTTGAGTTCGTCATCATACTTTGTTTCAGCTATAGCCATACGTGCTTTTTGTTTTGCGATTTGTTCAGTTTTATCGGTTTCACGCCTATTATCTACAGTTAGGATATGCCAGCCAAATTGGCTCTGAAAAGGCTGGCTGATATTTCCGATTTCTGTCTGATTCATGACTTGTTCAAATTCCGGTACCATTTTTCCTGGAGTTGTCCAGTCCAGGTCGCCACCAGAGAGCGCTGAACCAGTATCATCTGAATATCGTTTTGCCATTTCTTCAAAATTTGCGCCTTCAATAAGCTCTTTGTGAAGCTTGTATATTTGAGTTTCTGTTTTTTCAAGTGTTCTTAATGTATTAGGTTTTAATAAAATGTGTTTGGCTCTGGTTTCAAGTACCATTCCATCAATACCTTCTTTTTTGTTAATCCTTATAAGATGAAACCCGCTATCGCTTTTAAGAGGTTCGCTTATCTGATTTACGGGTAAAGTATTTATTGTAGAAACAAAAAGGTCGGGGACTTCATTGGCTTCTCTCCACCCTAACGATGTTACCTTACCGTTTAACCGGGAAATTTCATTTTCAGCTTCTTTGAAATCGGTTGTATTTTTGAGTAGGGTCTTTATTTTAAAAGTTTTTTCTTTGGCTAGTTGTACATCATTTGTGTCTGCGTTAGATTTAACAGGTAAGAGTACATGATCAATAAAGTAGCGTGTGGAAAGTAATTTTTGGCCAGAGGGCGATTCCAGAAAGTTATTAATTTCATCTTCTGATATTATGATATTGCGCATCACAGATCGCTGTTGTATACGCTGGATGAGCATTGATTTACGTGTTGCTTCACGAAGTGCTAAATAGGAACGACCTTCCTGCTCAAGTAATTTAGTTAGTTGAGATAATGTAACGCCATTGTTAGATGCGATTGATTGCATGGCTTCATTGAGTTCCTGATCAGAAATGCGCATTCCAGACTGTATGGCGCGTTGTAGTTGAAGCGAATCAAGAATCTGGCGTTCCAGTACTTGATCGTAAATTTCTGCATCAGAAGGTGGATTCCCTCCTCTTTGCTCAAACATCTTTTTTATTTCTAGCATTTGCTGACGAATTTTACTGGCTAAAATTGGCTGATCTTCAGCGATAGCTACAACTTTATCGAGTATCTGGTAGTCAGCAAAACTACTCGATGCATAAAGAATTGCTAAAAGGGCGGAGAATTTTGAAATGATGTTTTTCATAGGTATTTAAATGGAGTTTTTGATAATTGAATTAAAAAATCGTCGATGAGAATTTTAATGGCTATTTTGTTTAAAACCAAAAATAGTATTTTCCAGCATGCTTTCAACGGTACGGCCAACACCTGCGAGGCCTTTAAGTTCAATTTGCAAGAAAAAGCCCTTGTCTCGGCTTTCTCTATCAAGGCTATCTTCAGTGTCATCGGATGTGTATATTAACGCATCTCGATAAACCAGTCTTAATTGTATGCAGCAATTATTGTATTCAATTCCGGCTAATTGTTCATTAAAACGATCATTGGAAATGTCATATTGAGACCTGCCAAAAAGACCCCATTGGCTATTTAAATACCTGACAATGCTAAGATCTGTTTGTTCAATGTTATTTTTTAAGGTTGATGTTGATAAATCGTCAGCAAGATAGTTGTAGCGAAGGTTAAATAATGTTTGTTGTGGATTGTGGCTAAAGGTTTTTCCATTTTGTCGATAGCGAAGTACAAAGTCTCCTTGCAAGATTTTATTATTATCCGTATCCCAGCTTATTGAGCTTAATGTTTTCCAGGACGTATTGAATTGCGAAGAAAAGCTGGAGAATAAAGCCGATTCCTTGCTGCCCCTATCACCAAGATTTAACAGAGAGTCTCTTTCTTGTGAAAGTGAGTCTAAATAAAAAATTTGTCCAAGTGTTAGAGAGAGTTTTTCCAAACCATCATAATCGACATGACTGTGTTTTAAACTGGCAGTAATCTGACTGGTTTCTTCGAGAATATCATAACCACTAAAGCGGTCTGTTGTATATAATCTATCTGTTGAGAGTGTTGTCCAGTCACTGTCAAGTAGAAACCGATTCTTTTGAGTTCTGTTTGTTTCTCTATGAAAAAAAGCAAGCCTTGGTTCCAGTATATGTGTTTTTAAACCCTTGCTATCTCGAATGGTTTTTTGAAATTGAATGGATGAATCTATTCCGGCTTGATTAGCTGTGATAGATTCATTGTTTACAGTCAGGTTAGAATTATTATCTGATCTATGCTCAAGATATACAGTACCAATATGGGGCTTTATTGATAAGCCTGAAAGTTGCATAGGGTAAGTTATATTCAATGCGACGTTGCTGCGTTGAATCGTGTCATTATTTTTTTCGAATTCGCCATATCTTATTTCTAACGAAGGTAAAATGGAGAAAGGTTTATCCTGTTTTTGATAATGAATATAAGCCTCGGGAAGTATTTCTATCGTTGTATCGATGGTATTATTTTCAGTTTCTGAATTATCGAGGCTTTGATATTTCTGTATGTTAATTCCTGCGTTAAGCTCATAGCTTTTAAAACTGAATTTTGCAGACTGGTTTAAAAGATTTTGTCTATTGAGATTTAAGTTGGCAGTATCGATATCTCTTAAATAATCAATATCACTTATTTCTGTAAAATCGATTCGGGAGAAAAATTTATCTTGCAGGTTTCCTTCTTCTTTCAGGTTTATAATCCAGCGAGATTTATCGTTTTCAGATTCATCTTTGTCAATGTAACCTCCAGACAATGTCCAGTTATCAAAATGGTTTAACCAGCGTATTTCAGCCTCTGTAATATAGCCAGTATTGACTTTATAACGAGGTGATAATGTGGCGTCTATGTTGCTGGCTACATTAAGGTAATAGGGTACACTGACATCAAATCCATTGCTGGTATCGGATAGTTTTGGAAATAAAAAGCCTGACTGCCTTTTGTCGCCTATCGGAAATTGTGCATAGGGAGTGTAGAGGATGGGTGTGTTTTTGATTTTGAGTACTGCATGTTTGGCATACCCCTGGCCTTTATTTTGATCGAGGGATATTTCTTTGGCTTCGACTTCCCATATTTTATTTTCTGGTTTGCACTGCGTATAACTGCCTTGTTTAATGGTTGTTGATTGATCTTTTAAAAGAACAATTTCTTCCGCTGAGCCTCGAATAAACGTATGTTGCGCTTTATCTCGTTCAATCTCGTAATGTGCCTGTTTGACTTTGCTGATGTTTGCTAGCAGGTTTAATGAGGCTTTTTCACCACTGATTGTAGTGAGTTGATTAATTATTTTAATATTTCCTGTTAATAAAATGCGTTGAGTTAAATTTTCATAGATTGCTTCATCAGCAAATAATTGTATTTGTTGATAGTTAAATTCTACATTACCTTTAAATAACGCTTTGTCTTCTTGTAACGATGCGGAATCAGCAATGGTTTCTATGAGATAAGGTGTTGTGCTAAATTCTATAGTTGTTGCTTCTGTATTTTGCTGCGCCAACAGCTTAAAGTTAGGTAATATAAGAGCAGAGATTATTAATATAATCTTTATAATTGGATTAACATTATCGTTTCGGTTTGCTGTCATTGAAATAAGTTGCGGTTTTATATAGATTGCCTGATAGCGTGTTATCTATTATTGGGGCAGGTTTTATTGCCTGATAAAGAGCGCTAAAATAATAGTCTATTATTGCAATAATTTCAGTTGAGTAGAGCAAAAATACCCGAACAGGCTGTATTCGGGTAGAAAAAACCTATCAATAAGAAAATTATTTATTCTTTCGGAGCCAAAATCGTTGAACGAATTGCTACCAGATCAAAAAAGAGCATCAACTAGAAGCGATCAGTTAAGGCGGTGGGTTGGCGATACTGTAAATTTACATGAAAAAAAAGGTGCGACAATAAAATGGACAAAAGTCGCAGGTGATGCAAGCTTCAGGTCATATTATAGATTTTCAGGGCATAATAAGGATATTGATTTCAGTTACATCGTGATGGATGCGCCGCCGGAAAAAGAAAGTATCGAAACTTTTGTGTCAATTGCAAAAAGAATGTATAGGGATAAGGTTAGAGTACCTGAAATTGTTGCTGAAAATAGAGAGCAGGGTTTTTTGTTGTTAGAAGATTTTGGCAACATTATGTTGAAGTCGCTATTACACGTAGAAAGTGGTGACCAGCTCTTTAATCGCATTTTACCCGTATTAGCCAGCCTTAAAAAATGTAGTGCGTATAACTTACCAAAATTTGATGAGTACCTGTACAAAAAAGAATTAGCTCGAGTGCCCGATTGGTATTTAAAGCATCATAGAGGGTTAGAGATAACAGATAAGGAAAATGAACTGTGGTTGAAGCTCTGTGATTTATTGATTAATGAAGCTTTAAGTCAGCCTCAAATATTTATACATAGAGATTTCCATAGTTGTAATTTAATGTTACTTGAGAACGATGAGATTGGAGTCATCGATTTTCAGGATGCAGTAGAAGGGCCAATAACCTATGATTTGATATCCTGGCTGTGGGACAGATACATTACCTGGAATCGCGAAGATATGGAAAGGTGGATGCTTCTTGCTAAAGCCCAACTTGCTGAAAATGTTAGTGACAATGTATGGATAAAATATTGTGACTATATGGGTCTGCAAAGAAATTTAAAGATAGTAGGAATTTTTGCACGTTTGTATTATAGAGATGGAAAGCAGGGATATCTTGAAATGATTCCGCAGTTTATTCACTATATTTATGATGTAGTTTACCGTTATCCAGAGCTGGTTTTTTGTGTCAATATGCTGGATTCCTGGCTTAAACCAGATAATAAAGTTAGTCCAAAAGAGTTAGAAGAATGAAAGCCATGTTGTTAGCGGCAGGGCGTGGTGAGCGTATGATGCCGCTTACCAAAGAAATTCCCAAGCCATTACTGACTATTAATAATAAACCGCTTATTGCTTACCATCTGGAAAAGCTGGCTAAAACAGATGTTGAGCAGGTCGTTATTAATCATGCTTATCTTGGCCATTTAATAGAAAAAGAGCTTGGAGGTGGTGCCTGGTTTGGTGTTGATATTGTTTATTCGCCAGAAAAGGTTGGGGGTTTGGAAACTGCCGGAGGGATTATTCATGCATTAGGTCTCTTGGATTCAGCGGAATTTGTAGTGATAAATGCTGATGTATGGACAGACTATAATTTTGAAAATATTTTAAAACATAACTTAGAAAATGCATTAGCCCACTTGGTGTTGGTAAAAACACCCGATTTTAAAGGCAGTGGTGATTTTTATCTCGATTCTAACGGAGTGGTTAATGTTAGTAGAGATGGTTTATCGGTTACTTTTTCCGGAATATCTAAGCTTGCTACTGAGTTGTTTAATGGTTGGGAAGAAACGGCAAAAAATAATAATGGCAGACTAAAGCTGCTTCCGGTTTTATTAAAAGCTATAGAGCAAAAAAAAGTGACAGGAGAGTTTTACCAGGGAGAATGGCAGGATATAGGTACGCCAGAGAGATTGAAAGGAGTGAAATCTTTTGTTGAGCATTCTGATTTTGTATAGCTTTCAGTATGGTTTATTGGTCATTCCACAAACTGACTCTCCAGCCAGTTTTTAATTCTTTTTAATCCGTAATTAACACTGGCTTCTCCTATTGGTAGGGAGTATTGCTGATAATCTTTTATAAACTCAGCTTTTTTCATTTTTCTAATACGTTCGTTTAACTCTTTTCTAGAGAGATCATTTGAAGTAAAATCTAACAGGGTGACTCTGCTTTGTTTGAGTTTTTCTAAGTCTGTATTTAATAAAGTTTCATTGCTAACTTGCCATAGTATTAATCCGCTAACGTCCTCGCTATTATTGATGCTGGCTTCAATGGCTGCTGTTACTGTATTATTATCGGCTATATAGGTTAACCATTTTGTATTATTTTCTAACAAAAAGCTGGAAGAGATATTTATGCGTTCTTGCGCTGTAATCTCTGTCGGGTTTTCTTTTTTATCTTCAGGTGTTACTGTTTTTTTGTTCTGATCTTGTGTATCAAAGTTAGTGACAGTTGTATCCGATGTTTCAGCCTTTTTTTCTTCAGTTGCTTTTGGGGTTGTATTAGTTGTTCTTATCGCTGGCTTTTTTCTCTCTTTTGGTGGCATTAACGCTGCAGCAGACGACCAGCCCAGATCGGGTAATTCCTGATAAATTCGCATTAACGGTTTGTTTGGGCTAATGCCACTCATGCCGGCGATTAGCACGAGCATGCCCATGCTTTTTGTCTCAGCAGTGTCTTTATACCAGAGAATATAAGGCTCTTTTGCTTGATTCATCCAGCGTGCTTCTTTGTTGCCAGAGAGCTGCATATAAAACTGCATGGCTTTTTGTTCTGTCTGGCGGCTTGTTATTTTTTGTCGGCTGTTTTGTTTGGTTGTTTGTTCTGTATTTTCTTGCCCGGTAGCAAGCGTGCTAGAAAATAGCTGAATCAGAAGTAGGCTTATTGTGATAAGTATTGAAGCTTTTTGTTGGAAAAAGAAATTTTGCATGTGTTAGTTTGGATCAAAGAATAAGGTAAATGAATAAGACACTGAATATTACCAGCAGATTATGCTGTAGTTCGCGTACAATTTGATTTTCTTTGCTTTGATTATCTGTATCGATTGAGTTGAGAGTTCCTTTATGACTGATTATAAAATTGCCCCTTCTATCTTATCGGCTGATTTCGCACGTTTAGGAGAAGAGGTTGATAAAGTGTTAGAAGCTGGTGCTGATATTGTTCATTTTGATGTAATGGATAATCATTATGTGCCGAATCTTACGATAGGGCCAATGGTTTGCAAAGCATTAAGAGATTATGGCGTCAGTGCACCAATTGATGTGCATTTAATGGTCAGTCCAGTGGATCGAATTATCGGAGATTTTGCTGAAGCCGGAGCAACGTACATTACCTTTCATCCAGAAGCCAGTTTACACGTCGATCGTAGCTTACAGTTAATAAAAGAAGCTGGTTGTAAATCAGGTCTGGTATTTAATCCTGCAACCAGTCTGGATGCAGCAAGTTATGTAATGGATAAACTGGATATGATTTTATTGATGTCGGTTAATCCTGGTTTTGGAGGCCAATCATTTATACCCTCTACATTGTCAAAGCTTACAGAGGCAAGAGAGTTGATTGATTCTGTGGAGAGAGAGATACGGCTTGAGGTTGATGGTGGTGTGAATACTAAAAACATTGCCGAAATAGCGAAGGCAGGGGCAGATACTTTTGTCGCAGGATCAGCTATTTTTAATCAGCCGGATTATAAAGTTGTCATTGATGAAATGCGTAAACAGCTAGAGAATCTTTAGTTGGCAGTTCTATCAAGGGGAAAACACAGAAAGTTAAGGGCGGCTCAGGGGAGAGCCTGGCTGAAATAGGTACAACTGGCTCCAGGAAGTAGTTTGTCTTATATGAGGTTCATCAAAAAAGGCAAGCTACTCAGTTCAGCTGATCTGCTCCAGTTGTTGTTAAGATAACGATATTACTCATAGAGATCAATCAAAAAAGTTAACGAGATAGAGTAATTTTATAACTCCCTGATTTTTTTATTGTTTTCTGGCCAACATATAGTCGAAAGAATTTTTCCTATGGAAAAAAATGGCCTTTGTTTACAGAAGTGCTTTCTACTCAGGTTTTATGCTTGCTTCAAAAATAAACGATACTACAATATAGACTTCTTTAAAAATTCATGGTTTGTTTTTAAATGAACGATACACTTTATTGTTTCATTTTGCTTTGGTGTGATTGGCGTTGATCTTGTAGATTGCAGCGCTAGCTAGTGCTGTGCCAATGCTAGGCCTTTGGGTTTACGCTTTTATAAAAAATGATTGATCAAAGATATTAACCATGAACCTTTCCGAACTTAAATCTTACATTGCACAAGGTTATAACCGAATTCCGGTGACGCGTGTCGTAATGGCTGATCTGGATACGCCCGTCAGTGCCTATGCCAAACTTGCATCAGGTACTTATTCTTATTTATTTGAATCTGTACAGGGTGGTGAAAAATGGGGTCGCTACTCCATTATTGGTTTGCCATGCAAAACTATAGTAAAAGTGTTTGGAGAAAAGGTCGTAGTTTTTGATAAGGGTGTCCCTGTTGAAGAAGTAGCGTTGGAAGACCCCCTTCAATTTATTGAACAATTTCAAAAACGTTATAAGGTTCCAAATGTTATTGAAGAGCTGGCCTTTTTTGGCGGTTTTGTAGGTTACTTCGCATATGACACTGTGCGTTATGTGGAGCCAAAACTAAAAGCCAGTACACCAAAAGATGATTTAGCAACGCCTGATATTTTATTGATGTTGTCAGAAGAAGTTGTGGTTTTTGACAATCTCTCAGGCAAGATTCATTTGATTATTCATATGAGTGTGGATAATTCTGATAGTGATGATGAGCTTTCTGACAAACTGACTATAGCTGAAAATCGTTTAATGGATTTGGCTGAATTATTAAATAGTGCTTCTGCTAACTTGCAGCCATTAATAATGGACGATACTGAAGCATTAATAGAAGAAACGGATTTTAAATCATATTTTACTCAGGAAGATTATGAAAAGGTGGTAGAACGAATAAAAGAGTACACGCTAGCAGGTGACATTATGCAAGTGGTTCCCTCACAGCGTATGCGTGTTCCTTTCTCAGCACCCCCAATTAATTTATACCGCGCATTACGTAGTCTTAATCCGTCTCCCTATATGTATTTCCTCGATTTGGGGGATTTTCAAATTGTTGGTTCTTCACCAGAAATTCTGGCGCGTGTAGAAAAAAATGAGGTGGCGATAAGACCTATTGCTGGAACTCGAAGAAGAGGTTACACCTCAGAAGAGGATATTGAACTTGAAAAAGAGCTTTTGGCTGATCCCAAGGAAATTGCTGAACATCTAATGCTGATCGATCTGGGGCGGAATGATACAGGGCGTGTAGCTGAGATCGGTACGGTTGAGCTAACAGAAAAAATGGTAGTAGAGCGTTATTCCCATGTTATGCATATTGTGTCTAACGTAAAAGGTAAGTTAAAAAATAATCTTTCTGCTATTGATGTGTTAAAGGCGGCCTTGCCGGCAGGGACCTTAAGTGGCGCACCAAAGATTAGAGCAATGGAAATCATTGATGAAGTAGAACCGGTTAAAAGAGGTGTTTATGGTGGTGCAGTAGGATACCTGAGCTGGTGTGGCAATATGGATACTGCAATTGCTATTCGTACTGCAGTAATTAAAGATGGTATTTTAAATGTTCAGGCAGGAGGTGGTGTTGTTGCAGATTCCATTCCTAAACTCGAATGGAAAGAAACCATGAATAAAGCCAGAGCTATGTTTAAAGCAGCAGCTTTGGCCTCTAAAACACAAGATGGTTGTTAGTTGGAGGCCTTATGCTATTAATGATAGATAATTATGATTCGTTCACCTATAACGTTGTGCAGTATTTTGGAGAGCTTGGTGCCAATGTTGTTGTATATCGTAATGATGAAATAAGCATACAAGAAATTGCTGATTTATCTCCTGAACATATTGTTATTTCACCTGGGCCCTGTACACCTAATGAGGCAGGTGTTTCGATGGAGGTAATTAAAACCTTTGCGGGTAAAATTCCACTACTTGGAGTGTGTTTGGGTCATCAAAGCATTGGTCAGGTATTTGGTGGTAAAGTTGTTCGTGCCAGGCAGGTGATGCATGGCAAAATATCGCCAATTTATCATAAGGGGCAAGGCGTTTTTAAAGATTTGCCATCGCCATATAATGCAACACGTTATCATTCGTTAGTGGTGGATGATGCAACTTTACCAGAGTGTTTTGACGTAACTGCATGGACTCAATCAGAAAAAGGCGAGTTTGATGAAATTATGGGTCTGCGACATAAAACGTTAGCAGTAGAAGGTGTACAGTTTCATCCAGAGTCTATATTAAGTGAGCATGGTCACCAGCTCTTTAAAAATTTCTTAAGCACGTAAACATTAATTTTAAATTTTATTTATTTGGCCGAGAGATAAAGTGGAAATACAAACAGCGATAAATAGTGTAATTGAAGGGCAAAATCTGTCTTCAGAACAAATGTATGCTGTTATGCAATCGATTATGACGGGTGAGGCTACATCAGCACAGATAGCTGGTTTTCTTGTGGCTTTGCGAATGAAAGGTGAAACCGTAGAAGAGATTGCGGCTGCTGTTGATGTGATGCGTGGCCTGGCGACTCCTGTTGAGGTCGGTGTACCTGACATGATAGATATTGTTGGCACGGGTGGTGATGGTGCAAAAATCTTTAATGTTTCTACGGCAAGCTCATTTGTTGCAGCGGCGGCTGGTTGTCATGTTGCCAAGCACGGTAATCGTTCGGTAAGCAGTTCAAGTGGTTCAGCAGATTTACTGGAAACAGCAGGAATTAATCTTTCTATGACGCCTGAGCAGGTAGCGAGAGCCATAGAGGAAGTCGGTCTTGGTTTTATGTTTGCTGTAAACCATCATGGAGCAATGAAGCATGCTATTGGTCCTCGTAAGGAGCTGGCTACGAGAACAATATTTAATTTGTTAGGTCCTATGACAAACCCTGCCGGAGTAAAGAGACAATTATTGGGTGTCTTTGATGCCAAATGGTTGCGACCGATAGCTGAAGTTTTAATGAAGTTGGGTTCTGAGCATGTGGTAGTGGTTCACTCCTGTGATGGTCTGGATGAAGTCAGTGTTGCTGCGAAAACATTCATTGTTGAGTTAAAGGAAAATACAATTACTGAGTATGAAGTTGCACCAGAAGATTTTGGAATAACGTCCAGAGAGATATCGTCTTTATCTGTGACAAATTCAGATGAAAGTTTAGATTTGATAAAAGAGGCTTTAGAGAAGGATAATAATAAATCAGAGAGAGCCGAGTTAGCAGCAGATATGATAGCGCTTAACGCTGGTTTTGCTATCTATGTTTCAGGGCAAGCTCCTAGCCCGAAGCATGGTGTTGAAATGGCAAAAGATATTATCGCAACAGGGCAAGCGTTAGAGAAGATGAGAGAGCTTGCCCAGTTTTCGGAATTGCTTTCAAATAGCAAAAGATAGCAGGATAAACAATTTACTATGCAGTCAGAAACCCCCACGATATTAAAAAAAATTCTTCACCGTAAGGCGGTCGAGGTTAGAGAAAGAAAAGCAAACATCGATTTCGATGGGCTGCAGACTAAAATTCAACAACAATCTCTTTCCAGAGGGTTCATTAATGCTTTAAAGGAAAAGATTGAACAGGGGCAATCGGGAATTATTGCAGAGGTTAAAAAGGCTTCTCCAAGCAAAGGTGTTATTTGTGAGAACTTTCATCCGGCTCAAATTGCTAAAGCTTACGAGGCAGGTGGAGCTGCTTGCCTCTCGGTATTGACAGATATTGATTTTTTTCAAGGAAGCGATGAGCATTTGAAGGCGGCCAGGGCAGCTACAACACTTCCGGTATTAAGGAAGGACTTCGTAATTGATCGTTATCAGATTCATGAAGCAAGGGCAATAGGGGCTGATTGTATATTATTAATTGCGGCAGCTCTTGAAGCAGAAGTATTAACTGCTTTATATCAAGAAGCTGTAGATTTAGGAATGGATGTTTTAATAGAGGTTCATAATAAGAAAGAGTTAGAATCTGTTTTGCCATTAAAAAGTTCAATGATTGGTATTAATAATCGTGACTTGCATACTTTTGAGACGACACTTCAAACCACGTTAGACTTGTTAGGTATGATTCCTGATGGGTGTGTTGTGGTAACAGAAAGCGGGATTCTCAAAAAGGAAGATGTTACTTTAATGAAAGACCACGATGTAAATGCGTTTTTAGTGGGTGAAGCGTTTATGAAAACCCCTGAACCGGGGGAAGAATTAAAACGTCTGTTTTCTTGAGTTAGTTTATATGAAATGAATATTTATAAAAAAGCCCTGAAAGATCAGGGCTTTTTTATAAAAGAAAATTGATACTGATTTAGCGGGTGCCGTAAACCACCATCGTTTTGCCTTTAACATGTACCAGACCTTGTTCTTCAAGATCTTTTAATACGCGACCAACCATTTCGCGTGAGCAACCTACGATGCGACCGATTTCCTGACGGGTAATTTTGATTTGCATGCCATCAGGGTGCGTCATTGCATCGGGTTCTTTACATAATTCCAAAAGTGTATGAGCAACACGACCTGTTACATCGAGAAAGGCAAGGTCGCCTACTTTGCGTGTGGTTTTTCTAAGTCTGACAGCCATCTGTTTGCCAACAGCATAAAGCAGCTCAGGGTTTTGTTTCGAAAGTTCATGGAATTTTGTAAAGCTGATTTCTGCTACTTCACATTCTGTTTTCGCTCGTACCCAGGCACTTCTTGCATCAGAATTTTCAAAAAGGCCCATCTCGCCGAAAAAATCGCCTTCATTAAGATAAGCAACAATCATTTCCTTGCCTTCATCGTCTTCTATCGCTACAGTGACTGAGCCTTTTACGATGTAGTAAAGGGTTTCAGAAGTATCACCTGCATAGATAATCGTACTTTTGCTGGGGTATCGGCGGCGGTGACTGTTGTTGATGAGTACTTCAGCTTTTTCAATATGAGGTGTTAAAGGTGCTGGAGACACGATAGAAGTACCTTTGCCAGTGGTTTGATTTTGAGTTGCTAGATTGTTCGCATACATAATACTAAAGTAACTCCGCTAACAGGTTAGTTTTATATTTAGAGTAGTGCCTATTTCTACTGTGACACAAGTCGCATCGTTTTATAATGTGAACCAAAGCGTATTTAAAAGCAATGTTGGTAATTTAAACAATTTTGACTGTTATTTGTACAGTAAAGAGATGTAAACCTCTTGGCTATAACTCCTATGGGTTGGTCGAACAGCAATTACACAATGATGTTCATAGTGTTTCACAAACACAATGTGAGCGACCTTTCTATTGATACTAGCAGTTGATCACAATATTTCTAGAGTTTAGTGATAGAGATTGTTTTTTTTTAAAAAAGTATGATGAAGTTCAAAGAGAGTGATCATTTATGAAAGCGTTAGTCAGTTGGAAGGGTGAAGTTTGTTTTGAGGCAGAGTCAGGATCTGGTCATAAAGTGATCATAGACGGGCCGCCTGATCATGGTGGTCAGAATAAAGGCTGTAGACCAATGGAGATGATTTTGATGGGAGCAGGCGGCTGTGCATCATTTGATGTAATCAGTATGTTAAAGAAAGGAAGGCAGGATGTTGTCAGTTGTGATTGTGAGCTGGATGCGCAACGAGCAGATGCTGTTCCTGCAGTGTTTACCAGGATAAAAATGACATTTGTCGTGAAAGGAAATGACTTAAAAGAATCTCAGGTAAAACGTGCGGTCAGTCTTTCAGCAGAAAAATATTGTTCTGCTTCAATTATGTTGGCAGCAGCGGGTGTTACTATCGAGCACGATTACCGTATTGAGCCGATCTAGTTTTTCAAGATTTAATTAAGTAGGTGTTATATGATCAATGGTCAAAGACCATCTTCTACAGCAGGCTTGCGTCATGTCGCTTTGTTTGTTGAAGATCTTGATGCAGCATTGCATTTTTATGTAGAGCTTCTTGGTATGCAGATTGAATGGCAGCCTGACGATGAGAATACATTTCTGACATCGGGTAATGACAATCTTGCGCTTCATAAGAGGAAGGGGGCGTTGGATAGATCGGGTCAAAGGCTCGATCATATCGGTTTTATTATTGATGATATTAACGATGTTGCTAAGTGGTATGACTTTTTAACCGCGAATGGAGTAAAGGCAACTTCTGAGCCACGTACTCATCGCGATGGTGCAAGAAGTTTTTATTGTTACGATCCTGATGGTACAGTAGTCCAAATTATTTACCATCCGCCTATTTCTAAAGGTGGTGCTCAATAGGTAAATACGCTGTTAAATGTAATAAGTTGTTTTTGTCATCACTTTAGACATTGTGGACATTAGTTTTTTGGTGCTTTCCGAAAAAGCTGCACCGCCCTGATCTAACGCTTTTCTACCATGTTGCTCTTCATCTTCAATCATTTTTTTTATGATCTCTCTTGAGCGCTGGTCTTGTGCAGGAAGTTGTTCAAGGTGGTCGTTTAAATGTTTACATACCTGATCTTCGGTTGCAGCAATAAAGCCCAGACTCCATTTGTCGCCTATTATTCCCGCTAATGTGCCAATACCTAAAGACATACCGAAGAATAACGGATTGAGCAAGCTGGTTTTGGCATCAAGTTCCTTCAGGCGTTCTTCACACCATGCAAGGTGATCCTCTTCTTCTTGCGCTGATACTTGCATAGAGGCTTTTACATTTTCATCCCTGGCTGTTAAAGCTTGCCCCATATAAAGCCCTTGAGCGCAAACCTCTCCAGTGTGGTTAATGCGCATTAATCCAGCCACATGTTTGCTTTCTTCTGCATTTAATTCCTGTGTTTCTGGGAGCGAGGTGGCAGGTGAACTTTGAGAGGCACGCGTTGCTCCTGGAGATAAAGTGCGCAGGCTTCTATCAAAGGTGTTAATTAACTGATCAAGGGTAGAAGCATGTCGCATATTATGGTTATCCTTCTATTTCATCGGTATCGTATTGACCGGTTAATCTTCTGCGTATGTGTGACCAGCTCATACCAATAGCAAGCATGAAAGCAAGTACAGCTTCAATTGCCCATGTTATTGATGTAATGTTGCTGGGGTCAAATATTCCCCATTCAATTAAAAGCCAAACCAGGCAGCCCAGGAATATAGCAGCAAGCATAATGCCGATGACGCCTAATGAATTGATTGTGGCGCGTATATAGATGACCCAGCCAATTAAGAGTACAACGCCGGCTAGTACCTTATAAACAAGTGGGTGGTCAGCGCCTGATGTGGTTACCCAGTTTATAAATGAGTATTCAGTGGGGTTATAAGTAATAAAAACAAGTGCGAGAGCAAAAAGTAAGCGAACAATAAAACCGCCTACCGATAGAGAATTTGCCGCCATTAAAAACTCCTGAAAAACTGTTTCTTTAAAAGCCTCATTCTAACAGACTGTAGGTTGTTGACTGGTAAATTTTATAAAGGTTTTACTAAAAAAACACAGATAACAAAAAAGGCGCAACAAAGTGCGCCTTTCCATTTGATGATTGTTATCTTATGCTTTAGGGCCTGCACTAATAATGTCTTCACTGACATTATATTTTTTAAAGTTTTCAATAAACTGTGATGCCAGTTTTGTTGCTTGGGCATCGTATGCATCTTTATCTGACCATGTATTACGAGGGTTTAAAAGATTGCTTTCAACACCTGGTACTTCATTAGGAATATTAAGGTTTAGTTGATCCAGATGTGTTGTTTCGGTGTTTAGCATTTTTCCGTCTGTAATGGCAGTAATCACTGCGCGCGTAGTAGGAATGCTAAAACGTTTGCCCTCACCGCCTGGACCACCTGATCCGCCTGTCCACCCTGTGTTTACCAGATAGACCTGGCTGCCAAAATCTTCTACACGCTTCATTAACAGTTCGGCGTAATCGCCAGCAGGGCGTGGCATGAACGGCGCACCAAAACAGGTAGAAAATGCTGGTTGAATACCTGCCTCGGCACCTAATTCTGTAGAGCCTACGCGGGCAGTATAGCCACTTAAGAAGTGGTAAGCTGCTGCTTCTTTGGATAGGATTGAAACAGGAGGAAGTACGCCTGATACATCACAGGTTAAAAAGATAACCACTTTTGGTTCACCTGCCTTGTTCTCGATAACACGTTTTTCTACATGCTCTAATGGGTAACAGCAGCGGCCATTTTCGGTTAAAGAGGTGTCATCGTAATCAGGTGTTGCCTGATCATCTAGAACCACATTTTCGAGGATTGAGCCGTTTTTGATGGCATCCCAAATTACAGGCTCATTCTTTTGGCTAAGGTTGATCGTTTTTGCATAGCAACCTCCTTCCAGATTGAATACCGTGCCTTTACCCCAGCCGTGTTCATCGTCACCAATCAGGTAGCGATTTGGATCAGCAGAGAGTGTTGTTTTACCTGTGCCAGAAAGACCGAAAAACAAAGCAGTATCCCCATCTTCGCCCACATTTGCTGAGCAATGCATTGGAAGTACGTCCTTTTCAGGTAAAAGAAAGTTCTGTACAGAGAACATGGCTTTTTTCATTTCACCCGCGTAGCGCATGCCTGCTAATAATACCTTGCGCTGCGCAAAGTTGATGATGACAGTACCATCGCTGTTCGTGCCGTCACGCTCAGGATCGCAAGTAAAACTGGCGACATTAAGGATGCTCCATTCTTCCTTAGCTTTAGGGTTGTAGTCTTCAGCAGCAACACGAACGAACATATTTCTACCAAAAAGTCCCTGCCATGCAGTTTCCGTGGCTACATTGACAGGAAGGTAATGATCTGAGTCAGCACCAACATGAAGATTAGAGCGGAATGAGTCACGTCCGGCCAAATAGTCAGAAACACGCTCCCATAAAGCATCAAATTTATCCGCGTCGAAAGGGCGGTTTACATTTCCCCAATCAATAGCATCTTGAGTAGAAGGTTCTTTAACAATGAAGCGGTCTGCAGGTGAGCGACCTGTGCGAGCACCAGTTACAACCAGCAGAGCACCATTGTCTGCAAGTGTGCCTTCTTCGCGTTTTAATGATTGTTCAATAAGTTCTTCAGCCGAAAGGTTTTCGAAAATAGTGGGTTGTCCCGTGGCGGCGTTCATTGTACTGAGTTTCCTGTGGTTTTCGTCGAATGCAATTTAGGTTTAGGTTTTATCTTGAGTCGCGCACAGCAACTCTCATTTATCGGTACTGAGTGTCGCTTTTCAACTAATAATGCTTATCAGTACTGAATAAAAATGGAGCGCGATTATGCCAGAAAGCTGGTCAAAAGATAAGAATCAAACGCACTATAATTGCTGTATTTTACTGCTTTGCCACTGTTATTTTGTGTATTTTTATATTTCGCAACAAAAATGAAACAAATTCAGTGTCGTGTACCCTGTTGTTGTTGAATAAGTGAGTTTATGGCCTTTTGATCAAATCGATATCTGGAGCTGCAAAATTCGCAATCCATAACAATTTCGCCATCCTCCTCAAGAATTTTATCCAGTTCAATTGGGTCAACCGTAAGCAGTGCTTTTCCTGTTCGTTCTTGAGAACATGTGCAATGAAAGTTGACATCTTCATGTGGGTTCAGCATTAGGTCGTATTCAACAAATAAACGACGCAGTACCTCTTCTGACTTTAGCTCGAACAATTCAGCTTCCTTTATCGAGCCAGCAAGTATGCTTAATTCTTCCCAGAGTTTTTGTGGGCATTCTTTTGTTTCTTTATTAAAGCCTCCAGTTGATGGGATCGCTTGCAATAACAGTCCGCTGGTTTCATTTTCACGGGTAAATAATTTTAGTAGAGTAGGTAGTTGTTCAGAGTCACTGAAATATTGTTGTAAGCAGTTTGCAATAGAGGATTTGTCTAGGGCAACAATGCCTTGGTAGCGACTACCCTTTTCAGGTTCAATAGTGATTGCAAGTTGTGCATTATCGAACAATTCAACTAAGTTGTCTTTTTTGTGCTTTTCTATTTTGTTGAGTTTATCGTTGTCAAAGCGTGCAAGGCCACGAATTGTTTGCTTGCTTTGAGGGGTATTGTTGTCTAACGGATTACTTTTTTGGCTAAAGTGAGTTTCGGCAAGCAAGAGATTAATAGCCCCACTACCACGGATTTGTAAAGCAAGGCTTGCTTTTTTTTTGAAATGCGTACTCATGAGTACACTGGCAGAAAGTGCTTCGCCAAGTAGCGCTGTAACAGGGGGTGGGTAGTCTCTTCCATTCAGTGCTTCAATGTAGCTATTGCTTAAATTGACAAAGGCACCACGAACTGCCGCATCAGAAAAATAAAAATGTTGAACACAATCTTTTTTTAGCATATTTTTTATAAATACAGAGCTGGGTTGGATTGTTAGATTAATCAAGGTTGTTTTTTTGCATTATATCTTTAAAACGATGTATTTGTCGGCGTTGCTTTTTGCTTGGGCGCATCTTGAAATCTTTTAGTGAATTTCCGGAGGCTTTTCTTTCTGCTGCATTTTTTAATCGTTGCGCTATGCTCTCTTCAGTTTCAGTGTAAAGCGTAGCTGCTATAGTTGCATTTTTACGCTGATCTGATAGCCCTTCTACAATGACAGTTTTATCATCCCATCCGCAACGAATTTTTAGTTCAGCGCCAAGTTCTACGGATTTACTTGTTTTGACTTTAAAACCATTGTAATAAACTTTGCCGCCTTCAATTGCTTGTTTGGCCAGGCTGCGTGTTTTATAAAAACGCGCAGCCCAAAGCCATTTATCAATTCTTATGTTGGTTGAATCAAAAACTTCTTTATTCATTATTGTTGTTCAATTAACTCTTCAAGGGAATGAACCTGAATCCAGGGAGCAGAAGGATTGTGGTTGTTAGCAGGTTTCTCAGAGTCGGGAGCTAACGGTTTGACCAGGTTTTTTATACCGTATTCTTTAGCTGCAGACAATACCTGTTCATTATCATCTATGAATAAAGTGTTATTTTTATTAAACGAATATTCTTTTTCAAGGGCAAGCCAAAAAGCCTGATCTTCTTTAGGGTGACCAAATTGATGGGACGTAAAGCTGATATCCAGGTAACTATTTATACCAATCACATCGTCTTTTAAGGCAAGTGTATCGGGATGGGCATTTGTAACAAGTGCTTTGTTCTTATTTTTTTCTTCAAGAAATGCCAGGAAGTTTTCAGCCCCATTAAGGAATTGAATTTTTTTACTGACTTCTCTTTTTAGCGGCATTATTTCTATGTTAAGTTCTTTAGCCCAATGATCTGTGCAGTAAAAAGATAAATTGCCAAATTCGCTGAGAAAACGTGTAATCAGTTTTTCCTGACAATGAGCTTTTTCTAATTGATGAAGTTTAGCGTAATGATCTGGCAGATAGTCTAACCAGAAATAGTTATCGTAATGCAAGTCAAGCAAAGTGCCATCCATGTCCAGTAATACAGTGTCTATTGCTTGCCAGTTAATCATTGATTGAACTCTATAAGAGAAAAAATGAGGGCCTAATAATAAACTGAAGCGGTTAAGTTCTCAATCAGAATAGGATCGCTTATCGCTATGAAGTTGTTATTGATTAAATAAACGATTGGGTTGGGATGTCTTAAATAGTGCTATGTAAAGATTACCTTCAAGCTTTTGTTGCAACAAGGTTTGCAGTAGTTATTGGCCTTCACGTCCAAACTTACGCAGCTCTTTGTCGTTAGGCCAAAATGAGCGTACCTTGTAGTAGAGTAACGCCAATTGGGCATCTGCTTTGTCTGCATAAGGGCCTACTTGCATGCCATTTTCAGCAATGATAAACCAGTTACCTTTTTTGAAAATGAAATTTTCTTGAACAGTTCGTGAATTGTTTTCGGGTGGGAATGAATATTCTGGTTGTGCTGACATTCTATGTTAAAGCCTTTTTAAAGTTAGTACCAACTTGCATCACAATCATTTATGAGGCAAGAAAAAACTATTTAAGTCTTTTTCTTATTTTAGGGTATATCAAAAAGTTTTGGTTGAGATTTAGGCTTAAAGATCAAAAAAATGAGTTGGATATCACATAATTTTTTTGTTTGGAAAAACTGTGGGCTTGAAAATTCTAGCGCATTAAGGTTGATTTAAAAGTAAATTGAATGCTTAGGCTGTTAAGCGAATTGTTGTCCAACGGTTTTTGTGGATAATCTTTTGCTGTTGCTTTTTTTGTAAAAGGTTTTTTATAGAGAGTAGTTTCGATGGCAATATTATTTTTTTAACTTGCTGTGTAAACCTTTTTAATGATCGAGCGTTATATTTAGAAGCTGGATTCAGAGGGTTTTTAATTTTCGAATTAAACTGGTAGCTCAGTAGAAGAAGCATTGATATCTGAATATCAGTTTCAGGTACTAAATATTTGATAGGGTTGATGTCTTTTTTATGGGTTATTCCTGCATGAACTAATATACCAACTATACGACGTTTGTTATTAATGATAAGAGTGTATGAAGTAAAGTCATTGTTCTTTTGAAAATATAACATTTCTGTATTTGCATATAGCGCTTTTCTAAAATTGGAATATGTTGTTTGTTTAAAAGTGGTTTTTTTTAATAATTCTTGCATTCTAAGACTCCTGGCCTATGCGTAACAAGTATTTCAAATGAAAGTGGATTGGTGGAGCGCAAAGCAATATAAAATCACTGTATATTTATATAGTGTATATGCATACAGTATTTTTGCAAGTTTATTGTTGTGTGTAATATTTTTTGAAAAATAAAACAAATGTAAAAACCTGTTTCAAAAGCATTCAAATAGGCTGTATTGTAAAAATTTCGCCCATTAGATGTGAGTCATAGGGCATTTTTGTTGTCTGAATCAGTGTTAACCTTAAAGCTGTAATGGGGCCAATATATTTTTTATAAGTTTGGAGATGAAAATGAAGATGAAATTAATAAGTTCTTTTATTGTACTGTCTATGATGGCTGGCTGCGCCACACAAACTGGAACGACTGCATCGGAGAAGGATAGAAATAATACTGCTATTGGAGCAGTTATAGGCGCTGTGGCGGGTGCGGTAGCTGGTGGCCAACTTGATGATGATGGTAACCGCGATAAAGGTACTATCATCGGGGCTATAACAGGTGCAGCAGCTGGTGCTGGTATTGGTTACCAGATGGATAAGCAAGAAGCAGAGTTTCGTGCCGAGTTAGAGGCAGAGCAGCGACGTTCAGAGATTGAAATTCAGCGTGTTAAAGATGATTTGCTAAGATTGACGTTTGATAACGAGGTAACTTTTGATGTTAATCAGAGTTATGTAAAGTCTTCATTTAAGGCAAGTTTGAACAAGGTTGCAGATGTAATGGCAAAATACGATTCAAAAGGTTTGGTTGTGGGTCATACAGATTCGACAGGTTCAGAAAGTTACAATCAGGTATTATCTGAAAAGCGCGCTAATTCAGTAAAGGATTATCTGGTGACGAATGGTGTTGCAGCGTATCGTTTAAGTGCTGAGGGTAAAGGTGAATTTGAACCACGAGAATCGAATGCCACTGAAGCGGGAAGAGCATTGAATCGTCGAGTGGAAATTTATGTAACACCTTCAGCAGAATAGTTTTACAGAAGTAAATTATTGGTTGTTAAACATAGACCTTTTAAAAGCGAGCCTGGTGCTCGCTTTTTTTTATTAAATAATATTTTATTGCTTTTTGTATCATTGCTTGAGAAAGTAAGGCTTTTTGTTATTAAAGAGTTAACTTATGTGGTTGCAACCAATTCAACATACATTCTCAGTTTCTGTGGATCCTCGACACATTGATGAATATGGGCATGTTAATAATGTTCATTATATTGAGTGGGCAATAGAATGTGCCTGGTCACATTCTCGAGAACTAGGCTTTGGTTTTGAGGATTTTGAGAATTTAGGTGTAGGTTTCGTTGTGGTAAAGCATGAATATGAGTATATGGGGCAGGCAAAAGAAGGCGATGAAGTAATCGTCGCAACAGCCATTATAGAAAATGATGCCAGGCTTAAAATTAAACGTTATTTTGAAATGCGACAAAGCACTAGTGAGCAGTTGCTGGTTAAAGGTTATACCACGTTTGCCTGCATGAACCTTAAATCAGGTAAAGCAGCAAGAATGCCAGACAGCTTTGTTAGCGCCTATTCACCAATTTAATCTTCACTAACATTAATTCTTGTTCATTTTTAGGGGCTCAATTATTAATTTGAGTTTACATTCAATATTAACGCTGTTAATATTGTTTCTCCATAGTTTTTTAATGAAGTCCAAAAATGAACGAAAACAAAAAAATAAAAGAGCCTTTTGGAAACGACTACCATCATGGCAATTTAAAAGAGTCTGTAATCGATGCTTATCTGGATTTGTTAGAGACGCAAACACCTGATTCTATTTCCTTGCGTAAAGTTGCTTCAAAAGTCGGTGTATCCGCTACAGCTGTTTATAACCATTTTTCTAGTAAGCTGGATCTGGTTATGGCTGTACGCATCAGATGTCTTTACCAGTATATGCATTTTCTGGAGGATTATATTTCAACGGATCTTAGTCCCAGAGAAATGCTAAAGCAGCTTGGTAAGGCTTATTTTCTTTATGCGAAAAGATATCCTCGCCACTACTATCTGGCTTTTAATACCCCGCTTGAAGAAGACGCGTTAACTGATGAGGTAATAAAAACGGGTCTTTTAGCAGAGGGTGTTACTCGCATCGCATTAGAACGATTATTGGAAGAGGAGGGTATCCCTGTCGACAATGACTTGTTGACATCGGCAATTATTGTTTCCTGGTCACTGGTTCAGGGTTTGGTGTCTTTATCAATGAATAATATGAATACAGTGGCATGTAATAAAGGTATATGGCCCAAAGAATATCTGTTAGATAATGAAGAGTCGATAGATAAAGTTTATGAAAGTATTCAGGATCTTTACTGCGAAGGAGTTATCGCTTTCGTTAAAAAAAATATGTAGTTTTTTCTAAAATCAGAATTGATAACTGAGGTGAAAAGATGTTTTATGAACCTGTGAAATACGCTAAAAATAATCAGCCTGTTCCTGTTCAGGGTGAAAAGTCAATGATAAAGAGGACAATATTATTTGTTAAAGATTCGTTAGCACTACTTAAGCAGTTAGCTCAATTAGAAAAAGGTGTTATTGAATTTCCTGCACTGATAGCGGGTGTTCCCTATTTTATAACCGATGCAGATTTTGCACATGAAATACTGGTTAAACAGTATAAGAGCTTTCCGAAAAGTGTAGCTCCAATGAAGGCGTTAAATAGAGTGTTGGGAGAAGGGTTGGTAACTATTACGGATATAGATAACCATAAAACTCAGAGGAAATTGATTCAACCTGGATTTCATTTTAGAAAAATTCAGGCATTTAGTGAAACGATGGTTGAATATACTAATGAGCTGGTCTCTGAATGGCAGGATGGTGACGTTAGGGATTTTAGCGAAGATATGCATAGATTAACAATGCATATAGTACTTAAAACACTTTTTGATACGAATGCGTCGGATATGAAACAGGATGCATCCGTTATTGCAAAAGCCATTCTCACAATGCAGGAAATAACGATTCAGCGTTTTAGAATGCCTTTTCAGATTCCTGACTCCATACCAATAAAGTCTAATAGAGAATGTGATAAGGCTATGAAAACTATTGGTGGCGTTATCGATGATTTGGTTGCGAGTCGCCAATTGCCTGATGGAAGTTATGAAGATAAAGGTGATTTGCTCTCAATGATGTTATTGGCAGAGTACGAAGACGGAACTCATATGGACAGAGAGCAGTTAAAAAATGAATTGATTACAATGTTTGCAGCAGGGCATGAAACATCCTCCAATGCAATGACATGGGCACTTCATTTGATTGCATTAAATCCTGAGGTGCAGGAGCGATTATATGAAGAAGCTACGTCTGTATTTGGTGGCCGGTCACCAATGTTAGAAGATTTGGACAAGATGCCATATAACGAGATGGTTATGAAGGAAGTGCTGCGTATGTATCCGCCAGCATGGGGAATAAATTTGCGTGAAGCAAAAGAGCAAATAGAGATAGGCGAATATATATTACCTGCAAAGAGGCCTTTGGCCATTTCTCCTTACCTATTTCATTACAGTCCACATTATTTTCCTGATCCTGAAAAATTTGATCCTGAACGTTTTTCACCTGAGCGTGAAAAGCAGATTCATAAGCACGCTTATATTCCATTTGGGGGCGGGCCAAGGGTGTGCATAGGCCAATCATTTGCTATGATAGAAACGCGACTGATTTTGGCCATTGCGACATCACGTTTTCAATTTTTTAGAGTGGAAGGACATGAGCCCCAACCCAAAGCACTTGTCACTTTATCTTCGGCCAATGGCATGAAATTAAAATTAAAAAGTAGACCTTGTAATAGTTTTGAGCAAAATATTCCTATGCCTAAAGTGTCTTGATTATTATGTGTATTCCTTTTTTAATAGGTTATCTTTAAGAAAAATAAAATACTGCGATATTTATAATGAATTTTGAATTTAATTCTACACCACAGATAATTTTTGAAGTGGATGCGGTAAAAAATATTACTGATAAAGCGCTGATTTTTAAGAGGCTCGTGTCAGGAGCAACGATATTAATCATTACTGATAAGCAGCTTCATCAACTTGGCATTATTGACCCTCTTATTGAAGCATTAAAAAAAGCAAATTATTCGATAGTGATTTATGATGGTGTAGTGGCAGATCCACCAGAAAAAGTAGTTTTGCAAGCCTTGGATATAGCACAAAAAAATTCTGTTAGTCTTGTTATAGGTGTTGGCGGCGGTAGTCCAATGGATGTTGCAAAACTTGTGGCTTATCTATCACATCCTCAGTGTCAGCAAGAATTATCTGATATTTATGGTGTTGAAAACGCATCAGGTTATCGTCTTCCATTGATTCAAATACCGACCACTGCAGGCACGGGATCCGAGGTGACCCCAGTTGCTATTGTTACTACAGGTGAAAATACAAAAAGTGGTGCCGTTTCAAAGGTTCTCATTGCCGATACGGTTATTCTTGATTCTGCATTAACGCTAGGTTTGCCGCCATCGATAACTGCGGCAACCGGAATAGATGCGATGGTTCATGCAATTGAGGCTTTTACAAGTAAGATAAAAAAGAACCCTTATTCTGATTTACTGGCTAAACAGGCATTGTGTTTGCTGGTTGGAAATATTCAGGAAGTTTGTAATAACGGAAAAAATATAGAAGCAAGAAGTAATATGTTGCTTGGGGCGATGTTAGCTGGACAGGCTTTTGCGAATGCACCAGTTGCTGCAGTTCATGCTTTAGCTTATCCGTTAGGGGGGCGTTATCATATTCCACATGGTGAAAGTAACGCATTGGTATTGACCGAAGTTTTACGTTTTAATAGAACGCATTCAGAGTCACTCTACGCAGAGTTGGCAGATGTTATGTTTCCTGAGTTGTTAAATAAACCAGTTAATGAAAAGGTAGAAGCATTTATTGAGAAGCTGGAAACACTTATTGTTTCAATTCTACCTAAAACTAAATTGTCGGAATATAATATCTCAAAAAATGCACTCACGGATTTAGCTTCTGATGCTATGTTGCAAACAAGATTGTTAGTAAATAATCCCAAGGAAGTAGGTGAGAATGATGCTCTGGCAATATATGAGGCAATTTATTAACTAGTTTCTTTTTTTATTTTTTATCAATTTTTTTATTATTCTTATGCCAGAAAAAATACTGCCTTCAGCTAAAGATTATCGTTACTTTGTGCCTATTACAACGCGCTGGCACGATAATGATGTTTTTGGTCATGTTAATAATGTTATTTACTATAGCTTTTTTGATACGGCGGTTAATCAATTTTTATTAAAGGAAACTGATTTAGATATTCATAATGGAGCTGAAATTGCTTTTGTTGTGAGTACCTCTTGTGAGTACCATGCGTCAATCAGCTATCCAGAGAGTATTGAAGTGGGAATTCATGTTTCAAGATTAGGTTCATCATCTGTAACCTATGGATTGGCAGTGTTTTCACAAGACCGCAAGAAATTGGCTGCCCATGGCTCTTTCGTTCATGTATATGTTGACAGAAAAAATCAACGCCCAATCCCAATTCCAGAAAAGACACGTTCAGAGTTAAATAAACTTATAGTCTGACTTGCATTGCCATTAAAAAGCCTTTGCTTTTAAGTATATGTGTTTATAAATTTTAATCTCGACCTCAACCTCTGGGTATACAGGCATTTCTTCTAATCTTTTGTCTGTTTATTGGACAAAACTCAGAAAGATACAATAATTAAACAATAGCATGTTAATTCGAAGAGTTAGCAAGGTTATCTGTGTTCTGGGAGAAAAGATGTTTTTTTTGTTGAGATCAGTACTGTTTTCAATGGTCATGATATTGCCTTTGTATGTAGGCGCGACAACAATCGATTTTACAAATGCTCCGGTCAATGATACAGGTTATGGTAATACTATTTCGATATCTCAAGAGGAATTTACAGTGAGTGCCTCTGCATGGGGAGCAACAGGGCATGAAGGTATTTTTAGTTGGTTAGGAATAGGCACACCAATTCTGGAGTCAGCAGAAATAATCAGTACATCTTCTGGGTTGGGTGTTTGTGATAGAGAGGAGGGAACTCTATCAGGTGCTGGATGGTTTTCTCCCAAATGCAACTATTCATCTGAGCAGGCTTTGGATCATAAAGGTAAAGCCAATTTGATTATGTTCCAGTTTGATCAGGATGTAACGTTTAATTCGGTAGTTCTTGATCCTCTGAACAGCAGTGATACGGATATTAGTTTTGCCGTTATTTCTACATCTGCGAGCTTGGATTTGTCAGGGTTAGAGCTTTTTGAAGGATTTAATCGAATAGACAAAATGGGTTCATTCAGTTCTTTAAATACCGCTGTGTCATTGGATGGATTATCGGGTAATACTCTGTTGTTATCTGCAAAGGAGTGGGATGATTATTATTCTGTTGCATCTCTTGATATCACCTCAGTGGCCTCTGTACCTTTACCTGCATCTTTGTGGTTATTTGCCTTTGGAATATTGGGCCTGGTTACGATTAGGCGCAAAAGTGAAGATTAAGTGTGGGTAAGCTTTTGGTTGTTTATTATTAAAAAAAATAAAGAAACTGGCTTGATAAGACATATTACACAACCATTTTTTTAACTTTTATTGGTTAAGTCGATTGTAAGTTTTTGATTTTAATAATATTAATTGAGGGCAAAAAGATTAAGTTTTTTAAACTTTTTAGTGGAAAATGATTGCCTGAATATTGATCTATGTGTATAATAAATAAACTTTATTAGAAAGAATTTACCCCAATAATTATATCTGGAGTTTTGATAATGAGAAGTATATTTTCAATCTTAGGGTTGAGTTCAGCCTTTTTTTGCTCGAGTTTGGTAGCTGCTACCGTTTCTTTCGATCTAACCAGCAAGAAATCTGGTATTCATGATGGCTCTTTAAACTTTCACCAGGATGGTATTGATTTAAGGGTTAGTGCTTTTGGTCAAACTGGCCATGTCTGGTTTGGAACTGACGTTCTTCAAGAGGCAGATGTTACTAGCAATGCTGATGGGCTTGGAGTTTGTAATGCATCAGAATATGACTGGTGGAGTTGTAATCACGATGAGCAAGCTATGGATAACGGTGGTGATGCAGATTTTCTACTTTTCTTTTTTGAGCAAACAGTAACGTTCAATTCGATCACGCTTAATCCGGAAGGTTGGGATGGCGCAGATATTTCTTACGCCATTGCGACTACAACAGCAGGTTATCCTCTAGCTGGCCTTACGCCTTATTCAGGTATATTTGGTGATCGCCACGATATTAATGGCCCTACCACTTCTCATAATGTAACGCATGGTTTAAATGGAAGGGGTAATGCTATTTTAGTATCAGCCTTGTCAGGTCATTTTGCTGATGATTTTCGAATTTCAGCAATAAGCGTGACTTCTGATACTGCTATTCCTCTTCCAGCATCGGCCTGGTTATTTGGTTCTGCTATTCTTGGTCTAGTAGGTCTTCGCAGAAAAGCATAGTTTTACTACTAGTTAATGTTATTTGTTGAATTCAAGCCCCGCTTTTTAGCGGGGTTTTTTTTGAGTATGAATTTAAATTTATTATTAATTGATTATTTTTTATTGATTAGGTGATTCAATCAGTAATTGGTGCTCAGTAGTGCAGAATGACTCAAAATAACCTGTTCCTTATAATGGCTTTATCTTATCTTTCACGACTTTAAAATAAGGGCCATAACTATGAAGAATTTAGAAGGTAAAGTTGCAGCAATAACAGGTGCTGGTTCGGGTATAGGTCGTGCTACAGCAATTCTGTTAGCTAAAAAGGGATGCAATGTAGCTATCTCAGATATTAATGAAAAAGGATTAGAAGAGACTGCAAAAAGTTGTCTTGAGCATGGAGTTAAGGTTTCTACACATCGTCTTGATGTGGCGAATAAACAAGACTTTTACGATTGGGCAGAAAAAGTCGTTCAAGAGTTTGGCTCCGTTAACATTATTATTAATAATGCCGGTGTTGCATTAGGCGCTACAGTAGAGTCAATGCAGTATGAAGATTTTGAGTGGTTGATGGGAATAAATTTTTGGGGTGTTGTTTACGGGACAAAAGCTTTTTTGCCTCATTTGAAGGCCTCAGGAGAGGGGCACATTGTTAATATATCTTCTCTTTTTGGTTTGGTTGGTGTTCCGACACAATCGGCATACAATGCAGCTAAATTTGGCGTTAGAGGATTTACAGAATCTTTGATTCAGGAGTTAACTCTGGAAAAGAGCTGTGTTTCTGCGACTAGCGTACACCCTGGGGGAATAAAAACAAATATTGCAAAGGCAGCAAGAGTAACTGAAACGCCAGGAGTGGTTGATAAAAAATCCACAGCTGATTTTGAAAAAATGTTTATCACGCCACCGAGTAAAGCTGCTGAGCAAATAGTTAATGCTATCAATAAAAAACAACGTCGACTGGTTATTGGCATTGATGCAAAAATATTATCTTTTATTCAGCGTGTAATGCCTGTTAGATATCAAGCTTTGCTGGTTCGTGGAATGAAGGGCCAACAGAGAAGGAGTATGAAAAGAGCATAATAAAAAAAGCTTTGTTTTATAACAAAGCTTTTTTGTTAGGGCTTATGGTTTTTGAGTTTAGAGAGATTCTCTAAAGTCCTTATAGTCTTTTGCAACTCTTTTAGGTGCTTCCAACATTGGTAAATGGCCAATACCTTCCATAACAATGGCTTTCGATTTTGGAAGCAGCTTGTTTAAAATGACGGCAGCATCTGCATGAAGTACATTGTCTTCATTACCCCAGACAATTAACGCAGGTGTTTTCATTCCTGAAACGGGCTCATCAAGTGCATCTTGATGAATTTCATTAAAAATCCTTTTTTCCAGATCGACATTTTTGATACGCGGCTGTGCCATTACACGTAGAAGTTGCTCAGGAATAAACGGCGGTTTTGACATAACAAAATCGAACATTTCGATAAACTCTTCTTCATTATGAGCGACTATCTTGTTCGTGCCAGACCTTTTTATTTCTTCGTCGAGTAAGCTGGGGGTAACTTTTCTTATGCCTGCAGGTGCAATTAACCACATGCTTTCTATTTTGTTGGGGTGAAGAAGCGCATAATGCATGGAGATTTGACCGCCCATCGAGCTGCCACCAATGTGTTTTACATCAATACCCAGTGTTTGCGTAAATTCATAGAGGCGCTCTGCCTGATCTTTGGGGAAATAATTGATTTCTTGTGATTTGCTGGACTCTCCAAAACCGGTAAGGTCAGGAGCTATAACGTGATATTCATCAGTTAAGTATTTGGCGATATCTGTAAAGTTGTCTTTGTCTGCGCCGAAACCGTGAATCAATAATAGCGGCTCACCTTCACCGCCTTCAAGATAGACATACTCATGGCCAGTTGGTGTCGTTATGACTTTTTTCTCCAGCCCGGCTACCCCTCTTCGAGCATCAACAGCAAAGTTATAAACTGATTCAGGCATGAAATGCAAGGCACCGTACCCTAGTAGAAGAAGTAAAAAGCTAACTGAAATTAGGTATTTGATGAGACGCATGATAAAAAACCTGTTTTATTATACAAATCGTCATTATAAATCTAAAAAAGGTTCTATGGATTTAAAAATAGTGTAAGCAATTTTTGATAATATTGAATCTTTATAACCTTGTGTAAAATAGGAAGATGTTTAAAAAAGGCTTGTTTTTACTGTTTTTCTTTCCTTTTGGTGTGTTTGCTTCTATTGGAAATGGATGGGGAGTTTCGTCAGCTGCGTTCTCAAAGAACGGTTGTGCAGTTGATTCGGGCTGCGATAATCAAAGCGTAGTGTTAACCGGTGGTCAATGGCAGTCTACCTCAAATAGTTATGCCTATGTATTAGGTGGTCAAGGTGCAGGATATTCAGAACTTTTAGGAGAGCATTTTCTGCCACAATTAGGTGTGGCTGCCATTTCTGGAGAAAATGAAAGAGCGCAAGCCATAGCTTATGCAAATCAGGGGTATAAGTATCTAGGGTTAGAGCCAGTTACGCTAACACTTTTAATAGAGCTGCACGGTGGGATTTTAGAGAATATAGAAGGTAGTTATTCCGAAGGAGTTATAGAAGCAGGCGTTGCCATTGATAAGGTTCTGGATGATGCAGTACAGGAGGATGGACTGATAATTCAGGATTTAAACGATATATTTGATCATGCCAGCAATAATTTAGTGTTAGATGGAGATACTGCTTTTGTGGCTGATCAAATTACTATTGATCTCGTGCCTGGTGATGAATTTTTTATTATTGCCGAACTGATTGTAGATGTGTCTAATCGTTATGCCGGTGATCTTGATGAAATTTATAGCCAGTTAGTTCTAGGGTTTGTTGATGATTTAGGAAATGCTGTTAATCCAGCTTTACTTGAGCCTGCAAGTACACTTGCTGAAACAGTCCCTTTTCCTGTAAGTGCTTTGTTTTTATTATTTGTATTTCTGTTTTTCGTGGCTGATAGGCTGACACAAAAAAGCCTCCAGTAAGGAGGCTTTATTTAAAAGTGCAATAAAAAATCAAGCTTTTAATTTGGCTTGCTCTTCGTCTTTGAGTTCACGTCTAAGAATTTTACCAACAGGTGTCATAGGTAGTTCCTTTCTGAATTCAATATATCTTGGTTGCTTGTATCCAGTTAAGCTTTCTCGACAATGTGCTTTGATATCATCTGCAGTTAAGGCATCGTTAATTGAGACAATAAACAGTTTGATGGCTTCTCCGCTTTTTTCATCTGGAACGCCAATAGCAGCACAACTCTCGACATCAGGATGGGCTGACACCACCTCTTCAATTTCGTTAGGGTAAACATTAAAGCCTGATACGAGAATCATATCTTTAATGCGATCAACTATACGGATATAACCGTCTTCATCGATGATAGCTACATCACCGGTTTTGAACCATTCTCCATCTTTTGTAAAGCATTCTTTGGTTGCATCGGGGCGGTTCCAGTAACCTTTCATAACCTGAGGACCTTTAACGCAAAGCTCACCGCGTTCGCCAAGGGGAACTTCATTTTCTTCATCATCAATACATTTAACCGAAGTAGCTGGAACAGGCTGGCCAACAGTGCCAATTCTTTCTAATCCATTACCCGGGTTAGCACAAACAATGGGTGAGCATTCTGTGAGACCGTATCCTTCCGAGATTCCACAGCTGGTCATTTCTTTCCAGCGTTCTGCGGTGCTGTCCATCAGAGCAGCGCCACCAGAAAGAGTTAATTTCAACTCGCTAAAATCAACTTTTTTGAATGCAGGATGATTGAGCAAAGAAACATAAAGTGTATTCAGACCGGTTATGCCAGTAAATTTATGAGATTTGATCATGCGTATAAACATGCCTGGGTCACGTGGGTTGGCTATAAGCACACTATGATCCCCAACATTAGGAAGTCCCATTAAATGGACAGTAAATGAATAGATGTGATAGAGAGGTAAAGGTGCAATTACTGTGACACCAGTTTCAGGTTTAAGTGGTTTACCGTCCTCACCTGTTTGTCCTAGTAATGCATTAGCCTGAAGCATGTTTGCAAGTATATTGAGATTGGTAAGTTCCGCACCTTTTGCCACACCAGTAGTTCCGCCTGTGTATTGAAGAATAATGGTTGTGTCTCTGCCAGTTAGGTGCTCTCGTTTGAAAGGTACGGTTTTGCCTATCTTTAATGCATTGTTAAAGCGGACTGCATTCGGAAGCGAATAAGGTTTTACAATTTTTCTTATGTATTTGGTCGCTGCGTTTACTACAACTCTTTTAGTGAAAGGCAACATATCACCCAGGCTGGTAACAATAATGTGCTCAAGGCCAGTTTCAGGCAGAATGTTTTCAACTGATTTAGCAAACATGTCCATACATATTAATGCTTTAGCGCCAGAATCATTAAATTGATGGAGCATCTCTCTTTCGGTGTATAGCGGGTTTGTATTCACAAGAACATAACCTGCCCGGAGTACGGCATAAACTGCAATCGGGCATTGCAAGATGTTTGGCATCTGAACAGCTACACGATCCCCGGGTTTTAAATTGGTGTGGTTTTGAAGGTATGAAGCTAGTGCTTTACTGTATTCATCAATTTGGCGAAAGCTCAGTGTATGGCCAATGCTGGTAAATGCTTTTCTGTCGGCATATTTCTCAAATCCTTCTTCAAAGACCTGAACAACTGAATCGTAGTCTTGATCTAAATCGATGTGATCATCAACGCCTGGAGCGCGTTTTCCATCCCAGAATGAAGCATCCATAGGTTATCCTCTTTGTAATACAAAATATCAAAATAATAGATATCAATGCTCAAAAAATAGTGCTTGGAATAAGGCTTTGATGAGGTGGAAATTTACTCTGAACGAGTCATATTCACGCCACAAAACATCTGGCGGCTATCCAGTTGTGCTACACACTTAGCATATTTTGAGGGTCATTGTTTATTTGATTGTTAGTTAAAAGCTAATGAATTGCCTGTAAGCAAATACTTCTACTTAATATGTCTTGTAGAGTATCAAAACTGGCCTGTTTTAGTGGCTATCGAAAAAACCACTGTTTCAGGCAGCGCGCAATATACCAGTAGCAAATTTCAGCTGCAAGCGCTGTATTATTCTTGCCCTAAAATGAGGCGAATTTTTAGCTAAAGACTGTTCTTTTTAAAGGAAAATGACTGCTTTTTTAAAGGATTATGACCCTATACCACATGTTTTCAATGCGTGATAGACTTGCGCGCCTTCAAGGGCGAGGGCAGCTGTTTTCGCTAGTTTTAATTTATTTCTTGGTTGTACCAGTAGTTCCTACTTGTACCTGGTTTAGAGGGTTTGGTCGTAGTTATGTCTGATCGTTATATAGATTTTGTAAATAGTTCTTTGGGTAAATCGCTAACAAGCAGTGTGGGACTTCCTCAGCCTGTTCGTCTTGACCGTTATGCACATGGCGTGGATTTTATCGGTGGAGATATATTGGTTGGCGCTGCACCTGGTGGTCAATTGGCAGTTCATGCTGTAAATACCATTAAGCAGTCCTCGGGTAGATTAATTATAAAAAATGATAATAACGAAATTACTGAGAGCCTGTTGGCAAACGATGCTATTGATTTTGATTCAACATCTCCAGACAAAATAAAAGCATTTGTATACGATGCATCAGGAATCACGCAGTCGATGGATTTGAATGCGCTGTATCATTTCTTTCATGCAGCTATTAAGAAAATCGCACGTTGTGGGCGTGTAGTTATTCTTGGTCGTCCTCCAGAAACTTGTGAAGATCCAAAGTTTGCAACAGCGCAAAGAGCTTTGCTGGGGTTTGTAAAGTCTTTAGGTAAGGAAGTTGGTAAAGGGGCGACTGTTAATTTAATTACTGTAGCGCCCGGTAGCGAAGAAGCAATGCAGTCATCACTTCGTTTTTTCTTATCTGGTCGCTCGGCTTATGTTTCTGCACAAGAAGTAAAAATTGATAGCGGTATAAATGTTGATTTGCCAGACAGCTGGGAATTACCGTTAAAAGACAAAGTAGCATTAGTGACAGGTTCTGCGAGAGGCATCGGTGCAGCGATAGCTGGTATCTTTGCAAGACAGGGCGCGACTGTTATCGGATTGGATGTGCCACAACTTGACGAGTCACTGACCAAGGTAATGTCTAAAATAGGCGGTCATGCACTGTTTGGTGATATAACTGCTGACAACACGCCTCAAAAAATAATTGATTTCCTTTCTGAAAAAAACTTGTCTTTGGATATTCTTGTACACAACGCCGGTATTACGCGTGATAAAACGATTGCAAAAATGCGGGAAGATTGGTGGGATCTAACAATCAATATAAATCTTGCAGCACAAGAAAAAATGAATGACGCATTAATTTCTGCAGGAGCGATAGCTAAGGGAGGCCGTATTGTTTGTGTTTCATCGATGAATGGTATCGCAGGTGCCAGAGGACAAACCAATTACTCTGCATCGAAAGCAGGTGTAATAGGTATGGTTGAGTCGATGGCACCGATGTTGGTAGAAAAAGATATTACTATCAATGCGGTTGCTCCGGGCTTTATAGAAACAGCGATGACAGCAGCAATGCCATTTGGCCCAAGAGAAGCGGGCCGTCGATTAAATTCTATGTCCCAAGGCGGGCTACCTGAAGACGTCGGTGAGACTATCTGCTGGTTAGCAAGTCCAGCTTCGGCTGGAATTACAGGAAATACAATTCGTGTATGTGGTCAGTGTTTCTTAGGTGCGTAGCAAAAGTAATTTTAGGGAGAAATTCTATGTCAGAAAGTGATATAAAAGAGGTGTTTTCGGCTCCGCCGTCTAACAATTATTTTCAGCCTCGGTATTTGAAGGCTGTGTCCAAGAAGGCAAGCGTGCCATTATCACGGTTGCAGATGCCAAACAAGCGTTATTGTTTGAATAATGTTGTATTTGAATCGGGTCATCTAAAGCAGTTTAAAAAAGTTTGTGGTTATAATTCTTCTGATAACATTATTCCCATTAGCTATCCACACATGCCTTCATTTGCACTGAGCTTGCATATGATGACGGAGGCGGAGTACCCGTTTCCTCTATTGGGTACAGTGCATTTAGAAAACCATATTTCTCGATATAAAACATTGCTTGCGGATGTTAGTTATCAAATGGAAGTTTATTTTGATAACCTGCGCGCACATAATAAAGGTATTGTTTTTGAGGTGGTTACTGAGTTGCAAAGTGAAGGAGAGATTGCATGGATGGAACGGAGCGTTTATTTATCGCGAGTGTCAAAAAAGTTGATCGATAAGCCCGTAGAAGATAAACCGGAAAATAAGCAAGTTGGATTGCGAATGCCTTGTAGTGAAAAGGCAAGTGTCTGGTCTATTCCATCGACTATAGGTCGCAGTTATGGTTCAATCTCTGGAGATAGAAATCCAATTCATCTTTATCCCCAGACTGCTAAAATGTTTGGTTTTAAAAGGCATATTGCTCATGGTATGTGGTTGCTTGCAAGAAGCGCATCCGAGGTTGAAGCTGGATATCATGATAAACCAGTAAGATTGAGTAACGAATTCAAGCGGCCGGTTTTTTTACCGGGAAAAGCGCATCATTACGTAGCACCTAAAAATAATGGAGCAGACCTGGAGCTTTGGAGTCCTCGTCTTGATCAGTTGCACATGACTGGAAGTATAGAGTTAATTTAGTTTGTATCGAAAATCATCCCAGAGGTAAGCGATGTCAGAAATTCAGTCTCAGGTAATTGATTACACAGCCAATGGTGTTGCATTACAGGGTTATTTGGCTCTTCCAGAAAATACAGATTCAGAAATTCCTGGTGTTATCGTGGTTCATGAATGGAATGGACATAGCGAATATGTTAGGTCCCGGGCTGAGCAGCTGGCTGCGCTAGGTTATGTTGCATTTGCGCTCGATATGTATGGCACTGGTAAAGTGGCTGAGACTCCACAAGAGTCTGAGGCATTGATGAATGATTTGTTGCAGCAGCCCAAGCAGGTGGTTGAGCGTTTTGATGCAGCAATGACGCTCCTGCAGAATCATGAAAATGTGGATTCAGCGAACATTGCAGCCATTGGCTATTGTATGGGTGGTGCTATCGTATTAAACATGGCGCGAGCAGGGAAGCCGTTAAAGGCTGTTTGCAGTTTTCATGGTTTACTGCAAACCGAGACACCCATGGAAAAGGGAACCTTTACAGGCAGGTTAGGTGTTTTTACAGGTGGGGCAGATCCAATGGTGACCCCTGATATAGTAGAAGGGTTTCAACAAGAAATGCAAAATGCAGGAGTAGATCTGGAGTTTTGTTCCTATCCTGATGTGCTTCATAGTTTTACCAACCCTGTAGCAACGGAGAGAGGGGAAAAGTTTGGTCTGCCACTAAAATACTCTGAATCTGCAGATCATGACTCATGGGCAAAAATGCGAGTATTGCTTGCTCAGGCTTTTAATCAATAATTCAGTCTTTAAAAACTTTTAGCCTGGCAAAAAATAACCTGCGGTTGTTTTTTGTTCATCTTTATTTTCTGAATAATTTAAACTGGATTAATGAGCCATTTTTTTAAATTGACCGTAAAACAAGGATTTTTTTCAGTTTTTCTATAAAATAACGATCAAAAATTTAAAAAGAATTTTGCTCATATAGTCAGCAAAACTAATATTTTGTATAAATTGACTTTTTATGACCTTTTAAATTGATGGTTTCCCATTAATCTTATCAACAGTTAATTGATATAAGCCTATTACTGGTACACAGTCTGAAGTCGAGACTCAATAAATGCTATTGGTCTTGGCTTTTTTTATATGGCACCGTAGTCGGTTTTTTGGATTGATATCTCTTCAACTTATTAATTTTTAAAGTTTTTTATCCTTTGCGAGGAGCAATTATGTTAGTGTTTAATCTATTAGCAGTGGTAGTTTTAGGCTACATGCTAGGCTTTACCAAGATGAAAGAAGGCCGATTTACTCTTTTGGCTGCAGCTGTACTTGCTGTCAATACCTACTTTGGTACAACAGGGCCGGTTCTTGGAGCAACTATCTGGGCAGTTTTTGCTGCTTTGGCTGTTTTCCTCAACCTTGCGTCAATCAGACGCCAGCTTGTGACAGATAATATTTATCGCTTGTTTAAGAAAGTCATGCCACGTATGTCAGATACTGAGCAAGAAGCGATTGATGCTGGTACTGTCTGGTGGGATGCAGATCTATTCACAGGTAATCCTGAGTGGAAAAAATTACTGGATGTTCCTAAAGCTGAACTAACACAAGAAGAAAAAGACTTTATTGCAGGTCCTGTTGAAGAGCTTTGTGATGCCATTGACGAGTGGAAGATCACTACTGAATATAATGAAGTGCCAGAAGAGATCATGGCAATCATTCGTAAGCATCGTTTCTTTGGGATAATTATTCCTAAAGCTTATGGTGGTCTGGAGTTTTCGGCTTACGCTCATTCTCAAATCGTTATGAAAATTGCGACACGTTCAAACTCTGTTGCTGTAACTGTAATGGTGCCTAATTCATTAGGACCAGCAGAATTGTTAATGCACTATGGTACTCAAGAGCAGCGCGATCATTATCTTCCTCGCTTGGCGGTAGGTGAAGAAATTCCAGCGTTTGGATTGACAGGCCCAAATGCGGGTTCAGATGCTGCTTCTGTTCCTGATGAAGGTGTTGTATGTAAAGGCACTTACAATGGTAAAGAAGTACTTGGTATGCGTGTAACCTGGGAGAAGCGTTATATTACGCTAGGCCCAATTTGTACAGTGCTTGGTCTGGCTTTTCGCGTAACAGATCCAGACGGCCTTCTTGGCGGTGATGAAGAAGTAGGTATTACGTGTGCATTGATTCCCACTAACACACCCGGTGTGTTTATAGGTAATCGTCACATGCCATTAAATGGTGCTTTTGCTAACGGACCAAATGCAGGTAAAGACGTATTCGTTCCTATGGAATGGGTTATTGGTGGCCAGGAAGGTGTTGGTAAAGGCTGGAGAATGTTGATGGGTTGTTTGGCTGCGGGTCGTTCAATCTCATTGCCAGCGCTAGGAACTGCTGCTGGTAAGGCATCAGCAACATTTACCGGTGTTTATGCACGAATTCGTAAACAGTTCAATACGCCAATTTCTAAATTTGAAGGTATTGAAGAGCCATTAGCACGTATTGGTGGTTACGCTTATATGATGGATGCAGCTCGAATTCTTACTGCGCATTCGCTGGACCTTGGTGAAAAACCAACGGTATTGTCAGCAATTCTTAAATTACAGAATACTGATCACATGCGTGAAGTGATGAATGACACCATGGATATTCTTGGTGGTAAAGGTATTTGTCTGGGACCAAATAACCCGATTGGACGTAATTACCAGGTTGTTCCTATTGGTATTACTGTAGAAGGTGCAAATATTCTAACGCGTTCTTTAATTGTGTTTGGTCAGGGTGCAATGCGTTGTCATCCATTTGTTATGAAAGAGCTTCAAGCAGTGTTTGATGAAGATAGCAGAAAAGGTGCAGCTAACTTTGATAAAGCATTCATGGGTCATATGGGCCACATGTTAAAGAACACACTACGATCAATGTATTATGGTGTGGCTGGTTCACGCCTGGCTTCATCGCCTGTTGGTGGTCCAATGGCTCAATACTACAAAGACTTTGCGCGCTTGAGTGCAAACTTTGCGATAACGGCTGATATTTCAATGGGGCATCTGGGTGGCGCATTAAAATTCAGAGAGAAAATTTCTGGTCGTTTAGGAGATTGTCTGAGCTTCTTGTACATGGGTTCTGCGGTACTCAAGCGATTTGAAGATACAGGTCGTCCAGCTGAAGACCTGCCTTTGGCCATGTGGGCAGCTGAGTACTGTCGTTATAGAATCCAAAACGCATTGACTGAAGTTTATGATAACTATCCATCTCCAGTAGTTGGTGGCATTATGCGTCGCATTTCATTCCCGTTTGGTGCTGCTTATAAATACCCGCATGACAAACTGGGTTCAAAGGCAGCAGAAGTGTTAACTACACCTAACGCTGCACGTGAGCGCTTGTCGGAAGGGGTATACCTTGCTCCAAATAAAGATGACGAACTTGTTCACCATATGGATGAAGGGTTTATGACTTGTATAAAAGCAGAGCCTGCTGAGAAGAAATTTGCTAAAGCAATGGGTCGCCGCTATAACACCAAGTTAGATGAACCGTTAATGGAAAAAGCACTGGCTGAGGGTGCTGTGACTAAGTCAGAAGCGGAATTGATTCGCAAAGCTGCAGAAAATGCCCGTCACGTTATTATGGTTGATGATTTCTCGCCTGAAGAAGCACTTAAAGGCTGGCACAACCCTGCTGAGTTCGATACTGTATTTGCAACAGCAGAAGCAATGCATGAAGAGCTAAAAGCAAAAGGTGATACTAAAGTGGCTTAAACCGTTTAGCACTTATGTCACGAAAAGCCCGGCTTATGCCGGGTTTTTTTATGCTTCCTTGCTCTTCTATATGAAGTCGTGTTTTTCTTTATTTCCACAAAAGTTTTTTTATAGGTATTTGTGATAGAAGAATCCAGATTAGAGTTTTTACTCTTTTGGTGCAAAGTAAATAAATAATGGCAGGAAACTAAGATGGGGAGCTAGAAGCTCCCCATCCTGTTTTTCATTTGTTATTGCTGTTCTGTGTGCTTGTTATTTTTATTTTCTGCTTTGGTTATTATTGTTATTTAGTGTACTTAACTTTCTCAAGCTGTCTTATTTTTATTGTTGGGCTTGAGATTAATATTATTTTTATTATTGAGTAAGTATGCTTATATAGTGAGCAGGGAGTATGCCAGAAGTAAAAAGTCTATATTTTTCAATAGGTTGGAATTTTTTGTGGCCCTGGTAACTTGCTATTTGTTTCGGGGGGTTACAGGTGGAGTGGGTAGCCTGTTACCGAAAGTAATTATTTTTAGAAAATAGGTTACATATTTTAGGGGTGTGCTAAAAAGTAATAAATCAAGCGTATAAAAACTACAGCCCTGAGCCTGCATCAGGAATTAAAAATCCGCCTACTAACCAGTCCCATCCACTTGCTTCTGCTTCTAGAGAACTATCGTCAAACAAATTCGGTGCAGTGAATGGGGTGGTTATGCCAATATTGGGGTCATAATCTTCTTCTAAAGAAATAATGCCACCTCCTCCGAGTGTATTTGTGCGGAACAATGCTGCAGATCCATTAGCTTCGAATAACACGGCACCTTGGTTTGGGCTATCTGTGCCATTTGCAGTTAGATTATTTATGGTATTTCCGTTGAACATAACTGTTTTAAATGTGGTTTCTAGGCCAGAAACATTACTAAAAAAGCTTCCGCCAATAATTGACATAGTCTCTGTTCCACCGCCAGGGTCTTTTTCTATACGATCTATTCTTAATGTCGTAGGTCCAGTAAAGGTGTCTGTACCGCCTTCTATCAGTATATTTACGTTCAGAAAAACAGCGCGACCGCTAGCATAATCAAATATGAATTCGGCACTCCCTGCAAAACCTTCTGAGTCAGAAGCAGTAACAAGAAGCAACCCATCTGTTATTTGATAAAAAAGGCCAGCTGAACTATTACCAAGAGTCACGATGCCAGAATAAGCATCAGTTCCAGAATTATTAGGAGTAGGAGTAGTGTATTGTGATGGTAGAGGATCTGTGCCAGTAAATTCATCATCTACAATGTCATTTCTAAATTCGTAACGAATGTTGCCGGTAATAGTCCCAGGTATATTTCTTGGTCTGAGTACAGTCGATCCATCGAAGACACTAACTAGTGTATCTGCAGTAGGATCATTAACGAAGTCATAGGTGCAATTTACGTTATCATAGTCACGTAGAATGGAGTCGCCTTCATCAAAGTTGTTATCGTCTGGGTCAAAAAATTGTGTGGTTATTGCTGCCGAGTTAGTACAGGCTTCTGTAACAGCAGCTGTGACACCACCACCAACTATTGGGAACTGTTGTGTTAAATTAAAGAGCAAGTCGTTAATAGTAGAGCCGACTATTACATTATCAATTCTGGTTTGGATATCTTGGCTAGAATTATTATGGATGAGTTCCAGATTTCTATATATTTCGCTTAAAATTGCATTTACTCTCGGACCAATAAATTTGACATCAGCTTCAAAGTTTAATTGAGAAAAATCAGCTAGCCCAGTGGGTTCACTCAGTCCAGAGCCGCTAGTCGATGTTGTAGTCGTTGTCGTTTCCTCTGTACTTTCCTGAGCATTGTCATCCAGTCCTTCGCTGCAGCCCACAACTAACAAAAATGTAAGTGGCATAGTAAGTGAAAATTTAGAGTGTTTAAGCAATGACTTAAGTAACATCTTAATAATGGCTCTTCATGATGTGTTGGAGTTAATTTAAAGCTTAGGATACTGATAGCTTATAAATAAACCGCTTTGAAAAATCTATATATCCTTTCATTTTGTTAAAACGGATGCTAATTGAGTGTAGATTATATATTGAAGTCACTTCACAAAAAAATGTCGCATCGTGCAAAAAAACCTAAATTAACTCTACTGAAATGAAAAATTTGATCTGGTTTGCATTAATCATTTAAATGTTTCGCAATAACCTTATGGGCTTTATCAAGTCCTGTTCCATTCAGCGATGAGAAGAGCTGAGTAGTAACAGTATCTTTACTAACCAATTTTTTTACATCAGCTAACGTTTTACTGCTTTGGCTTTTGGAAAGTTTATCGGATTTTGTAAGAAGAATATGGCAAGGCATTTGGTAAGCTTCTGTCCAATCGAGCATAACATGATCAATGGGTTGGAGTGGATGGCGACAATCCATTACCAGAATAAGTAGTTTAAGGTTTTCGCGTTTTTCTAGATATGATTCCATCAATTGCTGCCACTGGTGTTTTTGGGCAAGACCAACTTTAGCAAAGCCGTAGCCTGGCAAGTCAACCAAGCGAGATTCATTTTTTAACTGGAAGAAATTAATCAGCTGGGTTCTGCCTGGCGTTTTACTGGTTTTTGCCAGTTTTTTATTGTCTGTTATGCGATTTATTGCGCTGGATTTTCCTGCATTGGAACGGCCAGCAAATGCAACTTCAGGTACATCAGATACAGGGCATTGAGCAAACTTGGCTGCGCTGATTTCGAATTGTGCAGAACGAAAAAAACGAACCAGTTTTTCTTTATCATCAACGGTATTGACTGAATCTTTAATGGCAACTTTATTGGGTTGATTTGTGTTCATGATTTTTTAAGTTAAAGATAAACATTGATTGTACGTTAAATTAAGAGCATAAAACTTTTGTTAGCAGGGTTTATTGAGTATTTTTTTGAGATGCAAGCAATATGTACAACCAAAGCGCTAGACGAACAGGTTCAACAAGATGTTAGAATTATTGGGCATTCAATAATATGCTGATAGTTGGTCTTTTGCTTTATTTTAAATGATTAACTGCACCTACAATTTGTACAATCGGAATAAAGATTATGAATAAAAGAGTCGTGTTTTGTTTGGCGTTAGTGATGACGGCAAGTGGTTTTTTATCTGTTAATTCCTACGCTGCAGGAGGTGGAGCTGCTAAAGGTTCTACGCTTGAAAAACGACATTCTGCATTGGCAGGTGATGCTTCTGCAGGCAGCAAAAAGGTAGCTGTGTGTGGTGCATGTCATGGCAACGATGGCAACAGTCAGTTGGAAGCTAATCCAAAATTAGCGGGCCAGGGTGAAAAATACTTGTTAAAACAGTTAAAAGATATAAAAAGTGGCAAGCGGGAGATAGCTATGATGCAAGGTTTGCTTAATAATATGAGTGAGCAGGATCTTGCAGATATTGCAGCATTTTATGGGTCTAAAACCCAGACTCAGGGTGCAGCAAAAGCAGAATTCATTGAATTAGGCAAAGAAATGTATCGAAATGGCAATCATGAACGCGGTATTCCAGCTTGTGCAGGTTGTCACGGGCCTTCGGGTAATGGTAATGCGCCAGCAGGATATCCCAAAGTTTCAGGCCAACATGCAGCATACATTGCAACCCAGCTGAGATACTTTGCAGAAGGGAAGAGAGAAAACGATGCAGAGCGTGTAATGCGGGCGATTGCGGAACGAATGAACGAAAATGAAATCAAAGCGGTATCGAGTTACATTCAGGGTTTGCGATAATTCTAAAAATTGTCGGTATATTTTTAATTATTAATCAAGAAGTTTAGAGATATGACTAAAAAACGATTACAGAGGTTTCCCCTCACATTTTTCACTTTTCTGATTTTTGGCCTGGTTTCGTTTGTTAATGCACAGCCTATGGCATTATCAAAGTATATTGAAGGAACTGATTACAAAGTTTTACCTAATGCTATGCCTATAGAAGGAGATAAGCTGCAGGTAATGGAGTTCTTCTGGTATGGTTGCTCTCACTGCGAACATTTTGAGCCATTGGTGCAAAAATGGCGTGAGACGGCCCCGGATGATGTAGAGTTCAAGCGTTTACCCGCCGTTTGGCGCAATGTAATGAAGTCGCATGCAAAATTGTATTACCTATCAGAATCTCTGGATGTGCCACATGAGATACATGGGGACTTCTTCAAAATGTTGGTAAAAAACCGTAGCCTTGAGGATCCAAAGAAATTTGCCAAAATTTTTAAGAAGTACGGTGTTGAAGAAGAAACATTTAATAAGGCATATTCAGCGCTGGCTTTGAATGCAAAAATCACTAAAGCAAAGCAGATGGCAAAAGATTATCGCTTAATGAGTACGCCATTAGTGATTGTAAATGGAAAGTATCTCGTGCAGAAAAAAGCCAATACAAAAGATGGTTATGTATTTGAAGTAGTTGATTTTCTTCTGGAAAAAGAAAGAAGTGCTTTGAATGTGAGCCAAAAAAAATCGGATAAAGCAGAGGCGTCTTAGCAATAGAAAAGTAAAAACTTTAATACTGTTTAAAAAAAACAGCAAAAGCTGTTTTTTTTTGTTTTAAGCGAAAGGAGATTTATTTCTCACTTTAAAATGTGAATTGGTTGGTGCTGCTGAATGAATCTCCAAGCCTATTAAATGGTTGCCAGCTATACTAATCAGGTGATTAAGTAGTTTATCCTGTATTTTAAGAAGGGCATTAGGGGGACATGGACAGTTTTAATAAAAGAAATAGCGAGTTTTTCGTATGAAAAGCTTGGTGTCCAACTCTGTATCGCCTAAAGAGGGCGAACTTCCTTCCAGACTGGAATTCTCTTCAGAATCTGAAAAGACCGAATTTATAGAAAGAATGCTTCGTGTGCTGAAAGTGCTTGCGCTTGCGGTAGAGGGGCAGAATGAAAAGTTTGATGAGCTTGTAGGTTCTTTAAAAGATCAGCTTGAAACAGGCATGCCTGCCCCGCTGACGTTAGACCAATTATCGGTGGCTTCTCAGGATTTAACGATAGTAAGAAAGCAAAGAGCAGAAAAGTTCATGCAGGGTATTCATGCCAGTTTGGCTCAGCTGCTTAAGTTGGATGTTAGTCCTGAGCAAGAAAAAAATATAAAACAATTAATGACAGCTACAAAGCGTGTAGCCTCTCAGCCGGACCAGCAAGCTTTACTCCCTTTACGGCTTGCTAAAATTCAGCAGGAAATTTTTAAATCTTATAATCCGGTTGCCGAAAATAAAAAACCTTCTCTAAGAGAAGAAGGTAATGTTGACCCTCAGGATTTTGATATTGAGGCATTGTTTGAAGATGATTCGTTAGATGATTTGCCACCATACTCTTCAGTAGCAGAAACTATTGATAATATTCTTATTGAATTACTTTCAAAAATAAGAGTGCCGGAGAGTGTTTCTGACGAAATTGATAGGGCACGATCATTGCTATCGGAAGGTCTTGACTGGTATCAGTTTACTTCATTGCTTGATACAGTTTCTTACGTTGTTATTGAATCATTAAGTAAAGATAACCGGGAGTTCGAAAAGTTTTTATTAGAGCTGAACAGAAAGCTTGGTGGTGTTAATAAAGGTGTTGAAAGTGTTAATGATTCTGCCAATGCATTAATTGCATGTGGTGATTCTCTAGAGCTGGATGTTAGAAGAGGACTGGATGCTATTTCCTGCGAAATTGATCAGTATTCTGATGGTGATCAGTTTGATGGTTTGAGGCATCTGGTGAAAGAAGAATTAGATCAGTTGTTCGGGAAGCTGGATGACTCCAAATGGTCACGTCAAAAGTTTAAAAAAGAATACGAAGAAAGAATAGAGGATTTGCAAGATCAAGTAACATCGTTAGAGTATCAGTTGGTTGAGGCTCAAGAGGAGCTGTTGGAGCAGCAAAAAAGGAGTGAGGTTGACAAGTTAACAGAGCTGCCGAATCGGGCTGCTTATGATAAGCGTATAGACCTTGAGCTGGAACGTTGGCGTAGACATCAGCAGAGTTTTTGTCTGGTTGTTGGCGATGTTGATCATTTCAAGCAGGTTAATGACACTTATGGACATTTGGCGGGTGATAAGGTGTTACGAGTTATTGCCAAATTACTACGTAAACGATTGCGTAGGATAGATTTTATAGCGCGTTATGGTGGAGAAGAGTTTGTTATGTTGTTACCTTCCACAGACCTTGAAAGTGCAAAGGTGCTGGTGGAACGACTAGGTTTTGAAATTGCAGATTGCCCGTTTCATTATCAGGGGAATCCTCTTAAAGTCACATTATCGTTTGGTTTAACAGAAGTGGCAAAAAATGATGATGTCGAGTCAATTTTTAAGCGCTCGGATGATGCTTTGTATAATGCAAAAGCCGCAGGTCGAAACTGTACTCGAATTATAGAAGCTTAACTTGTTGAAAAATAATAAAAATTTTTTCCGTGAATTGCAAAAAATAAAAAGTGTGACTTAGTTAAAATTTTCTGGAAGTTATTCAGGAGTCTACTAGACTTTAGTTGTTGGGAGTTGCTCTTCATAGCTTAATCATAAAGAGATTGAATGGCGGATTAGCTCCTATACCTAACCATTTTTGAGTAACTTGTAAGTTACCGTTTCTGAATGTGGAGAATGTATCGATGGGAGAGAAAGAAAACCTGGATTTAGCGTTTATCGATCAGCTGGATGAAGCACTTGAGGAGCGTGAGGGAAAGGATCGAAGAAAGACTAACCTTGGCGTTGATCAGAAGGGTCAAGATCGTCGTAAGGGGGATCGTCGTAACCAACAAAGCTCTGAAAAGTCCGCATAACAACACTACCTGATATTGCCCTGAAAACACATTTTTGGGGCAATTTACCTTAATACCGATAATTTTATTACCATAACCTTCATTTGCTTGGATAAATGCTCCAAGTCTATTTCCCTTGTCATTAATTTTCGTATAACATGCGCGCCCACTGAATTATTCACTGGAGACTTTGCCCTGAATAGGTGCAATGGGGTCAGGAATAAATATGAAAATGGGGTGTTCCGCTATCTAAATCTTTAGGCAGTAATGGAACAAGAGATTAAAAACCAAGAAGTGCAGAAAGTATGCTGATTGCTATTCCAAAAGAAACTGCCCAGGGTGAATACAGAGCACCAATGATCCCGGACTCGGTAAAAAAAATAGTTCGTATGGGCGCAAATGTAGTCGTAGAAAGTGGTGTTGGCGTTGCTGCTGGCTTTACTGATGATGAGTATGAGCAAGCGGGAGCAGAAATTTCGACGGATAGAGCCGGGTTGCTTGGTTCCGCTGATGTAGTACTTAGAGTACGTAAACCAGAGATTAACGAAGTACCTTTGCTTAAGTCTGGTTCTATTCATGTTAGCTTTTTGGATCCATTCAATGAGCATGAGCTTATTGATGCGTTGAAAGATAAAAAAATCAGTGCTATCAGCATGGAAATGATTCCGCGTTCAACACGCTCCCAAAAGATGGATGCTTTAAGCTCACAGGCTAACCTTGCTGGTTATGTGATGGTGCTAAAGGCTGCAAATTATCTACCTTCTATTCTGCCTATGATGATGACTCCTGCAGGTACACTAAAGCCAGCTAAAGTGTTTGTTATTGGTGCGGGTGTTGCGGGCTTGCAGGCCATTGCTACAGCTAAACGTCTGGGTGCACAGGTAACGGCATTTGATACACGTAGTGAGGTAGCAGAACAGGTTAAATCGGTAGGCGCCAAATTTCTGGAAATTGATCTTGGTGAGACCGGTTCAACAAAAGATGGATATGCAAAAGAGCTGACACCCGAGCAATTACAAATTCAACGTGACGCTCAAAAAGAAGTGATTGCTCAATCAGATGTCGTGATTACTACTGCGCAAGTATTTGGCCGTAAGCCTCCCGTTATTGTGCCTAAGGAATTTGTTTCCGGAATGAAGCCTGGTAGTGTTGTGATTGATATGGCAGCAGAGACTGGTGGTAATGTTGAGGGCTCTGAGCCTGGCAAGGTAGTCGATATCAATGGTGTAAAAATTGTGGGGACAGGCAATTGGCCTAATGAAGTAGCAAGAGATGCCTCACAAATGTACTCGTCAAACTTATTTAATCTGGTTGATGAATTTTGGGATAAAGATCAAGCGCAGCTTGTACTCGATTTTGATAATGACCTTATTGGATGTGTTATCACCCATAATAATGAAATTGTTAACCCTGTGATTGCCAATTTAAGAAGTAAGCAATAAGGAGAATTAAGGCGTGGAAATCATTTTTCTGTTATTTGTTTTTGTGTTGTCTGTTTTTCTTGGTTTTGAACTCATCAACAAAGTACCTTCAACACTTCATACTCCATTAATGTCTGGTTCTAATGCGATTTCAGGTATTACACTTGTTGGTGCTCTGGCATCTGCGGGAGCAGCGCAGCAAGAAATAGCTACAGTGTTAGGCACTATGGCAGTAATATTTGCGACAATCAATGTAGTAGGTGGTTATTTGGTAACTGACCGCATGTTGGCAATGTTTAAGAAAAGAGAAGGTGATGACGCATGAGCATCGAAATGATGATTAATCTGGTGTATGTCACCTCTGCTATTTTATTTATATTTGGCTTAAAGCTACTCGGTTCGCCCGCAACTGCGCGAAAAGGTAACTTTATATCTGCACTTGGTATGTTCATAGCAGTTGTAGTTAGCCTGCTCGATCAGAATATTGTTGAATTTCATCAAATTGCAATTGGTATTATGATTGGGGGTGTCATAGGAGCTGCTGCTGCAAGAATGGTTGCAATGACATCGATGCCAGAAATGGTAGCGTTATTTAATGGTTTTGGTGGCTTGGCAAGTCTGTGTGTCGGATGGGCTGCGCTTTCTGTAGCATTATTAAAAGCAACGCCAGACAATCCTGTAACTGCGTTTGTATTAGTTACAGTGTTTCTTTCAATTCTTATAGGTGGTTTAACGTTTACAGGCTCGATTCTGGCTTATTTGAAGTTGAGCGAAAAAATATCGGGTCGACCATTTGTCTATGGTGGTCAGCGTATTGTTAACAGTTTAATTCTATTAGCCGTTATTGTTTGTGCGGTGATGTTCATTATCGACCCTGCAAATACGATGTGGTTATATTTGGCTGTCGGGTTATCGCTTGCATTAGGTGTGATGTTTGTTTTACCCATTGGCGGTGCAGACATGCCAGTTGTTATTTCGCTTTTAAACAGCTTCTCTGGAATTGCGGCTTCTGCTGCTGGTTTCGCAATTGGAAATATTCTTTTAATTGTCGCAGGTTCATTGGTTGGTGCCAGCGGTATCATACTAACAACTATCATGTGTAAGGCAATGAACCGTTCTCTAACGAATGTGTTATTTTCCGGTTTTGGTGCGGTTGCAAAATCAAGTGGCCCTGTTATTGAGCAAGGTGAAGTTAAGCCAATTTCTGCAGACGATGCCTACTATATTCTTGAAGCTGCTGCTAGCGTAGTGGTTATTCCTGGGTATGGGATGGCAGTTGCTCAAGCTCAACATGTTGTAAAAGAATTGCAGCATATGCTTGAAGATAATGGTGCAGAAGTTGTTTATGCGATTCACCCGGTTGCAGGCCGAATGCCTGGCCATATGAATGTACTATTAGCAGAAGCGGATGTTTCTTATGATTTGTTGCTGGAAATGGATCAGATTAATCCGAGGATGGATACATTTGATGTGGCAATGGTAATAGGTGCTAATGATGTGGTTAATCCGGCTGCTCGTGAAGTGCAATCAAGCCCGATTTATGGAATGCCAGTAATCAATGTTGATAAAGCGCGTACAGTTTTTGTGCTTAAACGTTCAATGGCATCTGGTTTCGCTGGTATTGATAACCCACTATTCTTTAAAGAAAATACACGTATGTTGTTTGGTGATGCTAAAGAAACACTGGGCAATTTAATCAAAGCATTCGATTAATCCTACTATCGTTTGTTTATTGAACGGTTAACCGGTTTTTTTATTAAAACTATTTCATTTTGTTCATTTTTTTGCATAATGCTATTACAAATAATTAATTAATAGGGGTTTGTTTATGAACAAAATAATTATATCTACAGTTTTATTTTTAGTGTCTTCGGCAACGTTTGCTTCTTTGAGTGATGAGATTAATTCTTATTGCGGGAAAGTAAAAACGTGTACAGTGGAGCAATTCCAATCTCAGGGAATACCAGAAGATATCAGGGCGCAGATGTTGAGTTCGGTAGAGTCATCTTGTAAACAGGATTCAGTTTCGAGTTTCAACGCAATGTCTGGGGAAGTTGAGCAATCAGCAAGAGCATGCCTTGTTTCTATGGCTGAGGCGAGCTGTGAAGACATTGTCAATGGCACATTTGCTTCAAATGCCTGCGCAGTTTTTGAAAAAACAGTAGCTGACCTGAATTAAGTCATATATTCCAAATCATTTTTAGAATAGTATGGGTAAATCACTCTCTTTCCAGGGAGTGAATTTCCTCATGCTATCGATAAAAATTTCCTGATTAACAAAATAATTAAGCCAGAGTTGTAGTTTTGGGTAGGGTAGCTGTTCAAAGGTATATGTGTCGACTTTAGAAAACTGTCTGATGAAAGGAAATATGGCGATATCAGTAAGAGTTATTTTGTCTTCATATAAGAAGTGATGGGTATTCAATTCATGCTCTAACAGGTCAAGGAAGTTACAACATTTGCCAAGGTAATATTCTTTGCTGTTTTCTGGAAAACGGTCATGATATTTGTATTTGTCTAGCCAAAGCTTAAAAACTTGGTCATTATGCTCAATTAATTCAAAAGAAGAACTGTTTATATTTAGCCATCCTTGAGGATCATTTGTTTCAAGTGCCCATTGCATAATATCCAAACTTTCATCGATTACATTATTATTGGGTAAAACCAATACTGGTACAGTGCCTTTTGGTGATGCCTCTAGCATTGTTGTGGGTTTGTCTTTCAGTAATATTTCTCTTAGTGCTACTTTTTGTTGGCTGTATTTAATGGCTAATCGTGCACGAATTGCATAAGGACAACGTCTAAACGAGTAAAGAATCGGAAGTTTATGCATAGGATCTTTAAAGTATCGTGCGGTTTAAACAAGGCTTGAATGAATAAAGTCTGCAAGTCGAGTTGTGGCATTGCTTGCGGTGCGACGATTATATTGTAACGAAATATCTATGGCGCCTAATTCTGGCAGTTTATAACGTAACTTATCGAGAATAAATAAGTCTTCAGGTACGGTTCTTTTTGCCAAGACGGTGATTCCCAGCCCTTCTTTTATTGCAGCTTTTATCCCGGTTAAGTCAGGGTTTGTATGAATAATTCTCCATGAGCGCTTTAATGTGTTTAATTGTTTTATAGCCCGTTTTCGATATAAACAACCATCTTGAGCAAGTATAAGCGGCAGGTCTTTCTCTTTGTCAATTTGTGGTTGTTCTGTGCCGACCCAAACCAGCTCGTCAGAACAAATCAATCCTTTTCTCTTTTTATTCTCTTTTTTATCATGCAGGGCAAGAATTAAATCATAGTTATCTCTCTGTTTTTCGGAGGTAAGATTTCGACTCAGGTCACTGAATACTTCAAGTGTTACATTCGGATATACAGCTGCAAAGCGAGCTACAATTTTTGGCAGGATAGTTGTGGCGAATTCGCTTGGTATGCCAAGTTTTATCTGGCCTTCTAATTCAGCCTGACTAAATTGAGCAACAATTTGATCGTTGATTGCTAGAAGCTTTTTGGCCTCTTCATATAATAATTGCCCATCATCTGAAAGCTTTAGCTTTTTATTTAGTCTAAGAAAAAGTGTTTTTCCTAGCGTTTCTTCCAGCTTCTTGATCTGAAGGCTGGTAGCAGGCTGCGAGCGTCCAAGATGTTCGGCAGCGTTTGTAATAGAGCCTATATCTGCAATAGTGACAAAAGCCCTGAGGGCATCGGTGGATAAGTTTCGCATAAAAAACAGTTATTGTAGCTATTAAATTGGGCGTCCATTATATATTTAAAAATTAAATATATCGATCAAAACTATAAATTTAACTAATATTAAATAAAGCGGTAGAATGCGTTCTTAAATTTTCATTGTTCTGTGTATTCAATACCATGTCAGTAAAATCACCAGAAAACCTCTTAAAAACAGCCTGTTACGATCTTCATATCGAAGCTAATGGAAGAATGGTTCCCTTTGCTGGATATGAAATGCCTGTGCAGTATCAAGGGATTAAAGCAGAGCATTTACATTGTCGTGAATTTGCGGGTTTATTCGATGTATCTCATATGGGGCAAGTGCTTGTTTCTGGGAGTGATAGTGTTAAAGAACTTGAACAGTTAATGCCTGTTGATCTGGGTTCGCTTGAATTAAATCAAGGTTGCTTGACATTTTTAACAAATGAGCAAGGCGGTATTCTTGATGATCTTATTATAACTCGTCGAAGTGAGACAGATTTTTTTATCGTCTTTAACGGTGCTTGCAAGCATGGAGATATTGAGCATTGTAGAAAATATTTAAAAACATCAACCCTTGTTTATTTTGAAGAGCAGGCTCTTTTAGCCTTGCAGGGGCCAAAAGCACAGGAGGTGCTTATTGGTTTTTTGCCTAATATGGTAAGCGAGATATCATCCCTGAAATTTAAGCAAGGCATAAATATTCAGTTAGATATAGAAAAGAATAACGAAAAGTGTGAGTGTGAAATTTATCTCACACGCTCGGGTTATACTGGAGAAGATGGTTTTGAGGTCTCTGTACCTAATGAATATGTAAAAGAAATAGCACGAGGCTTGTTGGAAAATAAAAATTTGCAATGGATAGGCTTGGGTGCAAGAGATTCATTGAGATTGGAAGCAGGAATGTGCCTGTATGGACATGACCTTGATGAAAAAACTACACCTGTAGAAGCGGGTTTTACCTGGAGTATTGATAAATCTCGCCGAGCTGGTGGTGAGAAAGAAGGTGGTTTTCTTGGAGCAGATATTATCTTACGGCAAATCGAAGGTGGTTCATCTAGTGTAAAAAGAAAGCGAGTTGGTTTTGTTGTTGAAGGAAAAATGCCTGTTAGAGAAGGCGCAGAGATTGTTAATCAGGAAAACAAAACGGTCGGAGTAGTAACCAGTGGGGGTTTTTCACCGAGCCTGGGTCATCCCATTTTAATGGGGTATATAGAAACCGGTTCGTTAGCCATTGATATGGAAAAACAACTGCCATTATATGCAGTAGTGCGTGGAAAACAGGTGCCTATCTTGCGTAAGAAAATGCCTTTTGTTCCTCATAAATATGTTCGTTAATCATTAAATTAATTTTTACAGGAAAGAATTCATGTTGAGCCCCGTTGAATCAAAAGTAAAATTTTTAGCTGATGATCTTGATAAAACTGCCGAAGCTTTCGAAGATAGACATATAGGTATATCGTTAGATGGGCAGGTTGAAAAGATGTTGGGTAAAATGGGTTTTTCTACACTTGATGAGTTTATTGCTTCAGTTGTTCCTGCAAGTATTTATAATAAAGAAAAGTTGAGTTTGCCATCAGCACAGACAGAGCAGGAAGCTTTGGCTAGCTTAAAAGTTATAGCGGGAAAAAATAAGGTTTTTCGTTCTTTAATTGGTTGTGGTTATTACGCAACAGTTACTCCAGCTGTGATTCAGCGTAATATTTTGGAGAATCCAGCATGGTACACAGCATACACGCCGTATCAACCGGAAATTTCTCAAGGACGACTTGAAGCTCTTTTAAATTATCAAACTATGATTTGCGATTTAACCGGTATGGATGTAGCCAATGCTTCAATGTTAGATGAAGGTACGGCTGCTGCTGAGGCCATGGCTTTGGCAAAACGTTGTACAAAAAGTAAGGCCAATACTTTTTTTATTGATCAGGACTGTTTTCCGCAAACCATAGAAGTAGTAAAGACAAGGGCAAAGGCAGCGGGTTTTGAAACTGTAATAGGAGATCCATGCCTGGATTTTAAGTCTGAGCAATGTTTTGGGGTGCTTTTGCAATATCCGGGAAGTTCGGGGGAAGTAAGACAATTTTCTGAAGTGATTCAGGCTGCACATGATTCAAAAGCCTTGGTTGTGATGGCAGCTGACATTATGTCTTTAGTACTGTTGAAGTCACCAGGTGAGTTAGGTGCAGATGTTGTTGTTGGAAATACACAGCGTTTCGGTGTTCCAATGGGTTTTGGTGGGCCGCATGCTGGTTATATGTCGACAAAAAATAAATTTCAACGCTCATTGCCAGGTCGTTTGGTGGGTGTGTCAATTGACCAGTATGGTAATCCGGCTTATCGTTTGGCGTTACAGACACGTGAACAGCATATTCGTAGAGAGAAAGCAACATCTAACATATGCACTGCGCAGGTTTTATTGGCAGTTATGGCATCAATGTATGCTTGTTATCATGGGCCGCAAGGCTTGAGGAAAATTGCAGAGCGTATTCATGCGCTTGCTACTGTTTTTGCACAAGGTATACAGTCTTTGGGCTATACAGTTAAAAGTAATCAATTTTTTGATACTCTTACAATCAGTATTAATGATGGTGTCGAAAGTGTGTTGCAAAAAGCCAAAGCTGAGAATATTAATCTAAGAAAAATTGATGACAAAACACTTTCTTTGAGCTTTGATGAAAAATCTACGCCTCAAGAGGTTACGTTGTTATGGTCATTGTTCGCTAATCAGAATAATGTTCCTTCATTTGAAATTTTAGCATCTGAGCAGGAATTTGATCTTTCAAGTGAAATTTATCGAAAGGATGCAATTCTACAGCATCGAGTTTTTTCTGCTTACCATACTGAAACTGAAATGTTGCGTTATTTGCGTAAGCTTGCAGATAAAGATCTGGCACTTGATCGCACAATGATACCGTTAGGCTCCTGTACAATGAAGTTGAATGCAACCAGTGAAATGATGCCGGTTACCTGGGGTGAATTTGGCGATATTCATCCATTTGTGCCCGAAGAACAGGCGGATGGTTATTATGAAATGATTGCTCAGCTGGAAAGCTGGTTAGCAGAATGTACAGGTTATGATGCGGTTTCCTTACAGCCTAATGCGGGCTCTCAAGGGGAATTCGCTGGTTTACTCGCTATTTCAGGCTATCATAAAAGTCGTGGCGATTTTGAGAGAAATATCTGTTTAATCCCTCAATCAGCGCATGGTACAAACCCGGCTTCTGCTCAAATGTGTGATATGAAAGTTATTGTTGTTGATTGTGATGAGAATGGCAATATTGATATAACTGACTTACGTAACAAAGCAGAACAATACGCTGATAATCTGGCCGCTATTATGGTGACTTACCCTTCGACACATGGTGTTTTTGAAGCACACATTAATGAAGTAACAAGTATTGTTCATCAATATGGCGGACAAGTGTATGTGGATGGTGCAAATCTCAATGCTATGGTTGGTCTCAGTTCGCCAGGTGTATTTGGTGGAGATGTTTCTCACCTTAATCTACATAAAACGTTCTGTATTCCTCATGGGGGCGGTGGTCCAGGTGTTGGGCCTGTAGCTGCAAAATCACATTTGGCTCCTTTTCTTCCCAGAATGGCAAGTAATCAATTTTCTAACAAAGGAAGTCAGCCTGTAATTTCAGCTGCGCCTTATGGCTCTGCCAGTATTTTGCCTATTAGCTGGATGTATATTCGAATGATGGGTGGTGAAGGCCTGACGATGGCTACTAAAATTGCTATTTTGAATGCTAACTATATCGCTAATCGACTAAAAGATGTGTTCCCTGTTTTATATACAGGTGAAAGTGGTCTGGTTGCCCACGAATGTATTATTGACCTTAGACCGATAAAAGAACAGACAGGAATTTCTGTTGAAGATGTTGCCAAGCGTTTAATTGATTATGGTTTTCATGCGCCTACAATGTCTTTTCCAGTGGCAGGTACATTGATGATAGAGCCTACGGAAAGTGAAGCGCTTGTAGAGCTGGATCGTTTTTGCGATGCGATGATAAAAATCAGAGAGGAGATTCAAAAAGTAGCAGATGGCGTTTGGGAATTGGAAGATAATCCATTGATTAATGCGCCGCATACAGCTGAATATGTGCTGGCCGATGATTGGTCACATGCTTATACTCGTGCTGAAGCAGTTTATCCATTAGATGTATTACGCAAAGATAAATATTTTCCACCGGTTGGAAGGGTTGATAACGTTCATGGTGATAGAAACCTGGTATGCTCTTGTCCGTCAATGGATGATTATCGCTAGCCTTTTTTTGTGATGTAGTCTTTTGTAGAATAAACACAGTTTTAATTACTTTTTCTGTCACATATTTTTGTTATTGTTGTCCCAAGTTTTAGTTACTTAAAGTCTTATTTGCGATTAACGATGTTAATAAACTATTTTAAAGTCAATCTGCTAGCCATCTCTGCCCCAAAGGCAGCGATGCATGCTGTATGTGCATGGAAACGCTGGGGCAATTGGCGGCTTGATTTGGAGATTAGGTAACAAATAGAAAAGTTTAAAAGATAGAAAAAACTCCAAAAGGCCGCAACCAATTGCGGCCTTTTTTGTTTTTTAGTCAAAGAATATTAAGGCGTTTAAACCGATTTGGGAACAACTATGAAAGTGGTAATAGCGTATATTGCAGTAATCATTATCTGGGGTACAACTCCTTTGGGAATAAAGCTGAGCTTAATGGGTGATGACTTTTTATCGCCCTTTGTAATGCGGACTATGATTGGATTGGTTGTGACATTACTCTGCTTATCATTTCTAACGAATAAAGTACGACTGGAGAAAAAATATCTCTCACTTTACCTTATTTCTGCGCTTAGTTTGGTAGGGGCGATGGGTATCACTTACTGGGCTGCACAATATATTCCATCGGGATATATTTCTATTATTTATGGAATGGCGCCAATTTTTACTGGAATCTTCTCTGTTTTTTTGCTTAAAAACAACTGGTTTTCATCGCGTGAATTGCTAGGAATAAGTGTTGCTATAACTGGTTTAATTATTATCTTTTATCAGGATTTAATGGTGGGTTCAGAAAGCTTAAAGGGGATAATGGGGGTGTTTTTGGCTGTTGTGATTTACTCTTATAGTGCTGTGATTATTAAGCGAGATGGACAGCAATTAACGCCGGTTGAAATGAATGCTGGATCTTTAATTTTGGCCACACCAATACTCATTATCATTTGGGGACTGTCTGGTTTTGACATGCCTAAAGAGGTAGCTCCTTTGGAACTATCGGCGGTTATCTATTTAGGTATATTTGGTTCCTTTCTGGGCTTTGTCTTGTACTTTTTTGTTTTACAGAAAATGTCAGCAGTAAATGCTATGTTGATACCCTTGATTACACCGATACTGGCAATTGCTGTTGGTAATGTTTTTAATAATGAAGCTATTACTCTAAATATTGTTTTCGGAGGAATATTGGTTTTATGCGGGTTAATTATTTACTAGTTTACGCTTTCACAATTCTCTAAAATGAGGTTAAAGCAAAGGGTACTAAAGTTAAATAGTTAAACGATAGAGAATAGGTTGGCTAATGAAAAGCAATAGTGAAATATATGCTATTAATGAGAGATTTTTAAATTCCTTACCTCAGGGCCATGCTTTGGGTTTGGAGTTGGTGGCAGCAAACAGTAATGAAATAGTTATAAAGCTGCCTTATTCAACTCAAATTATTGGCGACTTAAGAAGCGGTATTATCCATGGCGGAGCCATAACTACATTGTTAGATACAACAGCAGGAGGGTGTGTTTTTTTAGCGCTACAACGTTTTGAGTTATGTCCAACGCTGGATTTAAGAGTGGACTATATGAGACCTGCTGAGCCAGGCAAGGATGTTTATGCTAAAGCCTTTTGTTACAGGGTTTCGAGCAATGTTTTATTTATGCGTGCAGAAGCTTATCAGGGCGAAACTTCAATTGCGCATTGTGTTGCTAATTTTGTACGCTTGCCCGAAAACCTGATGACAAATCAAAAAAAAGCTTCATCGAATATTGCGAAGACTAAAGCTTTGCCAGATGAGGTTTTCGAGATCAATAAGCAAGAAATCAGTGATAAGGAAATCAAGGCATTACTTTCAGAAAAAAAATATCGAACATTGATCAATACTATACCTTATGCAAGATTTATTGGTATAGAGTTGATTGAGAATGCTGAAGAAAAAGTCGATGGCGCTATATTTAAAATGCCACCACTAAAGCGAAATATCGGTAATCCTGTATTGCCAGCTATACACGGTGGCGTAATTAGCGGCTTTATGGAGATGTCAGGAATACTGTATTTATTTACTGAAGGTATAACGCAGGAGTTACCAAAAATAATCGACTTTTCTGTGGATTATCTGCGTGCCGGTCTGTTTAGAGATACATATTCAAAAGTAACGATAACTCGACAAGGTGCCAGGGTGGTTAATGTTCATATTGTTGCCTGGCAGGATTCGTATGAAAAACCAATAGCAACTTCAAGAGCACATTTTTTATTAAGAGATTAAACAATTTTTAACATTTCAGCGTATATTATTCAGATAAATACGACTTCATGAAAAGACATAAAAATTACTAGGTTTGACTTTATAATTTTTAAATAATGTCGATAATGAATTGAAACGCTGATTATTTGATGAAGACAGAATGAATTTTAAATCAGCTTTTGACGTGCTTTTTTGATTCAGATAGAGTTACAGGCATCATCTGGGGTTATAATCTTCAGGCAACGTTGATTTCTTTAGAGATACATGATTATGAGCAAAAATATTATGACTACAAAACTTTTGATAATTTCGACTTTTTTAGTATTAATTTCATCATTGACTGCTAATGCCTCTGTAGAAGAAGCGATTGCAGAGCGTATAAAGGCTGTTGGTGACGTTTGTATAGAAGGCCAGGAGTGTGCAAAATCATTAACTGTAGCTGCTTCAGGGCCAAAGTCGGGGGAGGATGTTTACAATACTTACTGTAAGGCTTGTCATGATACCGGTGCAGCTGGTGCACCAAAGTTCAGACTACAAGGAGACTGGACAGAACGTTTGGCAAATGGTTTAGATACAGTTTATGCGAATGCCATTAATGGTAAAGGTGCGATGCCTCCAAGAGGGATGTGTGGAAATTGCTCTGATGATGAAATTAATAGTGCTGTTGATCATATGATTGAAGGCTTAAAATAACTATTTCGATATAAAAAAGCCACTTGATTGTGGCTTTTTTTATGCATCGGATTTATTGTAGAGAGCGAAAATTGCTACTGTCGCTTTATTTTATGGTTAGAATCCTTGTTTCGCTATATTGCGTATTCTTGCTTTTACTGAAGCTGCTTCATCCTTTAAGGCGGTTTTAAAAAATTGCTGAACTTCACTTGTGTATTCCGGATATTGCAACGCTAGCTCATAAAAACCATTATATGACCAGGCTCTTACGAATTTATTCGAATCTGTTAGGTTTTCTCGAAGAAACCTTTCTACTTTTTCTCTTTCGTTTTTTCCTATTGGCATAAATGGAATGCATTGAAGGATGTGTAATTTAGATTCCCAGTGTGCTAGTAACTCTAATGAATTATAAGTATTTTTTATTGAATTGCTATTAAGTTGATTTTTAGATTCAAGCCATTTTTTTAATAACCATGTGGCTCCTTTCTGTTGATCATTTTTTTTTATAAGTTTGATAATTTTATGAATAAAGTTAGGGCTGTTAGAATGACGTTCATAAATAGCGTTTATAATCTCTGCTGACTTACCGTCCCAGTCTGCTATTTCTTGATCGATGGAGGTCGCCATTCAGGTAATCGGTTCAAACTGATCCAGGTGGAAATCTACGAATTTGTAACTCTCTGTCTTTCACGCTCATATTCATCGTAAGGTTTATTAGCGTTTTCTATGCACTCATCATATTGAGATTTTGGAAGCATGGTGCATTCATGCTTTTTGCCGCTTTGAATGCTTTCATAACTTCCCTTTGTTGAGCATGCAGAAATAATAAATAGAAGTAGAGTTAGGTAAGTTAATTTCATATTTAATCTCGTTTATCATTTTAAATCTTACAGATCTAAAATGTTTTTTTTTTGCGACTGAGTAATTTGGTTGTGGCGTATCAGTAAGTAAAGTGCCAGACCGACCGCTACTCCTGGAACTGCACCTAAAATCAAGCAAATCCAACCGTGTTTCACTCCCAGGGTCTTTGCTTCGTACGCAATAAAGATAACCAAGGCTGCATAGCAAAAAAAGATATCAGAAGAATAACCTGCTGCGTATGGGTTTACAAATCCGGCTGCCAATGCGCCAAATATATCAGGGTTTGCTATTAAAGGAGGCATAACAACAACGCAAAAAACCATTGTAAATCCAATGGCAACTAAAATAAGGGCAAGCTTAAAAAACTTTTCGTTCATGTGATAATCCTTCTGTAAGAAAGTGCTAACGTTAAAGCAGTTATATAGGATTGGAGAATTATTGTTGGCTTGAGAGAGGAAAATTGTAATTAACTATATTGCTCAGTAGTAGAATTTTTTTAGCTTTTTAACAAACCAAACAGTCCTATGAATAATGGGGTTGAGCTGTTTAGTTTTTTTGTTCAATTTCCCAATATCTGTGCATCTCGAAATACAGGAAGGATGCAGACCATGCAATTAATAATAATCCGGTAAGTGATTCTATACCGGTCAGGTACCTTATATCACCTATTGGCTGAATATCACCAAATCCTAGTGTAGAAAAAACAGCAAAAGAGTAATACACACAATCCATAAAGCTTCCGGTGAAATTACCTTCGAGATAGCCCCAATGACCTGAATGATGCATAAAAAAGTAGGCTATTGCAAAAATCCAGATTTCTATAGCATGAGCAATGAGAGAGCCTATAACACCGAGAACGATTCTATATCGGTGAAGCACCCGCATTTTTTTAAAGAATAGAGTCAAATGATAAAGAAATTCATAATGAACAATGACGGATATAGTGACAACCAGGCTATTTATAAAGAATATATAAATCATTGTCTTGTCCAGATTTTTTTTTACTGTATCGCCTATATTGGTGAATTCTTTAGTGTTGATCCGGAATAATTTATTACATTTTATTATTTGTGATTTAGTGTTTAGGTAGGGTTCCGGGGTTTAGTCTAACAATGCTTTTAAGCTGGATAAGGTCGATCTTCCTTTTTCAATGTTGTCTTCAGGTTTACTGTCATCATTGAACCCAACTTTTTTGATGTTTTTACTTTCTATCTCACTGAGGAACCTGCTGGGCTCACAATTTATCTGTTCGCCAAATTGTTTGCGATGTTTTGCCATAGTGATTGTGAGTGTTTCTTTAGCGCGGGTGATGCCGACATAGGCGAGACGCCTTTCTTCTTCTATATTGTCGGTTTCAATGCTGTTTCTATGAGGGATAATTTCTTCTTCAAAGCCGGTTATGAATACATGAGGGAATTCTAATCCTTTAGAGGCATGCAGAGTCATGATCTGAATTTTATTGTCAATCTCCTCTTCAGATTGTTGTTCCAGAAGGTCAATCAACATTAATTTGGCGATGACTTTTTCGAGTAAATCATGTTGGCTTTCCTGCTCACTTTGTTGACTGTCTTCATGGATTTTTTGAATTTCTTTTTTGATGGAGCCAATTAGATAGTTGATATTCTCCATCCTTTTTTCGGCTATGCTTGCGCTACTACAATTCTGGTTAAGCCAATTGGCATAATCAATATCATCTATCATCTCATTGAGCAGTCCAATCGTTTCTGTTGGTGACACAGAATTCTCTATATTGCGAGTAATATTTTCGAACCACTGAGTAAGGCGTCTTAATCTTTCAAGAGATTGTGGGCTTAAATTATTTTCTAATCCGAGCTCACCAATAGCCTGAAATAAAGAGCAACCTCTTGTTGTTGCGTAGTCACCTAACGTTTGAAGTGTGGAGGTGCCGATTTTTCTTCTGGGGGTATTGACAATGCGTAGAAAGGCTCTGTTATCATCCGGGTTACAAATGACTCGTAAATAGGCAAGAATATCTTTAATTTCATTTCGTGAAAAAAAAGCGGTGCCACCAGTAATGTGATAGGCAAGCTGTTTACTTTGTAATTTTAGTTCTATGAGTTTTGTTTGATGATTACCTCTAACCAGAACAGCAAAGTCTTTTAGGCTGGCATTCATTCGAAGGCGTTTATTGATGATTTCATTAACAATAAATTCTGCTTCGGCTTCTTCATTGCTTAAGCGATACACTTCAATTTGCTCGCCAAGACCTTTTTCACTCCAGAGCTTCTTTTCAAATATATGAGAGTTGTTTGCGATTAGTTGGTTAGCACTCTGAAGAATGCGGTTTGATGAACGGTAATTCTGTTCCAGTTTTATAACTTTAAGATCATTAAAATCTTCTGCCAGTTGGTTCAGGTTTTCCGGGTTGGCACCGCGCCAGGTGTAAATGGATTGATCATCGTCGCCAACAACACAGAGGGCGTGACGTTTTTCAACAAGTAATTTGATCAGTCGATATTGAGCCGTGTTGGTATCCTGGTATTCATCTACCAAAAGATAGTGAATACGTTTTTGCCAGTAATTCAGTGCTTCTTCGTTGTTAGAAAGTATTTCTGTTGGAATGGCAATAAGATCATCAAAATCAACGGCATTGTATGAGCGTAGTGCTTGTTGATAGTGCTCGTAGATTTTAATGATGCGCAGCTCCTGTTCTTTGAGGTCGCTGGTATCAAGTTGATAAGGTTGTAACCCCTGATTTTTCCAGTCAGAAATCTGTTTCTGACAAATCTCTAAAAAAGCTTGCATGTCGTCTCCATCAGCAAGCATGATTTCTTTTAATAGAGCTTGAGCATCCTGGGCATCAAGGATTGAAAAGCCTGATTTACGGCTTGACAGTTTTAGCTGATTTTGAATTATTTTAAGTCCGAGCTGGTGAAATGTACCTATTTGTAAGCCTTTGCATTTTGGGCCAAGTTGTTGCTGAATTCGTTCCTGCATTTCCCGGGCAGCTTTATTGGTAAATGTTACCGCAGTAATATGCTTGGGGTTATATTGGCAGTTATTGACTAACCAGCTGATTTTCCGGGTAATTACACTGGTTTTGCCACTGCCAGCACCAGCCAGTACCAGTAGTGGTCCATCGATATATTTAACTGCGGCTTTCTGATGAGGGTTGAGGTTGTTAACAGGGTTAAAGCCGGACATTAAAAACTACTTGGTTATGATAATAAAAGATGGTTTAATTCGCTGCGATTTATTAAGTGTGTTAGTACTTGCTACCGGCAAGGATTTTAAACTGAGCTGTAAATCCTGACTCGATAAATTTATTAATGATCATGTTTGATAGAGACTTGCATTCCATTAAGGATTAATTTCAAATATCTTCAAATTATATAGTGTTTAAGAGTGCATGAGTTAATGAAGTTGCTTTGCGAATTGCTGGATTTTATCGTTGTTATTAGGCTTGCAATTTAAAGAAGATTGAAGGTGTTAAATGACGTTAAATCGTAAAAAAAGTAGCACATAATTGTAATAAATAAACGTTGCTGAAAATGGCTAAAGTCCAAATATTAATCTAGTCTTATGTTTTAAAATTGAGTGAAGGTAAATTTATGCAAGAGGTTGCCATTCGTGCATTATTGATTAACGCAAGTCGCGATCAGTATGTCCGTATGGTTCAGCTGTTAGAGAGTGTCAGCACGGTAAACTATGAATTGACATGGTGTGCTGATTATGACTTTGCATTAGAGGCAATGCTTGCGCCAGTGCATGATGTCATTATGCTTGACTTTGAACATGCGCCAGCGATTTGCAGTGAGTTGTTAGCGGCTGCCAGAAGCCATGACTGTCATACTCCTATTATCTGCCTTGCATTAGAAGCTGACGAAGCGCTTGATCAATCGGCGATTCGTCAGGGCGCAGCCGATTATTTACTAAAAAATGATTTAGATCCTCGCTCACTTGAACGTAGTATTCGTTATGCGATAGACCGTAAAAGTACTGAATCAGAACTTGCACGATTAGCGCATTACGATCTATTAACAGGCATTCCCAATCGACTTCTTTTTAATGATCGTCTAGATCGCGCCTTGCAACGTGTCGATCGAGGGAATATTCCTTTTGCGCTGCTTTATATTGATCTTGATGGCTTTAAATCAATTAATGATAAATTTGGGCATGACAAAGGGGACTTGCTGGTCCAGGGTATTGCGAAACGTTTAACGGGATGTATACGACGTATTGATACGATTGCACGAATCGGGGGTGACGAATTTGTTGCCTTATTGGAGCGTGTGAGTTCGACGAATGATGTTGTTACCATTGCACAGAAGGTCATCGATGTCGTTACTGAGCCCTTTGATATTGGTGAGATGAACGTGAGAGTTGGTTGCAGTATAGGAATTGCTGTATATCCTGACGCTGGAACTGACGCAAAGACCTTATTACGGCATGCTGACATGGCAATGTACGAGGCAAAAGGTATTGCTGGCTCTAATTATCGATTTTACTCCGATAAAATGAATAATGAGGTAGAAAATCAGGAGCAATTACAAGGTGAGCTCAGCGAAGCAATTAGTGATGATCAGCTATGTTTGTATTATCAGCCTAGAATATCATTGAGAACCGGAAAAGTTATTGGGGTAGAGGCCTTGTTACGTTGGGAGCATCCGCGTAGAGGTACAATCCTGCCCGGGGAAATCATTAGTCTGGCTAAGCAGTCAGGCTTGATGACTTTGTTAGGCTATTGGACATTAAATAGATTGTGTTCAGATACTTACAAAATGAATGAAGCCAATGTTCCGCCATTGAAAATAGCTATTAATGTTTCATTGGCGCAATTGGAAGATGAAAATTTCTCTGAGACCGTTGCTATTATTCTTTCAAATAATAAAGTAAATCCAGCCAGGGTTGAGCTGGAGTTTGCCGAGCCAGAGTTGCTTGAGAATATCGATCTTGTAAGAAGTACTATGCAGGAGTTGAAAGATAAAGGCTTGAGCTTTTCGTTAGATGATTATGGTACAGGTGTTTCTTCATTACCTCAACTTCAAAGTTTACCCATCAATCATTTAAAGATAGACGCATGCCATATTCAGCGTATAGATGAAGAAGCAGGAGCCAAAGTGGTTAATGCAATGATATCTATCGCTCATGAGCTGGGAATGCAGGTTATTGCTGAGGGTGTAGAGTCAGAAACACAAAAAGAACATTTGGTGAATATGCATTGTGATCAGATGCAGGGCTATCTGTTTTCTGCGCCACTACCTTTTGATGAGTTTATTGGTTTATTGCAGAATTTACAGGTGACCTCAAGACGTAGCTACCTTTCAGTTATTGATGAAAGTTAAGTGCTAGCGAAGGCTTATTATTTCCCAATCATTTTCTTGAGCGTGTAATTTCAGTGTTTCGTCTGGATCGACCGCTATAGCTTTTCCAACACTTTCTAGAAGAGGTATATCGTTGCGGGAATCACTATAAAAAAATGCTTCTTGCATCATTTTTTCAGTAGAAAAGTCGGGCAGATTTTCGTTCAGCCAGTTTTTAATTTTTATAATTTTTCCATTAGAAAAGCAGGGTATGCCAGTTGGTTTGCCTGTGTAGCAGTTATTGTCTATTTCAGCCTCTGAAGCAAGTAAAATATCGATACCGAGTGCGTTTGCAATCGGACGTGTAATAAAATCGCTTGTTGCAGTAATGATTATGCAAAGGTGATTATCGGACTGGTGTTGTTCAATTAACGTTTTGGCTTTTGGTAGCATAATGGGTTTAATAAAATTCTCCATAAAGTCATTATGAAGTTTATCGACTTCTTTGACTGTTTTATTTGCAACTGTTTGCATAACAAAATTGAGGTAAGCATCAATATCCAGTGTGCCTTGACAATAGTCGTGATAAAAACCATCGTTCTTTGCTTTGTGCTGTTCTGGGTTGACTAAGCCTTGTTCAATGAGAAACTCACCCCAGAGATGGTCACTGTCATCGCCTAGAAGTGTATTGTCTAAATCAAATAATGTCAGTTGAGGGTATTGCAAAGTATGTGATCCTTTTGGTTGTACCGGGTAAAACGTTAATTCTAGCGTATACCCTGTAGGAAAAGTTAATAGCTCGTTCAGTATCTTTCACTTTATTGCTTATTTTCAGAGGCTTTTTATTGTGATTCGGCTCGTTAATCCCGGATCATGTGGTATAGTAAGAATAGTTATAAAAAATGAATGCTGCGTTGTGATCAGGTTGAATTGTTTTAATTTTGAGCGAGAATTAAGAAGGTAAATTACTGAAGTGTTAGATTCTCAAGGCTTTCGATTAAATGTTGGAATGGTCATAGCGAATGGCTATGGTGATGTGCTATGGGCGCGCCGTATTCGACAGGATGGCTGGCAATTTCCACAAGGAGGAATTATTGAGGGTGAAACGGTGCAAGAGGCGATGTACCGTGAATTAAAAGAAGAAGTTGGACTGTCGCCTGATCATGTTGAAGTGTTGTCAGTGACAAAGCGATGGCTCTATTATCGTTTGCCAGAAAGAAATATTAAAGCGCCTTCAGATAAAAAACAGTGTATTGGTCAAAAGCAGAAATGGTTTTTGTTACAGCTAAAAGCAGATGAGCAAATAGTTGATATTTCTGCTAATAACACGCCAGAGTTTGATTCCTGGGAATGGGTAAATTACTGGTACCCGGTCAACCAGATAGTGGATTTTAAACGCTGGGTTTACCAGCGTATGCTAAGAGAATTATCTCGACCTCACTCGATCAGGGTGGGGGAAAACCTGGCCAAAGATCATCATTAGAAGACTTGATTGATGAGTATTCTACAATCTTTAAGTAACATTGTTCAGCGTGTTAATGCTGCAACTGGCTTGCAGTCGGCGCTTAATATTATTGTTAGTGATGTAAAGCGTGTCATGGGAACTGAAGTTTGTACAGTTTACATGGCAGAGAATAATGAAAATAAAGAAAGGCGCCTTGTCTTTAGGGCGACTGAAGGTTTAAACCAAAGTGAGTTAGGTAAGCTTGGGCTGGATTTTGGTCAGGGTCTGGTTGGGCAGGTTGCATTAAGGGAAGAGCCAATTAATACAAGTAATGCACAGGAGCATCCTAATTTTCAATATTTGGAAGACATCGGCGAAGAGTTGTATAACTCTTTTTTAGGTGTGCCTATAGTGCATCAGCGTCTTGTGTTAGGTGTACTGGTTGTTCAGCAGACTGATCCACGAAAATTTGATGAGAGCGAAGAAGCCTTTCTATTAACAATGGCTGCCCAGCTGGCCAGCGTTATAGCTCATGCACAGGCTTTGGGTATGCTTGATTCCAAAGCTAAATCAATCATACAAAATGCCGAGTTTAGAGGAATTGCCGGCGCTGTTGGTGTGGCGATAGGTAAAGCTGTTGTGATATCCCCCTCGGCTGATCTTTATGGCGTTCCGAGTAGGCGGTGTAGGGATATTTATGAGGAGCTGGTTTTTTTTCGGGCCTGTGTGTCTCGTGTATTACAGGATATAGCTTCTTTAAGTACGCATATGGAGGACTCCTTGCCGCCAGAAGAGCTGGCTCTATTTGATGCCTATGCAAAGATGTTAGACAAGCATGCTCTACCGGCTGAAATAGAGCGTTTGATTGAAAGTGGAGAATGGGCACAAGGAGCGGTGGCGCGAGTGGTAAAAGATCACTTGCAGGCATTTGAGCAGATGGATAATCCATATCTAAAAGAAAGGACGGTTGATATTAAGGATCTGGGTGTTCGACTCCTGGAATATTTACAGCAAGCCAATCGTGAGCCGGTTATCTATCCTGAAAATGTCATATTGGTAGGGAATGAGCTTACCGCATCAGTGTTGGCTGAAGTGCCTAGGCATAAACTGGCTGGGCTGGTTTCGCTCAAAGGCTCAAGTAACTCTCATGTGGCTATTCTGGCAAGAAGTATGGGGATTCCCACTGTGATGGGTGCTGTGGATATACCGTTCACACAAATAGAAGGGAGTGAATTGATTGTTGATGGTTATGCTGGTCTTGTTTACTTTAACCCATCGTTAGAATTATTGGGTTCCTATCAGGAGATCGTTGAAGAAGAACGTCTTGTGTCACGTGGTCTTGAGGCATTAAAAGATTTAACATGTGAAACGTTAGATGGGCATAAAGTAGCGCTTTGGGTTAATACAGGTCTGGCCTCCGATGTGATGCGCTCGATTGATAGAGGAGCAGAAGGTGTAGGATTATATCGCACAGAAGTGCCTTTCCTCATGCGTGATCGTTTTCCATCAGAAGAAGAGCAGCGAACGATTTATAAAATGCACCTGGAGGCATTCGCGCCTAACCCGGTAACAATGAGAACATTGGATATTGGTGGTGATAAATCATTGCCATACTTTTTAATAGAAGAAGATAACCCTTTTTTGGGGTGGCGTGGCATTCGGGTTACTCTGGATCATCCCGAGATTTTTCTACCACAAGTTCGTGCAATGATGAAGGCCAGTATTAAAACTAAAAACTTAAGAATAATGTTGCCTATGATCAGTAATATGGGGGAGGTAGATGCTTCGTTGGCGCTCATTGATAGAGCCTATAATGAATTGTTAGAAGAGGGTTTGGAAGTTGTTTATCCACAAACTGGTGTAATGATAGAGGTGCCAGCGGCTATACATTTAGCCTATGATATGGCATGTAAAGTTGATTTTTTATCAGTTGGAAGTAATGATCTTACGCAATATCTTTTGGCAGTGGATCGCAATAATCCTAATGTTGCTGATCTGTATCGTTCCTATCATCCGGCAGTTATAAAGGCGTTAGAGGATATAGCTCAATCTTCGCATAAGGCAAATAAGCCGATCAGTATTTGTGGGGAGATGGCTGGTGATCCTGGCGCGGCAGTGCTATTAATGGCGATGGGGTATGACTCTTTATCAATGAATGCGACCAACTTGCCAAGGGTAAAATCAGTTATCCGCTCTATATCGAAGCAGGAATCCGATGAGTTGCTGGAAAAAGTGAGGCCAATGTCGGAGGTTAATGATGTCAGGGAGGCCATAGAGGGAATGTTAGAAGCCAAAGGGTTGAACCGCTTGTTTAGAGATACCTCTGTAGTAAGAGAAAGGAATTGATGGAATTTGTTTTATACCCTATGCTCGGTGTTTTTTCAGGGATTATGGCCGGGTTGTTTGGGATCGGTGGTGGAGTGGTTATAGTTCCTATTCTCATTGTTGTATTTACCAAATTGGGATTTCATCCTTCTTTCCTGATGCATACAGCAATAGGTACTTCATTTGCCGCAATTGCTTTTAGTGCATTTTGGTCTGCCTATTCTCATCATCTATTGGGTAATGTTAACTGGCAATTGTTTTTTAGGATGTTAGCCGGTTTGATTGTTGGCGTCTCAGCAGGTTCCTATTTGGCTGCGTTAATTGATGGTAGTGTATTAAAGGCAATAGTCATAGTTTTTTTTGCAGTTATAGCTTTGCAGTTATTGTTAGATATCGAGTATCCCCAACGAACAGAAGAAAGAGGTGTAATGTTTTTCTTGTTTTTTGGGGTGCTGATTGGTGGGATGAGTGCATTTTTTGGTATTGGTGGCGGTTCAATGTCAGTGCCTTTTTTTCATTATGTAGGAGAGCCAATGAAGCGAGCTATTGCCACATCAGCAGCTTGTGGTTTGCCAATAGCAATAGCAGGTGCAATTTCCTATGCAGTATTAGGTGAACAGTTTATATCGGTTGATGCTTCAAATCAGGTTCAGACTTTACACTATGCGACGGGTTATATTTATTGGCCTGCCTGTTTGGGTATTGCTTTGTTTAGTGCGCCTGCTGCGAAGTATGCAGCACAGTGGTCAACGATACTGCCGGAAAAACAATTAAAAAGCATGTTTGCAATCTTGTTATTGCTTGTTTGTGCTTATATGATTTTGGCATAAATAATTATCAATAGAATAATTAGAAAATAACACCCAATCTGACTGTTTCATTACACAGCAAAGTTGTAGTTAAATGCTTCATTTTGAAACAGAGACTAGATTAAGGATTTTAAGAGATTTAACTTGCTGCAATTTCCCGAGATAGACCCAGTAATTTTTAGTGTTGGCCCATTACAAGTGCGCTGGTATGGCATGATGTATTTGGTAGGTTTTCTTTTTGTGTTTTTATTGGGGCGACACAGAGCAAAAAAGAAAGGTGCAATATTAGACTCAAAGCAAGTTGAAGATCTTGTTTTTTATGGGGCTATGGGTGCAGTACTGGGTGGCAGAATAGGTTATGTGTTTTTTTACGGGTTTGACCGCTTTTTGCAGGAGCCTCTTTGGTTGTTGAAAGTGTGGGAAGGCGGTATGTCTTTTCACGGAGGCTTCTTGGGTGTCATTGTCGCTATGTTTCTTTACTCAAAAAGAATCAATAGGCATATGGGTGATGTGCTTGACTTTTTAGCGCCATGTTGTGCGCCGGGTTTGGGGTTTGGTCGAATAGCAAATTTTATTAATGGTGAGCTTTATGGCCGTCAAACTGATGTTTCCTGGGCGATGGTTTTTCCAACTGACCCTGATCGCCTTGCTCGACATCCTTCCCAGCTATACCAGGCTTTGGCTGAAGGTTTGTTGTTGTTTATACTGGTCTGGTGGTTTTCAAGCAAGAGCAGGCCACGTTACGCTGTAGCTGGTTTGTTTTCTCTGGGTTATGGTGTTGCTCGGTATATTGTCGAGTTTTACCGTGAGCCTGATGCGAGTCTGGCTTTTGAGTGGATGACGAGAGGGCAATTACTTTCCCTGCCTATGATAATTGCAGGACTTGTATTGTTGTCTATCGCCTATTTTGTTTCTTCTGGACAAGCAGCTGAAACTAACAAAAAAAATTAGTCTTTTTATTTGTATTGAATTAAATATATTAAACGCTATGAAACAATATCTGGATTTGATGCGACATGTTCGCGAGAATGGTACCTATAAAGAAGATAGGACTGGCACGGGTACTTTAAGTGTTTTTGGGCACCAGATGCGTTTCGATCTTTCCAGCGGTTTTCCAGCAGTTACTACCAAAAAGCTCCATATGCGTTCTATTATTCATGAATTGCTTTGGTTTCTGGCGGGCGACACAAATATTGCTTATTTAAAAGAAAACGGTGTGTCAATTTGGGATGAGTGGGCTGATGAAAATGGCGACCTGGGGCCGGTTTATGGTTATCAGTGGCGTTCATGGCCAACAGCTAATGGAGAGTCAATTGATCAAATAAAAAACCTTCTTGACAGTTTAGCGAATAACCCCGATTCCCGACGCCATATCGTCAGTGCCTGGAATGTTGCTTTTGTCGATGAAATGGCATTACCTCCTTGTCATACTATGTTTCAGTTTTATGTAGCCAACGGCAAACTATCGTGTCAGTTGTATCAGCGTAGTGCAGATATTTTTTTAGGTGTCCCATTTAATATTGCTTCTTATGCTCTTCTAACACTTATGATTGCTCAGGTTCTTGAGTTGCAGCCCGGAGATTTTGTTCATACTTTTGGTGATGCGCATTTATACAGTAATCATCTCGAGCAAGTCGATTTACAGTTGCAGAGAGAGCCTTTGGCTTTGCCTGTCATGAAAATCAATCCTGATGTGAAGGACTTGTTTGCGTTTCGTTATGAAGACTTCGAGTTGTTTGATTATGAAAGTCATCCTCATATTTCGGCGCCAGTAGCTGTTTAATTATTTTGTCATAGCGGAAGTTGTGGTTAATCAGTGATCAGTGCAAGGATTGGCTGGCCAAAAATGGTTAAAAATTGTTTGTATTTTGACCGACCCTGATAAGAGTAAATATTTTTTCTTTTTTTCATTGTTTAAAATAAAGTTTTCCTAAATTTACGTTGCGCTCAGCGAAGAGTCTCTTTAGAATGCGCCGCTCGCTGTAGTGCTAATCAGTTCGGCAAGTTCTGTCTTTTATAATTTTATGAACTTAACTTGCGAATATCCGTCAAACTTTAAAAATAACCTCTTTAGATTGAGTGTTTAATAAATGTTTCAGGCGTGGTGAGTATATGCTGGTTGGGGCTCTGCGTTTCTTAATTAAAACTAATAGCAGTTTAGAGTTTAAAAAAGTGTAATTAACTTTTAGTTGCTACTAGTTTGAACTACTTTGATTAGATTCGATAAGTTAGAATCGGGACTTTTAAAAAACCGGAACTGAGGTTCTTATGGTAACTAGATTATTTTCCTATCCTACCAAGCGTTTTGTAACTGGCGCTATGTGTATCGCAGCGTTTGCTGTTTTTTCCAATCAGGCATCAGCAGATAAGTTGAATGATGTTTACAACTTAAGTAAATCCAGCATTGCTCAGTCGCAAAAGTCACAGCAAAAGATCGATACGATTGCCGATCAGACAAACGACTTATTACAGGATTTTAAAATTGTAAATAAAGAAATTGAAGGGTTGAAAGTCTACAACGCTCAATTGGATGCGCGAATTCAGGATCAGCTACAAAGGCTAGCCAAAATTGAAGAGTCGATAGCTGGTGTATCGGAAGTTCAACGTCAGATTCCGCCTTTGCTGGTTAAAATGCTGGATAGTCTTGAGAACTTTATTGAGCTGGATGTTCCTTTTCACTTAGATGAGCGTCAAAAAAGAGTAGCGCGTCTTCGTTCGAATATGACTCGATCAAACCAGTCAGTAGCAGAGAATTTCCGTCAGGTACTGGAGGCCTATAAAATAGAAAATGAATATGGCAGACGCCTTGAAGCTTATACCGAGTTGCTTGACTTTAATGGTGATGGTAACTCGCAAAAAGTGGATATGTTCCGAGTTGGTCGAATAGCTCTGTTATACAAAACTGAAGATGGCTCCCAGGTTGGTCGTTGGAATAATGAATCAAAAAGTTGGGAAGCTCTGGATCAGGCTGAGTGGTCTAAGCAAGTTACAACAGGTGTCCGTATTGCGCGCAACCAGGCAGTTAAAAATATCCTTCAATTACCTATTTCAGCGCCGGAGGCAGCCAAATAATGAAGACGTTATTTTCTAGAATTTCTGTTGCGTTCACAGCGCTAGCTTTTACATCGGTATTAGCTCCATCCGCTGCTTTCGCAAATGAAGCACAATCTCTTGATGAGCTGCTTAATATGGTTAAGCAGGGTAAAGTAAAAGAGTCTCGAGAAATTCGTGAACGCGAAGCACGCTTCTTGCGTGATAAGAGCCAACAGGCTTCTGAATTAGCAAATGCTAAAAAATTGAAGAAGCAAGAGGAAGAGCGTTCGGCTGAGTTAGAGAAGCAGTTTGCTGAAAACAAAGAGACAATTATTGCCAAGCTTGAAGCCTATAAAGTTGCAAAAGGTGAATTGAACGAATTATTTGGTCATATCAACTCTTCTGCTGGTGACTTACGGGATGTGCTTTCAGGCTCTTTGACCGGAGTACAATACGATGGTCGCGAAGAGTTTTTAACAGGTTTGATTGAAAAATTAAAAGGCGATCAATTGCCTGAAATTAGCGAAATTGAAACATTATGGTCAACAATGTTAAATGAGATTGTTGAGTCAGGAAAAGTTGTTAAGCTCAATACAGGTGTTGCGACTGCAGACGGACAAACCAATATGGATGTAGTTCGTGTAGGCGCTTATAACATTGTTAATACACAGGGTGAATACCTTAAGTATGAAGATGGAGTTTTATCAGTTTTACCTCGTCAGCCAAAAGCGTCATTCGTGACAGCGGCATCTGAGCTTGCAAACTTGCCAAGTGGTTCTACACGAATGGGTATTGACCCTACTGGCCCAATGGGCGGTGGTTTGTTATCTGCATTTATTGATTCACCTACATTGGAAGAGCGCTGGCATCAAGGTGGAATCGTAGGCTATATTATTTCTGGTGTTGGTGTTTTTGCTATGTTGATTGCACTATGGCGAATGATTGCTTTGACTATTACCGGTATGAAGGTGAATGGCCAGCTTAAGTCAGAAAAAGCGAATACTGGAAACCCATTAGGAAGAGTGTTAGCTGTTTCTGAAGAAAATCCTTCTATTGATACTGAAACACTTGACCTTAAATTGAATGAAGCGGTATTGAAAGAAATTCCAAAACTGGAAAACTCTTTAACACTATTGAAGATTATTGCTGCTGTAGCACCTCTGTTAGGTCTGTTAGGTACAGTAACTGGTATGATCCTCACGTTCCAGGCAATTACCATATTTGGTGCGGGCGATCCAAAAGCAATGGCTGGCGGTATTTCCAGTGCTTTGATTACCACAGTACTTGGTCTGGTTGTTGCGATACCTACTTTACTTGCACACACCATGGTAAGTGGTAGAGCAAAGCGTATCATTCATGTACTTGAAGAGCAGGCTGCAGGTATTATTGCTCGCAATACAGAAAAAACAGCTGTTTAATTTGAGTATTTACTCATAGAACGAGTTGTCGGATAGATCAATGCTATTTATAAATGAAATATTTTCAACAGTCTTTGAATTTCTCAATAAAGGTGGTGATGTTCTTATCTTTATTGCAGTTTTGTTACTGTTGATGTGGGCCCTTATTTTTGAACGCTTCTTTTACTTTTTCTTTGGCTTAAAGAAGGATGTGTCTTCTGTAGTTACAGAATGGGAATCACGTTCGGAAAAAAGTTCCTGGAATGCACGACGTATTCGTGAAGCGATGATCTCTGAAGTGGTGCTGAAAATAAACCAGAATATGGGGTTGATTAAAACACTGGTAGCATTAGCCCCCATGCTTGGTTTGTTAGGTACGGTAACCGGCATGATATCTGTGTTTCATATTATGGCAGTGACAGGTGGTGGTGATCCCAAGTTAATGGCTGGTGGTGTTTCAAAGGCGACAATACCGACGATGGCCGGAATGGTTGCAGCACTTTCAGGTGTATTTGCCCAGGCTTTTCTTACCCGTATCGTTGAGAGACAAAGCGCGCTTTTAGAAGATCGTCTGACTTTTGATCGGCGCTAAACAACAGCTTGTATCTGAAGTACCTAACTATTGTTAATTGAATATAAAGTTTTTTAAGAGAATACAACATGGCAACTAGAGGTTCGGCAAAACAAAATCAAGAGGGTAGTGAAATCGATTTAACGCCCATGCTTGATGTCGTTTTTATTATGCTGATCTTTTTTATTGTAACGGCTGTATTTATAAAGGAGCCAGGTGTAGACGTTGATCGCCCAGAAACACAGATGAGAGCGGCGATTAAAAACCAGAGCATGCTGGTTGCAATTAATGGAAAAAATGAGATCTGGATTGACCGAAAAAAGGTGGATCAGCGAAATATTCGTTCGACGATTACCCGCTTGGTTTCTGACAATCCGCTAGGTGCACTTGTTATTCAAGCTGATGCTGACTCAAATGCAGAGACGTTTGCGGTTGTTTGGGATGCTGCCAAAAAGTCGGGTGTTACCAAGATTTCAGTCGCCACCGATCAGAAATAGGAGCGAGAAGTTATGCAACTACTTCGTTTAGGTACAGGTTTTGGATTTGGAATAGTCATTACACTTGGCTTGTTTGTTTTAATGAGTTATCTCATCAAAATGGATGAAGTAAAAATTGATGACTCAAATACAATAAAAATTGGCGATTTCACAATGCCGGAAACAGAAATCAAGGAAAACCTTGATGATGAGTTACCTGACCAGCCTGATGAAGTACAAGCGCCTCCTCCTGAGGTGCAAAGTGAAGACGTAGAAATCGATTTGCCAGATGCAGGTTTAAATATTGCGACTGGTACTGGTGATTTCCAGCTTGATATCAGTAACGAAGGTGGTTTCGCAAGAGATACAGATCTTATCCCTGTCTATGTACCGGAGCCTCGTTATCCACCACGTGCAGCCAGAACAGGTAAAGGTGGTTATGCAGTTGTATCCGTGACCGTGACAGAAACTGGCGGTGTTACAAATGTGCAGATGCTGGAAGAGTGGCCAGAAGGCTTTGGTTTTGGTCGAAGTGCTTTAAAGGCAGCTGCCAAGTTAAAATATAATCCGCGTGTGATAGATGGTAAAGCTGTTCCGGTACCGGGTGTGCTTTACAAGTTTACTTTTACAATGGCCAAATAGTTAACCCGTTAAATTAACTGATTGAATGAAGATTGCAAAATGCAGAATATATTCCAGTCAATAAATGTTAAAAAAGTAGCTCAAGGTTTGACTCATTTGTTAGTGTTGCCTTTATTTTTTATAGCGCTGACCGTGGGTACAACCCTCGTTGTTGAACCTGTTTATGCACAGAGCAAAAAGGAAAAAGAAGCTAACTTAAAATATAAAGACGGTATAAAGACAAAAAAGACCCAAGCTGTGGGTGCAACATGTGCAAGAAAACTTGAAAAAGTACAAGGCTTTATTTCACCGGAAGAAGGTGAGCCAAACTGGCCTGCGGCTGAAAGAGAACTCAGAAATGCACAGAAGAGTGGCTGTAGACCTGGTTTTGAGCAGTCAGAAGTGAACCGTTATCTGGGTTATGTCCTGTACTCTCAAGATAAATACCCGCAGGCGATTAAAGCTTATATGGCAATGATTAATGAGCCAAAGGCTGACCCTGTTAGAAAAACCAGCACACGTTATACAGTTGCACAGTTGTTATATGTACAGGAACGTTATGCAGATGCAGCTAAGCAATTAGAAGCCTGGAGAAAAGAATCGCCGGTTGTTGATAAGAATGGTGTTGTTTTGTTAGCGCGCTGTTATTACAACATCAAGAAAAAGGATCAGGCATTAAAAATAGTTGAGTCTGTTATTCGTGAGATAACAGCGGCAGGTAATGTACCAAAAGAGTCCTGGTTAAATTTTCAATGGGTACTCTATTATGAGAAAAGTCGCTATAAGGATGCGGTTAAAGTCAATAATGTTTTATTGACCCATTATCCAAAAGTGAAATATTGGAAGCAGATAGCCGCAATGTACGCAGCGCTTGAAAATAAAGAGAAAGAAACACTTTCTTTGGCCATTATGGATATTCAGGATGGTTTTGATAAAGAGCGTCAGTATGTTGCGCTTGCTTATCAGTACATGGCAATGGATGTTCCTTATTTGGGTGCAAAAGTGCTCGAGAAAGGCATGAAACTGGGTAAGGTAGAGAAAACAGAAAAGAACCTTGCAACTCTGGGTCAGGCTTATCAGCGTGCACAAGAATACAACAAAGCGTCTCCAGTTCTGGAGCAGGCTGCGAAGAAATCATCGGATGGCAATGCCTATTCAAGACTTTCGAGTGTGTATTTGAATCTCAACGAGAATGAAAAAGCGTTGGTTGCTGTAAGAAATGCCCTTAAGAAAGGAAAATTAAATCGGCCTGATATAGCATGGATGAATAAAGGATCAGCCGAAGCAGCTTTACATTGTTATGATGCAGCAGCAGAGTCATTTATTAAGGCAAGCAAATTTGAGAAATCAAAAGCGGGTGCTCAAGGCTGGTATAATTATGTCTCTGCAGAAGGCGAGCGAAGAAAGAAGCTAATTGCAAATGGCGCCAAACTGGCACGTTGTAAAAAAGTCTGATCGAATATGAAATAAAAAAACCGCCTTGATGGCGGTTTTTTTATGGATTCATTATCAAGATGATCGTAAAAACAGAATTAAAGCCGGTAAGTTTTTTTGTTATAAGTCAAATTAACAGGGGTTTTTGAGTCTCTCGCTAGACAGATAAACACTTTCAGTTTATTTTACTCTGATTATACGGGCTTTTTTATTAAGCCATTTTGTTCAAATATATTTATTGTGATTATATAGAGTAAGGAAAAATACATGTCTAACAAATATCGCCGTTATTCTTCAGTTGTTGTTGATGGAAATGACAGAGCACCCAGCAGGGCAATGTTAAGACCAGTAGGTTTCTCCGATGCAGATTTTAAAAAACCTGTTATTGGCGTTGCATCGACATGGAGTATGGTGACACCCTGTAATATGCATATCAATGATCTGGCTGATGAGGCTTGTTCAGGTGTTGATAATGCAGGCGGTAAGGGGGTAGTGTTTAATACCATCACTATTTCAGACGGTATATCAATGGGTACTGAAAACATGAAGTATTCGTTAGTCTCCCGGGAAGTCATTGCCGATTCAATCGAAACAGTTATTGCCTGTCAGGGATACGATGGTCTGGTTGCCATTGGTGGTTGCGATAAAAATATGCCAGGTTGTTTAATGGCAATGGCGCGCTTAAATCGTCCTTCCGTTTTTGTTTATGGTGGAACAATTCTTACTGGCGAACATGATGGTAAACAACTGGATATCGTGTCGGTATTTGAAGCTGTTGGTGCCCAGGCAAATAATTTAATTCCATTAAAAGAACTCAAAGCAATAGAAGAAAAAGCGATTCCCGGGCCAGGTTCATGTGGCGGTATGTATACAGCTAACACAATGGCTTCGGCAATAGAAGCAATGGGAATGAGCTTACCGAATAGTTCTGCTCAGGCCGCTATCTCGAACAATAAAAAAGAAGACTGTCAGAATGCGGGTAAAGCTGTATTGAACCTTATAAAAAAGGATATCAAGCCAAGTGATATTATGACGAAAAAAGCATTCGAGAATGCAATGACAGTGGCAATTGCATTAGGTGGTTCCACAAATCTGGTATTGCATTTATTGGCGATGGCTCATTGTATAGGCGTTAAGTTAAGCCTTAACGATTTTACCCGTATAGGTAAACGAGTTCCGATGCTTGCGGACTTAAAGCCTAGTGGTAAATATAGCATGGCTGATTTAATCGAAATTGGTGGTATTCAGCCTTTGATGAAAATTCTATTGGATGCAGGTTTATTACATGGTGATTGCATAACAGTAACGGGTAAAACCTTAAAAGAAAATTTAAAAGGAGTGAAGTCTTACCCTAATTCGCAAGATATTATTCACTCGTTAGAAGATCCGATTAAAAAGGATAGTCATCTGGTTATTCTAAAAGGGAATTTGGCACCAGAGGGGGCAGTTGCTAAAATTTCCGGGCATGAAGGTTTGTTCTTTGAAGGCAAAGCCAAGGTATATAATTCATCTGATGCTGCACTAAAAGCTATCTTAAACAAGAAAATCAAAAAAGGCGATGTTGTAGTAATTAGAAATGAAGGCCCAAAAGGTGGTCCAGGTATGCAGGAAATGTTATCTCATACTGGTGCAATCATGGGACAGGGTTTGGGTAATGATGTTGCTTTAATAACTGATGGTCGCTTTTCGGGGGGCACGCACGGTTTTGTTGTAGGACATATAACGCCAGAAGCTGTTGTTGGTGGTCCTATAGCTTTGATTAAAAATGGCGATAAAATCACGATAGATGCGAAAAAGCGCGAACTGGCTTTACATGTATCTAATACTGAGTTAAAGGAGCGCGCAAAAAAATGGAAAGCGCCCAAGCCAAAATACAAAAGAGGTGTGTTAGCGAAATATGCTGCTGTTGTAAGCTCTGCATCGAAAGGCGCAATTACTGACGCGTAAGATAGAGTGGATAAAGATTGCTGCTTGAGTATTTTGGAAAAAGTTGATACAGCTTTTATTTCTGACAACATGTAAGTAAAGAAGATTGATGTTTTAAATAACGGCTAGTTCCATGTTAATGTTGAGAGGCATAAGCTATTAAAAATAATATTTTCTGGCATATAAAAAAACACTGTCTATTTTAACAGAAGTAAAATATTTATTTATTTTTGGCTAGCTGCTTACATTCTTTATAACGAAAACAGTCAGTGGTATGATCATTAACCATGCCGACTGCTTGCATAAACGCATAGCATATCGTTGTGCCAAAAAATTTAAAGCCTCGCTTTTTCATATCTTTGCTAATTGTATCGGAGAGCTCTGTGCTTGCGGGTACTTCTTCCAGAGTTTTCCATTGGTTTTGTATCGGTTTTCCGTCGACATAATTCCACAGGTAGCTGCTAAGTGAGCCTTCTTGCTCACATAACTCCAGATAACATTTTGCATTTGTAATGGCTGATCTGATTTTTAGTTCATTTCTAATAATTCCTTCGTTCTGTATTAGCCGCTCAATTTTCTTTTCTGAATAGCGTGCCATTTTTTCCGGGTTAAAGTCATTATATGCTTTACGGTAGTTTTCTCTTTTTTTCAGGATTGTAATCCAGCTAAGCCCTGCCTGTGCGCCTTCCAGAATCAAGAATTCAAATAATGTTTCATCATCATAGCTTGGTACCCCCCATTCTTCGTCGTGATATTTCTGATATAACTCATCACCTTTACACCAGTTGCAGCGGACGATATTCTTCGTTTTTCCTGTCATTTCTAAAGAACTCTTGATTATGTTTACTCTTGATCCAATATTAAAGCACGATACATTTTTGTTGGCTAGCTTGCCATTTTCTGAATTATTGTTGATGAATGATAGCCAGTATCCCTGGCTTATTCTGGTGCCAAGAAAAAAAGATTGTACAGAAATAGTAGAGTTAAGTAGCGATGAAAAAGAGCAATTACATAAGGAGTCCGATGCTTTAAGTTTTTTTTTATTAGAGGAGGTAAAAGCTGAAAAACTGAATATTGCCGCCTTGGGTAATGTGGTTTCCCAATTACATATCCATCACATAGCCCGCTTCAAAAATGATATAGCCTGGCCAAAACCTGTATGGGGTTTTACTGAATCTTTAGCTTACTCTATAGAAGAGTATGAGCAGTTAATAATAAAGATTAAAAACAGCAAATTGTACAATCAGTTTAACGAAGCTGAATGGAAAGTTTAACCACCAGTGCTATTCATAAATCTTACAATGGAAGTTTCTTGTTCCAAAGAGAATTCATGTTTTTCGGGTTTAATTTGCATGCCTGATTGAATAGCTTTGATCAGATCATTTTGAAGATTATTTTCGTTACAGGATGCGTTATAAGAATTACGAATAATCGATTTTAAATCAACGGCATGCTCATTACCAAGACACAATAGAAGTTTACCTTCTACTGTAATACGGATTCTATTGCAGGAGCTACAAAAATTATTGCTATGCGGTGAGATAAACCCGATATGGGTTTCTGAATTTTTGATTTTTACGTAACGAGAAGGGCCATTTGTTGTTTTATTTGTTTCCTCTAACGAATACTCTTTTTCGATGATTGATTTCACTTCATCACTTGAGCAAAATGCTAATAAACGATTGTGTTCAATGATATTACCAAGAGGCATTTCTTCAATAAAAGCGAGATCTATTTTTTTATTTTGAGCATAATTGACGAGAGACAGTATTTCATCATCATTCCTGTTTTTTAGTATTACAGCATTCAGTTTAACGTTGATGCCGGCTTCCAGGCATGACTCAATACCTTCTAACACTTTTTTTAAATTCCCGGTTCTGGTGATTTCAGAAAATTTCTCTGGAGATAGCGAGTCGAGGCTAACATTGACTCTATTGATGCCATTACGTTTTAAATCTTCAGCAATATTGGCTAACTGTGAGCCATTTGTTGTCAGGGTGAGTTCCTGTATATCAGGAAGGCTATTTAAATTTTCAATCAGCCAAAGAATATTATTTCGTACTAGAGGCTCACCACCTGTCAACCGTATTTTATTGATGCCTGATGCGACAAGCGCTTTACCCACTTCAAATAACTCTTCGAGTGAAAGAATTTGGGAGCGGGGTAAAAAGTTCATTTCTTCTGCCATACAGTAAACGCATCGAAAATCACAGCGATCAGTAACAGAGAGTCTGGCGTAGTCGATTTTGCGACCAAAATGGTCTATTAGAAAAGGCTTGTTCGTTGACATCAAATGAAGTGCTTAAAAAGTTGGTGATAGTTTATCATGCTAATCGATAGTTTTTATAATAATTAATTTATGATCAAAAAAAATACAGTTATTGTTTTTTTTCAATTTAGTTGAGAGCTTGTAAGCAATAACAGTCCATTTAAGTTGCAACATAACCATAATTTGCTATGTTTTAGAGAGCCAAAACAAGGATAAGGTTGTAATGAAAGGAACTCTTTTTTTCTTTGACAAGATACTATTAACAAGTGTTTTAGTAACATTTGTCTCTAGCTGTGCAAATAATAAACAAATTGTAGCGGATGAATTTCCCATTTCTGAAGGGCATATCCAGGCTTCAGCGTCTTCATCTCATGACACTCCAGAGAAAGAGCTACCCGAAACACTTGAGTTTTCGCTTCCCCCTCCTGAAGTTGATAAAGAAGAACTGTTTACAGTGGTTGTTGCTGATGTTCCAGCGACGAAGTTGCTATTTGCATTAGCAAGAGATGCTGAAAGAAATATCGATGTCCATCCGACTATTGAGGGTAAGGTCACTCTAAATGCTATCGATCAAACTCTTTTTCAGATACTCGATAGAATTTCCAAGCAGATCGATATTCGTTATCGTATTGAAGGTGAGTTGATAACAATATTACCCGATACGCCTTATTTAAAATCTTATGATATTAATATTTTAAATATACAACGTAAAAGTGGATCTACTGTAACGGTTGCGACAGAAGTGAGTTCAACTGGTACATCAATTGATGGTGAAAATAGTTTAGGTAATATATCTAATACAAATATTGTCAATGCATCAAATAATTATTTCTGGGAAAGCTTGATGAGTAACCTCAATGCTATTTTAAGAGGTGGAGATAGCGATCAAAGAAATGATGAAGATAGCTCTACTGGATCATCAGAAAGTAGTAGTGCAAGTGAGAGTGTCGAAGGAGAAGGTGATGATGGCAACTCTTTAGAACAAAATAATTCAGTAAGCATCATAGCGAATCGGGAAGCCGGTATTATCTCTATACGTGCATCCCATAAACAGCATCTGGAAGTTGCAAAATATATAGCGAATGTTGTTGAGCATGCACAAAGGCAAGTTGTTATAGAGGCAACGATTGCCGAAGTCACTTTAAATGATCGTTATCAAGCAGGTGTTGATTGGAGTCGATTTGCAGAAACAGGGAAAACTGGTTTTAGTTTCGAACAGTCATTGATTGGAAGTAATTTATCGACTAACCCGTTTTTAAGTATTGCTTATGATAATACTACAGGTACTCCATGGCAGTCTTCGGTTAAATTATTGAATCAGTTTGGAGATACTAAAGTGCTTTCATCACCAAAGATAATGGTGATGAATAATCAAACCGCGATTTTAAAGGTTGTAGAAAATAAAGTTTATTTTGATATTGAAGTACAAAAAGAGGAAGATGATGATGGGGATGAGTCAATAACAATAGACAGTAATATAAAAACAGTACCTGTAGGTTTTGTCATGGCAGTAACACCGCAAATAAGTGGCGAAGAAGTAGTGACTATAAATGCAAGACCTACAATTTCACGAATTGTAGGTTTTGCTGAAGATCCAGGTCCAAAATTAATTGCAGCAACATTAGGAAGTGGGTCTACAGATCCTGTATTGGTCCAGAATCTGGTTCCGGAAATACAGGTAAGAGAAGTAGAATCCATACTCAAGATCTCAAGTGGTGATATAGGGATTATAGGCGGCTTGATGGAAGATACGATTGATTCTGGTTCAGATGGAGTTCCAGGGCTTGCTAAGCTTCCTTTTATTGGTAATGCATTTAAATATAAAGATGATGATAGAAAGAAAACAGAGCTTGTTATTTTTATCAGGCCGGTAGTTGTTAAGCATGCGAGTTTGAATAAAGATCTATCGGAATATAAGAAGTTTTTAATTAAAGAAAAAAATAAGAAATTAAAGAATCAAGAAAAAAATCTTAGTTTAGTTAGTCCTAGAGAATAGTTCTATCAGGAGTAGGGACTATGACATTACTAAAACGCCAGATAGGTAAAGGAGTTAGCCAGGAAGAGGAATGCTTGAGTGAAACTGATAGCATTCAGCAATCAGAGAAAATTAAATTAGATGATACAGAATTATCACTAGGGATTGATAAAAACCTTGAACTGACAGAAGAAATAAGAAATCAGTATGACGAGTTAACATTAGATATCGAAGAAAGTCATATTGAAGAGATAAAAGAAGAAAATATTTTATCTGATGCAGAGCCAGAGAAAGAAAAAAAAGAATCTCCTGAAGAGGAAGCAGAAGAGTTAATAGTTAATGAAGAGATAGAGAAAAGTGCCAAAGCTGATGAGCAAGAACTGCCTATTCAAGTTCAAAATAGTGAAGAGCAGAAAAGTAACATAGAAGAAGTTATTGTCGGTAATGACGAAGAAGATAATGATGAAGGAGATAATGTATTCTATTCATCGGAGCTTATCTTAGAAAGAATAAAAGACTCAAATATAAAAGAGTTAAAAATTAAAAAAGCAATGGTTATTGGTATGATATTTATTGCCGTTGCTTTATTTTCTTTGTCGGCTTATGAAGTAAGAAAATTCCTAATGGCTGCATCTGAGAATGTTACAAATTCAAAAAGATATCTGATTGAGTCAGATATTGAACAATCTGTATCAACACTTCCAGATGAGGGGAGTAATAAAGAAATAATCGAAGAGAAAAATAGTGACTTAAGTGGTATGTTAGATAAAGAGCAGAAAAGTGTAGAATCTGAGAAGGAAGAAACTAGCTCACTGCAAGAAAAGAAAATTATTGTTGAGGCCTCGTCGCCTATAAAGATTAAAAAAAGAGTTGGTAAGAAAGAAATACAAGATCAGTTATTACAAGCTTATACAGCATTTACAAAGAAAAACTATCAGCAAGCAGGAATATATTATCAAAAGGTTTTGGGTCAGGATGAGGAAAATGTCGATGCATTAAATGGGTTGGCTATGGTTTATATAAAAAATAATAAAATGACAGAGGCTAAAAATTATTTTTACAAGGTTCTTGATATTGATGCTACTAATCATTTTGCTAAAGTCACTTTAATAAAAATGGCGGGCGATTTACCGGTAGTGGAACAAGAAATTTTATACAAAGAGTTATTAGAAGAAGAGCCAAAAAGTTTGATAGTTAGAGAGGCTGCTGCAAATTTTTATGTATCTCAATCAAGATGGAAAAAAGCTCAGGAAAACTATTTTATAATAATGACGTTAGCACCAGGAAAAGCAAAGCATATTTATAATCTGGCAGTTTCTTTAGATAAATTAGGTAAGGCTCCTGAAGCACTTACTTATTATATTAAAGCCAGAGAATCGTATCTAAAAGAAAATGACTCGGAAAGGGTTGATACGATACAACAAAGAATAATAGCGTTACAGGATTTAGAGGAATATAAAAATGAGTAATGCAGCTCAAAAACAGTCCCCACCTATCAAAAAGCGCTTGGGTGAGCAGCTTGTTGATGTGGGTCTTCTAAGTCAGGATCAGTTAAAAATTGCATTAATTGAACAATCTGAAAGAAATAAGCCGCTTGGAGAAATACTTGTATCGTTAGGTTTTTTATCTGATGAAGTGATTCGAGATGTTTTAAGTAATAATCTTGGGCAAGATAGTGTTGATTTAAATAACTACGAGGTAAAACCGGAAATTCTGGATATGTTGGGGGCAAAATTTTGTCGGCAGTTAAAAGTTGTCCCCCTAACTCAGGAAGGCAATGCTTTTTATGTGGCAATGTCGGATATTCTGGATTTGGCAAAAATCGATAGGATATCTGCAAAACTGGGTAGTAATTTAAATATAAAACCCCTCATTGCATCGAATAATCAAATTGAAGATGCATTAGATAGATTGTTTGGTTTTGATTTATCAATAGATAGCATCCTTGTTGAAATAGAAAATGAAAATGAAGAGTTTATTGAATATCACGGAGAAGATGCTGAATACAGCCACCCGGTAGTAAGATTGGTAGATGCAATACTTTCAGATGCTGTTAAGCAGTCTTCTTCAGATATTCATTTTGAACCTGAGAAAGGTTTTTTAAGGGTAAGGTATCGAATTGATGGTGTTTTGAGGCAGGTAAGAAGTCTGCATTCCAAGTACTGGCCAGCAATAAATGTTCGCTTGAAAGTAATGTCAGAAATGAACATAGCAGAGTCTCATGTTTCACAAGACGGAAGGATTTCGAGAAAGGTGGGTAGCAGAGAAATTGACTTCAGGGTTGCTACTCAGCCCACTATTTATGGCGAAAATATTGTATTGAGGGTGCTGGATAAAAGTCAGGGGATTATTGAACTCGAAAAAATGGGTTTGGCTGAAGATGTCATTAGCACTATACATTTAATTATGTCTCGACCTGAAGGTATCATACTTGTAACAGGGCCGACGGGTAGTGGTAAAACAACTACCTTATATTCAATGTTAAGTGCCATTAATGAAGAGTCTATAAACATAATGACATTGGAAGATCCTGTTGAATACCCCATGCAAATGATAAGGCAAACTTCTATAACAAATGCAAAGATGACATTTTCTGCGGGTATTAAGGCCTTAATGCGACAAGACCCAGACGTTATTCTGGTGGGTGAAATCAGGGATAAAGATACAGCTGAGCAGGCATTTAGAGCAGCAATGACTGGCCACCAGGTGTTATCTACTTTGCATACTAATTCTGCTATAGGTGCGCTGACACGTTTATACGATTTAGGTCTTGTACCGGAAATTTTGAGTTCAAATATCAGTGGTGTAATTGGCCAGCGTTTGCTTAGGAAACTGTGTGGGTCATGTAAAGAGCTGTACAAGCCAAATGATGTAGAAAAGAAATTATTAAATTGTGAAAATCAGGATGTTGAAATTTATCGTCCAGTGGGTTGTAAAGCATGTGATATGCGTGGGTATAAGGGAAGGATACCTGTATTGGAGGTATTAAGAGTCGATAGAAATCTGGATGAGCTTATAGAGCGAAAAGCCGGATATGCTGAAATAGAAAAGCGTGCAGTGGAAAATGGTTTTACATCCTTAGCCGATAGAGCAGTAGAACAGGTTGTGTTAGGAAATACTTCACTTGAAGAAGCTGTTAGAAATGTCGATATGACCTCGAGAATTAAAGAGGTATAACGATGAATTATAACTACAAGGCAATGACAGCAGATGGCCAAATAACCAAGGGTAATATGGAAGCATTACATATTATGGATCTTGATGCAAAGCTGCAACGTCAGGGTCTTGATCTGATTAATGCTAGAGAAAAGAAAGAAGCTAAGTTACGTTTTAATGGAAAGAAAAAACAACGATATGAGTTAATCAACTTCTGTTTTTATCTGGAGCAATTGGTATCAGCAGGCGTGCCAATATTAGAAGCGCTAAAAGATTTGAGAGATTCAATGGATAATGGTTATTTTCAGGATATTGTTTCTACACTTATTGAAAAAATAGAGGCAGGAGAATCCTTTTCCAAAGCGTTATCTAATTTTCCAAAAACGTTTTCAAAGGATTTTATCAATCTAATCATTGCTGGTGAAGAGAGTGGGGAATTGGAGCGTGTGTTAAGAGATATTAACGAATCTCTTAAATGGAATGATGAGCTGATTGCCCAGACAAAAAAGATAATGATTTATCCATTGGTGGTTGGAGGAGTCATTTTTTCGGTTGTATTATTTTTAATGGTGTATTTGGTCCCGCAACTAATCGATTTCATTAGTAGTATGGAGGGGGAGCTACCAATACATACTAAGGCACTCATATCGGTATCAGATTTTTTTGTGGATTATTGGCTTTGGGTCTCTATGGCGCCATTTGTATTTATTGTTTTTGTTAGGCTCATGTATCAGTATGATTCTTCAATAAGGATATATCTAGATAAACTTAATCTTCATATTCCAATTATAGGTCCTATTAAAAGCAAGATGATACTGGCTAAGTTTGCCAATTATTTTTCGTTACAGTATGCATCGGGAATAACGGTTTTACGAAGTATCGAGACATGTGGAAAAATTGTGGGCAATGCACACGTGGAAAATGTTCTACATGATGCTCATGAAATGATTGTTGCAGGGAAAACGATACATGAAGCATTAGATTCAACAGGTATGTTTCCCCCGCTCGTAGTCAGAATGATTAAAGTTGGAGAGAAAACAGGTGAACTGGATAAATCACTTGATAATGTTTCGTATTTTTATAGAAGGGAAATCGATGAAGCGGTTGGTAGTCTTCAAGAAGCTATACAACCTTTATTAACTGTAGTAATGGGAACGATTATCGCATGGATAATGCTTTCGGTAATGGGGCCAATTTACGATTTAATGACGACGATCAATGTTTAGGAAAAGGCAAAGAACACTCTTAATAACGAATTATTATATCTATGGTATATCCGTGGTGGGTAATCTGGTCCATCGAGAATTCAGAATGGCTATAGGTAAGGATGATTTATCGCTACTGAAAGACTATATACTGGAAGATAGACGATTACCTACTCGAATTATCATAAATATATTAGAAGAAAAATTTCATTTGGAAAAAGTGCCTCATGTTGTTGGTAAAGATAGAAAGGCACTGCTGTCACGAAAATCGATGCAGCTTTTCAAAAATAATGAATTTTCCAGCTATCAAGTGCAGGAAAGCGGGAAGAAAGATAAGAAAGTCAGGAAAGAGGATGTTGTTTTATTTTCTTCAATATCAGATTTTCCTCTTATAGATGAAGTGTTAGATATTTTATATAAAGAAAAAACTCCAATTCTAGGAATTTATTCTTCTTCGTTGCTTTGCAAAAAATATCTAAAATCTATTTCTGACAATAAAGTGCTGATTATTTCTGAAACAGATAATGGTCGTTTTGAGCGTGTTGCTGTAAGGCAAATCTTTTTATCCGAAGGTAATGTTAAATTGACTCGCTCAGGCACAATAGATGTGGCTGATGAAGCGTCAGCAAAAGAATATATTTCAAAAGACCTGGAGAGTTCTCGCAATTATCTGATAAGAACACAATTGTTGAATCCTGATGAAAAGCTCCCCGTTATTTTTATTACCTCTACAAAATATTTGCGAAATCTATCAGCGAGAGATGAAGTAATAGCCGACCATTTTTGTTTTAGACATGTAGAAGCAGATAGCCTATTTTATGCTTTAGGTCTTCAAAGTGATAATGAGCATATTGGTTTTGAAGATTTGTTGGTGGCCAATGCAGTAAAGGCATCCATAAAATCTACCTATTCAACTGAAAAGACGAGATATTATAAAAAACATAATGACTATATTAGAGGTTTTAAGTATTTTTCTGCTGTTGCAATGAGTGTTCTAGCAGGGGTGGGAATGTATTTTATGTTGCACTCTTATACATTTAATATGTCAATTGAAGCGAATAAGGCTGCTATTTCAAATCTTGCAAGTAATATAGAGCATATACAGTCACAGAGCCAGTCTGGAGATTCTGAATCAAATCAGGATATATTTGAAGTTCGTGATGCGGTGGATTTAATCAATAAAACAAAGGTTGAAAGCGTAACTGCCGAAACAATATTTTCTGAATTAGGTCGTATTTTTTCCAGAAATCAGTTTTTCTTGTTATCTAACCTAAGTTGGGGTTATAAAAAAAGTGATTTATCCAGTTATACGATAACAAAAGAACAAGATATAGATGGTGGTATGGAAGATGATATTGGGTTGGATATGTCCATTGATGATGGTATGGAACAGACCGCAGAGCATCTCATTGTATCTGTAAAAGGTATTCAAGTATCCGAAGGCAAAAATTATCGACAATTAGTGAATGAATTTGAAATATTAATAGAGGATATTAAATCAGTTTCAGAAATAACTGGATTTAAGGTGAAACGATTTCCAGTAGATATCTCTGAGAGTAGTCAAATAGTCGGTAAGTTGACCAATAAGACAAAGAAGGCAGACGACTTGTTATTTGATATTGATTTGATACTGGAAAAATCAGGTTCTGAAGGCTAAAGGTATTCAAAAAAATTGAGAGAATGGTATGGAAGCTAAGGGTGCATATAAATTTAATTTTTTGTTAGTCAGAAATAAACTGTTTTTATACCTGGTTCCAGTTTTGTTTTTTTCTTTTCTTGCCTATTTATCATGGGATCGATATAACGAGCTTAACTCAGAAAATTTAAATATAAAAGGAAAGTACCTATCGATGAAAAAAACGTTTCAGAAGCATAATAATATAAAAGAGGCGATAATCAATTATAAAGAAAGTTATAAAGTATTTAATGGTGAAAATTATTTTAGGAATGATCATCGGTTGCATTGGTTAGAAATGATAGGGCAGATTGATGAGAAAGATTATATATTGAATCTCGACTATAGATTGGGTGCATTAGATCATTTGGATAATGCAAATATGACATCCTCGTTGAGCATAAAAACTATGCCAGTATTTTTGAAATTTAGCCTGCTCCATGAGGGCGACTTGTTAAAAATGTTCAACTATTTAGATGAGCTAAAGCCCGGGTTATATAAAGTAGATTCGTGTGATTTGATAAGTATGGGGGAATTATCAATGGAGTTACTGGATGATAACCAGATTGCTGTTGAATGTCAGTTGCTTACTTATGCTTTTAATTTTTCACATACATGAGGGAACTGGATTTATGTGTAAAGTACGAAATTATCTAACAGCACTATATAGTATATATTTTTTGATTGGCTCGCATTGTTTATATGCAGAGAATTCTTTTGGTAGATTGTTTACGACGGATAGTCAAAGAGAGAGCCTGGATGATAGAAGAGGCGGAAAACAGGCGGATGCTAGTACACTATCAACATCAACTGCAGTAGAAAATCGTTTGCATTATCAAGGTGTTATTTTTTCAGAAAATAATAAGACCAACTTTTTTAATCAAACAGATAACCAGCGTATTTATATTAATGAAAACGTTTATCAAAGGCCAAATCAGGTTTATCTTTATGATAAGGAAAATGATTCAGCATTCAAGGTAAAGCCAGGGCAATATTATTCGTTGGATCAAAAAGCGCAGTATGAGTATTTTGATATCAGTGAAAGTTCAAAATAACTAGTGATGTTTGAGGGGTTTTTTAATGTCATTGGCAAAACAAAAAGGAATGGTGTTGTTGGCGTCAACATTGTTGCTAGTGATGATTTTTTCAGCGGGATTATTGGTGTTTGCTAGTGCTTCAAAGAAGGCTGAGGATGCTATTCAAAATACAAAAATTTTTAATACTGCTAAAAATGCACTAATCGGTTATGCGTTGAGTTACCCGGAATTTATTGGTAATGCTCAACATGTTGGTGGTTTATTGCCATGTCCGGATTTTACAGGAGATGGTTTGGCTGATGCACCCTGTAATGGATCGTTAGAAAATTCAATAGGTCGTTTGCCATGGCAAACTCTGGGTATTCAGCCACTGAGGGATTCTAGCGGTGAGTGCTTGTGGTATGTGGTTTCTGGACGTTTTAAAGAAGATTTGATAGAGGTTCCTAGCAGTAACAGTGAGGGAGGTATTGTCCTTGAATCATTGGATAATACCGTTTTAATTGGCAGTGTGCCGTCTCAAAATGCTATCGCTGTAATGATAGCGCCTGGTGCAGCGATAGGAAATCAACAGCGATTTGAGAATGAAGTAAACAAAACTGTTTGTGGTTCTGTGGATTTAAATGCGAATGTAAACAATCCGGCAAATTATATGGAAAGTTTTAACGGTATAAATAATAGTACTGGGCAAAAAGTTGGGGTGTTAGCAGGAGAGCCTGGTTATGAAGCGTTACCTACCGTAGAGGACTCTGCCTTTATTAGTGGTATACAACAAAATGTAAATATCGAAGAGATTAATGATCGAATATATCCAATACAGCCAAAGGATTTTAAAAATGTATTTCTTCGAATGAATCTTTTTGTGGCCAATAAAGTGCGAGATTGTATGGTGAGTTATGGTTTATCGTCGGGGCAATATCCCTGGGCGGCTGTTTTGAATGCTGTATTTCCAGCTGAATATAACGATGATACTGGCCAACGCTTTGGGCGTATTCCTGAAGATCTTTCTTCCACGTTTGCAAGTAATGCCTCTATGAGTCTGGTGTGGCCATTAGATCCACAAGATGCAAGTGTTAGATGTTTTGAGTGGGACTGGTGGCCAGTTTGGCGTGAACAGGTCTTTTATGCAGTTAATCAAGCAAATACACCAGTATCGGGTAGTGATTCCGGTCTAACTGTTAACGCTAGTTCAAGTGAATTTGCCATTATTGTTGCAGGCAGAGTAAATGCTACTCAGGTAAGAGAGCTTGATTCAGATAAAGGCGCCATAGAAAACTACCTGGAAGGTGAGAATATACCAGGCTTGGGTAGTGGACAATTACCTGGTGGTGATGAAGTTTTTTTATCTTCGAGTCTGGATTCAAGTTCAGACATTGTTTGTAGCTCATCAGTTTGTTACAACTAAATTGGGCTTAATGATAGCAAGGATGTAATATGCAAAAAAATGGATTTACATTGATTGAAGTTGCGATAGTGCTTGTCGTTGTAGGGCTTTTGTTGGGTGGTTTATTGCCATCTATATCTGTACAAGTAGAACAGTCGCGCAGAATAAGTGCTATGGATATGGGGGACAATCTCCAGGAAGCCATTATTGGTTTTGTTATTAGTGAGCGTCGTTTGCCATGTCCCGATGTCAATGGAGATGGGCAGGAAGACCCTCCAGGCGGTGTAGGAGGATGTACAAGTGACGTTGGAGAATTGCCTGCGGTTACTCTAGGTGTCATTGGTGAGGATGCCTGGAAACAGTCCTGGATATATCTGGTAGATGCCGAGTTTGCAGATGATACAGACGGCACAACTTCAGGTTGTGGCTCAATCACGACTGGCGTTTCATTCGAATTATGTGCATCTGGAGATATTCAAATAGATGACTCTGCATCATCCGGTAATCCGATTGCGAGAAATGTGCCAGTAGTATGGTTATCTCAAGCTAAAAACTGGCAAGATACTGCTGTTGGTGATGAAGCAGAAAATAATGATGGCGACAGAAATCTGGTTTATTCAAAATACCGTTATGATTTTGATGATCTGGTGTTCTGGTTACCATCGACAGTATTGAGAAACAGAATGGTCACTGCTGGAATACTGCCATAAAAGGGCTTCGGAGCATTGAAATGATAAATAAAACTATCTCTCAATTATTTAAACTTTTTTTTAGGTTTGTGTGGTAAAAAAACAGATAAATACTATTCTATTAGTATAATTTGGAGTATATATTCAGGGAGTTTATAGGGAAATGAACAAAAAAGAATCAGGATTTACCTTAATAGAAATCGCGATCGTTCTTGTGATTGTGGGTTTGCTGTTAGGGGGTGTTCTTAAAGGTCAATCACTTATCACAAACGCAAAAGTTGGAAATTTAATCAAACAAATGCAGACGCTGCAGGTTGCTGTTTATGCGTTTCAGGACCAATATAATGCTGTTCCAGGGGATATGTCGAATGCTTCAACTATTGTTTCACCAGAGGCAGTAAACTGCACCTGGAACTGTGATAATGGCCGGATTAATTTATGGCGCAATGGCTCATTGGTATTTAACCATTTGTCAGCAGCAGGATTATATTCAGGCCAATTTGCCGACTCGGAAGTTAATGCGCAGCCATCTACCACAAGAAACCCAACCAATCCGTTTGGTGGACCTATTTTTATAGGTTACACAGGTGCATATGGTGATTTGTTAACGAGTGGCGTTCCTGCAGTCACTTTGATATCGACAGGTGCAAATGTACCCGCTTCTATTCTGGCTCAGATTGATAGAAAAATTGATGATGGTAAACCTCTAACGGGTTCATTCAGGTCAGGATGGCCACATCAGAACCAGGCATTATGTATTGATAGAGCAAGTAATACCTGGCGTGTGGATGGTCGCGATAATTGCGCCGGTGCTTTACTCTTCTAAATAAGATTCAGGGTTAATTATTTCTCAGGTTATTGCGCTGTATTAATAATAAGGCGCATAGCCTGTAATTCAACATTCGTTGTTTCAATATATTTTTCTGCGTTACTTAATTGTTGTTGTAAATGCTCTAGCTCGTCTTTTCTAACAGAGCCATTAAGTGAATGTAGTTTTTCCAGGCGTTGAATTTCGGTATTTAATTGTTGTTTTAAATAATTTCTACCTTCATCAATAATAGGTTTACTTTTTTCTTCAGCAATATTCTGTGACTTTTCTAAAAGCTTCTCGATCACCGGTTTTGCTTGCTGTACGATAGCAAATCGAGATGATCTTTGAAGGTGTTCCCGTAATTTATTGAGTTGAGTGTGTTTGAGAACGTTAGTAAGATCCTTGCCAGAAGATTCCAGTAATACTCTAACAGGCGTTTCGGGTAAATATCGATTGATTTGTAAATGTTTGGGTGCGCTACACTGTATTGTGTAAAAACATTCCAGTAAAAAAGTGCCGGCTGGCAATGCCTTAAGTTTTATCGCTCCAATTGATGAATTACCAATCTCTGAACCAATCAAGGATTCAAACAGGTTTTCAATAAGCGGGTGTTCCCATGTCATAAACTCCATGTCTTCTCGACTCTGGGCCTTGTTACGATTAAAGGTGATGGTAACACCTTCATCTTTAAGCATAGGAAAGTCGGAAATTAACATGTGTTCTGTTGGGCGAAGAATGGATGCAGCAGTAGAATGGAACTCGTTTTCAATGCCCAGATTTTCACATGCTAAAGTCAGATATGCACTTAGTGTTTCACCTCTTTCTTCATTGAATATTGTGTTAATCACATCATCCGCGATTTCAGGTCGGCAGGAATTGAGTTCGAGCAGAATATCTCTTCCTTTTTCAAGCTCTTGTCGTATTGCGTCAGAATGTGTTTTAGCTTCTGATATGAGTGCATCGAAGTCAGAGCTGTTTTCGGCTTGTTTGTCTATAAATGGAAGTAGTCTGTCTTCAAAATGTTTATTAACGGCAAGGCCCGCAGAGAAACTTGAAGTAAGGGTGTTCAGACCCTCCTGATACCAGCGATAAAGATTTTCTTGTGCAGTGCCAATGATATAAGGAATATGGATCTGTATATCATTAAACTGCCCTATCCTGTCAAGTCGGCCAATGCGTTGCTCTAACAGGTCCGGATTGGTTGGCAGATCAAATAAAATTAAATGATGGGCAAATTGAAAGTTTCGTCCTTCGCTTCCGATTTCTGAACAAATCATGACTTGTGCGCCATTTTCCAAATCTGCGAAATAGGCTGCTGCTCTATCTCTTTCTATAATAGAAAGATCTTCGTAGAAAGCAGTGCTTCTAACACCTCTATTTAGATGTAAGTGCTTTTCCAGCTCTTTTGCGGTATTCGCATTAGCACAGATTAGCAGGACTTTATCTTTTTTAAGTTCGGTTAATTGTTCTTCTAACCAATGTACTCTAGGGTCCTGGTTTAACCAGTCGCTATTATTTTCTTCAGGATGTATTCCATTATGAATGTTATAGTCTTCCGGTTTTTCAAGTGGGTAAGCATGAGGAATGCGTTCAGGAAAGTTTTCAATCGCTGCACGAGTGTTTCTAAAAAGTACTCTCCCGGTTCCGTGTCGATCCAGCAAATCGTTAATTAATTCATCGTTATCACTATTCTCCTCAATGGCAATATCGGAAAATGAGCTGATTTTTTCGAGTTGTTGCGAATTTAATGATTCACCATTCGCCAAGGCAGTGATTATGTTGCCTAACTCTACAAAGTCCTGTTGCTCTTTCTTGAATCTTTCCAAATCATGGAATCGAGCAGGGTCAAGTAAGCGCAGGCGTGCAAAATGACTTTCAATACCGACCTGTTCAGGTGTGGCAGTAAGTAAAATGAGCCCTTTGCAGTGTTCAGCTATTTTCTCGACTATCTGGTATTCGTTACTTGCAGGCTTTGATGGTTCGGAAGACCATGCAAGATGGTGTGCTTCGTCAACAATGGTCAAATCCCAGTTTGCGTTAATAGCTTTTGCTGCAATCGCAGGTTCACTGCTAAGTAAGTTGAGGCCACAAAGCACCAATTGCTCTGATTCGAAAGGGTTAGTTTCACCACTTTCTAACAATGCGCTATAGCGTTCATGATCAAATAGCGAAAAGTGTAAATTGAACTTGCGTAGCATTTCAACCAGCCATTGGTGCAGTAATGGCTCTGGAACAATAATCAAAATTCGGGAAGCTAAACCTGTCTTAAGCTGGTGATGTAAAATCATCCCGGCTTCTATGGTTTTCCCCAATCCTACTTCGTCAGCAAGTAAAACACGTGGAGCATAGCGGTTGGCAACCTCATGAGCAATATAGATCTGATGATCTAACAAGTTGGTTCTGGGGCCAATCAGGCCACGGGCTGGAGATTTTTGCAGGATATGACGATAATGAAGTGTTGCTGCTCTTAACTGAAACAGGCGATTTTTGTCGAATTGACCACTAAAGAAGCGTTGTGTTGGTGAACTGAGTTGAATGATACCTGACAATTTTGGCTCAGGCAGAATATTTTCTTCGCCACTGCTGTCTTCAACTAAATAGTAAAGCAGGCCATTCATTTCTTCGACTGATTTAACGCAACATGGCCTATGGTCAAAATCGTATAACGTATCACCGGGTTGATAACTTATTCTTGCAAGAGGCGCGCCTTCAGTGGCGTAAATGCGATCCTCTTCAATAGCCGGGAAGTGAGCAGTGATGTGCCGCCCATCCGTTTCTACGATAATACCTAAACCGAGCTGTGGTTCAGCCTGACTGACCCAGCGTTGACCAATTATGAATGCCATGAAAAAACTAAGACCGAAACGATATTAAACAACATGTCGTTACTTGAAAAAGCTGTATTGAAAATATTAATACGACTCGAGAACAAGGAAATTAAGTTATAGATGCCTGATATATACTTTCTATAGTGGCATCCAGTGTATTGGAAAATTCTTCATTAGATTGTTGAGCACTTAAGCCCTGTGTTAATGCGCGTGAAAAGCTCGCAATCATCCCGTTATTTTCGCTTAATTTTTGATTTGCATCATCGCGATTGTAACCACCTGACAGCGCAACGACTTTTATAACATTTGGATGGTCGATGCATTCGCTGTAGAAATTAGCATTATTTGGAAGTGTTAGCTTTAACATGACAAGCTGATCGCTAGACAGAGAATTAAGCGCTTTAAGGATATTTTCTTTTAATAAGGTTTCACACTCTTGTTTATCCGGGCTATGGATGTCCACCTCTGGTTCAATGATTGGAATCAGACCGGCTGCAATAATTTGTTTGCCGATTTCGAATTGCTGCTTAACTATGTTTGCAATACCTTCAGAATTGGCAGATTTTATGACTGAGCGCATTTTAGTGCCAAATACATTGCGCTGGTTTGCCAAAGTAAGAAGTTCATCCAGACCTGGAATTGGTTTCATTAATTGAACACCATCAGCTTCATCAGCCAGGCCTTTATCCACTTTAAGAAAAGGCACAACGTTTTTTTCCTGCCACAGATAATCAGCTGAGTTTTTGTCAGCGATATCCCGATTGAGAGTATTTTCAAACAAAATTGCACCTAATACACGGTTACCGTTAAATGCGTTGTCGGTCACGATACGGCTTCTCATATCATGAACAAGTGAAAACATTTCGTCATCATTGCTGTATGTATTTTCATCAACACCATACAGTTTTAAAGCTTTGGGAGTGCTGCCACCACTTTGATCCAATGCAGCAATAAATCCTGATTCGTTACGGACTTTTTCCAGTTGTTGCTCAAATGAAGACATGGATTTTCATTTACCTCAATACGTTTTCTGACACTTGGCGGATTAAGCCATATTTACAAGTTTACCCCTATAATTCAGGGCGGGCGCGAGTTTACCACATTCTTTGTTTAGCAAAGTTTAAAGAGTATAGCAATTGTCGTTAAAAAGACGCTTATTCTCGTTGATACTCCATTTATTCAAGGCAATCCTGACAAACAAATTGCTCTCATGCTGAGCTTGAGGGAAAATGGGCGCCCTTTTTTGTTGGAATTAATCAGGAGTAAAAAGTCAAATGCCATCTCGTCGAGAATTAGCAAATGCAATCCGTGCGCTGTCTATGGATGCAGTTCAAAAAGCCAACTCAGGGCACCCGGGCGCTCCAATGGGTATGGCTGATATCGCGGAAGTCTTATGGAATGATTTTTTAAAGCATAATCCTGGCAACCCTGAATGGTTCGATCGGGATCGCTTTGTACTCTCTAACGGTCATGGCTCAATGTTGATTTATTCTTTGTTGCATTTGAGTGGCTATGATCTGCCAATAGAAGAGATTCAGAATTTTCGACAGTTACACTCGAAAACACCGGGTCACCCTGAATATGGCTATGCCCCCGGTGTTGAAACAACTACCGGTCCATTGGGTCAGGGTATTACCAATGCGGTGGGAATGGCAATTGCCGAGAAAGTTCTTGGTGATCAATTTAACCGGGATGGGCATGAGATAGTTGACCATTATACGTATGCTTTTTTAGGTGATGGGTGCTTAATGGAAGGCATCTCACACGAGGCCTGTTCTTTGGCTGGAACCCTGGGTTTGGGTAAACTCATTGCTTTTTATGATGACAACGGCATTTCAATTGATGGAAATGTAGAGGGCTGGTTTACCGATGATACAGTTAAACGCTTTGAATCTTATCAATGGCATGTCATTCCAGCAGTAGATGGTCATGACGCTGAAGCGATTAAAAAAGCTATAGAGCTTGCTCGTAGTGAAACAGCAAAACCGACATTAATTTGTTGTAAAACAGTCATTGGTTTTGGTTCACCCAATAAAGCAGGAACGTCTGGCGTACATGGTGCAGCACTCGGTGAAGAGGAAATTGCCGCATCACGTAAAGAGCTGGGGTGGAATCATGCGCCATTTGTTGTTCCTGAAGATATTTATTCAGAATGGAGTGCAAAGCAAAAGGGTCAAGCATTAGAGCAAAGCTGGAATGAAAAAATGGCGGCTTACAAAACTGCACATCCTGAGCTGGCTGAAGAATTTAAGCGTCGTATGCAAGGTAGTCTTCCTGCTGATTTTTCTGAAAAAGCTAATACTTATATTACTGAGTGCCAGGAAAAAGGTGAAAGCCCTGCTACTCGAAAAGCATCGCAGAATTGTCTGGATGCTTATGGATCTAACTTACCAGAACTGTTAGGTGGGTCAGCAGATTTAGCAGGCTCCAATAATACTATCTGGAAGGGTTGCAAAGGCATTGAGGCAAATGATGCTTCTGGCAATTACATATATTATGGCGTGCGAGAGTTCGGCATGTCAGCGATTATGAACGGTTTGGCATTACATGGTGGCTTTATTCCCTATGGAGCTACATTCCTGGTATTTATGGAATATGCGCGTAATGCAGTGAGAATGGCAGCAATCATGAAGCAGCGGGCCATTTTTGTATACACTCATGACTCCATAGGTTTGGGAGAAGATGGTCCTACCCATCAGCCAATTGAACAATTGGCCAGCTTGCGATGTACGCCTAACCTTTCTACCTGGCGGCCTTGTGATACCGTTGAGTCAGCAGTGGCCTGGAAGTTTGCTATTGAAAATAATGAAGGTCCTTCGGCATTGATTTTTACTCGTCAGGGTTTGCCGCATCAGGCAAGAAGCAGTCAGCAGGTCGATGATATAGCCAGAGGGGCTTATGTGTTACGAGCAGCTAATGCCCCCAAAGCAATCCTGATTGCAACAGGATCAGAGGTTGGTATTACTGTTAAGGCGGCAGAGAAACTCTCTGAAGCAGGAGTAGAAGTACAGGTGGTTTCTATGCCTAGTGCCGATGTATTTGATAAGCAGGATAGCGCCTATAAAGAATCAGTTCTCCCTGCATCTATAGTTAACAGAGTTGCTGTTGAGGCAGCGCACAAAGATTATTGGTACAAATACGTAGGCCTTAACGGGAGTGTTATAGGGATGGAAACTTTTGGTGAATCAGCGCCTGCAAAAGCACTCTTTGAGCATTTTGGTATTACCACTGATGCAATAGTTGCAGCTGTTAATGAGCTGGTGGGTTAATTGAAATCCATCATAAGAAAATGGTAGTGTAGAAAATGCGTGTAGCAATTAATGGTTACGGCAGAATAGGTCGTTGTTTATTGCGTGCACTTGCGGTTAGGGATGATTGTGAAGATATTGAGGTTGTAGCCATTAATGAATTGGCTAATGCTGATGCACTGGTTTATCTGACAAAATACGATAGTACTCATGGTCGGTTTCCCGCCGAAGTATCAGGTACTTCAGATCAGTTGATTATTGAGACGCCTAATAAGAAAAGGACAGTAGAACTGTTATCAGAATCTGATCCTGCTCAATTACCATGGCAGGATCTGTCGATCGATCTTTTATTTGAGTGTACAGGTGAGTTAACAACGCATGAAGAGTTGCAGTGGCATCTTGATGCTGGTGTTAGAAAAGTGCTGTTGTCTCATCCCGGTGAGTCATCCATATCTACTTATGTGATGGGGGTAAATGATCAGTCCTTTAATCATGATGCTGATATAATTTCCGCTGCATCGTGTACGAGTAATGCATTGCTTCTGCCTGTGGCTGTGATGCATGAGCATTTTGGTGTGGTTAATGGTGTTGTCACTACGATACATGCAGCTATGCATGATCAGCCGGTTATTGATGCTTATCACAGTGCTGATCTTAGAAAAAATCGTTCAGCTTCTCAATCTTTTGTGCCGGTAGATACTAGTCTGGCTGCGGGTGTAGGACGAATTCTCCCGGAATTGTCAGGTTGTTTTATTGCGCATGCTATACGTGTTCCGGTGAATAATGTTTCGGCGCTGAACATAACATTAAATCTTGCAGCTGATGTGGATGTAGCTACGGTTAACGAAATTTTTGCCAACGAGTCTAAAACTGGTCGTGCCAATTTATTGGGATATACAGAGGAGCGTTTGGCTTCTTGCGATTTTAATCAATCAATTTGTTCATCAATTATTGATGCTAACCAGACCCAGGTAGTATCAGGAAAGACGTTAAATCTTATGGTCTGGTTCGATAATGAGTGGGCCTATGTTAACCGTATGCTGGATCTTGCTTTGTTGGTGAGAAGTAAGCAGTAAAAAACAGTTAAAAAATAATTGTTTAATGTCATTCTGGCTATACTTGTTTTTTGTATTCATCACCAAAAACTATTTATAGCATAAGACAATTGAAATACGATTGCTGTCGAAAAGAGATAAAGTCTGGAAAATCAAAGAGAAAACTATGTCAGTATTATTAATGGAAAATCAGGATCTGAATGATAAGCGTGTTCTTATTCGTGAAGATTTAAATGTACCCGTTAAAAACGGGAAGGTTGCATCAGATGCGCGTATTCGTGCTGCGATACCTACTATTGAAATGGCGCTGCAAAAAGGCGCGAAAGTTATTTTAATGTCACACCTTGGGCGGCCTGCTGAAGGTGCAACTGCTGCCGAGAATGCAGAGTTTACATTGGCACCAGTAGCAGAATATCTTCAGGCATTAATTGATACAGAAGTAGAATTTATAGAAGATTGGCAAAATGAAGAGCTTATAGCATCTGCTCACAATAATAACAAAGTAGTACTGTTAGAAAATGTCAGGTTTAACCCTGGTGAGAAAAAAAATGATGAAGCATTATCGAAAACATATGCTTCTTTGTGCGATGTTTTCGTAATGGATGCTTTTGGTACAGCGCATCGTGCTCAGGCATCGACTCACGGCGTGGCGCAATTTGCACCATTGGCCTGCGCAGGTCCATTGCTCGCGGCTGAGCTGAATGCGTTAGAAAAGGCGTTGGCAAATCCAGCTCGCCCGGTAGTTGCAATCGTCGGTGGTTCAAAGGTTTCCACCAAGTTAGAGGTATTGCAAGCTCTGTCAGAGAAAGTTGATCAATTGGTAGTTGGTGGCGGCATAGCGAATACGTTTTTAGCAGCAGAGGGCAAGTCGGTAGGGCAATCACTTTGCGAGCATGATTTACTGGAATCAGCTAAAACGCTCATGCAGCAAACTGAAATTCCATTACCTGTTGATGTTGTTACAGGTAAGGAGTTTTCGGAAGAGGCTGTTGCCGAAAAAAAACCAGCTGACGCTGTTGCAGACGACGATATGATTTTTGATATTGGTGAGCAAACACAGCAAGCCCTGACAAAAGTCTTAAAAGATGCAAAAACGATTATCTGGAACGGCCCTGTAGGTGTGTTTGAATTTGACCAATTTGGTGAGGGCACTAAAGCTTTATCCAAAGCCATTGCCGAAAGTGAGGCTTTTTCTCTAGCGGGTGGTGGTGATACTCTGGCGGCTATTGATAAATACAATATAGCTGATGATATTTCCTACATTTCTACAGGTGGTGGCGCATTTTTGGAATTTGTAGAGGGTAAAGTGTTACCTGCTGTTGAGATTTTGCAAAAAAGAGCAGAGAATTAAAGTCTAGAGTTATTTTTTGATGCAGGAATTCGGCATGAATATTGATGCTTTAAAGCAAAATATGCGTCCATTAGAAATAGATGGGCAGTTTCAGGCATCGGAAGATGAACGCGGTTATTTCGATTACTATAACATCAACTTTTCAAAAACGTTAGATCGGGTTACTCACCATTTTGGTTATATTCAGAATAATGACAATCGCATAGCATGCCATTTTTTTGAAAATACTGGCGCAGAAAGAACAGCTTTTGTTATGCATGGTATGACTGATCATGTGGGTTTATTTCAAAAGTTGATCGCCTATTTTCTTGATAGAGGTTGTAATGTTGTTGCTTTTGATTTGCCCGGGCATGGGCTTTCAAGTGGCAAACCTTTATTCGTAAAAAGCTTTGGTGATTATGTTATTGCCCTGCAACATGTTATTCATTTTTTTAAAGGTAAAACAGTAACACCCTGGCATATAACGGCTCAAAGTATGGGCGGGGCAATTACGATGGAATATTTGTTAACCCATCAGGGTGAAGATAATCCTTTTGAAAATGTCGTATTGCTTGCACCTTTGGTTCGTCCTGCTGGCTGGTATAAGACTCAGTTTCTGCATTTTCTCGCAAGAGGATTTATAACAAGTATAAAGCGTAAGTTTAAAGGCAGCTCTCACGATACAGCGTTTACAGATTTTGTGCGTGAAAAAGACTATTTGCAAGCAAAGCGTATTCCTTTGGCCTGGGTAACAGCAATGATAGTCTGGTCAAAACATTTTAAAGATCTGAGTTGGTCTGAAAGGCAAATTCTTGTGGTGCAAGGTGATGGTGATGCAATTGTTGATTGGCGTTATAATCAGAAAATGATATGCGAAAAGTTTCCAAAAGCCAGATATTTTTTTATAAAAGACGCAAAACATCATTTGGTTGGAGAGAGTGAGCCTTATTTTGAAAAGGTAACACAGGCCGCCGATATTTATTTTGAACGTAGACAAGCTCCAAGATAAACAGCTCTTTTTTAATTAATTAAATGACAGTTATATCAGATTGTAACTGTTTCTATCTTTTCTTAAATCAGGAATTGAATGATGACTGAGCCGGTTGATATAGAAAAACTTTCCCAGTGTTATGCTGAGATTATTGAGGGTGTGGGTGAGGATCTAACACGTGAAGGCTTGCTAGATACACCGATGCGAGCTGCAAAAGCCATGGAAGCTATTACAACGGGTTATCGCCAGTCTTTAGATGAAATTGTTAATGATGCGGTATTTGATTCTGGTTCGGATGAAATGGTCGTGGTTAAAAATATCGAACTCTATTCTATCTGTGAACATCACGTATTGCCTTTTATTGGTAAAGTGCATATTGGTTATATTCCTAATGGCAAGGTTTTAGGTCTTTCAAAGTTTGCAAGAATTGTTGATATGTATGCAAAGCGCTTACAAATCCAGGAGCGCCTTACGCGTGAAGTGGCTGATGCTGTTTTATCAGTGACTAACGCATTGGGTGTGGGGGTTATTGTAGAGGCCAAGCATATGTGTATGATGATGCGTGGTGTCGAAAAGCAGAACTCATCGATGGGTACATCGGTTATGCTAGGTGAGTTCAGGAGTTCCTACAACACAAGGCAGGAGTTTCTGAGGTTATTGGGCGATATGTCCTAGCTGACAGGTGCTAGCCATTAGCCACATTTGCTATCTGCACAGTTCAAACACGTTAAACAGTTATCCATTTGAATCACTGCTTTGGTCATGCATTTGCTGCAAAGTGTAGCGTTTGCAGGAAAATCACTTTCTTCAGAGTCATTATTACTGCCTGTTGTTTGTGCTTTCGCTTTTAATTCAGCTTTTTTTTCTTCAATCAGTTTTTGTTGGTGTTTGTCTGGACCTGCATCTTTAATCAGCCCAATTTCTTTCATATGACTATCGAGTACATCACCAATTTCTGCAACCAGAGAAGGCATGAATTTACCGCCTTTTTTGAAATAGCCGCCAGCCGGGTCAAATACAGAGCGTAGTTCTTCAACCAGAAAAGTGACATCGCCACCTTTGCGAAATACCGCAGAAATAATTCGAGTCAGTGCCACTATCCACTGAAAGTGATCCATACTTTTAGAGTTGATAAATACTTCAAAAGGGCGCCTTAGTTCATGCTCGGTTCCTTCATTCAATATGATGTCATTAACCGTAATATACAGTGCGTGATCACTGAGTGGTGTTTTTATCTTATAGGTTGAACCAATCAGTTTTTCTGGACGTTTAACTTTTTCATGCATTTGCACGACGTTAGATTCTTTTTCTTCAACTGAACCCTGTTTTGCTTCGGCTTCGTCTTCTTTTAAAACACTGTAGCCTACGATTTTACTGTCTATCTTGATTGCCATAAGCTGTTTCCTCTTAAAATTTACCGTAGTAGCCTTCTTTTAATGCATCAAAAAGGTTTGCTGCAGAATGTACTTCCCCATCGTATTCAATTTCTTCATTGCCTTTCACTTCTAATACTTCGCCATTTTCTAAAGAAAAGCGATAAGTCGTATTTTCAAGGTCCTGCTCTTTAACCAATACGCCCTGGAATACCTCTGGGTTAAAGCGGAAAGTGGTACAACCTTTTAATCCCTGGTCGTAGGCGTATTCATAGATATTCTTGAAATCATCAAACGGGAATTCAGTAGGGACATTGGCTGTTTTTGAAATTGAAGAATCAATCCACTTTTGTGCGGCAGCTTGTATGTCAACATGTTGTTTAGGTGTCACTGAATCTGCGCTAATAAAATAATCCGGTAGTTGTTCTTCAGGGTTTTCTGAAAAAGGCAAGGCGCTTTCATTAACCAGCGTTCTATACGAAAGTAGCTCATAGGAAAACACGTCCACTTTTTCTTTTGTCTTTTTGCCTTCGCGAATTACGTTGCGTGCATAGTGATGGGCAAAGCTGGGTTCAATACCATTACTAACGTTATTGGCTAACGAAAGTGAAATGGTGCCAGTTGGTGCGATAGAACTATGGTGGGTAAATCGAGCACCTGTCTCGGCAATTTCATCAACCAGTTCGGGATCTTGTTCTGCAATTTGCTGCATGTAGCGGCTGTACCTGGCATGCAGAGTTTTACCTTTTACAGTGTCGCCAGGCTTGTAACCATCATTAATCATTTCGGGGCGATGTCTTAGCATTTCTCCGGTAACTTCAAACTCTTCATCCATAATTGGAGCTGGCCCTTTTTCTTTTGCCAGTTCTAAAGCCTGCTGCCAGCCGACTAACGCCATTTCTTTACTGACACTTTCGGTAAATTCAAGGGATGCATCACTACCGTATTTGATGCGTAACATGGTCAGTGTAGAACCAAGACCAAGATAGCCCATACCATGACGGCGTTTACGTTCGATCTCTTTACGCTGTTTGTCTAATGGTAAACCATTAATTTCAACAACGTTATCCAGCATACGAGTGAAAATACTTACCACAGAACGAAACATCTCCCAGTCGAATTCTGCCCGATCGGTGAATGGCTCTTTAACAAAGCATGTAAGATTAATAGAACCTAATAGGCAAGCTCCATATGGTGGTAAGCCCTGTTCACCACAAGGGTTGGTTGCACGAATGTTTTCGCAATACCAGTTGTTATTCATTTCATTGTATTTATCAATCAGAATAAAACCTGGTTCAGCATAGTCATAGGTGGAGGACATAATGCTGTCCCATAATCTACGTGCGGGTAAGGTTTTATAGATTTTGCAGGCAACGCGGCCTGTGTCGTCAGTAATGTAACCCTTGGTAGTGGGCCACTCGCGCCAGATTATTTTATTCGCATCAGAAAGTGTTATTGCTTCCTGTTCCAATTCTTTAGATGTAATTGGAAATGCCAGTCTCCATTGCCCATCGTTTTTTACCGCTTGCATAAATTCATCGGTAATTAATAAAGATAAATTGAATTGGCGCAGACGGCCATCTTCACGTTTGGCGCGGATAAAATCCAGTACATCGGGGTGACCTACATCAAAGGTTGCCATTTGCGCACCCCGGCGACCGCCTGCAGAAGAAACGGTAAAACACATCTTGTCGTAAATATCCATAAACGATAATGGGCCAGAGGTAAGTGCACCGGCACCAGAAACGTAAGCGCCTTTAGGGCGAAGCGTAGAAAATTCGTAGCCAATACCGCAACCGGCTTTAAGTGTTAATCCCGCTTCATGAATTTTGCCCAGAATATCATCCATCGAATCAAATATTTTGCCAGACACCGTGCAGTTAATCGTAGAAGTTGCAGGTTTGTAAGCTTGTGCGCCAGCGTTAGATATAATGCGGCCTGCTGGTATTGCACCATGACGTAATGCCCATAAAAAAGATTCTTTCCATTGCTGCTGCTTTTCGGGTGAAGTTTCTACTTCGGCTAAAGCTGTTGCTACACGTAAATAGGTTGCTTCAATGTCTTTATCAACAGGTGAACCATCTTTCTTTTTTAGGCGATATTTTTTATCCCAGATATCGATAGAGGCTGGCTGAAATTCAATGTGCTCGTTCTGCTTATCAGATTTTTCTGTGGAAGGTATCATGGCGAAAGATGTAGAGCTCATCGTTGCTGCTTCTCCTGTGGAATACTGTAAAACGGGTGCTGTCTGTACTAGAAACCACATGGCTTAAAGGTTTCTATTGAATTGTGATTATAGTGATCTGCGTAACAGAAGATACAATATATGGTGTTTTCAGAAGATTTTCAACACTATATATGGAATTTTGAATAAGAAAAAATACGTAATTAAACGGAAAATTGACGGAGCTCAAAGTAAAGGTGAAAAACTGGGCAGTTATTTGTTATTTAAAAAAATTAATAATGGACAATTACAAATATTGAAAGAAAGTAAATCTAACGAAAAGTTAAAGTGTAATTATTGTTAGTATATTATGCTATTTAGAGAATGCTATTGGCTTTTAAAATTGTTACAAGAGTAAAAGTTATCATAACTCCTGATATTTCAACGGGCTTGTCCCTGTCCAACGCTTAAATGCTCTGCTAAATGCACTTTGTTCGGAATAGCCTAACAGGCTGGCTATTTCGCTGTGAGTAAACTTTCCTTCGGTAAGATATTGTCTGGCGAGTTGCTCCCGGGTTTCCTGTAATACATCCTTAAATTGCAGGTTGCGTTCTTCCAGTCGTCTGAATAAAGTTCTTGGGGAGACCATCATACGTTTTGCTACTGTTTCTACCGTTGGTTCTCCTTCTTGCATTGCCATTAATAAATGCTGATAAAACCAGCGTAAAAAAACTTCGGATTCCGGCATTTCGGCGAGTTGATGTTCTACTTTTTCTTTTAGTATGCCAAACAGTACCGGGTCTGCTTTTAGCATGGGTTTTGTGGCATAGGCTAATGGGAATTCCATATGGGTGCAGGGGCTGTTAAATGTGACATCACAGCCAAAAAAATCCACATAAGGTTTTATATTTTTTGGGAGGTCATGGATAAAGCCAATCTTTGTGGGACCAAGATGTAATTCGCCAGTTGAGAGGCGTAAGAAGGATAGTAACCCTGCGGTAAGGGTATCGTCCGACTGTTGGGTAGAGTATCCGTAATCCAGTGGCCATTCTACTCTTACCTGAGTGCCCTGAATATTGATAATGGCTGTAGCACCTTCATAGATAATTCGTTGATATTTTTGAAAGGCTTCTAATGCTTCAGCTATATTTTCACAAGTCTGTACCATATAACCCAGCGCTCCACCGTGAGCGGGTTCAGTCAGTTTGCCCAGTTCTATGCCAATGTGGGGGGATTGGGTGTGAGTTTGTAATATATCCAGGGCTTGCCACCAGTCGGTAATAGGCATTCTGCCGTCAGGGTATTTTCTTGCTAATAACAGCTCTAGCCGAGGTAATTCAATCTGGTTTTTAGTTAAGTACGATTTAATTAAATCGCCAAGTTCTGCGGCAACACTAAAATTTGCTAACACATACTCACCATTTGTCTTGTCATTGAATTGCTCGTAAGGAGGTACAGGAAATGGTTATTTTTATACAATTTGGCAGAGATTGTCAAAAACTATCTGGCGTGTGTCAATCGATTTTTAAGCTCACTGGCTAAAATTATCTCTCAAAGCTAATAAATTAGAGAGATAACGATGGAAGATGTGATTCGCGCAATGGCCTTTGTTCTTGGTGCTGGCCTATTTTTTTTGGCAGTGATGGCAACCGAGGCAATTTATCGCTATCGAAAAGAGGGCCATACCGGATACCATTTAAAAGAGACGCTGGCTAATCTGACAACGGGTTTTTCTTATAAGCTGGTAGACGGTATAGCTATTGCACTGTTCATTACCGCATTCGCTAAGTACCTTAATCAAATAGGATTACAGTGGCAGCTAGAGTCAAAACTGATTGAGTTTTTGGTGATTTTTGTTTTGGCAGATATCGGTTTTTATGCGATGCATATTGCGATGCATAAAATTCGCTGGTTCTGGGCTGTGCATGTGACTCATCACAGTTCTGATCACTTCAACTTTTCGACTGCTTTGCGTCAGAATTTTTTAAATGCGATACAGGGAACATGGGTGTTTCAGTGGGTGCCTCTGGCGTTAATTGGCTTTGATCCGGATATGATTTTATTAGTCATTGAAATTAATTTGTTCTACCAGTTCTTTGTACATACTGAAACGATTGGTCGATTAGGCTGGTTCGAGAAGATCTTTAACACCCCATCCCATCATCGAGTGCATCATGGCAGTAATCCGGACCAGGTTGACCGCAACTTTGCAGGAGTGTTTATTATATGGGATAAATTATTGGGGACGTTTCGTGATGAGCGAGAAGTCGGTGAGATTACTTACGGTGTTACCCGAATGCCAAAAAACAATCGTAACCCTATTGATATTCAGGTGTATGAATTGATTGATATGTTTAAAGATGCCTGGCGTTATAAGGATTTACGCGTGTTCTTTAAACATCCTGACTGGGTGCACAAGCAGTACGACCGAGAAATCTGATTTTGAGGCACTTTTAAGAAATAACTAAAGCGTCTTCTGGTTTTCCAACAATAACGGTATCGGCTGGCCGCGCCGCAAATAATCCGTTAGTAACGACACCAACAATATTATTGAGGTTGTTTTCGAGTTCTATTGGGTTAACTATAGATAGCCCATGAACATCAAGAATATGGTTGCCATTATCGGTGATAATGCCTTCCCTGTATACCGGATTGCCGCCTAATCCGACTATCTTGCGGGCTACATAGCTACGAGCCATCGGTATGACTTCTACTGGTAACGGGAATTCACCCAGTATATTGACCTGTTTGCTTTGATCGACAATGCAGATGAATTTTTTTGCAACGGCGGCGACTATTTTTTCGCGGGTGAGTGCAGCCCCACCGCCTTTGATCATGTGCATGTTGGGGTTAACTTCATCGGCGCCGTCGATGTAGTATTCCATTTCGTTAACACTGTTTAAATCCACCACCTTTATGCCATGACTTTCCAGCTTTTGCGAGCTTGCTTCGGAGCTGGAAACCGCAGCGCGAAAATGCATTTTGTATTTTGCCAGCTCGTCAATAAAAAAATTAACGGTGGAGCCAGTGCCTACGCCAATAATGCTGTCGTCTTCAAGATTATTTTTGATTATATCAATTGCCTTGATTGCCGCTTGTTGTTTAAGAAGGTCTTGAGGTGATAAATTAGTCATTATTGGTCGCTAAATATAAGTGTTAGTGGCTATTTAAAATAAATCAATTTGTGAAGGCGTGATGACAGCATCCAGAGGAATATCATTTTCTTCTATGGGTAATTTACCGCTGTGATACTGGCAGTTATGTGCCAGGCCGATTATAAGCGGTTTTCTTTTTTTGTGGATAGCGGATTTATTGCTGTTTTTTGAAGGTTTTGTAGTTAAATATCTGGAAAAGTAAACATCGTAAAAACCGCCGCCTCGCCCCAGTCGGTAACCGTTTGCATCAAAAGCGACTAACGGGCATAAAATCATGTCTAATTGTAATGGAGAAATTACTTTGCCAGGTGTTTGTGGTGTTGGAATTTTCCATTTGTCGAAAGTTAATCTATCAGTATTTTTATAGCGACAAAATTGCATTTGAGGTTTTGGGTTTTTACGACGTCTTATACGATTATCAATGATTGGAAGCACAACATTTTTTTTATGTCGCCAAAGGTAGTCGATTAATGGGTAAGTGTTTATTTCGCCATCGCTGGATAAGTAGATAGCGATGGTTTTAGCTTTTAATAATAACGATGACTTAGCTAATTGCTTTTGAAGTGACTGAGCTGCATTCGTTTGTTGAGATTCGGATAACGAGTTTCTTTTGTTACGAAAGAATTGTCTAAGCTCTTTTTTTTGAGATCTTATTTCTTGCTGGTTTGAAGAGTGTGCTTGCATTCAGTTTCGTCGTTTGTCTGGTTTAATTAAATATAAAGTATATGTGCAAACTTATTGCCTTATCAATTGCTGTAAGCAGGGGTAGTCAGGTGTAGATTGATTCAATATATTCGAGTACTTTTGTGTTATAAATAAGTTGTTTATGCGTAGGTGAATGTATTTTAATGTGTTCACCAATGGGCATTATGCAGTTTTTTGCCGGAATAATCATAAGGTCGTAAGGTGTCCATATACTTACTGGGGAAAGAGACTCCAGCTCGTGAATATCTTGATTCAGGTCGTTCAAAAAAGCGCTATTGGGCCGCATTTGTCGGGCGCTTTTTACCGGGAATGTGTAGCCAGTGTAGGTGCCAAAATGAGGGCTTGCTATAGCAATGAAACGATCAACATGTGCTATACCACCGAGGCGTTGTAAATAATAGCGACTGACAATGCCGCCCATGCTAAATCCGATAAGTGTCAGGTTGGACTCGGCAAGCCTTTTTTCTCTAACAAAACTATCCAGTTGTTCAGCAAGATGTTCTATGCCTTTATGGCCTGTACAGGGCTTCAGGTTAATGTTGTATATATTAAGCTCTGATTGTTTGCTGTTTGTTTTAGTGGTTTTTTCCAAGCGTTTTTTTAGGTTCTTATTTAAGTAACGGAAAATACGTCCGGTATCAAAAATACCGTGTACAAAGAGAATGTTTTTATTGCTGGATTGCATTTGCCTATTACTCAAATAACGATAATTATAAGGCAGAGATTTTATTGAGCAATAAGTAAAGGTGAAAAGACAGGTCAGGAAGATAAATACACCCCGAAGTACCGCTGTCGTTGCGGCCTTGAACCGAAAGGTTCAAGGTGGTGGTTCCTGTCTCGTTTAAGGCTTCCCGGCTATACCGGGCTTGCACAATGCCGCTACGAGAAACCTCCATGCGGGTAGTATCGGCTCAAGGACATGCTGACTGGCGTATACCGCAGGGCGTATTATCAGTATAAACCATAATTTTGTTAGAGAGTGTAAAGTAAATGAAAATTTTCTAATGGAAAAAGTTTAATAAAAAACCTTTTCTTTTAGATACAAGAAGTTACATATAAAACTTTATAGTTCAAGTTGTTTGGCATGATTTAATGCGCTATCAACTTTTTTATTGATACGGTCTATTGTGCGAGCGATTTCTGGATCGTTGGTTTTATTTTGAAGCGCTAAAAGTTCGTGGGTAATATTCAGCCCGGCCATAATGGCGATTCTTTCATGGCCAATGACTTTACCGGTTTCTCTAATCTGGCGCATGTTTGAGTCCAGATGTTCTGCAGCTGTCATTAGGCTGTGTTTTTCTTCTTCAGGGCATGCGACCTGAAAGTCTTTCCCCAGAATCTTAACGTTAACAGTACCGGGTTTGCTTAACAACGATTCACTCATTCACTGGTCTCCATAGCTTTCAATCGGGTAATGATGGCATCAACTTTATTGCGGGCGCTTTCATTCTTCATGATTAGCTGTCGCCTTTCATTGAGCCATTCGTTTTCGCGGTTGCGAAGAGCAGTATTTTCAGTATGTAGTTTTTGGCAGAGTTCGGCCAGATCGTCGACCTTTTTTTCAAGGTTTTCCAAGTAATCTTTCAACAGAGTAAACCCTTTTATTAAATTTTGGTTTCAAAACAGTGTTTCTGGCTACATTATGCGACTGTTTGACGGTATTTCGCAACAACTTGTGTCACGTTTTTACTTTGGGGAAAGTGGGTAAATTACTGTTTTTTAATCTATGTGTTTGTAATTCTTTGAGATTTTGTAGTGATATAGTTTCGATTGTGTATGGGGTATTCATGTACAATGCAGATAATTTTATTCAATTAACGGTGATTTTAGAGAAATAAACTAATGACGGATGCTTTTTGTAGTGTGCCAAAAGATTTTGATGAGCTGGCAGACTGGCTGCTTTTAATACAAAGTCATTTTTCACCTTCAGAGTTACATGGTGCTTTTTGTGGGGGTTTGGCAGGTGCAATGCGGTTGTCAGCTGATGAGTGGGCACAATTTGGTTTGGCCGTTGTTGGTGTCACGGAGCGAGTATCCGAGAGCCAATTCGAGAACTCAAAAACAGTATTGGCAGGTTTGGCTGAACAGTGTCTTGAGTTATTTGCAGCCAATGATTTAAGTTTCGAACCTTTTTTGCCTGATGATGAAAACGATCTTGTACAAAGAACGGAAGAATTGAGTCGTTGGTGTAAAGGATTTTTAGGTGGGTTTGCCGAAGCTCAGGCGCAACGTCAGCAACAGGGTAATGAAGAGTTGCCGGATACTGTGATGGAATCATTAAGGGATATTGCGGCCATTGCCCAGGCTGCGATAGATGTTGATGAACAGGAAGCCGATGATGAAGCGTTTGATGAAGAGGCTTTTGATGATGACTTGAATCAGGATTTGTTAAGCCTGGAGCCTGTAGAAGGGCATACGAGTACCATGCGTGAGACAGGTGAAGAAGACGAGAAAGATTATTCTGAAGTGGTTGAATACTTGAGACTTGCAGCACTAACAGTGTTTACTGAATATGGCTGGATTGAAGTATACGAGAAAAATGAAAGATCAAAATCAAAGCCTACGCTGCATTAATCAAATTTTATTGTCGGTTTAATTAGTTCAATATGAATGCAAAAGTAAAAAATATTCCCATTCCCTCAATCGGTAAAAAAGAATTCACTCGACGTCGACAGCATTTGATGGAGTTGATGGAGTCTAACAGTATTGCTATATTGCCTTCTGCGGGTCAAATTATTCGTAACCGAGATGCCGAGTACAAATTTCGCCAGGATAGTGATTTTTATTATTTGACCGGTTTTAATGAGCCGAATGCTGTGCTGGTTTTGTTGCCTGGGCGTGAGCATGGTGAGTGTATTTATTTTTGTCAGGATAAAGACCCGGAAAGAGAGTTATGGGATGGCTATCGTGAAGGTCCTGAGGGAGTATGCAAGAGTTTTGGAGCCGATGATGCATTTCCCATAGGAGATATAGACGATATCCTCCCTGGTTTGCTTGAAGGCAGAGAGCGTGTCTATTATGCAATGGGTAAACGTCCTGCTTTTGATAAACAGTTAATGGACTGGATCCAGGTATTAAAATCCAAGGCACGTGCAGGCGCGCATCCTCCTGGTGAATTTCTCGATCTAGATCATTTGTTGCATGACCTTCGCTTGTTTAAATCGGCGGCAGAAATTCGTTTAATGCGAAGAGCGGCAGAAATTTCAGCAGCTGCGCATACACGAGCAATGGAAAGTTGTTATCCCGGTATGATGGAGTATCAACTGGAGTCAGAATATCTCTACGAATTTGCCCGAAATGGAGCGCAGGCACCGGCCTACAACACAATTGTTGGTGGAGGCAAAAACGCTTGTATATTGCATTATGTGTCTAACGATTGCGTGCTTAAAGATGGTGATCTGGTGTTAGTTGATGCTGGTTGCGAGCTAAATTGTTATGCATCAGATATCACTCGAACCTTTCCAGTGAATGGAAAATTCAGTAAAGAGCAAAGGGCGCTTTATGATGTCGTGTTAGAAGCCCAGCTTGTCGCTTGTGCTGAAATGAAGCCAGGTATTCATTGGGATGTTTCTAATGAAATGGCCGTTAATGTGATTACCCAGGGCTTGATTGATTTGGGTTTGCTGGATGGTGAGGTTAATGAACTGATCGAAACAGAAGCCTATAAGGACTTTTACATGCATCGTGTCGGTCATTGGCTGGGGCTGGATGTGCATGATGTGGGTGACTATAAGGTACATGATGAGTGGCGAATGCTTGAGCCTGGTATGGTAATGACAGTAGAGCCTGGAATTTATGTAGCCCACAATAATAAAAACGTTGCAGCTAAATGGCGAGGCATAGGCATTCGTATAGAAGATGATATTGTTGTAACACGTTCAGGTAATGATGTGTTGAGTAAGGATGTAATAAAGAAAGCAACAGATATTGAAAAGTTAATGAAAAAGAGCAGCAAGAAAAAAACCAGATGATTGTGCCGAATAAACATTATGATATCGTGATTGCTGGTGGTGGCATGGTTGGTATCAGTTTGATTTTGGCATTGGCATCGAATCAGGACTTAACACACTTATCCATTGCAATTGTTGATGCATCTGCGCAGCTGGGTGCAAAAAAAACTTCAGCGTTAGAATATCATCCAAGTTTTGATTCTCGCTCAACAGCACTTTCGCTTTCTAGTATTGATTTTTATAAGAAACTGGGGCTTTGGCAAAAGCTTCAACAATTTGCTGAGCCAATAAAAACGATTCATGTTTCGGATAGGGGGCATGTCGGTAATGCACTGTTGGAAAACTCTGATTATGACAGTGAATATCTGGGTGCGGTAGTAGAAAACGCATGGATGGGAAAAGTGTTATTGTGCGAGCTAGAAGAATTTAAACAGATTGAATGTTTCCATTCGACAACGGTTTCTGATATTAAGGCAAAACGGAAAGGCTATGAGTTACAACTGGTGCCTAAAGATACTGATCAATCAACTTTTGAAATCTCTAGTGATTTGCTGATTATTGCCGATGGATCAGATTCGGCTCTATTAAAAAGAATTGGGATTAATGTTGCTGAAAAAAATTATGATCAAAAAGGAATAGTGGCTAACGTTGAATTACAATTACCTCACAATGGCATAGCTTTTGAACGTTTTACTGGGAATGGAGCTATTGCTTTTTTGCCACTGGTTGGAGAAAGTGGTGATCTTGAGAGCCGCAGAATGGGAATGGTATGGACTTTACCCGAAACGCTGACAGAGGACTACATAACTGACACGAACACTATGAGTAAAAAAGGCATTGCTTTGTTGCAAACGCTTTTTGGATATCGCATGGGGCAAGTTCAGAAGGTGGGTACAGTTATGCAGTATGATTTAAAAAGGCGTGTTTCTAAAGAAGTTATCAGGCGTAATCTTGTTGTTATGGGTAATGCGGCGCATACATTACATCCAGTTGCGGGTCAGGGTTTTAATTTGGCGCTTAGGGGTGTATGTCACCTGGTGAGCGTGTTAGCAGAAGCGGTAAAAAATGATGAAAGCTTTTCGTCGTTAAACGTTCTTGAATATTATGAAAGTCTGATAAGTAGAGATAAAAACATAACAGTTGGGTTTAGTGATGGTTTGATACGGTTATTTGGCAATAATGCTTTGCCTGTTCAATTGGCTCGTTCAATAGGCTTACTTGGGCTGGATGTGTCGCCATTTTTGAAGAGGCAGTTTATTCATCAAATGACGGGTATGAATAATTATTTTGTTTAATTCGAATAGCTATTTCGCAGTCAGAAAATGGGGGTGCGAGGATGATAGATAAGCAGGCTTTTGATATTGTTATTGTAGGTGCTGGGGTTGCCGGGGCTGCAATGGCATGTGCATTGACGTCAGGTGTCTATCCGGAATTGGCTAATTTACGAATTGCGCTTATAGAAGCCAAAAATATTGAACTGAGTAACACTGAAAAGCAGTCTGAGAGTGATAACCAGAATGCAGAGAGTTTCGGTAAACGTATTAGTGCAATCACAAAAGCAAATGGCGATTTTTTTGAGAAAATTGGTATTTGGGAGAAAATAAAGAGACATCGTATTAGTGCGTTTAAAAAGATGCTGGTATGGGATGAGTTAGGCTCGGGCGAAATAAGTTTTGACGCTTCTCAGGTGCATGCGGAGCAGTTGGGTTATATTATTGAAAATCATGTGATGCTCAATGAGTTGATTAATAAGCTTCATTCAGAGAATAGAGTACGTTTGTTTTCTGGTATAAAAGTGGAGGCAATAAGCCAGCAGTATATTGAGCCTTCGTCTAATGGTAGCGCTGAAAACGACATTAACAGAGCCAGCGCAAAAGAAACGTTTTTTAGTGGCTATTGTCTGTCTTTATCTAACGGACAAAGTATTTCATGTGATCTGCTTGTTGCTGCAGATGGTGCAGGGTCTCCGTTAAGAAAGATGCTTAACTTCCCTGTAAGGAGTTGGGATTATAACCATCATGCTATTGTTTGTAATATAGAGACAGAATTGCCGCATAATGCAACAGCTTACCAGTGTTTTACCGAACACGGTCCTTTGGCTTATTTGCCATTAACATTATCTTCAGATGATAGTCAGAAATACTGTTCAATTGTCTGGTCTGTAGAGCCGGATTTTGCAAAGAGGATGATGGCGCTGCCTAAAGAAGAATTTGCAGATTATTTAGGGCATGGTTTGCAGCATAAACTAGGAAGGGTGCTTGGTATTTCAGAGCGTGCTTTTTTTCCATTGCGACAGCAGCACGCTATTGATTATGTGACGGAAGGATTCGTAATGATTGCAGATGCGGCACATGTTATTCATCCGTTGGCAGGGCAGGGCCTTAATTTGGGGCTGGCTGATGTTCAAAAATTGTGTGAGTGTCTGGAGGCAGGTGTAGAGCGTTCATTGCCAATCAGTGATCTAACAGCGTTAAATCGTTACCAGCGAGAAAGAAAAACTTATAATCTTGCAATGATGGCTACGGTTGAAGGGTTAAAGAGGTTGTATCAGCCCGTACCTGCCCCTTTACATTTGTTACGAAACTGGGGGATGAATATCTTGGACAGACAGCAATTCGTTAAAAATCAAATCATAAAATATGCTATGGGTTTGTACTGATTTCATGAGAGCGAGTAAGTGAGTATGAAGCATCATTTTTTTGCCTATTTGAGCAAGATGCGCTGGATATATCGTTGGGGTATGAAACGTAATGCGATAAAAGAAAATGTGATGGAGCATTCATTCGAGGTTGCTGTCATTGCTCATGGGTTGGCTATTATTGCAAAACAGGTTTATGCAAATGATGTTTCACCTGAAGCGGTAGCAACCGCAGCGTTGTACCACGATGCTTCAGAGGCGTTAACCGGTGATCTGCCTTCTCCTATTAAATATCATAATAAAAAAATTCGTGATGCTTATAAGGAAGTAGAGAAAGCAGCTGAACTTGAAATGTTGTCTACATTGCCTGAAGAGCTAAGAGACAGCTATAAAAATTTTTTATTACACGACGGGCTAGATCCGTATATAAGCCGATTGATCAAAGCCGCAGATCTTATTGCCTCCTTGATTAAGTGTAAGGCTGAGGTCAATGCAGGAAACACTGAATTTGCCAAAGCTGTGATTGATGTAGAAGAGCGTTTAATGAGAATGCAAATTCCCGAGGTTGATTATTTTTTACAGCGATTCTTACCCAGTTACGATTTAACACTGGATGAGTTGATCACGCACAGTGAACAGTTGTTTCCTGATCATAACCATTAACCTGTAAATTTTATCCAGGCATAGTGTGTATTTTCATGCCATGAATAGTTGATGATTAATATTGAGCATTCGCTGTTTAGCAATGTAAAATGGAAATCTATTAATGATTTATTGATTAAGGCGGATTTAAATCTTATGAGTGAACTACCTTCTGAACTTCGTTATGCTTCCTCCCATGAGTGGGCACGTGTGGAAGATGATGGCACAATTACTGTGGGTATTACTGACCATGCCCAAAACCAGCTGGGTGATGTTGTTTATGTTGAATTGCCAGAGATTGGCCTGGTTTTGTCTGCTGGAGATGAAGCGGGCGTTGTAGAATCGGTTAAGGCGGCGTCTGATATATATTCGCCTGTTTCTGGGGAAGTTGTAGCTGTTAATAGTCTATTGGAAGACGAGCCAGAAACAGTTAATAACGAACCTTATGAAAACGGATGGTTTTTTAAATTACGTCCAAGCGATGAGGCGGATCTTGAAAATCTGATGACTTCAGATGCTTATGCTGATTCGATAGAGTAGGTGATATATGAAATTAGAAGTTTGAGAGCATATTGCCTTCGGCGTCTTCATACTGATTCTTCCAATCGTTAATCAGTGAGCTACTATCTTCATTCCATGGATGAAAGTCTTTCGCATAATAGGCTTTAAGTTTGGGAACAATAATTGGAAAAAGGTTAGTTGCTAAATACTTCCAACCTCTGTACCACATTTTTAAGTCAAATAGCACTTTCTCTTTTCTAAACATATGGATCATGTTTCTTATCGTATCGAATGGCAGAGCTATTGTCATTGAAAAGAATATACGTTTTCTAGGAAACTCTTTATTGACACATTGTTTGTAAACATCAAAAGCTACGGCTTTATGTTCTATTTCTTCAACTGCATGCCATTGCCACATAGCCTTCATGTTAGGTCTGGCCAGGCTTGAGATGTGAGGTGAAGTTAATAGGTATTCTGCAAGTACGGCAGTAAAATGCTCCAGAGCAGAGGTGGCTGCCAGCTGTTGCTCCTTTGAGCTCATTTTTGTGCCTAATTCAATTCTTTTTTTTACGATCTTTTCGAGCTTGTCTACGTCATAACCACGCTGTTTAAGTGCTTGATTATATTTATGGTGTTCTCTTGTATGTTGTCCTTCCTGCTCTATGAAAGATCTTACATCCTGCTTTAAAGCAGGATCACTGATCTGATCTTTGTAATCTCGTACAGAGCGAATAAAAAAACGTTCTCCTTCGGGAAACAGTATTGATAAAGAATTCATCAATACTGTCAGGAATATTGCAAGTTTTTCATCTTCATGCTGAACCCAAATGCCAGCTAATTCATCCGAAACGTTAAAGTCTGGGTGGCGAGGCTTTATTGGTATATCTTTTCTTTGATTGCCTGAGTTATGGGTAGCATACATGGCTACTACCTCTAAAGGATGGATGTGACAATTCAGGAGTTACAGTGTGTAAAGTCAATTAATGTGAAAAGCTAGGCGTATAGTTGCCGTCAGCATCCTCGTAAGCTTCTTTCCAGCTTTGAACTAATTCACTATTGTCTTCGTTCCATGGGTGGAAGTCTTTATTAAGGTATTCGCGGATTTTCGGTCTGATTAAAGTAATCACACCATCTTTTTTGTTAAATAAAAATCTAGAGCCTGTGCGCCACAATTTAAAATCAAAGAGTCTTCCTTCTTTTCTGAGCATATGACACATATTCAGGAAGGTATCTAACGATAAGAAAAAAAATGTAATAAAAAAGGCTATCTTTCTTTTTCTTTCATTGTTTGCAGTTGATTTAAATACATCAAAGGCGACAGCCTTGTGTTCGATTTCCTCCACAGCATGCCACTTCCATATGGCTTGCATTTTAGGAGAAGCGCCTTTAATTAATTGTGGGTTATTAAGCAAAGCATCACCTAACACTGCTGTAAAGTGCTCTACAGCACATGTTCCTGCAAGTTGCCTTTCGGCATCCAGAATCCTGGACATAAACTTTATGCGTGTTTTGAGCCTGCGCTCAAGTTTATCAACATCATAGCCTCTTTGTTTAAGTGCCTGGTTGTATTTGTGATGCTCGCGAGTGTGTTGGCCTTCTTGTTCAATAAATAATTTAACCTGTTTGCGCAGTTCTGGATCTGTTACCTGATCTTCAAACTTCTTGACAGAACGAATGAAAAAACGCTCTCCCTCAGGAAATAAAACAGACAATGAATTCATAATGGTTGTTTTAAACAAAGCCAGCTTTTCATCCGGGTCTTTGTTCCATATGGTCGCTAAATCTTCTGTTGCATCAAAATGAGGATGACGTGGCACAATCTCAATATGAGAACGATTTGCTGTATTACTTTCTTTAGTATCAATTGTCATATATCTATTTTATCCAGAACTGCTTGTCGGGTTATGAGAAGCTTGGTGTGTATATTCCCTCAGAGTCTTCGTTAGCCTTTCTCCAGTTATCTACCAAGTGGCTATTGTTTTCATCCCAGGGGTGGAAATCTCTTTTAAGGTATTCCAAAAGCTTGGGGGTAATAATTCTTAATATTCCATCTTTTCTGTTGAATAGAAAGCCTGCGCCTGAAAGCCATAGTTTTAAATCAAACAGTTTGCCTTCTTTTCTGAACATATGGCACATATTCAGGAATGTATTTAATACAACGATGGATATGGCCGAGAAAAAAGTCGCTTTTCTTTTGTATTCACTGTTTACAGCGGTTTTATATACATCAAAGGCGACAGCTTTGTGCTCTATTTCTTCAACAGCGTGCCATTTCCACAGGGCCTGCATTTTTGGTGAAGCCCCTTCAATTAATTGCGGGCTATTCAATAAGTAATCACCTAACACTGCCGTAAAGTGCTCAGTGGCGCATGTTGCACCAAGGTGTCTCTCTGAACCCATGAATTTACGCATAAGTTTGATGTGATTCTTTAGTCTTTGCTCCATTTTATCAACATCATAACCTCGTTGTTTGAGTGCCTGATTATATTTGTAATGCTCGCGAGTGTGCTGGCCTTCCTGCTCAATGAATAATTTAACTTCTTCGAGTAGTTTTGGGTCGGAAACCTGATCCTCGAAATTTTTAACGGAGCGAATAAAAAAACGTTCGCCTTCCGGGAATAAAATAGACAGCGAATCCATGATGGCTGTTTTAAACAAGGCCAGCTTTTCATTTTTGTCTTTGTTCCAAATTGTAGCCAGGTCTTCTGTTGTATCAAAATGAGGGTGGCGAGGCAGAATTGGGATAGGTGTATCTTTAGTATCTGTTTGGCTATTTGTTGTTTGGCTATTTGTGTTCATGGTAAGAGGCTCCAAATTTTTTAAAGCTATAATAGAATGTTAGAGAAAACTGGGGTGCAAGTTACCATTAGAATCCTGGTAAGTTTTTTTCCAGTTTTCAACCAACTCACTGTTGTTTTCATCCCAGGGATGGAAATCTTCCCTGTAATACTCACGTAGTTTTGGTCTGATCATAGTGAAAAGACCGTCTTTTTTGTTGAATAAAAATTTATAGCCTCGGTACCACATTTTATAATCTAATAATTTCCCTTCCTTTCTAAACATGTGGCACATGTGAAAGAATACATCTAAAGGTAGTCTCACGCAAATCATGCGGAAAGTAGCTAGTCTAAGCTTTTCATCATTTATAGTGGTTTTATAAACATCAAACGCTACAGCTTTATGCTCGATTTCTTCAACAGCGTGCCATTTCCAAATCGCTTGCATTTTGGGATGAGCATTTTTGTGCAGCTGAGGATTATCAAGCAAGGTATCGCCTAATACTGCTGTAAAATGTTCTAAAGCGCATGTTACAGCCAGGCGATGTTCTGGCGTGGTTATTCTGGCCATGCGTTGTATATTTTTTTTGAGTTTTTTTTCCAATTTGTCGATATCATAGCCCCTTTGTTTCAGGGCTTGATTGTATTTGTGATGCTCGCGAGTATGTTGGCCTTCTTGCTCAATAAATAATTTAACTTCTTCGAGCAGTTTTGGATCAGTCACTTTATCTTGAAATGCCTTTACTGAACGAATAAACATTCTTTCACCTTCAGGGAATAATATAGAAAGTGAATTCATTAAGGTGGTTTTGAATAACGCCAGCTTTTCATCTTCATCATCTATCCATATGGTAGCCAGTTGCTCCGTTGCGTCAAAATGAGGGTGGCGAGGTTTTATTTCGATACCCTTATGATTTTGTTTGTGGTCGTCTATAGTTTGTATGTTCATTTAAAAGCAACTCTTGATATAGTGATGAATATGTTGATCGCTCTCGATAGCTAATGATGGGCAAGCCTTAGTAGTTTGCTAACATATTGCCTTCGGCATCTTCATATTGACTCTTCCAGTTTTCGACCAGAGAACTATTGTCTTCGTCCCATGGGTGAAAGTTTTTAGCGTAATAAGTTTTAAGTCTTGGTCTAATGTAGGGAAGTAGGTCATTCGATAAAAATTTCCAACCGCGGTACCACATTTTAAAATCAAAGAGTGCTTTTTCTTTCCTAAACATGTGTAGCATATTTCGGAAGGTATACCAGGGAAGCATTATGGAAGTAATAAAAAAAGCAAGCTTTCTAACTCTTTTTTTGTATCCAGAGAGCATAGGTTTGTCTTTGAATACAGCGGCATTATAAACATCAAAGGCAACAGCTTTATGTTCAATTTCTTCTATTGCGTGCCATCGCCACATGGCTCTCATTTTTGGTGTTGCAGCATTAGTTAGTTCTGGGCTATTTAGCAAATAATCGCCTAACACAGCAGTAAAGTGTTCCACAGCACATGTTGCTGCCAGGCATTGTGCTTTGGAAAAAACCTTGCTTACTCGGTTAGTCATTTTTTTTACTCTTAATTCAAGCTTCTCAACATCGTAACCGCGTTGCTTAAGTGCTTTATTATAATTGTGGTGTTCTCGAGTATGCTGACCTTCCTGCTCAACAAACGATTTTACTTCTTGCTGTAATTTTGGGTCTGTAATTTGATCTTTATAGGCTCTTACTGACCGAATAAAGAATCGCTCTCCATCGGGGAAAAGAATTGATAAAGAGTTCATTAGCGTCGTTATGAACAGGGCAAGTTTTTCATCCTCATGTTGAAGCCAAATAGTAGCCAGCTCATCTGTAGCATCAAAATGTGGGTGACGGGTTATGATGTCAATGGGGTTACTTTTTGTCATAAGGCGCATACTCTATTTATAGTATTTGATAGATGGGCTGATTAATCAGCCTGCCTCTGGCAGATAATCTTTCCATTCATTGATTAGCTGGCTGTTATCTTCATCCCAAGGGTGAAAGTCTTTCCTGTAGTAGTCCAATAAGCTGGGCAGAGCATAGCGCACCAAGCCATCTTTACCCCACCAGAATTTTAATCCGCCCCACCACATTTTAAGATCAAACAATTTACCTTCAGTTTTGAACATTCTGCACATGGTCATGAAGGTGGTCATAGTTAATCTCATACAGGCAATTGTGTATGCGACTCGACGTATGCGTTGGTTGTTAACAGTTGCCTGAAAAACGTCGTAAGCTACTGATTTATGTTCGATTTCTTCTATAGCATGCCATTGCCACAACGCTCTCATTTTTGGGCTGGCATCATCGAACCATTGTGGATTCTGGAGCATTGCATTGGCTAATGAAGCTGTAATATGTTCTACAGCACATGTTATGGCCAATTGACGTTTGTCATCAGCGACAGCCTTAATCAGTTTGATATTTCTTTTTACGGGTGTTTCCAGTTTTTCGATGTCGTACCCGCGTTGCGCCAGTGCATTATTATACTTTTTATGCTCTCTAGTATGCTGTCCTTCCTGCTCAACAAATAATTTCACTTTTTCTTTCAATACAGGATCAGTAATCTGGTCCTGGAATTTTCTTACAGACTGTATAAAAAAGCGTTCACCTTCTGGAAATAGTATGGAAAGTGCATTTAAAAATACGGTTCTGAATACATCGCCATTTGCCCATAGTTCAGCGAGATCTTGTTCAACATCAAAATGAGGATGTCGGGCTTCGATTTTTACATTGTCAGGCGTAAAATTTTGCTGTTGATTGTTTGTTTTCTTAAGAGTCATAATAGTTCACTCAGTTTCCTTAAAAATTGTTTAAAGTACGTTATATCAGGCCGTTTACCGGTATATACGTTTTAAAAACATGCTAAATCCCTAAATAATTGTTAAAGTCTAGATTGTAGATGACGTAATAAACAGGTTTAAATATTTCGATTTGCAAGTCATTTATCATCAAGATTGTCAAATTATGATCAAATTATCAAAAAGGTTAGCGTTTATGAGAGGTAGTTACGTTCTAGCTATGACAAGGGTTCTGTCTGACCTTGGTGTTGATAGCGATAAATTCCTGCAAGAAAGCGGTATTACCAAGGCAGATATTGTAGATGATCGTTTATTGGACTTTGATGTAATGCTTGGCGCATTGAAGTTGGCCTATCGTTATGCCAATAGAACCGAGTTTGGCTTGATTGTTGGAGAGCGATTAAATATTAATACCCATGGGTCTTTGGGTTATGCGCTTATGGCAAGCAGCGATTTGGCAGAGGCTGCGCGGTTACTGATTAAATATTACAAAGTGCAGGTGCCTGCGGCTGAATTCAGGTTGACCAAACAAGAAGGTAATTACACATTAGAAATATTGCCCGCTACTTATATCACAGAAGAGCCTGAGATTCCGTGGTTCGCATCTGAGTTAATGATGACGACGGTCTATAAGTCGGCAGAGTTTTTATTAGCGGGTGATGTAGAGGGCTTGTCAGCCCATTTTAATTTCTCTGAACCACCTCATATTGATTTATATAAAAAATATTTTAAAGTGCCTTGTTACTTTGATCAGGGGTTTGATGGTTTTAAACTAGCAGAGCATAAATCGCAGCAGGCTATTGCATCTGCTGATCCATTGCTGGCGCACATGTTTGAAAAACAGTGTGCAGAAATTTTGAAAAATACACAAAGTAAGCGTATAGCTGACCAGGTCAAGTTATTGCAATCGGATAACGTGGGTCATTTTTTGTCGCAAAAGCAAGTGGCGAACATACTTGGTTTAAGTGTTAGTACCTTATACAGAAAACTTTCGGAAGAGGGTACAAGTTTCAAAAAAGTATTGGCAGATCTGAAAAGAGAAATAGCAATAGAGCATGTACTTGCAGAAAAAAATTCAATAGAAGAAATTGCCAGCTTTATGGGGTTTAGTGATGCTTCAAATTTTAGAAGGGCATTTATAAGCTGGACAGGTAAGACCCCTAGTGAATACAGAAAATCGAAGAGAATAATGATCTAACAATTTTTTATGGTTTTCCCCTGTTGTAGAAGCTACGGCATTTTATAGAGAGAATTCTACGCGAGGTAACGCCGCTTCAGTGTCATCAATTTGTGGTGCGCAAAGAATCAAACGCTTGCCTTCGATGTTCTTTTCAATAAAAAAAGCTTTAGCTGTATTTGCTCTGGTTTTCGCTAATTGCAGCAACTGCTCATTCGTTAGTTTGTTTTCTTTACCTTCTAGTGATGTCGCGTAAGGGCAAATATTAATATACAGCTTGTCTTTCTTTTCGAGGAAGTCTGAGAGTTTTTGCAGATTTTTCTGTTGTTCTGATTCCAGGGCTGATTCGTTAGGATTAAAGAAAACAGGTTTTAATCTGGCCACATCACCAAGTGACTTGACTTTATCTAGAGCTGAAATTGCCATAAGCGGGCCAACTTGAGTTATAACAGCGGTTTTGAGTGTGTTAAGAATAGCCTTGTTGATTACTCCTCCTATATTGATGTTTGGGTCGTCTACCGGGCCGTTAATTGGAATGCTTAAGTCAATGGTATCGTTTTTATTTCTTAACAGGTTCATTGCTAAATTTAACGGCATACCCAGTTCTTTTTCAAATTCAGTTGGCTCTTCGTTTTTCTTCGTGTTATCTGATAGTTTAAAAGCTAGCTGGTGGGCTTGTAATGATAGTTTTGTATCAATGATTCCATTTGAAACAGAGCCTTCACTATTAAAGTCAAGGGCTCCTTTCTGGATTTTTCTATTAAGCGCTTTTGCCGTTATAGGGCTAAGCTCTGTAAGGTTAATTTGTTCGCCACTCATTGAAAACGTCGTGTTTTTTTGAGGGTCAGATGGTATTAATTGCGATTTAATATTGATTTTTCCAAAATCACCAACCAGCGTATCGAGAGTAATTGAGGATACAGCATTTTCATTTGATTTGTTTTCAGGAAAAACCAGCTGGTCAATCGCCAAAGAAAAATCTTTAAACTCATAGTTTGAAATAACATTTTCGTTATTTGGGTTGAGCATGCTAAATTCAAAGTGACTATCTTCGGTTTTAATTTGAGAAATAGCTATAGCGTTATTTTCTGGGTTTAATGAAACTTTTTCGGTAAGTATGGTGATGTCACCCACTATTTGGTTTTTTTCTTCAGACGTGTCAGAAATAATATAGTTTAAATTTTTTATGATGGTTATTGCTTTGTTGACTGTAATGGCTTCTTTACCAGTTTCAAGGTTCCAGGCGATATCACTCGTATAATCAATATCAGCCAGTATTTGTTCCAGGTTAAAAGGTTCAGGTAAAGATATAACTAATTGTTTTTGCATTTGATCTATTTTTTGCAGATTGATATCGTTCAGGAAAATTGTTTGATTGCCACTCGGGTTCTCATCAAAAAATCTGCCCCAACCATTAGTTTTTAGTTTTATTCCATCACTTTCCAGTGCAATGTCTATCTCGGTTTTTGATTTTTGTGAGCTTGTGTCAATATTGTTGAGTAGGAATTTCTCAAGTAATAGAGTCAATGTTTCGCTGTTAGAGTCTTCCAGAGTTTCTTTATATTTAATTTTCCAATTGCTTAGCTCGATTGATTTGGCTGCAATATTCCATTTTGGGGGTGTGGAATCTTCAGGTATTTCTTTTTCCTGTGTTTTAGATTCTTTTTCTGGGGTTTTGAAGCGCTCGGGGTTTATTCCTAACACTTTTATATTGTCTATCGTTTTTTCGATATCCAGATTTAGGCCATTAATCACCAGATTATTGATACTGAGAGTTTGAGAAAAAAGTTTTTCTGGAGAGAAGTCAATATTGATTTTTTTAATGTAGCCTCGCTTCTGGCTCAATGTATCTGTTACTTGAATATTATCAAAGTTTATTATGCCTCTTGGTAGAGAGATTTCACTTTTTTCAATTGATATGTCAATTTGAAAATTGTTTGATGCAATTTTTTGTATTGCAAAGGGCACTGTAAGCGAAAGGGAAAAAACAACGCACAAAACGAATATGAAAAATACTGAAATAAAAACGAGTAGTGATTTAATAAGAAGTTTAGGCATAAATAGTTTTTAAAGGTTTATCGTCAAGCTGATTGGATATAAATCTTGTACAGAGAATAGCTCTGTCAAGTGTTAACAGATTCTTGTTTTGCGATATCTGGTGTAATACTGGAAAGGGTTTGTCGTCCAGCCTGTTAAAGCTTTTACAATTACTATATCATCGCACTTTATTCTATAAATTTTGCTGGACGCTGATTATCCAGACAAAATTAAGAAAGGGAAGAGACCTTAAGTATTTAAAGTGCTTATTGCATGACTTTAGTAAAGGTTTAGCCTGATGTTAGTTTAACAATTTTTTTGATGTTTTAAAATAAAACAGGATTTAACGCTATTTGATAAAAAATCGGTAAGGAAACGATAGATAAATAGATTTAAAAGATTGTTAAATTATCAAGTATAGAGCTGGTTATTTTCTCTTGTTTTGATTTTAAATAGAATCATGGTTTTTTGTGGATTTAATTCAGATTAGTAATCAAGTAATTACTCGATATGCATGATATAGCTTTATTTTTGTCATTAATTGTTTTGCTTGGGATAGCTTGCCAATGGCTTGCCTGGCGTGTGCAGCTGCCTGCTATTCTCTTCCTTTTGATTGCAGGGTTATTAATAGGGCCTGGTTTTGGTTTGCTCGATCCGGATGAGGTGTTTGGTGAGTTACTTATGCCGATAGTCTCACTTTCAGTTGCTGTCATTCTTTTTGAAGGCAGTCTTACGTTGAACCTGAAGGAAATAAGGGGCGTTAGTCAGGTTGTGCAGCGCATGATAAGTATTGGTGCTCTGGTAACCTGGATTGTTGTTTGTGTGGCCACAAAACTGATATTTGACTTTTCCTGGCAGGTGAGCGCTTTGTTTGGCGCAATAGTTATTGTCACTGGTCCTACTGTGATTGTTCCTATGTTGAGAACTGTTCGGCCAATAAGAAAGCTGGATAATATCTTGCGCTGGGAAGGCATAGCAATCGATCCGATTGGTGCTCTTGCTGCGGTAATGACCTATGAGTTTATTCTCTTATCTGCCGAGAAAGAAGCATTTTCTCATATACTCTTCCTTTTTGTGCAAACTATTCTAACAGGCCTTCTGATAGGAGTGGTGGCTGGTTACTTGTTAGGGTATTTATTGAGTCGAAATTTATTGCCTGAGTTTTTGCATAACATGGCAACACTCAGTCTGGTTCTGGTTACATTTAGCCTTTCAAATCTTCTTGCTCATGAATCAGGTTTACTTGCGGTTACTGTGATGGGTATGTGGCTAGTGAATCGCGTGAAGCTTGATATTCATCCTATCCTTAACTTTAAGGAGCATTTGAGTTTGTTGCTGATATCGATGCTTTTTATTGTGTTAGCAGCAAGGCTGGATTTAAATCAATTGGCTTCGATTTTAGTGCCTGCATGTATGCTGTTGGTTGTTCTGCAGTTTATTGCTCGACCTTTAAAAATTCTGATATGTACTTTTGATCAGGATTTTACCTGGAAGGAGAGAGGTTTGTTGGCCTGGATTGCACCGCGAGGTATAGTCGCCGCTGCTATTTCTGCTATTTTTGCCAATAAGCTGGTGGAGGTGGGTTATGAAGATGCCGCTTTATTGGTGCCACTTACTTTTTCTGTTATTATTGGAACGGTTGTATTGCAAAGTAGTACATCCAAATTTATTGCTCAGTGGTTAGGTGTGGCTGAGCCAAAGGCTAACGGTTTTTTGGTGGTTGGCGCTAATGCTTTTTCCAGGTTGTTGACAAAAGAGTTAATAGACAAGGGTTATCGATGTGTATTGGCAGATTCGAACTGGGATAATATACGACAGGCAAGAATGATTGGTCTGGAGACTTTTTATGGTAACCCTGTTTCAGAGCATGCCGATACACATTTAGATCTCTCTGGTATTGGTTCATTATTGTGTTTATCACATCAACATTATGTAAACGTTATAGCGGGCATTCACTATAGTGCAGATTTTGGTTCTTCCAAAATTTATCGCCTGGCTTCATCAGGAGATGCGAGAACAGCGGAAAAGCATACGGTTTCCGGAAGTGTCCAGGGAAGTCAACTTTTTGGTGAGGCCATTAACTATGGTGATGTTGTGGGACCTGCTAGCAAGGGAGCATCAGTTAAATGGACCAATATCACTGAGGAGTTTAACTGGGAAACGTATACACAAAAATATAACAAGTCCCGTCTCCCGTTGCTAATGATTGACTCGAAAGAGAATCTGCATTTTTCAACTGCTGATAAAGCATTCGAGCCCGAGGCTGGCTCAACTGTCTTGGCATTAGTAATAAATACAGAGAAAGATGAAGCTGCTGAGTAATTAATAGCCAATAATAACATTTTAACGTTACCTGAGTAGCATTCCTGATGGGGGTTTTTGACGTGCCTGATTGTATGGTCTTAAATAAATCAATAACTTGTATATTAAGAAATGTATTGGGTCACGGAAGAAGATGGACAGTATGAGTAGTGTTTCGGCCTCGAGCTCGCCAATTATCGATAAAAAAACATTGTTTGATCGAATTGATAAATCGGACAACTTGCCGGTGTTGCCGGATTTAGCGCTTAAGGTAATTTATTTATCTGAAGAGCCTGATATTTACCCTGCCAAAGTGCAAGCTCTTATTTCCCAGGATCCTGTTTTGGCCGCGCGTATTTTACAAATAAGTAATTCACCGGCTTATGCTGGACAGAACGAAATCCTGGATATTGGTCATGCTGTCACCCGACTGGGTGTAAAGCTGTCTCTTGATATTTCACTTGGTTTTTTGCTGGTTGATGCTTTACGTAGTAACTCAAAGGAAGGTCAAATTTTTGATCATGATAGATTTTGGCGGAAAAGTGTATTAAGTGCTGTAATTGCTAATGAGTTATGCGGAGCGCTTAAAATAGCAGCCAAAGGCCAAATGTTTTTATCAGCGCTAATTCAGGATGTGGGTATGCTGGTTTTACTAACAGTGTTAGGTGAGGAGTATGTTGCGTTAACTTCTGGGCAGACAATGCATATAGACTGGGTTATGAGAGAGCGTGAGTTTTTGGGCGCTGATCACGCGGAAGTAGGAGCTTATTTAATGTCACAGTGGGGCATGCCTGAAGAGATCTGTTCAGCAATTTCAAATAGTCATGCACTTTTTGGAACCGATACTTCCGAGGTAGATGATATGCAATATGGTGTTGCCTTATCAGGTGTTGTTGCGGAATTGTGGATGGCTAATTCGGAAGATCACCTCCTGCAGGATATTCTGGGTGTATATATAGATAAAATGGGTGTGGATGCTTATCAGACAACAATCGCTGCTGTGTTAGAAGAAATACCTGAAGCCAGTAATGTTTTTGATATGACATTATTAACAGCTGAAGAAATGGCTCATATTCAATAATAATAGTTGTTCAAAAATTCCCTATTGCCTTGTTAATTGATTAGAATAATGAACTTTAGCCCAATAGGGCATCTAAAATAAATCGATTTTTTTTCGGGTTTTTTTATGGGCTTGTTTGGGCTTAAGCACCACGAATTTTGGCATCCAAGAGTTTTTGAGTTGCCATTTTATTTTTATTTGTTATCACAATGTGTACGATATGGTGTTGGCATTCGAGGTTTAGCCAAAGCTAATTATGTATTGAATCATGGTGAAATTGGTATTGGCTCGAAATATCATACGCAGACCCAGTTTGGTCAAAATTTTTTTCTACCAACACTATTGTTGGATGCCATACTGAGCCAGACTCAAAGAGCGCAGATAATAAAAGATTTTGCATTCGAACATGGGTATCCATTAATACTCAAGCCGGATATAGGAAGAGTTGGTAAAGGTATTTTGAAGCTTAATTCAGATCATGATGTGGACCAGCGTGTTGCAGAAGTAAACGGCCATTATCTTTTACAAAAGTATACGGATTATGCGTATGAATACGGTGTTTTTTTTATTAGAGATAATGGAGAATCACGTATTACCGGAATAAACAGAAAGCATTTTCCTTCTGTTATTGGTGATGGCAAACAGACAATACAACAGCTGGCAGAAAACCATTATCGTTATACCGATCACTGGTCTACTTTTTTACAGTACATTGATACACAAAGAATACCTGAGGACGGAGAGGATGTGCGTCTGTCATTTATAGGTTCTCACACTATGGGTTGTTTGTTTACAGATGATACAAGGCTTTTGAGTAAAGCATTAGAAAAGCGGGTGTTCGAGATGTTTGAAGAACAGCCTGGTTTTAATTTCGGTCGGCTTGACATAAAAGCAAAAGATGAAAAAGCATTTATTGATGGTGATTTTATCGTTATTGAGGTCAATGGTATTTCTTCATTGCCTACTCATATGTTCGACCCTAAGTTTACATTAGTGCAAGCCTACAAGATTTTTTTTGAGCATGGAAAGTATCTTGCAAAAATTGCTAAGCAACAGGCTGATAAGCCAATGCCATTAAAATCTTTATGGGCAATATTGAAGGATGTGGCAAAAAATCAAAAAGCGTTAGATCAAATACACAATAAATTAAAGGCTTAAGATTAAAGTGAATAGTCAGGTATAACTTTGCAGTTAAATATTATATAGTTTAAAAACAGTTTATTCGTGGAGATACTATGAGCGAGCATAAATACATTACTCTATTTCTTGGTGCTGTTATTGTCATGCCCTTTTCTATAGCGCTAGCAGATGAAGCGGAGCTGGCTATTGGAGATGAATATGTTGCTTTGAAATATAATCGAGATCTGGATAGTGATTTTTCTTTTGTGTTTGATTTTAACACTGCAGAGAGAAAAAATATTGATAGTGATCGCTTTAGTTTTAAGTTAGAAGCAGAGGGTGAAGTTGATTATACCGATGTTGCTTTAGGTATTGCAGTTTTTAATCAGAGTGTGGAAAGTTCTGATGGCTATGGAGTTGCCCTGGGTTTAAAAGTAGGGACTCAAGTGGTAGGAAACTTTTCCGCTTCGGCAAGTTTGTATTATTCGCCAGATATTTTGACAGGTGGTGATTTGGAAGATACGATTGATCTGGAGTTAAAAGGGAAGTATCAAATAATTGAGAACGCCAGTTTATTTATTGGCTATAAGAAAATGGAAGCAGATACAGATGTGGATTCTATTGATTTGTATAGCGACTATTTCTTTGGGGCGAGTTTCAACTTTTAACTAACTATTAATATCAGGTAGTTCTATATCTTTCCATAACTTCTTACAAAGGTTTATGGGTGGTTCTTCGCAGCCATCTTTAAACCATTCAACAATGGTTTTTGCTACATCAGGGTATTTCACGATAGGCCGATCTTCAATGGAGTAAATCCATTGCTCAAGCGTGGAGCGTTCCAGGGATTGCATTGTGGTTGCATAGCCAAGTTTTTTTAGAGCGGCTGCATTACTTTGTTGTTCCATTTGTGCCTGCTGAGGTTTGGTTAATACTTGTAAGCCTAAAAGCAGGCATTCACTAATCAATTCAAAACCCGAGTTAGAAATAACGCCATGCGCTGAGCACAAATCTTTTTTGAAACCTTTATAACTGGTTTTTCTAAGATGGATATTATTGATATCCTGATCATTCAGTTCAGGTGAATAAATAAAAAATTCAAACTCATTTAACCCCGAAACAAACTCTTGTACTTTTTTCTGGTTCTCGAAAGGTAAGTAGACGATTATTTTTGTTTTACCTTCTTCTCTTTGTTGTTTTAAATTAATATCCACGATAGGTGGTAAAATCGTTGAGTCAAAGTGATGCCAGTGTAATCCTAAAGAGTGAGTAGCAGGGGCAAATAACTTCATCGTCGTATTAGCTATCGGGTTATCACCCGCTCTTGGAATTTTGTGACCAAAAGCATATTGGTGGCCAATACCTAACACCTCTCTCTTGGCAAGTTTTGCGGCCCAGGATGTTACTGGCTCGAAGTCAGTAATAATTTTATCGTAAGGGGTTAAATCCAGTTTATTAATATCCGTAAGAAAACGAATAGCATTATTACTTACAGCTGTTTTAGGGTAGCTTACTTTTCCATTTTTACTGACGAAGGTCAGACCTTGTCTGTAGATAAAATCGCCAAAAACTTCCATATCAAAAAATTCATTTTTTGGCCGTCCTGAGAAAAGGTAATCTACCTCTAGCCCTTGTTCAGAAAAATTTTTAGCCATCATTCGTGCTCGGCTAATATGGCCATTGCCAGTGCCTTGCACACCATAAAGTATTTTCATAAAAAAACTTGCCCATAAATTATTTTGGTTAGCACATAACTATACACAATTTATACTTTTTCCCCAATGTGAAAAGATCCCTCTATATAAAGAGTCTGTGCAAAAAAAGGAATAAAAAATAACAAAAAAGAATAGTCAATTTAAGAGGGATAAAAACGAACAAATTATTGTTGTTTGATAAGGGAGGAAAACAAAGTTGTAAATCTAGAGTATATGATTTGTTTATATACCTAGATTAAAAAGTTGAAAGTGGCGCCAATCAAACAACCGATAGTGGCACCTGCAATTATATCGGCCGGGAAGTGAACGCCTAACATAACTCTCGAGAGGCCAACTACAGAAGCCCATAGAAACATTGGTGCGGCCAGTACAGGGATAAATGCAGCAGTCATTGTTGCTAGTAAAAATGCAGCACAGGTATGACCCGATGGGAAACTGAATTCATCTGAGGCTACTATCGCAGCTTGATAGCTTGGAATAGCATTGGGTGGTCGACGACGCTTCAAGCTATTTTTCAGTAAAAAATAAACGACACGTTCTGTAGCAAACGCAGCTAGAACAGCAAAAAAGAAGTTTTTGCCTTCTTCGCCTATATACACCCAGGTAAGCAAAGGTAGTAAAACTTGCAAATACCCATCACCAGTCTTGGATATAAGACGGGCAGGGATAACCAGTTTGAAATTTCTGGCAAGTCGGTCAAACCAGAAAAAAAGTTTTTGGTCAAGACGCGTGAGGCGGTTTAAAATTTCCATACTGTAAACATTAGGCGGGTTAAATGCTATTTGTATGACATATATATGACATTTGTGTTACATGTGAATATTTTGTGTGTTACCTCGTTGATTAGGTCTATTATTGACGCGATTTTAGTTTCTAATCAAGCTTTTCTTCCTAACTGGTTGGCATTTCAATGCTTTTGTTAAAAATTTAGAGCAAATTGGTAAATGAGTGAGTCAATTCCCCCTTATATCGACAAAGAGATCAGCTGGCTGGCATTTAATGAGCGTGTATTGCAAGAAGCTGCTGATAAAACTGTTCCTATTGTCGAACGCGTACGTTTCCTGGGTATATTTTCAAATAACATGGATGAGTTTTTCAGGGTCAGGGTCGCTGATATCAAAAGGCGTCTTCTCATTTGTCAGGAAAATAACCACCCGGATGAAATACCGACGCGTAACCTGTTAAATGATATTCAAAGCAAAGTACTTGATTTGCAAGAAGAGTTTGACGAAATTTATTCCGTAGTTTTGCAAGGCCTTGAAAAGCACAATATTCATATTATCAATGAGGATCAAATCCCCTCAAATTTGGCCAAGTGGGTGCATACCTACTTTATCGATAAGTTACAGCGATTCATTACGCCAATTATTCTCGATGAAAATACAAAAATGGCACATGCGTTAAAGGATGACTTAACGTATTTAATTACAGCGTTAGAGAGTAAGAATCATGTAAGTTACGCTGCAATAGAAGTGCCTACAAGAGATGCTCCTAGATTTGTCGAGCTACCGAAAATTAAAGGTAGCCGGAAAAAAAATATTATGTTGCTCGATAATATAATCCGTTTTTGCGCTGATGATATTTTTAAACCATTTTTTAAATACGATATTTGTAGGATGTTTTCGTTTAAAATGACTCGAGATGCCGAGTATGGATTGGCTGACGACATAGATCAGTCGTTAGTTGAGCAAATGTCTGAAGGTTTAAAGCAGCGACTAACTGCTGCACCTGTACGCTTTGTGTATGATAAGAAGATGCCGGATCATATGGTAGATATGATCAAAGGTAAATTAGGAATTTCTTCGCTGGATGCTACAGTTCCTGGAGGACGTTATCATAATTTCAGGGATTTTATAAAGTTTCCAAATGTTGGCCGCTCTTATCTTGAAAGCGATAAATTGCCAGCATTAAACTGCAAAAAGTTTGACCGACATACGAATGTATTTGAGGCCATCAGCAAACAGGATATATTACTGTATTATCCGTATCATAAGTTTAGATATACCACTGAGTTTTTGCGTCAGGCTGCTTATGATCCGGATGTAAGAGAAATAAAAATCTGTGTTTATCGATTGGCAAAAGAAAGTCGTATAGTAAAGTCGCTTATTGATGCAGTAGAGAATGGCAAGCAAGTAACGGTATTTATTGAGCTGGCTGCACGTTTTGACGAAGAAGCAAATATTGAATGGGCAAAAGAATTAAAGGATTCAAATGTTAAGGTGGAATTTGGAATTCCATCTTTAAAGTGCCATGCAAAAATTATTCTAATAACCAGAAAGCAGAAAGATAAGCTTGTGCGTTATGCGCATATAGGCACAGGAAATTTTCATGAAGGAAATGCCAAAGTTTATACAGATTTAAGCTTGTTTACTGCAAATCAGGAAATTGCAGAAGAAGTTTTCAATGTATTCGATTTTTTATCGCATAGCTATCGTCAATATGATTTTGAACATTTAATTGTTTCTCCAAATTCAACACGTAATAAGCTCAATGAATTAATTGATAATGAAATTGATCAGGCAAAAAAAGGCAGAAAAGCAGAAATTAAAATCAAAATAAATAATATTGATGATAGAAGAATTATCAATAAGCTTTATCAGGCAAGTAATGCTGGAGTTAAAGTTTTAATGATAGTTAGAGGAATGTGTTCGTTAGTGCCTGGTGTTAAAGGTTATAGTGAGAATATAGAGGTTATATCTATAGTCGATCGTTTTTTGGAACATCCACGTTTTGTGATTTTTCATAACGCAGGAAAGTCCAGGGTTTATATCATGTCATTTGACCTTATGGAGCGAAATCTGGATCGAAGAGTTGAAGTAGGAAGCCCTGTTTACGATAAAAAATTAAAAAAACATATTAGTGAGATATTTGATTGTCAATGGTCCGATACGATGAAGGCCAGAGTGATAGATCAGAAACAAACGAATAAATATAAGCCCAGAGGAAACAAACGCAAGATAAGATCCCAAACAGAGCTTTATGATTATTTTAAAGAAATAGAAACACCTTCGTTATAATTTTTATGCCAGACTATCCAAAAGAAAAAACGTTAGCTGCTGTTGATATAGGTTCAAACAGTATTCATTTGATGATCGCCCGTTCTCTAAAAGGATCAATACAGCCAATCTATCGCTTTAAAGAAAGGGTGCAAATGGCCAGAGGGCTGGATGAAAAAAATGTATTGGATAATTCAGCTATAGAAAGAGGGTTAGCCTGTTTAAGAAAGATAGGCAATATCCTTTATGATCATAAGCCGGATAACGTTCGTGTTGTGGCGACGCATACACTAAGGCAGGCAATCAATCGATCACGTTTTCTCGAAAAAGCGGAGCAGTTTTTGGGTTACCCAGTAGAAGTTATTGCGGGCAAAGAAGAAGCCAGGCTGATTTTTCAGGGGGTGGCGCATTTAGAGGGTTTGAATGAGCCGGTAATGGTCATAGATATTGGTGGAGGAAGTACTGAGATCGCTATTGGCAAAGGTTTTGAGCCATCATTTACTGCAAGTTTTTCGATGGGGTGCGTTAGTTTTAGTCGTTATTTTTTTTCTGATACGATAACGAAAAAAGCTTTTTCAAAAGCGGAAGTGGCCGCGTTACAGCAAATTGAAAAATATTTGCCAGTATTAAAAAAAGAAAAATTTAACGATGTCTATATAACATCAGGAACAGCAAAAACTTTAAGTAAATTGGTAGAGGTTATTGATCAAGAAGGGCACTTTATAGATTTGAAAAAACTGAAATCGATAAAAAGTGAGATAGTCAAACATGAAGGAACAGAATTTTTGCAAGAGCTGGGGGTGCCTGAAGACCGTTTATCTATCATACCCGGTGGTCTGGCTATTCTTTTATCATTGCTCGATAATCTAAAATTAAATCAAGCAACATATAGGGACGTTGCATTAAGGGAGGGCGTGTTGTACGAAATGGAAGAGCAGCAAATGCGTCATTCAAATATAAGAATAAGAACAAGGGAAAGTTTGCATGCGTTATATCAGGTGGATATAGCACAAGCAAAAAGAACTGCCGAAACTGTAAAAAAATTGATTGAAGAGGTAACACCTGAATGGATTGGTCAGGGAGCGCCTTTGGAGATTCTGTACGAAGCAGCCTATTTACACGAGGTTGGAATACAAATAGGTTTAGGCGGTCTGCAAAGGCATTCTTCCTATATTTTGAGAAACAGTTATTTGCCAGGCTACGATCAGGAGCATCAGGGGATATTAGCCAATTTGGTGAGAGGCTTTAGAAAAAGAATTAATCTGGATGATATGTCGGATATGAGAATCATCGATCAATTCACTTTTTTAAAAATGCTGGCAATTTTACGCTTGGCGGTTATTTTAAATATTACGCGCCAAACATTTTATGATGATACACTTGAGGTTTCTGTTAGTAAAAATGCTATTAATATCTTCTTGCAGGGGTTAAGCAAAGAGCCATCAGCATTATTGTTAGCAGACCTTAAACGTGAGAAGGCTTATCTTGAGCCGACTGGATTGGGGTTAAATCTTAAAGGCATTCACTGAATCGTATCGATAAATTGTTTTTGCAGAGGGAGTTTGCGAAAGCGATGTCCAGTTGCGTTAAATAGCGCATTGCAAAGTGCTGGAGCAACAACTGGTGTGCTAAGTTCGCCAACACCACCAGGTGCCTGGTTACTAGCAAGGATATGGGTTTCAATCTTCGGTGCTTCATCGATAGTGAGTAAGCGATAATTATGAAAATTATTTTGATTGATTGTGGTGTCTTCTATAGTGATTTCACCGTATAGTGCAGCAGATAAACCAAAGATGATCCCTCCTTCTATTTGAGCTTTGATACCGTCGGGATCTATTGCTGTTCCGCAATCCACAACACTCGTCACTTTTTTAATTTTTATTTCACCTTTTTCGAGTTTGTTCATATCCAGTTCCAGAACCAAAGAAATGTAACTTCCTAAACAGGAATAACTGGCAACACCGATATTCTTATTTTTATGCTTTTCTTTCCATTCAGAAGCTTTAGAAATTTGTGTTAAGGTTTTCTTGAGTCTGGGATTATTGATATTTCTTTCTCGAAAGTTTATTGGGTCCTGATTGGCAAGGTTAGCCAGCTCATCAATAAAGCTTTCGATAAAAAAAGCATTATAAGAATGTGCAACCGAACGCCATGGCCCGACCGGAACATTGCTTTCTAACGCTTGCCAATTAATTTGGATGTTATCAATCTGATAAGGTAATTCAGTTGCACCTTCAATGATGTAATGATGTTGAAATGTTTTTCCTTCAAATTTATTTTTTAGTGATGTTAAAAAATTTTTAAGCTCTCTCTTTATATTGTTCAAGCCAGGATTATTGCTTTTCTGTTTCGGTGTTTGATTTTCTAAAGCGCTAATGTTTGAGTGCCATGCTGCGATAGAACCATTATTGAGAGCAGCGCTGAATTTTGCTGCAACCATAGGTCGAAAAAAACCGTGTTGAATATCGTCTTCTCTGCTCCAGGTAAGTGTAATCGGGGCGTCTGATTGTTTTGCTATTTCTACAGCTTCTACTACGTAGTCTTGCTTTAGGCGTCTTCCAAAACCGCCACCTAGTGATTGACTATGTAAAATGACATTATCGATTGATATTCCCAGTGTTTGAGCTGCTACCTCTCTGGCTAGTTGAGGGCGTTGAGTAGGAGCCCATATTTCGCAAATGCCGTCATGTACCCAGGCTGTACAGTTCATCGGTTCCATAGTGCAATGAGCTAATAACGGAACAGAATAAATAACACTCATTTTAGTTGTTAGTTCATCAATGGCTTTTGTTGTATTACCTTTTTTTCTGGCCAGATTTCCGTCTTGGCCAAGTAAAGTGATTAATTTTTTTTCCAGTGTTTTACTGTTAATAGTGTCTTTTTTCTTCCATTTTACCGAAATGCTTCTTGAAGCCTGGCTTGCTTCCCAAAAAGAGTCTGCGACAATCGCCAAGCCATTTGAGACAGGGAATATCTTGCTTATTTTTTTATTTTCTAGCACGTTATTAATATCGTATTCCAATAATTCGCCTTTGATGTGTGGCGGCCTCATTATGTATGCGTATTTTTGATTTTTTAAATTTAAATCGATGGCATAAATTTGTTTGCCGCTTACTTTGTTTTTATTATCTGTTCTGGTTAGAAATTCATTTTTCCAGGTGAAAGGTTGTATGTTTAATAATTCGATATCTTGTGCAGGTATGGAGTTTGCGCTAGCGATGAGATCTCCGCATTTTATTGTTTGATTGGTTTCCAGGTGCGTAATCACGGCGTTTTTAATCGATAGATTTTCAGGGTTGGTTTTCCAGTGTCTGGCAGCTGCTAGTAGAAATAATTTTTTACTGGTTTGTCCTGCTTTAATTAACGGTTGCCACATGGATCTAACACTTGTGCTGCCACCTGTTCCCCAGCTTGGTTGATATAAGGGGTTTATCTCTTTACTTCCTAAAGAGGGTAATTCGATTGAAATAAGCCTGGAATCCATATCAAAAGCTTGAGCGAAAATAGCGCGTAAGCTGGTAATAACATTTTGCCCCATTTCTACTTTATCGAGAGTGAAGGTTAATTCATTGTTGGTATTTACCGAAAGGTAAGCGGAAGGAAAAATAACTTCCTTGTTATTGGGGTTTTGATTAGAAGTGCTTTGGGCAATAGCGACATTAAGATCGAATCTTAACAGAAGAGAGCTTGCTCCTGCTTTAGTACTGATTGATAAAAAGTCTCTGCGTTTCATTTCGTTACAATCAAATAAATTTGTTTTAATCTATTTATTAAAAATCCTAAAATTACTTGTGCCAGCATAATCAAAAGTGAATCTAATTTCTAGCATTTCACGTATAGTGGTTTTTAATTGGGGAAAAACATGGAAACAAAATCAGATAAAGATATCTTGTTTTATGACGGTGCTTGCAAGCTTTGTAGTGCAGAAGTAGCTCGGCTAAAATGTCTTGCAAATGATGAGTTGAGCTTTCAGGATGTTCATCTTTTGCAAGAGAAAGAGATAGCAAATAATAATCTTCCTTCCCGTGAGCAGCTTTTACAAAATCTTCATTTGTTGCGAAAAGATCACTCTATGGTCGTTGGGCTTAATGCAAATATAGCAGCATGGGAATATACGAATAGAGGTTGGTTACTCGCATTCCTGAAAGCGCCTGGTGTTAATGCTCTTGCAACGGTTGTATATAAAATTTGGGCGAAATTCCGTTATAAAAAAATGTATAAATAAACAACCCAGGTGTTATTTTGTTTTAAGCAACTATCGTCTCTGGACCAGCGTGTTCCTCTATAGTATTTTTAAGCCCTTGTAGTAAACCGAGTTTAAACCCCAACTCAGTCATTACAAATAGAGGGCCAATAATTAAACCTTTTATATCATCAAAAAAAGCGGGCTTCTTTTTTTCATAATAATGGCCTATAAATTGTAATACCCAACCAAATATAAAGAGACCGATACCAAGTAATAAATACTCTGTTAGAGTAAGTAGCGGTATCAGGTAATTGGAAAGCATTAACATGCCTATCATCGTGATAATCATGATAATTCCCAGTTTTAAATTCAGGTAACAATAGAAAATACCCATTAATGCAGCTGCGAGTAAAGCAGGAGTAATGGGTAGATAATTTATTTGAAGGGCTATGGTTTGTTTGGAAAGCAGGAGAAAAATAGAAAACAGGATTAACGGAATGCCAAAAAAGTGAGTGATGATATTACGTTTGTCACGGTGATAAAGAGCATAGTTAATCAGATTTGTTTCTAGTGGAGTCATCATGATTTTGTTCTCCTTTCATTTACTCTTGGTCGTTTAACCGCATCATTCAAAACATTAAATCAAGTCTAATACTCTGTCAATAATCTCTCTATAGAAAATGTCTTAAGAGAGAAATTCTTTTGCTTTTCCTATACCTTTTAGTTGGCGTTTCTTTAACGTCAGCGAGATGATGATATCAAGCTTTGTAATAGTCATATCATTGATGCCTTTATTTGGGTTATTTCCTGTACGCCTGCAAACACGTTTTAAATCCCAAAATACAGCAGCGGCAAATAAACCAATGAATCGTCTTTCGACATAATATCGATTTTTTCGTACTTCGTTTTTTTCTTCTTCTAGCGGATCAATGATTTTCTTCATTAAGTTGCTAATGCGATCTTTGATTAATTCATCTGTTTTATTCACAACAAGGTCTTTAATATTTGCAATGATTCCATCGTAATCGCCTAATCTTTCAAGCAAGAGAAGGTCAGTTTCTTCGTCGCCATCTTTTTTTCGAGATTGTGGTAATCGGTTGTCAGGTAATAAATTTAATGTTTGTTGAAGAATGTAACGTAGCCTTTCTTCAGTAGGGTGTAAGATATTTTGAGTTACAAGGCGATGGTTGTTTCCGGCAGGCCTCATTACCTGGAGGATATAACACTCTTCTTTTGTTCCATACAAATTGCAGGATTCAGGGTACTTTTCATATAAATCATTTATTGCTATCAGTTCCTCATCATAACTGTTAGATTCAACGGTTTCGGTTGGGTGTTTTTCCAGAACGAAAGGTTCAGGATAAAAACGCCCGGCATATTTTCTTTTTCCTTGCTCATCGGGTTTAATTTTTTCGCAGTAAATTTTTATTTCATTAACGAGTCGTTCAGAAGGTTCTATTATTTCGTTGTTTGCATGGTTGATTACCTTGCCATAGTGGCCAAGTACAAGATTGCAAAAGCGAGGATCCATTAGCTTGTAGTTATCAGCACGTTTTTGATTGCCTAACACCTTAATCGTTTGTTTGGCAATGATGTCGGCCGTTGGGGTTACCAAAGGAACATTGCCTAATTCATTTTGAATCTTATCAAGTTCAGTTTTAAATGCTTCAAAAGCTTCGTGAAGAGAAATATCCAGCATTTTGCAGACGTTGACCCTTAGATCATTCACAATAAAAGGAATGGCACCTCCAGGTATGCCTAACGCAACCAGGGCTTTTAGTAAATTCAATGGCATTGCCATATCTTTACGTTGTAGTGCTTTATCACCAAAAATTGTATTGAGTAGTGTTTTTGTGGTTTTTATCTCTTCGAGATCAAGAGATTTTATATTGTCCAGATAGACAATGTATTCGACATCATTGTGAGAGGCGCCGCCAGATAGGGGTTCTATTGCTACTTCTACACCGTCAATGCCATTTTCAATGGCTGTGGCCTGAACTGCAAGTGAACGAGCTTCATCAGTGCTATGGCAATGTAAATAGACGGGTCTTCCTAACGTTTTGAGTTGTTGGATCAAGGGGGCTGTATATTTCGGAATGAGCTGCCCGCTCATATCTTTTATACAAAAGGAGTCTATTTGACCTCCTGCATCTTTTGCAATACTTTGCAACGCTTTAGCATAGTTAAGAAAATACTGAGTGCTATAGCAGGTGTCGGCGTCTTCACTTTTTGGTTGTACGTAAGACAGGGCAGCTTGAATATGAACACGTTTTGCTGTTGGTGTCTTGTTGTTTTTTAGGGCTTCATTGTTTAGCTGCGCGGCTTCCAGATCACGACCTACCATATGTTCGATACTAAAACGCAGGTTTTCCGGATCATTGAGTGCATCGAAGTTGCGTACAATAACAGTTTTGTTTTTGTCTGTATCACCACCCGCATCGATTAGTAAGTCAATATTTCTGCGTTGAATATCACGAGTATAGTGCTTAAAGCCTAACTGGTTTGCGCCTCTTAGTAATACTTGTAGTTGTAGATATTTATCTTTGTCTGATGTTTCTTTTTCGATGACTTTTTTTGCAAAACGAATTAATTGATAAGGATTAAAACCAGCCTGTAAAGCAATCTGATAACTCTGGCCACCACCTATTTCCAGTGTATCAAAGCCTATAGCCAAAGCTTGTTTGGTTAGTTGTTCTATATGATGGCGTTCAAACGTCCAGACGCCTGTAGATTGCATCATGTCTCTTAGTACCCAGCCTACAGATACAGAATTGGAATGATTACTTGCTTGAAGAGAATGATTTACAGATGGCATGGCTTTTTTGAAATGCTGAAGATTGTAGAGTTCGGAAAGATATTGATTGTTGGCTCCATTTTGAGAGATTATCAGGTTTGCTCCTGCCTTTCTCATATTCAAAGTTTAGAACACGTTATTTTGAGCTAAATTGGCAAATATCAAATATTTAGTTAAAAAAATGATCAGTATTGGTCAAGTGCAGAATAAAAACATTAAATTGGCTTGCCAAAGACATTTTAAACACTTAGAATCCGCGCACTTTTTTCAGCATAGGCTGAAAATTCTCCTTGCTGCACTGTGTTTTTGTTTCTTCAACGAATAATGAAACAAGTCGTCACAGGTAGCTTAACCCCATAAGGAGCATATAAAATGCGTCACTATGAAGTTGTGTTCATGGTCCATCCGGATCAGAGCGAGCAAGTCAGTGGTATGATAGAACGTTATACCACATCTATCACAAAAGATGGAGGAAAAGTCCATCGCCTCGAAGATTGGGGTCGCCGTCAATTGGCATACCCTATCGAAAAACTCCATAAAGCTCACTATGTGTTAATGAATGTTGAAGCTTCCCAGGAAGCTATGGATGAATTAACGACAAATTTCCGTTACAACGATGCTGTGATTAGAAATTTGGTCATTCGCACAAATGACTCAGAGACTGGCGAGTCACAGATTATGAAATCTGAAAAAGAGCAGCGTGAGCGTAAAGCTAAATACGAAGCTCGTCAGGAAGCAAATGCTAATGCTACTACTGAAACTTCTGATAGTGAAAAAGAGGTTCAAGAAGACAGCAGTGAAGCTGCTGAGTAATTGCTAATTAAAAGTTTACGCGCTAGCGTTAATTTAAAAGAATTTTAGGAGGCCGACTATGGCTCGTTTTTTCAGACGTCGCAAATTTTGCCGTTTTTCAGCAGAAGGCATTGATCATATAGATTACAAAGATCTGGATATTTTAAAAGATTATGTATCAGAGACAGGTAAGATTGTGCCGAGTAGAATCACAGGTACTAAAGCTAAATACCAACGCCAATTAGCAACAGCTATCAAGCGTGCTCGTTATTTGGCATTGATCCCTTATACAGATAGCCACGAACACTGAGTTCGTTTAGCACAAATTAGAGGCTAATAAAGATGGAAGTGATATTGTTAGAAAAGATTGCCAAGCTTGGCGATCTTGGTGATAAAGTAAATGTAAAGTCAGGTTTTGGCCGTAATTTCCTCATTCCTTACGGAAAGGCTGTACCTGCGACTGAATTGAACCTTGCTGACTTTGAGGCGCGTCGCGCCGAGCTTCAGGCTGCAGCTGATGCTTCTTTTGCTGCTGCAAAAGAGAGAGCAGAAGCGCTTGAGGGCGTAGCTATAGACATTACTGCTAATGCTGGAGACGAAGGGAAATTATTTGGTTCTATTGGTACCAGAGATGTAGCGCAAGCGATCACTGCTACAGGAAAAGAAGTGAAGAAATCTGAAGTGAATATGCCAAATGGCGTCATTCGTGAATTGGGTTCTTACGAAATCACTTTAAGTTTACACAGTGATGTGGCGGTTACTGTAACGATTAATGTCGTTGCTGAATAAACGGGTTTGCTAATTTAATAAGAGTTGAGCCAAATATACTCTACCTTTCAAGCAAATACGAAAATAAGAATGCCAAAGTGGCGCAATCCACTTTGGCATTTTTTTATGTGAGCAATAAATTGAGTTATCATGCTGCTAATTCATGTAATGATAAAAGATGGCTTTTAATAAAGAATGAATGACGACCAGAATTCACCTATTGTTCCTGCGAGTGCTGATGACTTGATCGAAGCTGAGATTGAGTCTTTCTCAGGTGATAGTGTTTCAGCCGACATGGTTTCAACGGATATGTTTTATTCCGGAACCTCTAAGAATAATCAGACAAAACATGGCTTTGCCAACGATGTAGCTAATTTGAAGACGTTGCCATATTCGGCTGAGGCAGAGCGTTCGCTGTTAGGTGGGCTCATGCTTTCCAGTGATGCATGGGATGCAGTAGCTGAATTAGTGACAGCGCAGGATTTTTATTTTCAAAAACATATGCATATCTTTGCCGAGTTATCCCATTTGGCAAATGCAGGTGAACCGCTGGATGTGGTCACGCTTTCGGATATGCTAGAGAAAAATGATTTATTAGATGCATGTGGTGGTCTTACTTATATTGTTGACCTGGTAAAGAATACGCCATCAGCTGCGAATATTCGTGCCTATGCTGAGATCGTTCACGACCGCGCCACGTTAAGAAAAATAATTAAAGCGGCAACGCATATTCAGGAAGAAGCTTTCAATCCAAAAGGACGCGACGCAGAAGAGGTGTTAGATAGCGCCGAGCGTTTGATTATGCAGGTAGGAGAAAGTAATTTGAAAAAAGGCGGCCCACAGGAAGTGGGGTCTTTGCTTAAAGACGCTTTGGAAAAAATTGATGAGCTTTTTGAGAAGAAAGGAAAGATAACCGGTTTATCGACAGGGTTTCTTGATCTGGACGATAAAACCTCCGGGCTTCAAGCGGCTGATTTAGTGATTGTTGCAGGCCGACCGTCTATGGGTAAGACATCGTTTGCAATGAATCTGGTCGAAAATATTGTATTGAAAGAAGAAAAGCCTATTTTGGTATTCAGCCTCGAAATGCCGGCGGGTTCATTGATGATGCGTTTGTTGTCATCAGTAGGGAAAATTGACCAGACACGAGTTCGTAATGGGCAGCTCGAAGATGATGATTGGAATAAACTGAGTTCAGCAGTACAACAATTAAAGGGTCGTCCGTTGTTTATTGATGACACTCCGGCATTAAGTCCAACAGAATTGCGTTCGCGAACAAGAAGACTTGCGCGTGAACATGGCGGTGTAGGAATGATTATGGTGGATTATTTGCAGCTGATGCAAATCAGTGGTGCCAGTGAGGGGAGAACTGCTGAGATCAGCGAAATTTCAAGAAGCCTGAAAAGTATAGCCAAAGAGTTTGATTGCCCTGTGGTTGCACTTTCGCAGTTGAATCGTAGTCTTGAACAACGACCTAACAAAAGACCTGTTATGTCTGACCTGCGTGAATCAGGTGCGATAGAGCAGGATGCTGATTTAATCATGTTTATTTATCGTGATGAAGTTTATAACGAAGATACTGAGGATAAAGGTATTGCAGAAATTATTATTGGTAAACAAAGGAATGGGCCAATAGGTACATCAAGGCTGGCATTTGTTGGGCAGTACACACGATTTGAAAATCTGGATAATCGTGGTTATGAAGATTTGATGTAAAAACTTTTTTGATAAGTAAATATTATAAAAAAGCTGGAGCAGTAATATATCTGCTCCAGCTTTTTTTAGCCTTGAAATTAGTGTTTGCTATTATCAGATAAAATTTCAGTTACATTAATTGGAATCAGGACGTTTGATATTGGATGTATAAACCCATTTGCTGCACGTATGTTACCAGAGCGAATTATTAATCTTGGGTCTCGTAATCCTGGATCCTGATCAATCAGAGTTCTACTCATTACAGAAATACTTGCATCGCCGAGTAGCGTAGTAATTTCATCACTCTCCACTATTCCGGTAAGGGATGATTCTAGCGGCGAGACATGATACAACAGAATGCTGGTAAGAAGAGGGATGGGATCACCATCGCCTAAATCTGTTAGTAGGGCAACAATTGTTGAAAAAGCTTCAGCTTCATCGAAGCCTGTATATCCTAACATTCTGGCCAGGTTTACAAAAGCAAGGTCGTTAGGCGCAAAAACTGTAAGGTTTTGAAGAGTAGCTAATTCATCATCTAGACCAGCTGTTAAGACAGCATTAAGAAGTAAATCAAAATCATAATAGTTATGATCAAAGACGCCGACACTTCCTGCAACAATCGTTGTAATGTCAGCTGCATCAGCTGGCGAATTATCTAAGTCAACAGGAATTAATACACGAGATATGGTATGGATTGTGCCGTTGCTTGCATCAATGTTAGAGGAAGCGATTTTTAATCTTGGATTATGCAGTTCAGGTTCGCCATCGATGAGTTGTAAACGTGAGGGTATGATTGATTTTCCTGAAAACATTTCGATAGTTTTGCTTCTTATAATTTGTTTTAAAGAGAGTGATTCACCAATGACATGATAAGTTAATATATCTGTCAACAGAGGTATTGGATTACCTTTACCGAGATCGGTCAAAGCAGTAACTATAGTATTGAAAGCCCCTTCCTCATCATGCCCCTTATAGCCGAGATCTTTTGCTAGAAGGATAAATGCAAAATCATCGGGCGCTAATACAGTTAAGTCGGCATTGGTATCATCTAGCACGCCATCTAAACCAGCCGTGATTACAGCATTTAATAGGATATCGTAGTCTCTATTATTATGATCAAAATCACCTCCGCTCTGAAGAACAATACCAGTTATTGTTGGCTTTGTTTCAGGTTTTTTTACAAACAAAGGCTTTTCGTTAGTGACGGGTTGTGTTGGGAAAAAAAGGTTTTTGAAAAAACCGCTGAAGAAAAATGCATTTGCAGAAGTACTTATTGAAAGTGTAATGATGAGAATGGAAGCCTGGAAGCTTCTGGATAATATAGCTCGAATATTCATAATTAGGTCCTTAAAAAAGCGAATAAGAATTGTTTGAATAGGGCTATATCTCTAAATAAAAACTCGTTAATGTTAATAAAGTTGATTAAAAACCTTGCTTTATTCTTAATTTGCAAGGTTAGAAGGTGTAACAGTAAGATATAACCAATATCCAGCAGCTTTTACGAGAAAAAATTAAGAATAGATTTAAGGAGTGGAAGATTATTTTAATTATAATTAAAATGTAATATTTCGAATCTATATAAAAATAAAAGTTAAAAAAAGCATACGATCAGGAAATAGAAACAGATCTTGAAAAAAATAATAGATTTTTTTATTCGAAAGAAAAGGTTTTTTCTTTCTCTAACGCTTTTTTATAGCCATCCCTTTCAGTGATTCGGTTGTAGTACTTTTGCAAATTATCCTGCTCGAGAGGAAGTTTAAACCTTAAACCCCATGCAAGGGTATGGCCAGCCATTATGTCGACAGCTGTAAACTTATCACCTAATAAATAATCTTTATCGCCCAGGCCTTTTGAAAGTAAATCCAGTGAGCGAGTCTGCTCCCATTTGCCTAACTCAATTGCATCAGCTACACGTCGTTCTTTTGGAAGGGCGAATTTATTTTTTCCAATAGTCCATAAAGCTTGCTCTAATTCGCCAGTTATAAAGAACAGCCATTGATCATATAACGCTTTTTCTTCAACAGAAGCAGGAGCTAAGTGAGGGGCGTACTTATTGGCTATGTAGTTAACAATCGCCGCTGATTCAGTCAATACAAGCTCGCCGTCAACAAGTGAGGGGACTTTTGATGCAGGATTTATTGATAGGTATTCTTTAGAGAGGTGTTCACCTTGTCGGTAGTTCAAGTGGTGGTATGTATATTCAACTTGAGCTTCTTCTAGTGCCCATAACATACGAGTAGAGCGTGAGCTATTTAAACCATAGGCTTTTATCATTGGGTGTCTCGGCAAAGGTTTTTTATAGATATGAATCGCGGATTATAAACAGCTTTTTAATTGTATTCAGTCTTTGTTGACGATTGATTTACCAAACATGAATTTTTTGTAATGTTACTTTTTTTCACACTTTTTCAGTACGGTAACAAAAGTGTTATTAATTTAATGTCTAATTGTCGGCCATTATGTAAGGCTGTATGTTTTTCATTCTTTTACAAAGATATTTGTATAAATATGGAAAAAAGTGTATAAAATATAATCTTTTTAGCCTTTGTTAATGTATACTTTATGTTTAATTTTTGATAAATGCTGAGTTATGAGGTTAATGATCCTCATTAGAATATGAATTAAGGTAACACTCTCATGTTTGATGAACAGACAAAGGCTGATTTTGGCAGTCATTCCAACAATATCTGGGTGCATCCTGCTGCGCAACAAAAAAAAGATTCGAGTGCTCACTTGGCCAAGAATGTTCCTCTTTACAGGGTCTATGATGAGATTGAAAAAATACAAGTCGCTGTCAATTTAATAGAACAGCACCTGGAAAAATATAATCAGGCTATTGTTGTTATGCCATCAGAGATGGTTGGCAAGTTTGTTGATTATTTATCGAATCACAATTTAACTATTCTGGATGCATTACTCGAGAATAGTATTAAGTTAATGGCCTTACAGCCGCTTCCTGATCATCGTTTTTATTTTGTTAATGATTATGAATTGCTCTTGAAACAGATTAGTCAGGAAATTATTGCACAGACAAAAGCGTTTATTTTCCTCGGTGTATCACAAATCACCGGAAATGAGATTGAGCAAGCTGAAGCCAGGCAGTTAAGAGACTTTGCTTTGGCGTGTTCGCGTACAGATATGCTGATTGACGTTGTGCATTTATCAAAAATCATGTCTCAATCAATTGAGGAAAGTGGTGTAGCGACCCCGCAAATCCTGAATAATCAAAGTGTAGCGCCATCAAAACTAGCCTAAAATTAAAATCAAGGCTGTTCAAATTCTTTTGTTATTGATGAAGTGTTTAAACACTTAAGTTTGCATGTTTAAAATTTCTGCTATCTCTCTTATGCTTATTTACGCAATTCTCTGTGGTTTTGCGGGTTTCTGGGGAGAAGGTTCTTTAAAAAGCCTATTTAATTTTTTATGTTTGGCACTTGCTGGCTTTGCTCTATTCAGGCAGAGCTTTATTATGTTTTTTGCGTTTTTGGCCTTTCAAAAGAAACATCAATCGCCCAAGTACAATACAGAGCTTAAAAAACGTCGAATTGATTTAAGACATCAGGAATATCCCGAGATTACGGCTATAGTGCCAGCCTATAATGAAGGGCTGGTAATTGCTAATACAATTAACAGCCTTCTAAATATTGATTACCCCAACCTGAAAATTCTGGTTATCGATGATGGAAGTGCTGATGATACTTTTTCAGTTGCGACAAAAATAGGTGCGAAACATGAAAATGTTCAAGTCATTTCACAAGCGAATGGTGGGAAATCAAAAGCGTTAAATACTGGAATAAGAATAGCAGATTCACCCTTTGTCCTTTGTGTTGATGCTGATTCTCAAATAAAAGCTAAAGACTTAAAACGTACAGTCGATCTATTTCAGGACCCCAAGCTTTGCGCTGTTGCAGGATATGTTGAAGTTGGTGGTAAGTCTCCCAATCTGTTGCAACGATTACAACATATCGAATATATGTTAATACAAAAAGTATTTAGAGAAGCGCTTTCCTGGTTTAAAGCCATTCCAATCGTACCAGGCCCCATCGGCCTGTTTCGTCGGCAAGAGCTGATAAATGCTGGTTGTTACACAATAAGTGAAAACTGCTTTGCAGAAGATGCTGAGTTGAGTATTCGTTTATTATCGGAAGGAAAAAAAATAGTAGCCGATAATGAATTAATAGCAGTGACACAGGCCCCGGAAGATTTAAACAAATTATTACGCCAACGATATCGATGGATAAGAGGTTCGATTCAGGCGGTTGCCGAGAATCTACCTGTCTATTTGAAACTGAGCTCAATACGCGGTTTCGGTATCTTTTTTTTCCTGTTATTAGAATATATTTTGTTGCCAATAGCTGCATTTACATTGGCCGTATATTTTCTTTTTAGTACATTAGCAGCTGGAGAGTTCAGTATATTTGTCGGCGGTGTAATACTGTTAGTCACCTTAGAGTTAATCACATTATTAGTGGTTACAGAAAAGAAGCAGAATATATTATTGCAGCTTTATTATTATGTTTTGTATCGATTATTTTATGCCTTCCTGTTAATCTTTTGGGCATTCTATTGCTTTGTTGATGAAATTGGTAATTCATCAATGTCGTGGGATAAGCTTGACAGGTATCAAGAATAAGTTATGCCTATTAATCAAGTATTTAGTCAGCTGATAGTTTTGCTTGGCATTATTGTCCTGTGTTTTGTAGGCGTTTATTATGTACGATATACCTATAAAAAAAATAATACAGAGAGTAAAACCCATAATTTTGTTCGAAATGTCTCTCCTGAAGAAATTAAATCTATATTGCAAGGTAAGTCATCTTCTATACAAAATGTTTCACCTGATGCGATAAAGAACAAAAGCAATAGCATAAGCCTGGCTTTTGTGTTTGCGTTACTTTTACCTCTGGTTGTTGTGCTATCTGCGATTCCACAGTTTTGGCATAACTGGGTAACATTAGATGATAAATTGCTAGAAGATATACAGGAGAAAAAAGAAAAGAAAATAAAAGAGTTTTCTAAGGCATCAGTTCAACCGTTAGAGAATAATTATTCACCAGTTGAATTTAATACTGATAGAAAAGCGATTATTATTCATCATTCAGGTGATAACTGGCCGATAGCAGATATTTATAAACTTCAAAGCTTTTTGTTGAGCAAGGGAATAGCAGCAGAGATATGTTCCAAAACAAATAAAGTTTCATGTTTAGCAGAAACACAAAAATACCTTATAGTTTCAGATGTCGCTTACATTAATGAAAGTGAGATAAAGGCGCTTTTATCTTATGGTCATAATATTCTGACTTTTGGAACGCCCAGGCTTTCGAATGCAAAACAGGTGTCAATGCTGGGTTTGCAATTTTATCAAAGTGATCCACCAACAAATAATGCATTAGTGTTAGTTAACGATGTTGAACTGACGCTAGGTGTTGATTCGGATTCTGTTTTTTTTATTGATCGTCTGGATAATAATTATCGGGCAATCTCTTCTAACCCGCAGGCATTGTCAATCAGGTCCAGTGGGATAGCGGGTGGTGACATTAATGCCAGAATGCATAGTGAAGCTCATAATGGCTCGCGTTTTGTTTGGCTGGATTTTTTGCCAATGAATGTAGAAACGCAAGACTCACGATTTGACCATTTAACTGATAACATAATGCGTTACGTTTTAGGTGAGCAGTATCGTTCCGTGGCCACATGGCCTAATGGAAAAAAAGTCATTGCTTTTTTGGAACAAGATACTGAAGACAGGTTTGAATCTTCAGGTCGGGTCGTTGACTATTTTAACTATCATAACTTGCCAATAACATGGTTTGTATTGAGCGATCTTGCTGAGAAGAATCAATATCTAACACAAAAACTAATGGTTGAAAGTGAAATAGCATGTCATGGTGATAATCATGATGTTGTAATCAGGCTTGGCTATTTTGATCAGTTAAATAAATTACGAGCATGCCAGAAAAGTATAAAGGCGATAACTGACATAAACGTAACAGGTTATCGTCCGCCAACAGAGGCCTATAACATTAATACCTTGAAGGCACTTGCTGCGGCTGAATTTTCCTACATCTACGCGCGTTTTGATGGCGCTTCAGGTTTGCCTCGTGTTTGGAAAATCGGTGATGAAAAACTGGCTCAAATACCAAGAATAAATAGCGATGATTTTTATCTATGGTTTAAAAAAAATCTTGATACTCAAGGCTCTGTAAAGCTATTGGAGGATGAATTGCGCTGGATTGAGCAATTAGGCGGCCTTTTTGGATTTAGCTTTCACTCGCAATTCATGGCAGATGATGAATATTTTGAAGTGGTTAAAGTTTTAGCCAATTATTTGAAAAATAATTCCAAAGTCTATCTTACGACAGTTGGTGAAGTTGCTGAGTGGTGGCTTTTTCGCAATGAGATTCTATTCTTAAAAGACTGGAGAGCGTCATCATTAACGCCTGATCAAGCAAGAAAAGCAGCTAAATATCGGCCAGTTTTATTGGAAGTGAATAAAAGAGGCAAATTGGAAAAAACGCCTTTATTGGATAATTAAACGTGTTAAGAGAGTGTAGGGTGAAAATCCCGGGAATATCATGAAATTGAAATGTAAATACAATTTAAGCCAGGCAATGTTAAGTTTTGCTTTATTATCAGTAATTATGCCGTTTAACGTCTCTGCTGATGTTTTCAGATCGTTGCCCTGGTCTTTTAGCAGTGGGATAAAAGAGGTTGAATATTTAGAGATAGAGCAGGTTGGTTCTGAGCAGAAAAGGGTTTTTGAACGAGGCTTGTTTCGTTCTGCAAGTTATACTCAGTCTTTTTATTTTGATCATGACTTTAGCCGCACCGTGGATTTTGGTTTTTTTGGCGGTTTTTCTTATGAAGACAGTCAGGCTAAAGAAAACTATTGGGAAAATAAAGATGAGCTAATCTATGGCTTTGCGATAAAAAAGAAGTTGAGTAATCGTATTATTACCTGGGGTGAGATTACTTTGAAGGCGCAACAAACTGATAAGAGACATCATGACTCTGATAAAGCAGAGTTATATGATGGGATTTTCGATGAATTGCATTTTAATATTAGCGTTAGTGGTGATTGGTTAAGATTGTAATAAGCTTTCCCTCCAAACCAGAGAGTTGAAGTAAGTCACAGAATTATTTATTGTTCTACACTGTGTCATAATTTTTTGGTACTGTCTTCAAAGTTATTTTATCGTTTCCGGAAAAAAATATCTGATATAAATGTAAATAGGAATCAGAAGGTTCGGGTATGGAAGAACTTGTCTGAATGACCAATGTCAGATTGGTTGATCAGAGAGTATTTGGGGTTAAATGTAATGTTCCGTAAAAAATTAGTTCTTGCAATACGCGTTTTATTAACGTCAATGGCCGGTTTACTGGCATTTAACCTCGAAGGTGCAAATGCGCCAAGAGTGATTATCGGTAAAAAAGCTGAGAACTACACTTGCGAGTATTGGGCAAAGTATACGGTTGCAGATACTGTTTTAAATAATAATATTTGGGGTGTTTCCAGAAAAGAGAAGGGACGCCAGTGTATCTCGTCGAGTAATGATGGCACGCATTACGGATGGGGATGGGAATGGAAGAATTTCTCAAATCATATTATTACTTACCCGTCGATTACATTTGGTCATAAGCCCTGGGAAGCAGAGTCCACTACCGATGTTTTGCCCAGACCAGTCGTTGACTTGCAAAAGATTGAGGTTTCATTTCATTTTGATGAATATTCAAAAGGCAGCAATAACTTATTGTTAGAAAGCTGGTTAACAGAACCTGGCGTTTCAGGTAAAGAAGGTATTCGAAGAGAGGTTGGTATTCATTTTTTTCAGAAAGGTTGGTTAGGCCAAGCAGGAAGAAAAATTGGCAAAGAGACGATAGATGGGATTAAATACGATATTTATTATACCAAACCCTGGGAAACAGAACGCGCAGAATACACTTGGGAGTATGTTAGTTTTGTTAGAAGAACCAAATTTGCGACGCCTCAAACAGTTACTGTAGATTTCAAAAAATTTTATGAAGTCTTGAAGAATTATAATTTATCAAACGATGAGTTTATGCTTTCTTCTATAGAATTGGGTACAGAAGTTATCAGGGGCTATGGTAATGTGTTAGTCAGAGACCTTGCCTTTGATATTGTTGAAAATTAATAGTTATTTTATGATTTTTCCAGGCGCTCTGTTTACAAGGGGCTTGGGTCTTCCATCCATTTGATCACATTAATTGCTGTTGTAACTCTTACGACTTTTTTACTCAAAGTATATTCGAGGAATTCTTCGATTACCCAGCGCATTTCTGCATTTGTTGCGTTAATGTTATTATCCGTTACCCATGATTTGTCAGTGTAATACTGGGAATGTAGTCCAACTAACAAGGGCGCTCTATTGCCTTGTAAACGTAGATCGAGGTTGTATTTTAAAATACCTAGCACTTCTTTGGGTTTCAGCTTTGCCTTGTACCAGAGGTTATAATCAAAGCCTGTAATTCTATGATCATCATGTAGACCATCATCTTTTTCAAGCATACGCTGCCATAATCCAGAGCTTATACCGTATTTCTCCAGTTCTGATTCTTTAGGAACAAAAAGGACATTTTGAGGTAGTTGCCATAGATCTTCAACGGGAGCGAGATGTACACGATTGGGATTTTTAGGATTACTCGACCATGACTCTTTATAGGCTGGAGCAACTATATCCATTCTGTAAGGCCAGCGGAGATTGGTTCCATCAAACTTTTGAGGAAAACCTTCTTCAATAGAGCTGTCATAGATAAAATCCATGTTTTCTAACGTTTCAAATAATGCCTGATTATAGCTAAGGTAAGGAGCTCTAAAACCTCTTATATCTTCGGCTGGAATATTTGCCATGTTAATAAGGTCTTGCTGAGCTTTGTTATTTTTTAGATACCATTGCTCTTCCGTTAGTTTGAAGAGCTTGCTCTGAAATTCATCCCAGGGAAGCTTGTTAATATCAGCATGGTGGTCATGTGTATGGTTAGCAATTTCGTGACCTTTTTTATAAGCTGTTTTTACAGATTGAACTAGTAACTCGGCTTCTTTTTTATCTTCCCAATTAAATCGTTTGGTGTTCATGAAAAATGTTATTAATGCTTTCTCACCATCAAATGTTTTGGGATTGTTATTTCCGGCAGGATTTTTTTTGTTTTCAAATAGTGATGTTGCCCAACTCATACCGGAACTTAAAATATTGTCATCGAAACCGAATACAACAAATTGCGGAACTTGATCAATTGATAGATCATCCGGTGGCAATGTCAGTTCAAATTGGCTGCTTTTTTTATTACCATTTAATACTCCAGGGATAGTTCCAAAGCTATAAATAGAGTCGTCCTGTATTATTGAGGTCAAGTATTTACTTTGTGTTAGCAGCGTTGGTGTATTGTTATTTTTTAATTGCTTGATCAGTTTTAGTTCGGGTAGTTTGCTTGAATTAGTTATCAGGTTTGCAAATACAGGCCACGATTCATTTGTTAAAGCTGTGAACTCTGACAATTTTTCCTCAAATGATAACGTTTTTTGTTTTTCTGGTAAGTTCTTTTTAATGAGCCGATAGGCTTCAAGTTTGAAGCCTGCTTTGGGGCTCGAGTTCTCGTGGAAAAGAACATTATCTCCTCGCATATACCCGGTAACTTTGTATTGGTGATTTTTTTTAATGGTTACCAGATTATTATTATCTGAAAATCCTGCGAAATCTGAGATATCTGAATTATCTATTTTTGCTAATAGGGAAAATTGATCATTATGACCTGAGTCAGTCAATCTATCGCTATTCCATTTTGTTTTATCTATAAAGCGCTGCCACCCCCACCAATTTTTAATGCTATCTTTATCGAGTTTGTCTTCCCAGATGATTGTTTCCGTACCGGAAGGAGACTGTTCGTAAACAGTTAAATGATCAAAATATATTTGGCCAGACTGTACTTTATCAATAAATATAACCGGGATTAAACCAATAATGGAGGGATCTGTGAATTCAATATATGGGCTTTCATAAGCTTTCCATTCTGAAGATCCTTTTTGGATATTCTCAGAAAATGTATTTTCATTTTGTACAACTTCCAGAGCTTCTTGTGGGATTACCTGGTTATTATCAGTATTTTTCTTTGAAGAAGTATGAGTGCCATTTAGCTGAAGTTCATAAAGAATGTTATTGAACGGCATTTTTTTATGAGCGAGAATAAAAGAGTTCTCTTCATCAATGAACTTTTTGTGGCATTTCGGGATAATTATAAGTCGATCTGAATCAATGGATTGAATTTTCGGGATGCTATCCTGAATTAATGAAAAACAATGGTCTGGCTCAGAGTTTGCTGAATTAGTGTTTAGTAAGCTGAAAGCGGCAATATTGGGTGTGCCTGTAAGTTCTTCAGCTATATCATTCCAGATATTTATTGACTGATTCACATCGTTAGCAACGTATCGCATTTCAATAACTATATATAATGCTTCCGCTCGAGCCCAATCGATATTTTTGTTTAGCCATTTAAAAAATAATTTTTTATCCTTCAGGTACCAGTCTGGGTGAAAAGAAAGGCGTACAGTATTAAAGCCAAACTGTTTGGCTTTGCGATAATCAAAGCGAGTATGGTTGCTTTTTTTTCTTAAATTATAGGTTTGCTCTTCTATTGAATTATCAAAGTTTACGCTAACTGTATTTAATATTTTGTCATTGGCTATTAGCTTTCCCTGATCAATATTGACCTTTGGTAGAGATTCTACAGTTTTGAATGCTATGAAGCTTTTTAAAACATTTTCATAGGGGCCACAAGCATTTAGCGAAGCCGAGATTACAATTATTAAAAATATCTTTAAGGGAATTAGTATTTTCATGGTAATAAGTGGTTTGCCATCATGCTATGAGACAATTCTTCTAACGATGGGTATGCGTAAAAGGGTGTAAACAAGTAATAACACTAAAGGAAAAACGATAGCGGTTTCTATAATGACATCCTGAAAAACCGTTACCAGCTCTCCTGAATCAAGCTGGGTTCTAACAACATCAATAAGTGGAGAGTGGGCCAGGTAAACACCAAAAGCCATTGATGCTATGGTTTTGGCAAGTTTACTGGAATGAGGCCAGATTCTTTTTAGTACTTCTTTCATAAATAGAAAAAAGCCAATAGATTGCAGGAATATAGGTAAGTGGACAGGGTCGACGTAAAAAGTCAGATTATAGTGATTTGCCGGTAATGTATGGTACAAATGATAGCTGCCCATATAAATCCAGGCAGTGCATAGGATATAAACCAGCAGGCCAATTATAAAAATAGGTTTATTAACCTGGATATTGTTTACAACAGGCCCCATCATATAGTACATGGTAAATGGAATAAAATAAGTAAATGCATTGAGTGTTAGAAATGAATACGTGAAGTCACTTGTATTCATTGCAACTAACGTGGCCAATAATAGATAATAGAATTTTTGATGATTTAACAAGAGCCAATTTAAAAAGGGAGTGATCAAGTATAAGCCACATACAACGAAGAGATAGTAGTATTGCGTATGCCCCATTGCGCTATATAAACTATCGAGTACATAGCTTACTGTTATTGTGTCACTGTAATAATAATATTCCCACCATATTTGAAAAGCACACCAAAAAATCATTGGTGGTAATATGCGGCTGTAGCGTTTTAACGTATCAGTAAGGTAAGAGGTTTTAGGAGGTCTGCCTAATATCAATACACCAGTAATCATCAGGAAGCAGGGAACAGCAAAACGAAGCATTGAGTCTACATAGAGTAAATTGCTCCATTCGTTAATTGATATTTCTCCGAATCGATCAATTCTCTGTGCCTGAATATGCCCAAAGACTACAAAAAAGGCGATAATAAACCGTAAGCCATCGATATATCCCATGTAGGGTATAGATTTCCGAGCCGTTTGCTCAGGCATTGTGCTATTCATATGTTATCAAAGCAGTTCATTTAAAATTAATCAGGGTTTCTCAGATGGCTTTGAGCAATGATTGTCAACGCTATACAACTGTAAACAATATGAATTAACCAGTGACCAAAGCTCGTCCAAGGGGTATCCCCTATAGAAGTGTAGAAGTCACCACGTAAAATGTCTTGTGTAAATGGCTCAATATCCTTAACAATTTTACCTTTGTTATCAATTATTGCGGTAACTCCCGTTCCTGTAGAGCGCAGCATATAGCGACCGTTTTCTAATGCGCGCATCTGCGCCATTTGTAAATGTTGTAAAGGGCCAATAGACGTGCCAAACCAGGCATCATTACTGATAGTAATCAGCACATCACTGAATTGAGCAGCTTTTGCTGTTAAACCAGGGTACACGATCTCATAACAGATAAGAGGTTTTGCCTTGAAATCGCCTATTTGGCTTGGTGGTTGTGACTTCTTTCCTGGAGACATTGTTGAAACAGGCAGTTCAAAAAACTGCATAAAATCTTTTGTCACAGAATAGAAAGGAATATATTCACCGTAGGGTACGAGATGATGTTTTTTATAGATTCCCTTGCCATTCCCAACCACAATGGAGGCGTTATAAAAGGCATATTTATCATAATTTTTTGATTTCTTATCCTTAATTTTTTCTCTTATGGGCACGCCAGCCAGTAAAGCGGCATTATTGGATGATGCTATATCGGATATTTCATTAAAAAAATCGGCGGCACGATCATAATATGTTGGAATAGAAGCTTCTGGCCAAATGATTAAATCACTATTCCTCCATTCGTCAGATGACATTGAACGATACAGTGAAAGTGTAGGAAGGAAGTAGCGAGGGTTCCATTTGTCGTGCTGGGAAATATTCGTTTGAATCAGGCTTGCTGTATATTTTTTTTCATTGAGTGTTGTCCAGTTAACCTTAAATAATAGTGGACCCGTTAACCAGCAAATGATGAGGACAATACTCGTAATCACTGTCAATGATTGATTTTCTGATTTTGTTTTTTTTATGAGCGGTATAATCCATTGAGAGCAAATGGCACCACTCAAAAGCAATATAAAGGTGATTCCATAAACGCCAACTAAAGGAGCCCAACCAGCCAGAGGGCCTTCGGTTTGGCTGTAACCGATAAAAAGCCATGGAAAGCCTGTAAATAACCAGCTTCGAAGTGCCTCTACCGCAGTACCTATCGACGCGAATAACAGGGTGTTTGAGAGTGAGTGGACTTTGTTTTTTAAATAGAGAAAAGCTAACCAGCAGAATGCATTGACAAGGCTAAGAAACAGTACCCATACAATCGTTATTAGTAGGGCCATAAATGAGTTGGTGTTACCAAATTCGTGGATACTGATATATACCCAGGAAGAGCCAGTTCCATGTAGGCTAAGGCTAAAGAGTAAAAGATACAGGAACCCGTTTTTTTTACTCTTAGCATTTATTACGACGTAATAGAGTAAAGCGCAAGCTAGTATTGCAAGTGGCCAGAGTTTAAAGGGAGCGAGTGAGCCAGTAATCATCGCGCCAGAGACAATACTTAAGGCTGAAAGTAGTATGTTCATAAGCAGATGAGCACCGCTGGTAGATCTTTCTATGAGTATTATTATTCTCTGGGTTTACCAAGGTCCGGGTTTAGTCGTTTCATTCTTAGTGCAAGAATTTGGCGGCTATTAGCTTGCGTGATATAAAAATGATAGTCATTAATAGTGATTTCTTCATGTCTTTTAGGTAAATGGCCAAATTTGTTTGTGATGAAGCCACCTACTGTATCGAATTCGTCTTCATCAAAGCTTGCCTCAAAGAATTCATTGAAGTCATCAAGAGGTGTTAATGCTTTAATAATAAAGTGATTGTTTGAGATTTTTTTGATGGGAGCGTCTTCTTTTTCATCATGCTCGTCTTCGATATCTCCAACAATTTCTTCTAACACATCTTCTATGGTAATCAGGCCCGCAAGTGATCCATATTCGTCTATAACTAATGCCATATGATTTCTTTCCTCTCTGAACTCTCTAAGAAGAACATTGAGTCTTTTGCTTTCAGGCACATATACAGTTGGCCTTAGCAATCTAAGCATATCTTCATTTTCAATGAGAGGCTCTTTCAAGCGTTCATCACCGTTAATTTCTTTATTTTCAGGAGATGCAATTAGATGAATAAGGTCTTTGGTTAGTAATACACCCAGGAGGTCTTTAGTTAATAAAATGCCCAGGATTTCATCCATACTCTCGCCAGTAACTGGGTAACGGGAATGACCAGATGCAATAATTTTTTCCAGATTATAAGCGAGCGGATCAGTTGCTTTGATGACTGTCATCTGGGGGCGGGGGATCATGATATCTCTTGCTTGTTTCTCAGATACTTCCAGTGCGCCTTCGATGATTCTTTTGGCATCTTCGTCAATCACATCATTTTCTGTGGCAGCATCTACCAATGCAACCATGTCCTGTGTGGATTGAGGTGTTTTTTGAAATTTATCGATAAACTTATTCCATAAGCTCCGACTGTCTTCTTCCTTATTGGTTTTTTCTGTTTCGTTCATTTTCTGTAGTATATGGGTTGTGGGCTTTGCTGATTACAGCGGTTGAATATAGGGATTAGCAATGGACAGCTTTTTCAATAAATCGACTTCCAGGGTTTCCATTACCAGAGCATCTTCTTTCTCTGAATGATCATATCCTTGTAGATGTAACATACCGTGAATCACCATATGTGCCCAGTGATCACGTTGCTCTTTATGCTGGTTGTTTGCTTCATGATTAATGTATTCACTGCAAAGTATGATATCACCCAAGTGTATATCACCATTCTCCATCTTAAGTTCAGCCGGGAAAGATAATACATTAGTTGCCTGATTTTTGTTACGGTAATCTGAATTTAGTCCCTTGATGGTTTCAGAAGAGACAATGGCAATAGCAACTTCAGTATTTGTATCTTCAGGGTTGGTATCTTCTGGATGTGACCCCTCAAGGAAAGATAATTTAGCCCATGCAGTTAGATCCTGATCGGTTGGGCATTCGTGGATAGTATCCTGTTTTTCAATGTCAATTTGAAGCATATCAATTGTTGTAGATTAGATACTGCTATTGTTCTTTATTTTCATCATTAAAGATAGCGTAAGCTTCTACGATTTTTTGAACCATTGGATGTCGAATGACATCTTTGGAATTAAAATGAGTAAAGTTTATTCCTTTCACTTCATGTAACACTTTTTGAGCATGCAGTAAGCCTGATTGATTTCTTGATGGCAAGTCTATTTGGGTGTCGTCACCCGTAATCACTGCTGTGGAACCAAACCCGATTCGGGTAAGAAACATTTTCATTTGTTCTTTGGTGGTGTTTTGACTTTCATCCAGAATAATAAAACTGTTGTTCAGTGTCCTGCCACGCATAAAAGCTAATGGAGCGACTTCAATAATATTTTTTTCAATTTTTTTTGTAACTTGTTCAACGCCAAGCATTTCATAGAGCGCATCATACAGAGGACGCAAGTAAGGGTCGATTTTTTGGGTCAAGTCTCCTGGCAAAAAACCTAGTTTTTCACCTGCTTCAACAGCGGGTCTTACTAGCAGGATTCTATCGACCAGATTTTTTTCTAACGCTTCAACTGCGCAGGCAACAGCTAGCCATGTTTTTCCAGTGCCTGCAGGGCCGATACCAAAGTTTATATCGTTTTCTCGAATTGCATTAATATAGAGTCTCTGGTTATTTCCTCTGGGCTTTATAAATTTGCGACGGGTCTGAATGCCTTCAATATTCGTCGTATCTTCTAATTGAGTGGCACTTGTAACGCTGGACAGAATTGTGCTCTGAGAAATGGGTTTATCTTTTTCAGCCATCAATGCTATCAATCCGGATTGTTGTAAGTTAAGGTGAATACATTCTTTACTTAAATCACTCAGCTCTGTTTCATCGTACAGTTTATCAAGCAAAACAGTGGCTGCTTTTATTGCGTGGTCTTTGCCGTCCAGTTGAAAAAGGTTGCCACGGTTTTTTATTTTGATATTCAGGCTTGCTTCTATAAATTTCAGGTTTTCATCAAATTTGCCACAAAGTCTGGCCAGTCTTTTGGCATCATTTGGAGTCAGATGGATTTGTTTTGATCGCAAGTTTCCTTGGATGTTGTCATCCGGATAATCTACAGGTGGGCTAACAGGAATCGTTTTATTGCCTGCTTCAGGCATTATTCAGTCTCGATTGAATTGCTACGACCAATGGGGCGAGCTGTATGGAGTTTGGTAACGTTTTCCCCAAGAGATTCGCTGATTTTTGCCACACCTTCTTTTTCTACTTCATCAATTCGGATGAGTGAGTGCATAGGGATGTAACTGCGTGTTACAGATTTGAATTCATTTTTGAGTTTTTCTTCACTGGGGTCGACTATCATTTGGCTGTTTTCACCAAATACAATCTCCTCTATCTCAACAAAGCCATACATATCACTTTGGTATACATGCTTGGCATAAACTTCATAAATTTCATTCTGGTTTTGAAAAATGACTTTATAAACCGGTTCCGTCATCGTGTCAGATAGACTCCTTAAATCGTGCGAACAAATTTTGCATAATGATACCATGTCATTGCTATTTTCAGCACTCTTTTGGTAACAAAAGCAGACTTTATTGATAAGTATAGTTGCTTTTACTTGTGTGCTTAACTGGTATACTCGCCAGCCCTTATGATTCATAGAGCCGGTTTCATTGATTGGCTCTGTGAGTGCTTGATTTTAAACAAATTTTATTTAATTTAAGTGTTTAATGGTTAAAACATTGGAAATTACGAAAAACGGTAAACAACAGAAAAAATTGTTTATTCAGACGCATGGATGTCAAATGAATGAATATGACTCCTCACGTATGGCTGATTTACTTAACGAAAGTCATGCAGTACTGCAAACTGAAAACCCTGAGGAAGCCGATATTTTATTGCTTAATACCTGTTCAATCAGGGAGAAGGCTCAGGAGAAGGTTTTTCATCAATTAGGCCGCTGGAGAAAACTCAAAGAACAAAATCCAGAGCTTATCATTGGTGTAGGTGGCTGTGTTGCAAGTCAGGAGGGTGAAGCCATTGCCGAGCGCGCACCCTATGTTGATGTTATTTTTGGCCCTCAAACATTACATCGATTGCCAGAAATGATCGATTCCAAAACCGCTAATGGCCCGGTCGTCGTCGATGTCACTTTTCCTGAAATAGAAAAATTTGATCGTTTACCAGAACCTAGTGTGGATGGCCCAAGCGCTTTTGTGTCTATTATGGAAGGTTGTAGCAAATACTGTTCATTCTGTGTTGTGCCCTATACGCGTGGTGAAGAAGTGAGTCGCCCATTTGATGATGTATTGGCGGAAATTGTGGGTTTGGCACAAAAAGGTGTCAGAGAGGTTAATTTACTTGGGCAAAATGTGAATGGTTATCGAGGTAAAAACCATTTGGGAGAAGTGATCGATTTTGCCGAGTTATTGCCGTATGTTGCCGCAGTAGAAGGCATTGAGAGAATTCGTTACACCACATCACACCCGTTAGAATTTAACGATGCTTTAATCGATGTCTATGCAGAAATACCTGAGCTGGTGAATCATTTGCATTTGCCAGTGCAAAGCGGCTCTGACAGAGTACTTGCTGCGATGAAGCGTAATCATACGATTCTGGAGTATAAATCCAAGATTCGTCGTTTAAGAAAAATTCGTCCAGAAATGGCAATGTCTTCTGATTTTATTGTGGGTTTTCCTGGTGAAACAGATAGGGATTTTGAAGACACAATGAACCTGATTAAAGAGATAAACTATGATCTCTCATTCAGTTTTATTTATAGTGCAAGACCAGGCACACCAGCTGCAGATTTACCCGATACGACACCTATCGAAGTAAAAAAACAACGTCTTGCTATATTACAGGATCGAATTAATCAGCAGGCACAAAAAATAAGCCGTGATATGGTGGGCACTGTACAGCGTATTCTAGTTAATGCCCCGTCAAGAAAAGATCCATCAGAAATGCAAGGACGGACTGAAAACAACCGCGTTGTTAATTTTAAAGGCGCCAATGAGTTAATAGGAAGGTTGATCAATGTGGAAATTGTCGATGCATTACCGAATTCATTGCGTGGAAAAGCTGTTGGTTAGTATCAGAGTTATTTTAAAGCAATATAATTTAATCTAACTTTCTGATTTTTAAGATTTTTTGTGAGGTTGTTGCCTCGTTCTCAATATTCTGGCAAATCGAAAAGCTTTACACATTATCATCTATACTAAAAGAACAAGCTTTTATAATTTAAACAGCTAACGGTATATGGTAAACGAAAACGGAATTCAAAAACCAAGGTTATGCCTGTGCAAGGACTATATCCATCTTTCAGAGCCGGAGGATATTCCGGGCCTTAATGCGATTATGCGTTCGATCCTGATGAATATGTATCAGGCGAGTAATGCAATTCCGGTTTCTGATCTGGTTGAATTTAAAAAAAATAATGAGAAATTATCGTCTGCACCAGATGATATCAGGCTTTCAATAGATCCTGGGCAGGGCGGTGTTCAGGACTTTATCATTTGTTCGCCGCGTACTGCTCCAGAGCCAGATGAATTGGCTTCAATAAAAACGGTTTATTGCAATCAGTTTAGTCATCTTTGGCGAGGAACTAAAGATAAACTAACGACTTTATATAATCGTGAATACTTTAGTCAGGTTATGGCTAATCTTCAGAAAGAAAATCTGGGAATCAAAAAACGTCAAAATCAGGTGCAAAGAATTCTGGCGATCCTTGATATTGATCATTTTAAAAATATTAATGATACCTATGGTCATTTATTTGGTGACGAGATCTTAGTATTGGTCGCTAGATTAATGCAGGAAACCTTCCGATTTGATGACTTCCTTTTTAGATATGGCGGAGAAGAGTTTGTTGTTATTCTCAATAATATTGATGAGGAAAATGCATTTAATGTGTTGGAAAGATTTCGTGAGAAAGTGTCCAGCTTTAAATTTCCCCAGGAATTAATGGTTACTATCAGCATAGGTTTTTGCAATGTAAAACCAGAATTAATGATGACTGATATACTCGAAATGGCAGATAAAGCCCTTTATTATTCAAAAGAACATGGGCGAAACCAGAGCTCTAATTACAATACTCTTATGGATTCAAAACTGATAGAAAGCTTTCAGGAAAGAGATAATGATATTGAGCTTTTTTAATGTTGAACGATTAAGCCTTTTGTTCAGCTGAAGCCAGAAATATACAGTTAGTGAAAACCTCCATTGCGGTTTTTAAATCTGTTTCTGAAGGGAAAGTGGGCGCTATACGAATGTTTTTGTCATCCGGGTCATTGAATTCCGGGTAGGTAGAGCCAGCAGGTGTTAGTTTAACACCTGCTTCTGCAGCTAAAGCAATAACACGTGTGGCTAAACCTGGGTGTGTATTTACTGAAATAAAATAACCACCATCCGGTTTTTGCCATTCACACAGGGTTGTTTCACTAAAACTTTCCCGAAGAATATTGTTTGCAAGTTCAAATTTAGGGCCTATTATCTCAGCATGGGCTTGCATGTGTTGTAATGTATTTTCTTTGGACTTAAGAAAATTTACATGACGAAGCTGATTGATTTTGTCAGGACCTATTGAAGTCATACCAAAATGTTTTGTAAAGCCAGCGATATTTTCTGCACTGGATGCCATATAGCCCAATCCTGCACCTGCAAATGTAATCTTTGAGGTGGAGCCAAATTGAATCACTGCATGGCTAGTTCCAGCTTTTTTTGCGCAAGAATCAATACTGTTTAACGTTTTAGCATTGCTATTCAGGGCGTGCAATGCATAAGCATTATCCCAGAGTATATAAAAGTTTTTCCCTGCAATAGATGGAATAGAAGCAAGTTGTTCAACAACTTCGTTAGAGTATGTTTCGCCTGTAGGGTTTGAAAAGCGAGGAACACACCATATACCTTTAATTAGAGGATCTGAATTTACTAACGCTTTTATTTGGTCGATATCAGGTCCATCTCCAGTAAGTTTTACCGGAATCATCTCAATACCCAAATGGGTACATACGCCGAAATGTCTGTCATACCCTGGAACAGGGCATAACATTTTTATTGAGTCGTTTTTCTCAGCGGCTTCTAATGACCAGGGTTGATCTTCTGATTGGATACCTTGGTACAGAGCAAATGAAACAAATGCATGCATTAATGACAAGCTACTGTTACCACCAACAAAAACGTTACTAAGGCGTTCGGTTTCGGGAATATCAAGAAATTCTCCAAAAAGCTCCTTGGCTTCTGGGATACCATTAGCCCCACCGTAATTTCTTAAATCAGTTGTTTCTGTCAGTTGATCAATGGTTACAGCATTGAGCATGTCATTTGATAATTCAAGCTGCTCTTTGCAAGGTTTTCCGCGAGTAAGATCCAGGCTAAGGTTTTGAGCAATATAGTCCTGGTGTTTTTGCTGATATTCAGCAAGTGAATCGCATAGGTTTGGTGCTTCGGTAGAAACTGACAATTTTGGCTCCAAAAGCTTTTGATTTAACTGTTTAGACAAAAGGAGGCGGATTATAACTTGCCTTGATTGGCTTGTTGAGGTGCTTGAATTAGTGGAGTGAAATTGTTGCTTTTATCGCTTCAAATAAAGCTTGATATTTTAAGCCAAAACTTAATTCGGGGTGAAAAGAGTGGCAAATTCGATGTAAAACTGTAACTGAAAAGTCGAATTTGCCAGACTTCTTAGTCATTTTCTTTTTTGAAAGGCCACACAAGTTGCTTAAAATATTGATTAGGTAATGGAGAATTTAAACCTATTTCACCAGCCCGGATTTCTTTACCTTGATCATGATAAGTACCAAACAGCTGGTCCCAGATCAGCCAAAATTCACCGAAGTTAACTTGTGCATCTTCATATTCACGTTTGTGGTGCCAACGGTGTATTTCAGCGACTCCAAGGAGTTTTCTGAAGATGCCAACGCTATAATCGAGATTGGCATGTTGAAAAGCAAGATGTACTGAAATGATTGAAAACCAACAGCCTATTGCTTCTGGGGGAGCTCCAAGTAAGATTGCTACAACGACACCGGGTAAAGCAAGAGCTAATGCACTTAATGGATGTCGACGTTCACCATTGAGCCAGTAAATTCGTTCGGGGCTGTGATGAATTGTGTGTAATCGCCAGAGAAAGTTATTCTTATGGCTTAGCCAATGCATGAACCACAATCCAAAATCCAGAATAAAACCAACTATTATTACATCTACCCAGATTGGCCAATTGCTGGGCCATATAAGTGGGAGTTGTAGTAATGTTGTAGCCATTCTTGAAATTTCCAAACTGGTAAAGATCAACGTTAAACTAAACATTGCATGGAGTATGTCAGTAAACGTGTCATCATGATCCTTATTCCAAACAGCTTCATAGGGTTGAATGCGCTCAAGCAGAGCAACGGATGTTATACCAATACCTGCAATTAAAGGCGCTAGCGGCCAATAGGGCCAATTCAACGTAACTATAAGAATCTGAAGTAAGGCACAGCTTCCAAAAATAATTGGATAAGCTCCCCATCGAATAACCTGAGACATAGGATGCTCCTTTATGAGTTTGATGCAGCCTATGATCTCGAATTACACTGAGTCAGGTCTTGAACAAATGTGCGGTCAGGATTGAATAGACAATGCCTGGACTACATCGCCGATGGTATGCCCGAAAGCCAGTGAAAAGGTTCTGCTTAAATGTGCCTGATCTGAGAATCCACCAGTAGTGGCAGCATTAGCCAGTGTTTCACCGTTTAGCATTGCATTGATGCTAAGGCAAAGTTTCAACCACTTGCGATAACTGCTAAAGGAAATGCCCATACTATCTTTAAACCAGTGAGAAAAATGGCTTTTTGATAAACCCAGCAGAGACGCCGCTTTGTCGCGGGATAGCGTATTTCCCGCTGTAATTTCACTAAAAAGATATTGTTTCAGATCGATAATTCTTTGGCTTTCTGGTCGGCATTCTTGTTTTGCAACATCTACAATAGCATTGGATATAGCATCGATATTGCTGAATTCCAGATTATTCTGGATATATTCAGGTAAGTCGGACTGTTTACAGGTAAATGCGGCTTTGTTTGAGAGGTTTTTAGCTTTCAATAATTGCGTATAGAAATTTGCGTAAACGCTAAAAGGTTCAACATAAATAGATAATACGTTTGCCGATAACAATTGATGCCGAGTATTGGCAGGTATGATCACAACTTCATCACTAAAGAAATTATCTTCTATATATACAGAAACATTTTCTCCAAGACCTATTGTGCACTGATCTGCCCAGTGTTTATGAAATCGAGAATGTCCGGCAGTTCCAAGAAATACCCCATAACCTTCACCGATTACTGCTTTTCCTTGCCATTGTTGTATGTTTTTTTGTAGGTGTATGTTGCTTTCTAACGATTTGTCCATGGTTTAAAAGGGGTGTTTTTGATTGTATGATTAAATTGTTGACTGTGTATTTCTATTATGTGCGGATATTATTTATTGTTGCATGTGCTAGTCAATACCTTTATGTGTCGTTTTCTGGAATAGTGGATGAGAGAAATGAATTTGAGTAATAGGTAATTACATCAAGAGGATGTTTATATTTAAGAAGGAATGCTGACCTGTATTTTCGTTTCCTATCCAATACAGGTAAGGTGATATAAATAATGCGTTAATCGAACCTTGTCAGGTTGATAGGTGTTATTCCTGGTTGCTGATGATATATTCTATAGCTTCGATTGCATTATCTTCAGCATCGATAATTTCACAGCCTGCCCAGGTAAGACCTTGCCCTGAATCTTCATTTACCCATAAGCAGTCGATGATTAATTCTATCTTAGAGGGTGTACTTGTCGATTCGGGTAATTGAAGTGCAATTTGATAGATTCTATTCTGCTCAGGTTTTTCCCGAGATACCAGCATTAAACCTTCTTTGTTGAGATTGACAACCGAACCCATTTTGGCGTTTTTCTGAAGATCGATAATTTGAATGGGTTGTTTGACTTCAATACGTGCACTACGCCGAAGTTCTTTAACATTATTCTCTTGTGAGTTGGTTTGTGAGTTTGTGTTCATGCTATATACTCCAATACAAAAATGAGGAAGGTTGTAAATAATTACTATGAGCCTGAAGCAATGTGTTTTTTGCTATCGGTTTTAGTTTGATTACGTGTTGATCCAGTGATTGATTCCAGCATCCTTTCAAAAATGGGTTTTTTGCTGTTCTGGTCTTGTATTTCCAGCCATCCTTCTTCAATTCCGACAGCAAGTATGTTGGCAGAGACAATGCCGAATTCCTTTCCTTGCAAGTCCGAAAGCATACAGTTTTGCGTGCGCTGATTGTGCCATGTTAGTTTAAGTCGTCGTTTTTCTCCTGGTTTATTCCATTTAATTTCTGTGCCAAATTTAGTAGCCATTACTCTATCTAACGTTTCTTGTTTGGCTTTTTTTGGTTCCTTTATGTTGTTTGTTGGAGGTTCTTTAGTGATTGTTGTTGCTGAATCGGAGGTAATAAGTTCTGGTGTTTTTTCTTCTTCGATAGTTTGTTCTGCAAGTAATGCAGAGTTTTCTTCTTGTGCTTTTTGAAGTTCAATACGGTTTTTAGGTGTTTGCGTTTTTTCCTGAGTTGCTAGTTGTTTTTGTTCTTTTGATGTATCTACAACTTTGATTTCTTTACTTACCATCGGTGCTGGTGGATTGTTGTTACTCTTAGGCTCTTTCTTTACTTCATTAGTTGCAGTTTCTTTTTCTTCTTTTATTGGATCTTTTGTAGAAACAGAGGAGTTTGTTGAGTTATGTTGAGGCTTTTCATGAATGTTTTTAAGTGTCTCATTAGCGTTTTCTGTTGCTAACTGCCGACTTAGATCAATAGATCTAAGTTTGCTTTTTATTTCTGCCGGATCTATGCCAATGGTTTGCATGCCTTTTTCGAGCAGCTCAAGAAGAGGTTCGCGCATTTCATCAGCGTATTTGATCTCTTTAGCAATTGTTTTAGGCTCGATATACCAAATGACAGAATCAATTACTTTTAATGCATCTTGCCATTCCTTACTTTTTTCACCATGTTTTATGAGTATGTAGGTTAAATAGGAAGACCAGGTATCATTTAAAAGAGAGATGATAGGCTGTGGTAAAGTAATCGGGTTAACGCGTTTAGCAATTGCTTCTTTTACAATGATCTGGTTTTCTTTGAGTTTTTCTCTACCTTTTGCAGCTTGGGCATTGCGCTGTTCGGTCAGTTTGACTTTACGTTCAAATGACTCAACGTAATTACTGAACTCATCCAGAAGCTCTTTAAAGAGCACTTCATCGTGATTATTTTCACCCTTAAAGTCGGTGAGAATTCTTGTAATAACAGATTTTATCTGTTGTACAATTTCGCTGGAAGAATCAGTGTCGGCATCAGTCCATTGTTCACTTGCTTCGGTCAGAGCATTAAATAATAATCTTGCTTCATGTGTCGGATCACTTAAAAACCGCCTGTCTGAAAGTGCTATTCTTGCATAGGGTGCTTGTAAGTGGCTGAAGAGCGTTTTAATTGGACTGGATACTTGAGTATCAGTATTTATCAGGCTGAATAGAGCTGAAATACAATCAAGTGTTTGCTGCAAGGTGTTAGTGTTAGTTTCCGGTAAGGCAATTTGTGATGCTTGTTCAAGCAGATTGGTACGAGCGGCATCGTATTGTTGTTTTTGAAGAGTATCAATTGCAGCAATTGTGTCTTGCAAAGACATCATAGGTAATTGTGGGTTAATAGGTGCTGCTTGACCATGCAGTATTTCGTCAAGCGAACTGTATAAGGTTTGCTGACGTTCTTCAGATTCTTGTATGAGTTTATCCGTTTTTCGTCTTCTTGGTTGTGATTGCGTTGTTTTAAAGCGAAGATTAGGCATAACCTTCGCGTTAATAAGATACTGATTAATTTCCTCATATAAAGAGGATAGATTGCTTGTAAAATGACGCTGAAATAGTTTAAAAGCTAATAATTTAATGGATTCTTCAAGCTCTGAAGAAGAGATGAATGTTTTAAAAGCCTCACAAAAAGTATAAGGGGAGTAAGGTGTTTCATTCTCAACAGGTTTTACACCTTTGTTGAGAAGTGCAATACGTTGCTCGATGGCATAGAGAGAGTCAGCGCATTCACTTTCGACCCGGCTGGCAATACTTTTTATAGCTACACTGACTTCCATTTCAGCTTCATCAACTAAAGAAAAATCTGACTCAGAAAGGTCATCGCTTGCATTCTGATCTCTATTGTTAGATGTGGTAGTTGTTTCAAAGCAAGCAGAATAGCTTTTTGAGATTTCTTCACTGAGGTTTTTTTCTAATTGGGCACTATTTTTTTCCAGAAATTCGCGCAATTCAAAATATTGTCGCTGATCTCTGTCTGCAGATGCTTTTTCAGCAGTTTCAAACAAATATTCATTGGCATTAACAATGAATTTACTGACTTGTGTCGTTGAAAAGCCCAATATAATTGAGCGAGTTCCACTCAGTGTTGAGTTTTCATTATGTGCCGCATTTGTATTCATGGATGGGTTCTTTCTAAATTATTACGAATTCAGTATAGATGGTATCTGAATAATTTTTGTCTTGCTAAGAGTAATTCGTTGCGACAGTTATCACATTCAGGAAAAAGGTCTGTGCGTTTGGCACAGTATGATCCAAATTGGGTAATATTCGTTCTTTTTTTTATATTTCAATTGTAATCTCAAAAGGTTAGAATATCTAACAAACAAGATGAGTAGAAGATTTTCATTCAATAGAATGCTGTTTTTGTGATGAAAACTTAAATTAAGGGAGCTTTTTTATTAATATCCAAACAGCAAACTCATCAGGTGAGTCCTATCCTGATTTCATTCTGGAACACGTTAAAGACCAATGGCAGGGCGTAAATATCGCTTTGCTGGATCCAGAAATATGCTTTAAAGTTGATTCAGCCTTGGCATTTTGTGGCTGTGCTTCACCTTCGCAATCTCTTCGCCAATTTATTTATTATTATCATCAATCTTCAGATTTTGATCATGAAACTCTGAAGCTTCTGGTTAGAATTTATAACCAGATAGGTGATGATGAAGTTATCTGGAATCAGATCACAGGGCTTGAAATTGAAAGAGATTGTGGACTGCCAAGAGACGAGTATCTCCTGGCACTGACAGAAATCATTGATCAACTATCGTTGGAAACGGAATCCTTGGTCCAGCCTTTAACAGCCTAGACCAATTACCTTTATAAAACCCGTTAGATTGCGTGAGCCAGTCTTACTCCTTCATCGATTGCACGTTTTGCATCAACTTCGGAAGCCAGTTTCGCACCACCAATCACGTGAACATCTGAATAGCGTTCGTTTAATTCATCCAATAATTCTGTTTTTGAATATTGCCCAGCGCAAAGGATAACATTGTCGACTTGAAGTAACTGTTCTTTCCCTCCCTGATCAATCACAATACCTTTATCTGTTATTTTCGTATATTCACATCCGGGCAACATATTGATGCCTTTATCAGCTAACGATTGTCTATGTATCCAGCCAGTTGTTTTACCCAGACTTTTACCTGGCTTGGTTTCTTTACGCTGCATCAAATATATATTTCTAAATGATTTGATTTGCTTCTTTTCTTTCAATGCTCCGCGGTTTGCATATGAGGTGTCAACTCCCCACTCTTCAAAAAATGCATCGTTATCAAGCGAAGTGGGTTGGTGTGAAGGGTCATGTGCCAGAAATTCTGCTGTATCAAATCCAATACCACCTGCACCAATGATGGCTACTGATTCTCCTACTGGCTTTTTATCGAGTAAAACTTGCTGATAGTCAAGAACAAAGCCATTCTTGTATGCTGCGTCTAGACCTTCTATTTTGGGTATGCGTGGTGCTACACCACTTGCAAGAATAACTGCATCAAAGGATGCTGCGTTATTTGATAATAGTGCTTCTTTTGCATCAGTGTTTAACTGTAAATCGATATTGTATTTTTCTAATTGATGAGAAAAGTAATTTAAGGTTTCACTAAATTCCTCTTTACCGGGAATCTGCTTGGCAATATTGAATTGACCACCAATGTGATTGTTCTTTTCATATATGACAACATTGTGCCCAAGCGATGCTGCTTCAATGGCAAAGGATAGTCCAGCAGGTCCAGCGCCGATAACTGCTACCTTTTTTGGTTGCCCGGCTTGTGTTTTTGTAAATTCAGTTTCATGGCAAGCTTTAGGGTTGACTAGACAGCTTGCAGTCTGACGTTTGAAAACATGATCCAGGCATGCCTGATTACATCCGATACAGACGTTTATTTCATCTCTTCGATTTTGTTCAGCTTTAATCATGAATTCTGCATCAGCCAAAAAAGGTCTGGCCATAGAGATCATATCGGCTGTTCCGTCTTCCAGGATTGATTCAGCGACTTCAGGAGTGTTAATCCGGTTGGTGGTAACTAACGGAATGGATACTTCTTTTTTGACCTTCTCGGTTATCCAGGCAAAAGCACCACGTGGCACCATAGTGGCAATGGTAGGAACTCGAGCCTCATGCCACCCAATACCTGTATTTATGATGGTTGTACCCGCTTTTTCGAGTTCCTTCGCCAAAAGGACAACTTCATCAAATGTAGAGCCGTCATCTACAAGATCAAGCATGGAGAGTCGAAAAATGATAATAAAGTTTGGGCCGGTTTTTTCTCTAACTGCTCTGACAATATCTAACGCTAATCTTGAGCGGTTTTCAAAGCTTCCGCCATATTCATCGGTTCGTTTGTTGGTTTTGGGTGCTATAAACTGATTTATCAGGTAGCCTTCCGACCCCATAACTTCTACGCCATCGTAACCAGCTTTCTGAGCCAGTGATGCGCAGTTTGCAAAATCACGAATAGTTTTTTTAATACCGCTTGAGCTAAGAGCTTTAGGTTTAAATGGATTGATAGGAGCTTTTATTCGGGATGCAGAAACATTAAAAGGGTGATAGCCATAACGACCTGTATGCAGAATTTGCATGCAGATCTTTCCGTCATTTTCATGAACAGCTGATGTGATTTTTTTATGTTTTCCTACCTGCCATGAAAAGCTGAGCTGTTTACCAAGTGGTTCTACTCTGCCAGCGAAGTTTGGCGCTATACCGCCTGTTACAATAAGTCCACACCCGCCTCTAGCTCTTGCAGCATAAAATTCGGCCATTTTATCAAAGCCGTTTTTTACTTCTTCCAGGCCGGTATGCATAGAGCCCATAAGCACACGATTTTTTAAAGTAGTAAAACCAAGGTCAAGGGGTTGAAACAGATGAGGGTAATTATGATTCACGATAGATACTCACTTAGCAAAAAGGTTATAACTTTTCTAGTTTAAACCTATAAAAAAAGCTGCGATTAAAGCAGCTTTTTTACTGATTTTGTAGGTCATTTTGTGTCATTGAGAGCGCAGTTTATTCCTTAGAATTTTACCTACAGTTGATTTTGGGAGTTCTTCAATAAACTCGATAATTGAGGGTATTTTGTAGCCAGTTAAGCGCTCATTACAGAAAGAAATAACGTCTTTTTTAGTGAGATTCTGATCTGATTTTACCAAAAACAGCTTTACTTGCTCTCCTCTAATTGAATCAGGGATCCCAATAGCAGCAGCTTCTGCTACACCAGGATGATTACAGATAACGTCTTCTATTTCATTTGGAAAAACGTTAAATCCTGATACGAGGATCATGTCTTTTTTACGATCCAGTATTTCCAAATAGCCTTTTTCATCAAATACGCCAATGTCTCCCGAGCGGAAAAAACCATCGTTTGTGAATGCTGTTTTATTTAACTCCGGATGTTGCCAATAACCCTGAGTTACCTGGGGGCCCTTAATGCAAATTTCGCCAATCTCACCAATTTCTAGGTCATTTCCGTATTCATCTTTTATTGAAATGTTGGTAGCTGGAATGGGTAATCCAACTTTACCATTATAAAAGTCCATATCTAACGGGTTCATACTTGCAGCTGGTGAAGTTTCTGTGAGCCCATAAGCCTGAATGATAGGATTGCCTGTGGCTATTTGCCAATCTTCGGCTACATCATTGGTAACAGCCATACCAGCTGCTAATGTAAGGCGTAAGTCGTTAAAATTAATTTTATTAAATCCAGGTGTGTCCAGCAATTTTCTTAATAATGTATTGACTCCAGTGATAACTGAGAATTTCTCTCTCTTAAGAACTTTAACAAAGGAGGCATAGTTTCTGGGATCAGTGATGAAAACACTATTTCCTCCAATACTTATGTTCAATATACAGTTCGCAGTAAGTGAGAAAATATGATAAAGCGGAAGGGCAGTAATAAAAACTTCCTGTTGGTTGATATTTATATGCTGGTTGACCCATGCTTGCATCTGTAAAACATTAGCAACGATGTTGCCATGAGTTAAAATGGCTGCTTTGGATTTTCCAGTGGTTCCTCCTGTGTACTGCAAAAAAGCTATACTGTTATGGTTTAATTCTGCGTCTCTACATTCTCTATTTTTTCCACTTTTTATTGCTTCATTATAAGAAATTATATTTTTCAGGTTATGTCCAGGTATACCTTTTTTGAAGTATTTAATGATCGAATTGACCAGCAAGGATTTTGGAAATGTAAGTCCATCACCAATTTGTGTGCATATAATATTTTTTACTTTTGTATTGGGGACAGATTTTTCGACAGTATCAGCAAAGTTTTCAACAAAAATGAGTGTTTCCACGCCTGAGTCATTAAGCTGATGTGTTAGTTCTCGAGGTCGGAATAAAGGGTCAATGTTTACGACTATCCCACCTATTCGAAGAATAGCAAAAACGACTATAGGATATTGCAAGATGTTTGGCATCATGATGCCAACACGGTCACCACTCCTTATGCCTAATTGGTTTTGAAGATAGCAGGCAAAATTTTGAGTTTGTTGATTCAGTTTTTCGTAAGAAATTTCAGTGCCAAAATTTGAAAAAGCTGAACGATATGCAAAACGTTTACAGGAGCTTGTCAGAATATCCAGAATAGATGAATATTGGTTTATATCGATTGTATCTGGAACATCTTCTGGATAGGAGGCCAGCCAATGCCGTCTCATTGAGGAGAAGTCATTTAAATTGATCAGATCTTTATCGATCAAGTAAGGGTCGTGAATTGGAAACTCTCGAGCATTACGCAAGTTCATGTCTTATATATCCCATCATCGAAACGAACATTGATTGAGTAAACTGAATAGATAGATGCCACGATTTGGTAATCTGATGTGCTGTTATCCATTTCAGACACGGAATTTAAATACCTCGTTTTAATTTTAGATTATTTTTTGATATTTCTGAGGTTGATATTCTTTTATGAGAAGTGTTTAAAATTTGTCGTTATATTTTTATGAGATTTTCATTTGCTGGGAAAAAGAAGCCCCGATCCAATAAGGATCAGGGCTACGTCTAGACAACGTGAAAGTATATTTTTTTTAGCTTATGCAGCTGCTACCTGGCTGGTCGAGGTAGCTTTCTCTCTAACCAGCTCTTCCTGTTCAAAATGATCAACATGGATGATTTCCATGAGTTGCTGATCAAATTCCAGTAAGGTAGCGCCTTCAGTTTGGCTAAGAACACCTGCATCAATCGCTTCTTGAATGCCTTGAGCACAAACTCTTCGGCTAATTGTGCCAGCGGCGGCAGCTTTTTTCATTTTGTCGAACAATGGCTTCACTTCAAATGATTTATGAAATACATTTGAGAATAGAGCAAGAGAATGATCTTCAGATTCGCCGCTGAATACATTGGTTAAAGTTCTCTCGCGAACATCAGAAGGCATGCTATACATGTTTGCAAGTTTCACATCAAGCTCATCACTTGGTGCTTTATAGTTAGCGCCCAGTGGGAAAACGATGCGCTTTAATACCCAGGCGATAGCTTTGCTAGGATAGTTGTTTAATACTTCCAGCATTGCTGTTTGGTACTGATGTCGCAAGTATTGAAGGCTCCATTCAACCAATGGGAATTCATCTTCAGGACAGCCTTTACTTTCATGATCTTTAATTACCATGCTGCCAATGTACAGGTAGCTTAGCAAATCACCCAAGCGAGCAGAAAGCATTTCCTTGAATTTTAGCTTGGATTGCAAGGTAAGCATGGAAACATCGGCAACCAATGCAAATGCAGCACTGAAGCGGCTGTAATCCCTGTAATAGGGAGCTAGGCGAAAATGTCCGGGAGCGTCAGCCAGTTTTGAGTTAGTTAAGCCTAACACAAATGCTCTTGCTGCATTGGATATTGTAAAGCCAGTATGTCCAAAGAATGCTTTATCAAACTCTTTTGTCGTCTCCGCATTGATTTCTTTGCCTGCAAGCTCCATTTCTTTAAGAACCCATGGGTGGCTTCTGGTAGCACCTTGACCAAAGATCATCAGGTTGCGAGTAAGGATGTTTGCACCTTCAACCGTAATACCAACTGGCATTGAACAGTACGCATCAGCAAGCATGTTTTTTGGCCCCATCATGACGGCCTTACCACCTTGTATATCCATACCGTCTATAATTGCCTGACGACCCATCTCGGTAATGTGGTATTTTAAAATTGCTGAAGGAACGCTTGGCTTTTCACCGTAAGATAACGATTGAACTGTGTGAGTAGTTGCAGCATCCATCATATAACTAAAGCCAGCCATTCTTGCAAGTGGTTTTTGTATTCCCTCGAACATTGAAATAGGTATACCAAATTGACGACGCAATGCTGAGTAAGCTGAAGTAGACGATAGAGCTGCTTTGGCTATACCTGTACTTGCACTTGGTAAAGTTACACAGCGACCAACAGATAGGCAGTTCACAAGCATTCTCCAGCCTTTTCCTGCATTTTCTACGCCACCAATGATGTAGTCCAGAGGGATGAAAACATCTTTACCAAAGATTGGTCCATTGTTAAATGGATCGCCAATAGGCTTATGGCGGCGACCAATGCTGATGCCTTTTGTTTCACGAGGAATCAAGGCACAAGTGATACCATAATCTTCTGTGTCTCCCAATAAATTGTCAGGATCTTTAAGCTGGAATGCGAGACCAACTAATGTAGCAATAGGAGCTAGAGTGATGTAGCGTTTTTCAAAATTCAGTTTGATACCGATAGTTTCTTTACCTTCAAACTCACCTTTGCATACAACACCAGTATCCGGAATAGATGTTGCGTCAGAGCCTGCTAATGGTGCGGTCAAAGCAAAGCATGGAATTTCGATTCCTTTTGCAAGACGGGGAAGGTAGTAATCTTTTTGCTCTTCTGTACCATATTTCATTAGAAGCTCACCTGGCCCTAACGAATTTGGTACGCTGATAAAGTTAGCAACGCAACCTCCAGTGACAACGACACGACTTAATACAGCTGATTGAGCTACACCAGAAAATTCAAGACCGCCGTAAGCTTTGGGAATAATCATGCCAAGGAAGCGGTTGTCTTTGATGTATTGCATGATGTTATCTGGGATTACCGTTGTATTGTGATTGATTTCCCATGCATCTGTCATTTTAATAAGTTCATTAACTGGGCCATCAAGAAATGCTTGTTCTTCATCGGTTAATTCTGGCTTTGGAAGTGAGGTTAGTTTGTTCCAATCAGGCTTGCCGCTAAAAACTTCGCCATCCCACCAAACAGTACCTGCATCAATTGCTTCTTGCTCAGTTTTGGATATTTCAGGTAAAACATTTCTGAACCAACTATAAATACTGCTAGTGACAAACTGAAGGCGTAATGGTGTAACTGACAACAGGAGTAGTCCAATACTTGCTACAGAAACGAAAAACAACAAGATGCCTGATGCACCGAAAAGCCATGTTGCAACGGCAACAGCACCAATTGAGATGCCTGATGTGAACATGGATAAATTCTTGTATGCGCACGTTATGGCAACGGTAATTGCGGCCAGTAAAAGTAATAATGTCATGATGTTTCTCCGCCAGAAATGAAGTAATGAGGTTTATGTATTCTAACAAAACAATGATACGCTTCGTTTGCTGTTTCAGATTTGCAATACTTTTTTCCTTATTTAAACCAAATTGGGGTAAGCGGGTGCTTACAATCAGTATAAATTCAAGTGTTGCTGCTTTTGTATAAAAATAAAACGAGCGCTCTAATTTTTTTTATGTTAAACTAAGTCCACCATTGAGGCAAGTATTTTTAATTAATTGTTTGTAAGTTTATTTAGAGAATAGAAGTCATTGTGTCAGTATTAACAGCTAGAAGTGAATCTCCGTCCATTCATGAGCCAGATATCAGCAGTTTTGAAGCATTCAAGGACACCTTTGTTTACCAGGGGGACAGGCTATATGAGATACTTTTCTATAGAAATCAGGATGTTATAAAAACTAAAAAAGCAAAAGTAGCAGCTGCTAATTTGAGAAAGATATTTGAAACTACCTTCGAATACTCTTCCAAAAAAGGTTTTGATCAACTCACGCTCAGAAATATTGCTGAAGCGACGGGTATCAGCATGGGTGGTATTTACTCCACAATCAGTAAAAAAGAAGATATTGTATTGATGATCCTGGATATTGTTGAGTTGATTTCATCTGCAAATAACCAATATGTTCAGAATGTGGATGATGAGCTGCTAGCAATAGAACGTTTAGTAAAACACCACCTATACGCAGCTACAGTATTACAACCCTGGTTTTTTTTCCTCTTTTTTGAAACAAGGTGCCTTTCACCAGAAAATCAGGCGCGCTCTAAATCGTTAGAGATGAAGACCATAGCAACAGTTGAGCAAATTATTCAACGTGGCATAGAAAATGGCCGTTTTGATGTTGAATCAGCTTATTTTTCAGCACAAACATTATTGGTTTCTCTTCAGGACTGGTATTTAAAGCCCTGGAGGAACAAAGCTAAGCGTATTGATTTGGATATGTATACCCAATATCTTTTTCGGATAGCAAAAAAGTTTTTAGCCTAGTGATATGAAACTCTTTTAAGGGTATATTACGCGACTATTTTATTAACTCCTTTTTATTAACAACCATACGAATATACAGCTATGACCATGAAAACTAATGACCGAATTGCAGTAATCTCTGGCTTGCGAACACCATTTGCGCGTCAGGCAACTTTCTTTAAAAGCACCAGCTCCATTGATATGGGGAGAATGGTTGTTAAGGAACTGTTGGCTAAGACAGACATTGATCCTAAAAGTATTGAGCGCATGGTTTTTGGGCAGGTAGCAACTTTGCCAAAAGCACCAAATATTGCGCGTGAAGTTGTATTAGGTACAGACCTTCCTGTGACTTGTGATGCTTACAGTGTATCGCGTGCTTGTGCAACAAGCTTCCAGTCTGTAGCGAATATCTTCGACAGTATTAATGTTGGCGATATTGAAATCGGGATGGCAGGTGGTGCAGACTCTTCGAGTGTTGTACCGATTACAGTAAGCGATAAACTTGCTCTTAAGCTGGTTGCTGCAAATAAAGCACGTACCACAATGGACAAGCTGAAGGCTTTAAAAGGCACCAAATTAAAAGATCTGGCTCCTGTACCTCCTGCTGTAGCAGAATTTACAACGGGTTTTCGCATGGGTGATAGTGCAGAGCAAATGGCAAAGGATCATCAGATCGAACGTCTTGCTCAAGATGAGTTAACGGTTAGATCCCATAAACTTGCATCCCAGGCCTGGGATGATGGTTTGCTTGATGATGAAGTGATGACAGTTTTTCCAGAGCCTTATCGCCAGGCAGTTTCGAAAGATGAGAATGTTCGTGCTGACTCGTCATTAGAAAAGCTTTCCAAGTTAAAGCCTGTTTTTGATAGAAAGTATGGTTCGATAACAGCAGCTAACGCAACGCCTTTGACTGATGGTGCTTCAGCGCTACTTTTAATGAAAGAATCTACAGCTAAAGCATTAGGGTACCAGCCTATTGGTTATATAAAGAGTTACGCGTTTACTGCTAACCGTGTAGATAAAGATTTGTTAATGGGTCCAACTCAGTCGTCAAATAAATTATTGAAACGAGAAGGCATGACGCTGAATGATCTTGATCTGATTGATATGCACGAAGCTTTTGCAGCACAGACATTAGCAAATGTGAGAGCGTTTGCATCGAAGAAGTACTTTAATGAAGTATTAAATGAGTCTGAGCCTTTAGGTGAAATCGATATGGATAAGTTTAATGTTCTAGGTGGTTCATTAGCTTATGGTCACCCATTTGCAGCAACAGGTGGTCGTATCATTACACAAACACTTCGTGAGTTACAGCGTAGGGGTGGAGGTATTGCGCTTACAACTGCTTGTGCAGCTGGTGGTATTGGCGCCGCAATGCTGATTGAATCGGATTAATTTATTTAGAGTGAATGCTGCTTTATGAATACTATATCAACTGAATTGGATGACTCTGGAATTCTAACGGTAATGATAGATGTTCCTGGTGAGTCAATGAATGTAATAAATCAGGAATTAGGCGAAGATTTCAATAAGCTTGCTGAAGAAATTGAAAGTAATCATGATGTAAAAGCTGTGGTTATCACTAGTGGTAAAAAGGACTGCTTTGTGGCGGGTGCGGATATCAAGATGCTCGAAGCAGTAACTACGGCAGAAATGGGCGAGATGCTTTCAGCCAATTTGCATCAGTTAATACTTCGCATGGGTTCAGCAGAAAAGCCGTTTATTGCCGCGATTGATGGTGTTTGTCTTGGTGGTGGTTATGAAATCGCATTGTCATGTCACTATCGTATTGCTTCAGATAGTCCTAAAACGAAAATTGGATTGCCTGAAGTAATGCTTGGTCTATTGCCTGGTGGCGGTGGAAATACAAAACTGCCTCGTTTAATAGATTTACCAAAAGCGTTAGATCTGTTGCTTACAGGAAAACAGCTAAACAGCAAAAGAGCAAAGAAAACAGGTCTTATTGATGAGGTGGTGCCTCAAACTGAACTGTTGCGAATTGCTAAGTTAAAGGCAAAACAGTTTATAGACAAAGGTTTGCCCGAGCGTAAAGTGGCATTGAAAGATAAGTTGATGAAGTCGGGTCCGGCTTTAAGCATGATAATTGGTAAAGCGCGTAGTCAGGTATTAAGTAAAACCAAAGGTATTTATCCTGCTCCATTAGCAATTCTTGACGTTATTGAACAAGGTTTAAATAAACCATTAGAAGATGCGTTAAAAATTGAGGCCAGAAATTTTGGTAAGTTGACAGTTTCGCCCGAAGCAGCTCAACTAATGAATATCTACTTTGCTACGACTGAGCTAAAGAAGGAAACTTTTGGTAGTGATGGTGAGCCAATTAAAGTCAATAATCTGGGGATTTTGGGCGGCGGATTAATGGGAGCAGGTATTGCTACAGTTTCTATTGATAAAGCCGGGGCCAGTGCCCGCATTAAGGACATACGCAATGAAGGCTTATTAAGTGCTTTTGAATATCTTGGGCAATTTTATAAAAAGCGTGTTAAGCGCAAAGCAATTGCTGAGGAAGCAGCAAAACGAAAAATGAACCAGTTAACTGGATCGCTTGATTACTCGGGTTTTAACAAGTGTGAATTAATTATAGAAGCTGTCTTTGAAAAGCTTGAATTAAAGCATCAAATGATTGCAGACATAGAAGCATTGGGTAATGAAAAAACAGTTTTTGCTACTAACACTTCCTCTTTGCCGATAACAGATATTGCAGCAAAGGCGGCTCGACCCGAGAATATCTTGGGGATGCATTATTTCTCTCCTGTAGAAAAGATGCCCCTATTGGAAATTATTACTCACCCAACAACATCTGCTGAAGCATTGGCAACAGCAATTGATTTTGGTCGTAAGCAAGGTAAAACAGTTATTGTGGTTAAAGATGGTGCAGGTTTTTATGTAAATCGAATTCTTGCGCCATATATTAATCAGGCGACAAAAATTGGTGCTGAAGGCGTTGCTTTGGACAAAATTGATGACGCATTGCTTAAGTTAGGTTTTCCGGTCGGACCCTACAAGCTTTTAGACGAAGTTGGCCTTGATGTTGGTTCTAAGGTTCAGCCGATTCTGGAAGAAGCTTTTGGTGAGCGTATGAAAGGCACAGGTGTGCAGCAGACGTTCATTGAAGACGGTCGTATTGGTAAAAAGGTAAAGAAGGGTTTTTATCGATACGATGACCCAGATGCCAGCAAAGAGATAGATCCTGCGGTTTATGCTCTTATGGGAAGTGAGCCGAATAATGATATGGACGCAGAAATAATTGCAGAACGCTGTGTTATCACAATGATTAATGAGGCGGTTAGAGCGTTAGAGGAAGGTATTATTGAAAAGCCAATGCATGGTGATATCGGCGCCATTTTTGGGATTGGTTTCCCACCCGTGCTAGGAGGGCCATTTCGATATGCTGATACTATAGGTATAAGTACTCTCGTCGAGAAGTTGAAAAAATATCAGCAGGAGCATGGTGCAGCGTTTGAGCCAGCACAATTACTGCTTTCTATGGCTGAAAAAGGCGAAACCTTTTACAGCTAACACTCATAATATTTTATTTTTATTAATGCCGCTCTATTATACGATAGGGCGGTATCCTTCGTTTAATAGCTTTTTTTGGAAAAAAACATGCCGGAATATATTGAAGTTGGCAATTTAAAGATAGCCAAACAAATTTTTGATCTTGTTAATGATGAAATTGCTCCAGGTACAGGTATTGAAGTCAGCAGCTTTTGGCGTTCACTCGAAAATATTGTTACGGAACTTGCGCCTGAAAATAAAGCATTACTTAAGAAACGTGATGATATACAGGAAAAGATTGATCATTGGCATATTAATAACCCTGCACCTTATGATTTTAATGTCTACAAGCAATTTCTTCAGGAAATAGATTATTTGTTGCCAGAATCAGAGGACTTTCAGGTTAGTACTGAAAATGTGGATTCTGAAATAGCTACCCAACCTGGACCACAATTAGTAGTACCGGTAAAAAATGCTCGTTTTGCATTAAATGCAGCGAATGCTCGTTGGGGCAGTTTATATGATGCGCTTTATGGAACTGATGCAATTTCAGAAGAAGGTGGAGCTGAGCGCGGAGGAAGTTATAACCCAGTGCGCGGAGCAAAGGCGATTGCGTTTGGCAGGGACCTTTTAGATAAAGCAGCACCTTTAGTGACTGGCAGTCATACCGATGCCACTGCTTATCAAGTTCGTGACGGACAGCTTTTAGTAGCTCTTAATGGCAATGATGTGGCACTTAAGGAGCCAGAAAAGTTTGTTGGTTATCAGGGTGATGCAACAACGCCTAATGCTATCCTGCTTAAAAATAACGGACTGCATATAGAAATACAGATTGACCCGGAAAGTCCTGTTGGGAAAACAGACTCAGCTGGTGTAAAAGATTTATTAATGGAAGCGGCAATTACTACAATCATGGATTGCGAAGACTCTGTTGCAGCAGTGGATGCCGAAGACAAAGCTGAAGTTTATCGTAACTGGTTTGGATTGATGACTGGCAAGCTTGAGGACAGTTTTGATAAAGGCGGTAAAAAAGTAACGCGTCGATTAGCTAACGATAGAGTTTACACATCTCCTGATGGTAATGAATTAACACTTCATGGAAGAAGCCTTTTATTTGTTCGTAATGTTGGTCATTTGATGACGAATAATGCAGTACTGTTTGATGGTGACAATGAAATACCGGAAGGTATTCTTGACGGCATGATTACAGTGTTAGCAGCTATGCATGACCTGAAAGATATTAATGAAAAAGCTAACTCGCGTACTGGTTCTGTTTATATTGTAAAGCCTAAAATGCATGGGCCTGAAGAGGTAGCATTTGCCTGTAAGTTATTTAGTCGCATTGAGGACGCCTTGGGTTTGGCTGCAAATACTTTAAAAGTAGGCATTATGGATGAAGAGCGACGAACTACTATCAACTTAAAAGAATGTATTCGGGTAGCGAGAGAAAGAGTAGTATTTATTAATACTGGATTCCTTGATCGAACTGGTGATGAAATTCATACAAGCATGCTGGCTGGTCCAATGGCGCCAAAAGGTGAAATGAAGACTTTGCCATGGATAAAAGCTTATGAAAACTGGAATGTAGATATCGGTCTTGCATGTGGGTTACAAGGTAAGGCTCAAATAGGCAAAGGTATGTGGGCAATGCCAGATGAAATGTCTGAAATGCTTGAGCAAAAAATTGGTCATCCACTTTCTGGAGCTAATACTGCCTGGGTTCCGTCGCCTAACGGGGCAATTCTGCATAGTACGCACTATCATCATGTTGATGTATTTGCTGAACAAAACGAAATTAAGAATCGGGAGCGAGCGGATATTGACGATATTCTTACTGTTCCTTTAAGTGTTAGTCCACTTAAATTCTCCGAGCAAGAGATTCAAAAAGAGTTGGACAATAATGCGCAAGGTATTCTAGGTTATGTGGTGCGCTGGATTGATCAGGGTGTTGGTTGTTCCAAGGTGCCAGATATCAACAATATAGGCTTAATGGAAGACAGAGCAACATTACGAATATCGAGTCAGCATGTTGCTAACTGGTTGCATCATGGTGTTTGTACTGAAGAGCAGGTTCTAGAGACTTTGAAGCGTATGGCTGAAGTTGTAGATAAACAGAATGAAGCAGATCCAGTCTATCAGCCAATGGCACCAGGCTTTGATGGGGTGGCATTTAGAGCAGCATGTGATTTGGTGTTTAAAGGAAAGTTGCAGCCAAATGGGTATACCGAACCATTATTGCATGCATATCGACGAGAAGCCAAAATGTAACCCCTGTTAGTTTTTTTAAATTAAAAAAGCGGTCATATCGACCGCTTTTTTTTACATCGATTTACATTTTGATTAAAAAGTAGTCGAAAAAATTAACACAAGACAGGTTAAATATTAATCATATTTTTTCAAGTAATTGAATATAAAGGATTTATTTTTTTGGCACGATGTCTGCTTTATTACAGATAAGTTACAACTTTAATCATTTATAACATTAATTAGGGTATTAAAAATGAAAACATTTGTTGCTGCTTTAACGGCCTCCTTAGTCACTATTTCGGCTTCAGCAAGTATTATTATGGAAGAATATTCTCCAGGTGCGACATTGCCGTCAGTACTTGGTGGTTATGAAATGACTGACTTTAAATTGGATCTTCAATCAGGCGATGTGAATAGCACCTTTTCACCGATTGATGGTGCTGAAATCTTTTTTCAGGATCGTAATGGTAATTCGATCAATCTGAACCAAACGACTGCTCAGTCAACAGATTGGTGGAATAATGGTGAAAAAGAAGATGCAAACATCTTTACAACATCTAGACATTTTTGGATTGAAATTATTCTGCCAGAGAACACGCAAGCGTTTGCATTTAATGTTGCAGCGAATATGGATACTGTAGGCTGGGTTAAAGCATACGGTTCTGATGGTACAGTTATTTCAGATATGCATATGCCTGTTGGCCCTGCATCCACTACTGGATACGGTGTTTATGTTGGCGAGGAGCCTAAGTATCAATCACGTCAAGACGGCTTAGCTACAATTGTACAGCCTGTAGACACAAAAGATACTATAGCAACAAATCCATTAGTGTCGATTTCAAAGATTGTTATTGATCCAATATTTACATGGGGCTTTGGTGATTTATCTATTTATCAAAGTGAGCCTAAAACGGCATCTGTTCCTGAACCTTCTACTCTTGCGATTCTTTTGCTAGGTGTGTCAGGTCTTTTTGCTTCGAGAAGAATGACGAAATAAACAACTTTAAATGAGAAATATATAAAGGGCCAAAAAAACTAGAACGAGTGAAATTTGTATCCTCCAACTTGTAAAAGTTTACAGCGTGTTACTGCAAGGTAACACGTTTTTTTTTGCCCGAAACTATTGTACTTAAATGATTTATAGAGATGATTGATAAATTATTTAGAAAAGGGTTTTTAGATAGTTAATTATCAATGATCCACTTTAGACAATAAGTGAGGCGAGTTAGAATACGATCTTGAATATTTATTTGGGGGTGGTGTGACTAACTTAATTGATGGTAAAGCCTTTGCTGATTCGTTGTGCGAGAAGCTCAAAAAGCAGATTAACGAGTTAAAGAAGCAAAATTCTTTTAATCCATGCATTGCTGTTGTTCTTGTCGGTGATGATCCAGCCAGCCAGGTTTATGTCAATAATAAAGTCAGGCGTTGTGCTCAGCTCGGCATCATTTCTAAAGAACATAAATTGAGTGATCAAACAAAGGAAGCTGACCTGCTGGCATTGATCGCTGAGTTGAATAACGATTCACTTGTTCATGGTATTTTAGTCCAGCTGCCTCTTCCGTCCCAAATTGATGATAAAGCAGTATTGGCAGCCATAGATCCCAGGAAAGATGTTGATGGTTTTCATGTCAGTAATATGGGGGCATTAGCTGTTGGAGAAAATCAACTGATTCCATGTACACCACTTGGTTCTTTAATGTTGCTTCAAGATGTTATGGGTGATCTTTCTGGTAAACATGCAGTAATAATAGGTCGTTCCAATATAGTTGGAAAACCAATGGCATTATTATTATTGCAACAAAATTGTACTGTCACGATTGTTCATTCCAGAACAGTCAATATAGAAGCTATATGCAAACAAGCTGATATTGTTGTAGCTGCGGTTGGAAAGCCTTGTTTTGTAAAGGGTGATTGGATAAAAGACGGAGCAGTTGTGATTGATGTGGGGATTAATCGCGTTGAGGTCGATGGAAAAAGCAGGTTGGTTGGTGATGTGGATTTTTCGGTTGTTAGTAAAAAGGCGAAAGCGATAACACCCGTGCCTGGTGGTGTGGGCCCAATGACGATAGCTTGTTTGATGTATAACACAGTTGAAGCAGCAAAAAGGCAAAGTGGGCTTTCTTAAAGAATTGAGTGGCAAAATAGTTTTCTAACGAAATGAATAAAGTTTATATTTCAGCTAATGATCTGCTTGAAAAGTCATATCAGTTGGCTATGCAGGTTATAGAAAGTGGATATAGGCCAACATTTATAATAGCTGTATGGCGTGGTGGTACACCAATTGGTATTGCTCTGCAGGAATTGTTAGAAGTCTGTGGGATTAAGGCTAACCATATAGCAATCAGAACTTCTTCATATTCGGGTATTAATCAAAGGAAGAAAACAGTCGAAGTATATGGTTTAAGTTATGCAGTTAAAACGTTAAATGAACAGGATAGAGTTTTGATAGTGGATGATGTTCATGATAGTGGTTTAAGTGTTGAAGAATTAAGGAATCAAATAAATAATCGCCCAGCGAATCCACCTAAAGAAATAAAAGTGGCTACTGTTTATTATAAACCCAATAAATCTCAAGTTGATTTTAAGCCTGACTTTTACCTTGAAGAGGTTGATGATTGGTTGGTGTTTCCCCATGAATTGGCAGGCCTTAGTATTGAGGAGCTAGGCGAGTATAAACCAGGTTTGGGGTTAATCAAGAATAAATTATTGAAAATAATAGAAAAAAATTAGGCTGAGAGAATTTTTTTGTAGCGCCTAACAGTTTTATCCAGGCCGTCGTAAAGAGAGTCAATTGTTAAAGCATGTCCTATAGAAACTTCCATTAAAAAGGGAAGTTCTTTATAGAGCGCTAGATTTTTTTGATTGAGATCGTGCCCTGCATTCACGCCCAGGCCGCAGTCGTTTGCGTGTTCAGCTGCTTTGCAGTGAAGTTCAAAAATTGCTTCGCAGCCATCAGTATTATGATCGAAAGCATCAGCAAATGGTCCGGTATAAAGCTCTATTCTGTCCGCGCCAATATCTCTGGCTCTGGAAATTTGATCTGTATCAGGATCTATAAAAAGACTGACTCTTGACCCGAAAGATTTTATTATGTTGATATGTGCTTCTAGATCAGTAGTATCCTGACTCAAGTCAAACCCATGATCAGAGGTAAGTTGGCTGTTTGTATCGGGAACTAACGTTGTTTGTTGAGGTAAACAGGTTTCAATAATTTTAATAAAGCCAGGATAATCAGAGAAATCATTACGACTTGCTGGATGGTGTCTAGCGAAAGGGTTGCCTTCAATATTGAATTCTAATTCGGGTTTCTCATCTCTTATAGAATTCGTTAGTTTGCTAAGTGTATAACAGTCTTCAGGGCGAATATGACGCTGGTCTGGTCGTGGATGTACAGTTATTCCAGAAGCACCAAGTAAAATGCACTTTTCTGCATAGGTTTCAAGGTTTGGATTATTGCCCTCACGAGAGTTTCTAATGAGGGCGATTTTATTTATATTGATACTTAACGCAATGTTTTTTCGCATAAGTAAGAATTGCTATGATTAAGAGGAACTTTCTTCTGCTTCGCTGATAATTGTTACCTTTTTGATAAGTATTGTTTCCATTGGGACATTCTGATAGCGCATTTTAGTGCTTGTCTTTGCTTGCTTGATTGAATTGACAACATCCATACCTTCGATGACATGCCCAAAGACAGCGTAACCAAACCTTTCAGACTTTCCACCTTTATAATTCAAGTTGCGATTGTTGTTCACATTAATAAAAAATTGAGAAGTTGCAGAGTGTGGTGATGGTAGCCTGGCCATAGCTATTGATCCAACGACATTCTTGAGCCCATTGCTGGATTCATTAATTATTGCAGCTTGTGTAGGCTTTTTTTCCATATCTACAGTAAAGCCACCACCCTGAATCATGAAGTTATTGATAACACGGTGAAAAATAGTGTTGTCATAAAAACCACTTTCAGCATAGTTAATGAAATTCTTAACTGTAACAGGGGCTTTTTCATCTTCGAGTGCCAGTTTAATATCTCCCATACTGGTTTCAATTAAAGCAATCGTTTTATTTGAGCTTTGAGGCGTTTGTTTTGTAGCGTTTATAGTATGAGAGCTTTTTTCTGTATCATTTACTTTAGGTGGTGTGATGGCATAAAGCGAAACTGATGAAAAACATAAAAATAAAAAGATACACAACGGTTTGATTTTTAGTGTCTGTGTTGAGAAGTTCATAATTAGGGTTCCTGTGAGAATATTTGATTTATAAATACCTATCGCCATTCACTGTTTTTAGATTTGGGTTTAAAGCGAGGGATAATAACTGTTAGGAGTGCGCCAATTGCAACTGCAAGGGCGCCCCGAATAAACCAGGCCTTATTGCTTTGATCAGAGAGTCTGGCATTTTCAGTAACAAGCTGATCTATTTTTAATTTCAGCTTTTCGTTCTTTTCTAAAAGCTCCTTGTTTTTTGCATTGATGTTTATCGTATTTGAAGATATTTTTTTGATGGAAGCAAGTTCTTCACTTAAAGTTTGATTAGTTGATGTAAGTGCCTTTATTTCTCTACTGGCTTCATTTGAATTTGTTGTTATTTCTTCATTTTGAGTGCTGAGCTGTGCTAGTTTAAGCTGGAGCGTTTTGTTTTTTTCTTTTTCTTTAGTCAGTAATATTCGTGCAATCGGTTTTGGGGAAAGATATTGGTTTTCTAACCATCCTTGTTTGCCGTTTTGGGTTTCTACAAGGCTATAGCCAGTTGATTCATCGGTTTTAATAAGTTTTACGGCAGTTCCTGTTCTCATTCCCTTTACGATGACTTTGTGTTTATAAGAGGGGCCACTACGTAGAGGTACATAAAAAATGTCAGCAATATAGTGTGTATTTTCATTTGCATGTGTGTATGCCGAAAAAACTAATGCAGTTATTAAATAGAGACTGGAAATAAATATTGTCGTTAGTGTTTTCATGTTTAGTAAGAAATGAGAATTAAAAATATTATTGATTGTTGGTTTGCTCTTTGAGATAAGGTGTAACGATCAATGCTGAGCTGATCATTAAAAAGAGTGTAAAACCAATCGAACTATACAATTTATAACTCACCCAGAAAGCTTCTGAGAAATTAAAAGCGACATAAATATTTAAAGCCCCAACAACAATAAATTGAGTAATCCATAGAAGATTGAGGTTATGCCATGCTTTATGTGGCATTTGTAATTGACTGCCAAGCATTTGCTCCAGCATGTTTTTTTTCGTAAATATCATTTTCCCAATTAATAAAACAGCTAGCCCCCAATTGAAGACAGTGGGTTTCCATTGAATAAAAAGTTCATTACGAAAGAGAAGAGTTAAAGAGCCGAATGCAACAACGGCAACCAGCATCCACCAGATTTTTTGTTCTATGTGTCTTTTCACAAGCCATACAACAGCTACGTAAAAGAGAGTTGCTATCATTAAAACAGCCGTTGCCGAATAAATACCATCAAGTTGATGACTAAATTCAAAGAGTTCTACTGTCGTACCATCCATTTTATAGGTAACAAAGAATAAAACGATGGGAATGAATTCGAGGATTTGTAGCATAATAAATTTTATTTCAAAAAAATGAGTTCGCTTGATCGCCAGATATTTATGGTAACAGAATGAATCACATCATGATTACTTAAGATACAAGGTTGCATACATTAGTTGCAGAATGTCTGTAAATTTAAGCTGCCATTCAACCGGTTATTGTGCCTTAATTTACCCAATCCTCAAAATTATTCTATGTGATGCATTGCAAATATTTGTTGTATTTCACTGCTTATAAATAACATTATCCTCTCAGTCGATTTATAGCTTTCTTTGGCTATAATTTGTTCTGTGATTGTTTTTGGGAACAGGTTTTATTAATGCATTCAATCAAGGCTGATTTACATACACATAGTCTGGCTTCAGATGGTTCATTATCGCCTGAAGATTTATTACTTCGTGCTATTGACAATGATGTTCAGCTATTTGCTCTTACAGATCATGATACGGTAGATGGGGTAAAGCACCTGCTAAACGAGTTGAGAAGGCAATCTTTATTGGCAAAGCAATGTGTGAATGCGGGCTGCGAATTTGTCACAGGTATTGAGCTCAGTGCTTTATACGAGAAATTGACAATCCATATTGTTGGATTGTGGGTGGATGTAGAATCTGAAGAGCTTAAGGCTCTTATTGAAAAACAAGCTTTGTCTCGGGAGATCAGGGCAGTTGAAATTGCCAGATTGCTAGAGAAGCAAGGGTTTAAAGGCGCTTTGGAAGGAGCTAAGCAAATAGCCGGGGATGTAGCACTTAATCGTCCTCATTTTGCGCGTTTTCTTGTTGCGAATGGTTATTGTAAATCTGAGCAGCAAGCATTCCAAAAATGGTTAGGTCGAGGAAAAATGGGTGACGTTCCTACTGAATGGGCTGCAATGGATGAGGTAATCTCAACTATACACGCAGCAAAAGGCCTTGCAGTATTGGCACACCCTTATAAGTATGCATTAAGTGCTACAAAGCTTAGAGAATTAATTAAGGCTTTTAGTGATCTTGGAGGAGATGCTTTAGAGTTAGTTAATGGTGCGCAGCAAAAAGTTCAAACCAATGAGCTGTTACGGCTATCCGAAAAATACGATTTACTGTGCTCTACAGGAAGTGATTTTCATGGGCCAGAGCAAGTCTGGTGTGATGTGGGAGGCCAGGCTTTATTGCCAATAAGTGCAAGTGTTATCTGGGGATCTAAAGCTCAGTTAAAGCCAACAGTGAACAGTGCAAAATAACAATTATTTCGTTATTTAAAAATATCATCAGGATAAGGTTTAATGTCTCAGATTTTTTCTATACACCCCGAGGACCCTCAACCACGATTGATTAAGCAGGTTGTTGATATCGTTAATTCAGGTGGCGTTATTGTATATCCAACTGACTCAGGATATGCGTTAGGTTGTCACATTGGTGATAAGAATGCTTTAGAAGTTATACGAGCCATTCGTAAGCTGGATGCAAAGCATAATTTTACGTTAGTGTGTCGAGATCTTTCAGAATTATCAGTATTTTCCCATGTTGATAATGTTGCTTACCGATTATTAAAAAGCCATACACCTGGGCCATATACGTTCATTTTACCTGCGACAAATGAAGTGCCAAGAAGGATAAAGCACCCAAAACGAAAAACCATTGGTTTGCGTGTGCCTGATAATGTGATTGCTCAGGCTATTCTGGAGTCACTTGGAGAGCCAATGATGAGCGTCACACTCATTTTACCAGGTGAAACTGAGCCAATGATTGATGCTTACGAAATTAAGGATACGATAGGTAGCCAGGTTGATATGATCGTTGATGGAGGATTTTGTGGAATGGAACCAACAACCGTGGTTGATCTAACTGAAGAGGTACCAGATATACTATGGCAAGGTGCCGGATCTGTCGAGGCATTTGGCTAGAGGTTTTCTGCTGCTCAATCCGTGTTTGTCAAGCATAAAATCTGCTTCATACACTTGTCATTAACGCTTACGTTAAACTTTTTTGACGGTATAATGGCTGTACAATTTTCGATATTTGCAGTTCAGGCAAATTTTCAATAAGAGCCAAATGCTTCAATATGAGTGAAACCAGCACCCTAGAGAACGAGCAACAAAAATTTCAACATGACGAAGAACCTGCTCAGAAAGGCAGTAGCTTGCAGCATGATGAAAATCTCTCTCAGATTATAGAAAACAACAATAATCAGGATGTTGTGGCTCTTCGGAGTTCAGAACAGGTAGCTATACCTAAACTGGTTGAGCTTCGTAAAACGCCGTACCAGCATGAGTTACCGTTGGCAATTGTACAGGGCGAGCCTGTTACAGAAATTCCTCAAGACCTTTACATTCCACCTTCAGCGCTTGAGGTATTTCTTGAGACATTTGAAGGTCCGTTAGATTTTTTGCTTTATCTGATAAAGCGTCAGAATCTGGATATTCTTGAAATAGATGTTGCAGAGCTTACAGAGCAGTATATTCAATATGTTCGCTTGATGGATGCAATGCAGTTTGAATTGGCTGCAGAGTATTTAGTGATGGCGGCTATGTTGACAGAAATTAAATCAAGAATGTTGTTGCCGCGCTCACAAGACATAGAGGAAGATGAAGAGGATCCTCGAGCACAGTTAATAAAGCGTTTGCAAGAATATGAACGTTTTAAAAAAGCAGCTGAAGATATTGAAGAGATGCCCCGTGAGGAGCGGGATATTTTTGTTGCTGAAATAGAACCCCCGTTAGATGAAAGACCGATTCCGTTGCCAGAGCTCAATCTTAAGGAATTATTGGTGGCGCTAGGTGACGTGTTGCATAGAGCTGATATGTTTGAGAGTCATAGAATTCAGCTTGAACCACTTTCAACACGTGAACGGATGGGGAATGTACTGGATATGCTTCAGGATGGTGATAATTTTGTTGCGTTTAATCGATTCTTTAAACCCGAAGAAGGTCGAGCGGGTGTCGTAGTCACCTTTCTTGCCATTATGGAATTGATAAAAGAATCATTGATTGAAATTGTTCAAAATGAACCTTTTGCACCCATTCATGTGCGTGCTAGAAATATTTAAAAGGCGTTAAGAATGAAAATAGAAGACTTGCAACTGGTAAAACAGATTATAGAAGGTGCTTTGATGGCATCTGAAAAGCCATTATCAAAAAAAATGATAAAAGAATTATTTGATGATCTGGAAAGGCCTGAGGATGAGCTTTTTGATCAGGCATTAAATGAGTTGGAGGCTGATTGTGAAGGTCGTGGCTTTGAGCTTCAAAGAGTGGCCAGCGGGTATCGTTTTCAGGTCAGGCAGGAACTCTCCGGTTGGGTGAGTAAGTTGTGGAAAGAAAAAGCACCGCGCTACTCTAGAGCACTGTTAGAAACATTGTCTTTGATAGCATACCGGCAGCCAATAACACGAGGTGAAATAGAAGATATTCGTGGTGTTGCAGTTAGTTCGCATATCATAAAAACCTTATTAGAGAGAGAATGGGTAAAAGTTGTAGGCCATCGAGATGTTCCTGGTCGCCCGGCAATTTATGCAACAACAAAACAATTTCTGGATTATTTCAATTTAAAAAGTCTGGAGCAGCTTCCTCCTCTGGCTGAACTTCGCGATTTAAATGTGATTAGTAAAGAGCTTAACATGGAGCTTCCGTTAGAGTTAACTGATGAGACAGAAGGTTCTAAAAGTGAACAAAAAGAAACAGAGTCCGAGGTGTCAGCTGATGAAACACTACCAGAGGAAAGCTCTGTTAATGAAGGTGAGGGAGATTTAGGCGATCTGGAGGAGTTTCAAGAGGACGCAGATCAGCGAGAAGCCCTAAATGATGAGGCAACAGAAGCTGAAACTTCCAATGTATCGGCAGTGCAGGAAATTGCCTAAACTTATTCTTTCTTTTAAATCCAATCGATATTATTTTGATTCATTCTTCATTTGAGTTCGTGCTCAAATTTTCATTTACCAGTGTTTGTAATGAGTGAACGACTGCAAAAATTATTAGCCAGTCAGGGCTTGGGGTCTCGCCGGGAGATTGAACGGTGGATAGATGCCGGCCGACTTTCTGTTAATAAGGAAGTTGCGTCGCTTGGTACCAAAGCGACTTTGCAGGATATTATTGAGTTAGATGGTAAGCGCCTGAGGTTTTCTAAAATAAAGCAGGAAACACGCGTTATTCTTTATAACAAGCCTGAAGGTGAAGTATGTACTCGAAAAGATCCAGAAGGAAGGCGTACAGTATTTGATAAATTACCTGTAAAAAAACAAGAACGCTGGATCACTGTTGGACGCCTGGATTTAAATACCTCAGGTTTATTGCTATTTACTAATGATGGTGAACTGGCAAACAATCTAATGCACCCTTCAAGTGAGATAGACAGGGAATATATCGTTCGAGTAAAAGGTGATATTAACGACGCTATGTTACAAAGGCTTCGCGATGGGGTAATGTTGGAAGATGGCATTGCCCGCTTCACTGACATTCAGCCTGGTAGAGATGCTACAGGTTCTAATCAGTGGTTTTATGTTGTGCTGATGGAAGGAAAAAATCGCGAAGTACGTCGGCTCTGGGAGTCACAAGGCGTTCAGGTAAGTCGCCTGAAACGCGTCCGATACGGTAATGTTTTTATGCCATCAGATTTAACTGTGGGAAAGTACAAGGAACTTGATGAAAGTGATGTGCAAAACCTTGTTGCTCTTGTTGAGAGTAAAAAAGTAATAGACAAAAAAAATAATAAATAAACTTATCTATTTTCAAAGACTTGTCGATTGAATGCCTAGATTAATCAAGAGGATGGGGGATTTATGGCTTGACATTTAAATGATAATGATTATCATTATATTTTGGCTGGAGGTTGAATACTATGAACTCTATTGTTGAAGTGACTCAAGAATCAATTTCTACAGATAAGGCCTGGCTTGCACAAAAGAAAGGTGATTTCAATCTACTACAAAAACCGGAATCTTTAGACTTTGTGGAAGATAAAATTCAAATAGAAATAAATTTGCACGATTTTAGGCAATTGATTGAGAATAATAGGATATCTGCAGCTGAGATGCGTTGTTTGAATAAAGATTCAAAAGATAAGGTCCAAAAGGTTTTATTGCAGAGCATCTATCTGTAATCGTGATTCTCTCTCAAGAGAATGTTCTTTATAACGATATTAAAATTTCCAGATACAAAAAAAGGCAGTAAACACTGCCTTTTTTAGAAACACCAAGTCAATTACATAGCGTCTTTAGCAGATTCAACAGCATCTTCTGCTTTCTCTTCAGCTTCTGTATAAGTGGCATCAATTTCTTGAGTTGCTTCTTCAGTAGCAGTTTCTACAGCTTCAGTTGCTTTTTTGCTCAAATCGCCAGCAAAAGCATTTAATACAAACACTGAAGAAAATAAAAATACAAATAAAGTTTTCATGCTTATCTCCTATAAATCAAAGTCTTTTCAATAAAAGCAAAGCAAGCGTAACAAACCTGTTTCAGTAAAAATGAGAGCCTGGTCACATTTAATTGGGGAAAGATTGCCTTGTTTTTAGGGGGTAAATAAAGGTATGAAACTGGATTTTTATACAGTGGCCAGGTGCTCGATTTGTGATTATGGGTTTTGTAGAATGATAGGGACTATACGTTGCTAAAAATAAAATCCAAGGGAAAATAAAGAAAGGTTAAAATCGTTTTATATTAGCAATAATAGCAGAACATAATTTATTTTATACTAACACTTATTTTAAGTGATTTTGTGGGGGCGTTGTGAGTGAATATGATCATCTGGGTCTTATAGCTGAGATTGCAGCTACTTTACTTGGTTTTGTCAGTATTTTTTTGGTTTTGTCTGGAAAGAATGGCCGCTTTTCGAAATCTGATCGTCATTTCATTCAGGCGTTTGTATTATGTAGTGCATTTGCAATCATGTTTGGGATATTGCCAGGAGTATTGAGTACGATATCTTCAGATGCTTTTGCATGGCATACAAGCCGAAATCTAGGTCTTGTTTGTGCTGTTGTGATTACATATATTATGCTGCGTCATCAATTAACGATGTCATCTGAAGAGTCTAGTGATTACAGTTGGTGGTGGCATATACCTTCATGGTCACTTGGTTCATTAGGTACAGCATTTAATTTGATGACCTTTTTGCAGCCTCAGTATTTAACAGGCTATTTTACTTTGGGTGTTAGCTGTATGATACCAATTTCGCTCTGGTGTTTTATCGCGCTAGTGTTCAGGCGTTATTTTTAATTTTGAAAATGCAGGTAAGGTACATGCTATGTTGTTAAAAAGGGATATGCCAGAGAGTATTCAAAAAGAACCATATGTCATACTGTTTGATGGTGTATGCAAATTATGTAATGGTTGGGTAAATTTTATTTTAAAATATGATCAGAAAAAAGAATTCAAGTTATGTAGTGTGCAGTCCCAAGCCGGTAAAGAAATTTTGAATTATTTTGGTTTCCCTGCCTATCATTATGAAACCATGCTCTATATAGAGCATGGAGATTGTTATACTCAATCTACAGGTGTGCTTAAAGTCGTTGAGAGGCTCGGTTACCCATGGAAGCTGGTATTGATATTCAGGCTTATGCCAAGAGCTTTAAGGGATTGGATGTATGACAGAATTGCATTCAATAGATATAAGTTATTTGGTCGCTTCACTTATTGTGTTGTGCCTGATAAAAAGAATGAATCCCGTTTTATTGATACCGATTAAATCATTAATTTAGGATTATTATTTTTAAAAATTATTTGAGTATCATTTTATGTTGAATGTTAATGAATATTTTGATGGAAAGGTAAAATCTATAGGTTTTCAAACGGATTCAAAACCTGCAACGGTAGGTGTTATGGTTGCGGGCGATTATACGTTTTCGACATCTCAAAAAGAAACGATGACTGTGGTAAGTGGCAAATTAATTGTGAAGTTGCCTGGTGATATAGATTGGAAAACGTTTACAGATAACCAGTCATTTATAGTGGCAGCGGATACTTCATTTGATTTACAGGTGCCAATTGATACTGCTTATCTTTGTGTTTATGGGTAAGCTTTAAATCTAACGGAAATCACTTAAGGGGGATAGGTGGCAATTACTGGTAAAGCAGTACTTTTGTCTGCACTTGTATGCCCAGGGGCCGGGCATATATTTCTTAAAAAATACCGATTTGGTGGGCTTCTTATTTCAATCACTTTAATCGTATTTGGTTTTATTCTGGTTGATGCTATAAATGGTGCCGGCATTATTGCTGATCAGATTATTAATGGTCAAATAGGGTCTGACGTTGAATCGATTCGTCAGGCCGTAATGTCACGACCAAAAAATAAATATATCCCAATAGCTTATTTTGTTTTAATAGCTATATGGATTACAGGTATTATAGATAGTTATCGATTGAGTAAAAATTTATCTGAGAGTTAAATTTTTATTTATACAATCTTTGAGTTAAAAAAGGTAGTAGGTAATCTTTTAATTAAAACCAGTTTCATTAGAGAAGGTATAAAATGATTTCGCTAAAATTTAATGGTAGTGGATTAGAATATTTTAAGATATGGATTGTTAATATATCATTAATCGTAGTTACCTTTGGTCTTTATTATCCGTGGGCGAAAGTACGTAATCGCCGTTACCTCTATGCAAATACTATATTCGAAGACAGAAACTTCGAATATCATGCTACCGGCAAGCAATTATTTCTTTCTTACTTAATTGCTATGGGTTGTTTGATTACTTATTTAATCACTAACAGCTTTTCACCAACTGGCGCAACAGCTTTGCTTGTTTTATTTATGATTGCATTACCTTGGATTATCTGGAGTAGCCTTAAATTTAACGCTCGTATGACCAGTTTCAGTAATGTCCGGTTTTCCTTTGCAGGCAGTTTAAAAGACTCATACATAATACTGTTGGGAATCCCTCTCTGCGGTTTTCTTCTGTTAGGTGCAGTTGGATTTCTTGGGATAAAAGTGCTTGAACAGGGTTCAGGCCAGCTTGGCGCTATTTCGATAATTTTGTTGGGTATTGTAACTTTACTGGTTTTAATCGGAGCATTGTATCTTAATGCATTAATTGCAAAGAAAATGAATAGTTATTACATTAACGGTTATCGTTATGGACAAGGCGAGTTTGCTGCTAAATTAAGTGTAAGTAAATTTTTTAAAATACACTTTACAGCGATTGTATTTTCGATTACTGGTTTTCTGTTACTCATTGTAATTGCAGCAGTAGTAATGTTTTTAACAGGGGGAGCCGATCAACTATTAGCTATGCAGGGAGGTTTGGAAAATCCTGAAGAGATAGCCGCTGAGTTGCCTGCTGGTATTTTTGGAGTAATTTTTTCAATATATTTGGGTATGATTATTTTGAGTATGTTGGTTGCGGGTTATGTTTTTACACGTCAAAGAACTTATATTTTTTCAAATCTAACGTTAGATGAAGCAACGTATTTTTCATCAACGCTAACAACGCGTACCTATACATGGGTAATGATAACTAACTTATTAATTATTGCTTTTACTCTGGGGTTGGGTATACCCTGGGCAAAAGTAAGAATGTTGCGTACAGTGCTTCAAAACACATCAATTGAACCTAATACTGATATTAATAGTTATATAACCCAACAACAAAAAGAGCAATCTTCTCTAGCTGAACAGCTAGGTGATGCCTTTGATGTTGATTTAGGCGTGGGTATCTAGTTGTTCATTCCTGGAAAGTGGCATCCACCAGATAGCTCAGTATTATACGATGCTACTTTATGTATTGAGGACGAAAACTATATTCTGAAGCTGGAGTCAGAACAAAATAAATTTGGATCGATTAAAGAGATTTCGGTAAGTGACAGGATAGGTAATGCTGAAAGAAAATTGATATTCAAAGACGGTTCTACTTTTTCTACGATCGATAATGATTCAATTGATTACTGTTTTAAAAAATCTAACTGGTTAAGTTTGATCATTCATCGAATGGAGCAAAATTTAGGTTGGGTCGTTGTTTCAGTTTTCTTAACCATTTTTTTGGGCTATGCAGGATTTAAATGGGGGGTTCCTTGGGCCGGGAGTGCTATTGCTCATGCGCTACCCGAAGAAGTGAATAAAATAATTGGTGCAAATGCACTTGAGTTTTTGGATGAGCATTTTTTCAGTGATGATAATTTATCTGCTGAAGAAAAAGAAGCAATCAGGAATCGTTTTGATCAAACATTACTTCCATTGTTAGAAGAATATTCATCAATTGATTTTACGCTGCATTTTCGTGAGTGGTCGTTAATGGGTCAACCAATTGCCAATGCGTTGGCATTGCCATCAGGTGAAATTATTCTAACGGAGCGATTTGTTGAGTTAGCAGAAGAGCCTGGGGAGATAGATGCGGTTATATTTCATGAAATGGGGCATATCGTTCATCGGCATTCGCTAGAAATGATCGTTGAAAGCACATTGATAGCAACGGCTATAGTGTTGATTACAGGAGGCATTGAAGCGGGTGGAGGATTGGCTGAGTTAGGCGTTGGTGTAGGTTCAGCGCTGGTTAATGCCAGTTACTCCAGAGATCATGAAAGTGAAGCTGATGATTTTGCTTTTGAATATTCATTCAGGGCGAATATAGATCCAATTTTGCTTTCTGAGATTCTCCAAAGAATGGAGGCTGATATAGAAAAAGAAAGAGTGTCGGAAGATGATGTAAACAACTCGGACGAACCTGGCTATGATGAGGACGGCGAAATCAGTGAAGCCAGTATTTTCGAAAATTTTTCATCTCATCCGACAACGATAGAGCGAACAATAAAAGCCAAACATTTTAGTCATTGTTTTAGAAAAGGGATTACATATGAAAAGTGCAGTGAATTAGAGATTTTAAAATAAGCTATCTGGTGTTTGACGAATGATAAATTGGTACGACGAATATATAAAAGAAACTATTCAAAGTAATATTACATAGGTATACTCATTTTTCGGTTTGACTAAAAATAAAAAGTAGTAGAAAAAGTGAGCCGATTTTATATTAAGAGTAATAGGTAGTAGCAACTCAATAAAGGTGAGAATAGGATATGACAACGATGGCTCCCGAACCCAAATCCTGGTCAAGTGATTTAATCTGGAAAGAGCTAACTGGTCACGCACGTGATGACCTGATAGAAAGAGTAAATCCAGTTGATGCGAAATATCAAATTAGTGAGAGTACTAGAATGGTTGAAACTCAACTATCATTTTATGACGATAATGTAAAGCTGTTGCTTCTAACAGATATTAACTGGGGAGAAAAAATACAAATCTATTATCTTGTTGAAGGGGATAACCTTTATCGTTTGAATGGTACTTCTCCTCCAATTCATGAGATAAATTCAAAAGCGCCCATTAAGCTTGATGAAGCAAACGTTCTGGATTATCTGCGTTTTTTTTGTTTTTTTGTTCGAGGTGAAGAGGGGGCTTTTCTGGTTTTAGAGTCGTTGGATCAACCGGATATTATCAGCGTGAATAATGAATCAGTTCAAGATGCCCTTGCGACTCATGCATACCCTGCGCGTTTTAATAAAATAAATGAAAAAGGTCATTTTGTTGCAGGGGCAGTGATTTGGTATTCTAATGCGATTTTTGCCGCGCATTTCGAAATACATAAAACGGGTATGATAGAAATGAATGATGATGAGCCAATTGCTGCTGATCTAACAGAAAGTATTAGTAATGGTATTTGTGAGCTGGCTTGAATTATTTCTAGCTGACATCGTCTATTCTTTCGGATTTCTTTTTAGCTAATATCTCTTTTATTTTTTCGCTAGCTTGAGGAGGTTCAACTATTGGCTTGCCATTTTTCTTTTTTTCTTTTAACTCTGTGATGAGCTCTTTTATTTCTTTTTCTAAAGCAACTTCAGGTAACTTTGATTCATCGAATGTGGGTAAGTCAGGTACGGGTTCACCCAGCATTTTAAGTAACTTTTCTGAGCGTATAAGTGTGTATGAATTCTGGTAAGGAGCGCCAAGCCCCCAAGCATCCTTGTAAGCTGCAAGTCCAATTTCTTTGGCCTTTTCTATATCACCAATTATATACCAGGCTTTGGCAGCCAGGTGATTCTTACCGGAATTAATCAGTTTGAGTTCTCGCTTGGCGTCTTCTATTCGACCTGTTTTTGCTAAAGCGCAGGCTCGGGCAGCGTGTAAGCTTGGCTTAAATGAACCCATCTGGTTAGCTAAATTTAACGCTTTGTCTATTGCTTCAAGTGCTTTTTGTCCTCGATCAATTTCGAGTTGCCAGACACTGTAGAATCTAAGGAATAAAGTTTGATCCCATATATCTTTTTTTTCTTCAGCTAATTTAAAGCCGTCTTGCCATTCTTGCTCGCTGGCAGTACCTTTTGAATGATTTTTAAACCAGCTCCAGAACCAGAAGTTTGCATTTTCTTTTCTTTCCGACTCCAATTCATATTCTAAAGCAATATCCTCAGCAACCGAATATTCTCCTCTTTCAATTGCGGTGCAATAAAGAGAAAAAGCCGACGTTATAATTGAATCTTTATTACCTGTTAATTTACTTAATTCCATTGAAAGGTTAGCAAGTTTGGTTTGTTTGGCAATTTGTTGTTCGCATGAACTATAAATATTCCAAAGCGTACCAAAATTTTCGATTATGCCCGCATAGTTTTTCTTATCTATATTGACTTTTAATGAATCTATAACTGTTTTTTCAGCTTTTTCATAGTCGCCTATTTCATCGTATGCCCTTGCCAGGGTATCCAGAATAGATGATGAATAATCTATTCCAAATTCATCTTTGCTAAGGTCTTTTTCGTTAGCGATATGAAGAGGTTCAAGTAGTTCGACCAGAACATCAAAAGCACATAACTTGTTTCTAACGACATTGTCGAGTTTTTCTTTAAAGAGTTTAGCAGCCTCATCAAATAATCCTTCGCCTATCAGGCATAGGTAGATGTTTAGAGAGGTGCTGACTTGAGTTAAATTGGTTGCATTTTCTGTATCATCTTCTGGTAAGGCAGAAAAATGATCTCGAGCTGCTTTTAAGGTCTGTTTTTTATCATCATCGTCAATCCTATCGCTGGCAGTTCCCCTAACTACAGGATGCATATTGTAGCGATTGGTATTTCTGTCCCATTGCAAAAGACCACGTTCTTCTAGTTCATTCAAGGCTTTGTCAAAGTTAGGTATTGCTTCTTTTAACTCCTCTTGATAGTGCTGATATTTTTCCATATCTTGTTCATATTGTTTTTCTCTAACAGGTAACATGGCTTGTTTTTTATCATCATGCCATATGTAATTCCATATAATGGACTCTTTTACAGGTATTGGCTCAATTATTTCGTCAGGAATGTAGGGGTTAAGTACTTTTATTGTGTCGTAATCGACATCTTCTGAGAGAATGGCAATCCTTTCTAACACTTGTCTTATTTTTTTATCGAGGCCGCTTAGTGCAAATTTAAGAATGTGATGATTAACCTGTTTTAAATCCAGATCTTTAATTTTTAAAGAGCCACCATAATTGGGGTCAGAAAGCCAGGCGTCAAAATTCCCTGGGTTGGCGCGATAAAAGTTGACCATGCCGCAAACCAGCTTTAATACAAGGCTATGCCTGCCAAAGCGGTTTGCAAAGCGCAGAATTTCTGCGGGATTGCCCTGAATATTATTATGTTGTACAAAACTAATAACATCTTCTTCAGATAAGCCATCCAGATTATGACATTCTACGCCAGGGATTGGTCCATGATCGGCGGTGTTTTCTAATTCGTATGGAAAGAGGCGAGAGCTGATTAGAATTTTTGATTTGCTGACATTGGTTAGCCAGGTTAAAACATTTGCATCTTCAGGGTTAGTGCACCCTCGCTTGTGGGTGGTTATTTCATCATCACGTTGATGTGCTTTATCCCATCGATGATATGCTGTTAATGAGCGTTCAAAGCCATCCAAGACTAGTAAAGACGGACGTTCATTTAACTCGACTATTAAATCCTGGGCATTCTGTCTGTAGTCTTTTCCTATTTCATCGACTGGCTTTTCAGTCAGGTAAGCCAGTGCGTAGCGTGTAAATTCGGCTAATGAAGTAGGCTCATAAAAGCTCCACCAGAATTTACCATGCAAATTGGGAATACTGTTTTCCGCCCTCGTATTGAGCCATTCCCAGGTTAAAGCGCTTTTCCCCAGGCCGCCTATTCCCTCTATTATTAACATGGGCGTTTCAGAAGCAGCCCACTTATCCAGTTTGTCCAGTTCTGAACTTCGCCCAATAAAAGTATTTGTTAGAGTGTAACCGGGTACTGCCCATAGCTCTGGCGGACTAAGTCGGTTTTTTTTTGCAGCACTAAAAGCTGATGCAGATGGAGAACTTGTTTTTAAATGTTCTTGTAACTCAACAAGCGATTGTAAAAGAAGTGATGACAGATGTTTAGGATCATCAAAAAAAGCAACGATTTCTGTTGTAGTAAGCAATTCTTGTAGTTTGTTTCTTTTTATAAGGGCTTCAGGGTCATTGTCAATTTGATTTTGAGTGAAAGCATGTTTGTCGCTTGCAATATAAATTAAAACTTTTTTTCCTAGCTTTTTTGCATGGTGATACTCCAGTTCTGTGATAGATAGATTGTCGGGGTTTCTTTCAGCATCTTTTGGAATATAACCATAACGTAAGCCAAAAATTCCAACGTAAACTTGTGCCTGTTCAACCTTTTTCAAAGAAAAGTCAATAGCGTCGCTGTCTGGTATTGCTGAACCATGCTCCATCATTACAGGCATGTATTTCGCCTTGATAATAGTGTTCATTGCAATGGATCGATGTTCAGGCAAGTCTATAGTTGTGCTACTAACCATCACTTCAAAGAAATGTTTACTCGGTTCATTTTTAGTAGTATTTATATCCATCTCATTCATCACTTAAGTTAGTCGTTTGTTAAACGGATTGAATTATTAGCGAGATTATTAGTCTAGAGAGGTAGTTGCTGAAGATGAAAAATAAAACAATTAGATTGCCGTTATTGACCTGTGTTGTGCCTATCTAAATGATCGCAACCTGATGTGCGATAGGTTTCTTCAAAATCCATTCTCTTCCAAGATAATTTATACCTGACGGATGTCAATAATACCTATTTTTAATTAATAAGCAAATTAGAAGTTAGCCTTTCTCCTGGTTGGCGACAAAATAAAATACAATGATAAAAAGCCTTAGCAGTTGCTGGGGCTTTGTTGTTTTAGAAAGAAGAGGTAGGTCTTCGCAGTTTTTTTAAACACTTTGATGTGAGTTGCTGGCACAACTGATCGGCCGCCTTCGACGGTTCTTATCCGCGCAAAATAAAATAAAGACCACTCAAAGGAAGGCTGTTTATTGATGGTAGCAAGGGCTGGCTTACCACTTCATCTACTTTATATTGCTAAAGACATCACAAACCCGATTTTACCCTCAGTAGAGGCTTTATTGGCTGATTGGCTCAATTCTCAAGACAATGGAGGGTTGCGGGATGTCTAAAAAAGCCTTTGATGATGCGAATAAGAAAAAAACCGGGCCACTACACACCACGTAACTCGTGTATGTCCTCGCGTATTTTTGTCTGACCTGTATTAAGCTCGATAAGCAACCTTTCATGCTTATCAAGGCGCGATTGCATGCTTTTTAAAACCTCGTAAATAAGCTCGTTTGTCACTTGTTCAGGCACAGAAAATCCTTTCTTTTCTATTTTTAACATGAATAAATTAAAAAACGAATAAAAATTATTGCCACTCAAAATTATTCGTTGATACTGATTATGTAATGCTTTGACAATCGTTATCCAAAGAGGTGTTGAGCGTTTTTTACAGATCAAGATTTTTAGATAATGCCAGTGTATTTTTATTTTCAGCAAGCCCTACAGATTGAGCAGTTTGATATATTTCCTGTTGTTCATTATGGGTTAAATCAGTACGTCCTTCATATTTTGCAACAACAGAGCGTAGCGTCTGCGCTTTATTCCAATCACGAATATATTTCGCTTCATCAAGGTCTTTATATTTGTCTTTAATGCTACCGTCAGCATTTAAAAACTTACCCGCTAACGCTTCAAGCCTGTCTTGATTGTTACCCAAGGTCGCTTTTTCTTCATCACTCAAAAACGTATCGACCATAACGCCAATCACGTTATCACCATCTTTGCAGCGTTTGGAGCAAAAAGGGCGGAATTCTTATTTCTCATGTCAGATGAAAAATTCATTAAACCGTCATAAAAGCAATATATTATTAGGTCTACAGATAGAGTGGTAAGGAGGAGCGACCAGTATAGTTAATGTAATAATAATGGTTGAGCTAAATGATAAATATTTATAATTATTTGGAGGTTAATGTGAGACGGTTCTTTATTTTTGTTTCTCTGTTTTTTTCTATTAATGAATATGCTTATACGGGAGTACATCAGAATAAACTCTCTGGTTTTGGTAATGATGGGACAGGGCTGAGTGTTTCAGATGTAGCAGGTTCAGTTGCCGTAGCAATTGTTCTGGATTGTCGCATGCATAATGCAATGCAAATGAAGGCTATAGCAGATCGTCATGGGTTATCTGGAGTAACGTTAACGCCTGCAGCAATATCGGCTCTACCCGATGCTTCCTGTATCGGTAACCGAACCCGGGCTTGTGCGCCACGTATTTCTTCGCAAGAGTTGCGTGCTATTATTCAGGGAAGTGTCAATATGGCTGAACTCGGAATAGATACTTTTCATAAAGGAGATTTTACTTCATTAGCCAATACTAATTGCCCAATTTCTTATACACAAAACATTATACGTCGCGCGTGGCAAAACCCTGGCAATACACAAAACGGTGTTCAGGCTGCAATTAACGAATTTATGGATGCAGGGCAAATAGGCGGGTTTTCATGTGGGTTGAGTGCTGTCGAGCCTTCGCGCAATGGCTATTGTGACGATACTGGAACAGATGACGATGATTCGGCAAGTATACTTAATTGCATAGCACAAGGAGGAGAGGCTGGAAATTCGCGTGCCCATATAGGTTTTGTGCATGTGACTGAACTAGACAATGCTCCAGCTACAATTGGTTTTGCAAAGCTTGATGGTATTTCCCCTTCTTTAGCTAATTCACTTTCAGGTAATTACCCTTTAATGTCTAACATTATTGGTAGTGGTACGTTGCCAGCTGACATAAATGCTATGGGAATGACTCTGGGTGTTGTATCTGGCCCTGTTGTTTATCATGCGGTAGGTGCCACTTATCAACCCGCAGGTTGTGGGTCGTTGATATCTGAGGACGGCGCTATTGATTTGGATGACGGTTTAGAGTAATGATAAGACAATAAATAAAATATGAGAGATACAGCCGTTAATCGTTTGTGATGTTTAAGCATGCGGCTATATGGTAATTCTCTTCTCTTTTAAGTTGTTACTTCTTTATTGCTTTTGAGTATATTCTAACAAGTTTATTTTACGAATAAATACTTAATGAAGGTTCTGTAGGTGGAATTATGAGATCATTAGTAGAGGTTTTTTTGTCAAGTATAAAACAATTGTGGTGTTTGCCTGGTTTTATTGTTTTAAACATTTTGTTGAGTCAAAGTATATTTGCAGCAACTACAGTAACCTACACTTATGATGAATTGGACAGGCTGGTTCAAGTTGTTAGGTCAGATGGCCCAGAAGTAAACTATACATTTGATGTTGTCAGTAATATTGAGGTGACTACTGTTACACAAAGCCCTGACTTTGACAATGATCAAATAGCCGATTTTGCTGATCTTGATGACGATAATGATGGAATGCCTGATGTATGGGAAAACCAATACGGCTTTAATCCGTTAAATGGTGTTGATACGTTTTTGGATTCCGATGGTGATGGCCGTATGAACTGGCAAGAGTATCAGGATCAGACTAATCCATTAGTTGCCGATAAACCATTAGATATTCCTGCATTGCCTGTCTGGGCGATGGGATTGTTGCTGTTGTGTTTATCACTGGTGTTTAAATGGCAGAAACAATTATTAATGGGAGGAAGGTTAACATCATTGTTGATAATTGGTGGCGTAGTTTTTTTTCAGATAGATTCAGCACAGGCGGAGTTGGAGCCAGCCTGGATTAGCCCTCAGGCAGAACCTGTTTCACCAGCAGAAGCTCGGCTCATTTTAGGTGAGCCAAGTTTTGAAGGTGCTTTCGATCCTTTAGAGGAGGATTTTTTTATTGCTCAAAGCAGCTCAGCTCCTGATTCAATTGTTCAAAGTAATTCAATTTCTTTAATAGAGTCTCAATCGTCACAATCTAGAAGCTTGGGTTATTATAGCCTTTTAGCTGATTCGTTAGATAATGATCCGTTAAAAATTTATCAGTATGTCCGAAATAACTTTGAATATATTCCTTACTTTGGTTTTTTGAAAGGTCCGTATCTCACTATGTATGACCGTAATGGTAATGACTTTGATCAGGCCGTTTTGTTATATACACTTTTATACTATGCAGGTATAAGTAGAAGCCAAATGCACTTTCGTTATGGCACTGTGAGTATTCCTAAGAGCGATACAGCGTTATTAAATCTTGTAGCCGGTTGGTTAGGTGTTGAAACTAATGTAAGTATTATAGAAGATGCGTTAGGTAATGGTGGTATTCCTGTGGATACCAGTACCAATAATCTTGAATTTGATCGTTTATGGCTTGAGGTAGACATAGACGGTGTTTACTATAGATTAGACCCTGCGTTTAAATTGCATGAAAAAATTGGTGGTATAAATCTGGCTCAGGCCATGAATTATGATGAAGCTGGTTTATTATCTGCAGCAGGAGGTATTGTAAGTAGTGATTCGGTTCAAAGCCTTAATAAAAATAATGTTTCTACAGCATTGCAGCAGTTAACCGGACAGCTAAATGCGTATATAAAACAGTACAACCCAACGGACACAATAGAATCGATAATCGGTGAATAAAAAATTATACCTGATATATCGACAACATTGCCGCAGGATTTACTTTTGCCTGTACCAACAAAGCAGTTACCTTGGCCCGCTATCCCGGGTAACTATTACCATAAAATGACAATACAAATTGGTAGTAAAAGTGTAACGTATGGTACTTCTACAATCGCAGGTGGTAAATTATCAATCGAGTTTGCCGACTCTAGTGAGTTTGAAGCTGAACCAGCACCATCAGACTTTGATTTTATATTCGCATCACCACCAATAGAGGTGGTAGATTTTGGTGAGATATATTCTGGTGAGAGTTCATCTTTGTACTTACCAGATATTTTCTCTTTTAACTCTCTTAGAAATTTTGATATAGGCCTAGGCGCAGAAATTAAAATAATTGATGATCCTTCAAGACATCCATTTACAGGGCGTATTCTCGATACAGAAATAACCTTCACAGCTTCTGGTGAAGCCTGTGAGTTTCCGCAGGCACCAGCGTCAAATAATGAGGATGAATTTACTTTTTTTACGGATCCATATGTATCTGATAATCGTTATACAGGAACCATGAGATTTAGCGGGCAGCAACAACTAGGTAGAATTAATGAATATTTTAGTTACAAATATGACATTCCTATTTCTCCGCCAATAAGAACGTCAGAGAATTTTTTTCTTACTGGGGTAGTTAAACCCTTGCCTGTGGCCAAAATCAAGCTGAATCGTCCTGACTTGTCTGCTACCAATAACCGCTATATTTTTGAAGAGAACTTTTTGGATAGTACAACTCAATCCGTCGATATGTTTATTTCTATTGATCATCCTTATGTAGGTCAAAGTGGGAACTTTGGTGATCAAGCTAATGTTAAGTTTACTCTGGATCGTGACGGTCAGTATGTATTAGCTTCATCGTTTGCTGGCGGTAGGTCTTCTAAATTGCTAGATGAAAGAAAACGTTTACTGGATAAGCATGTTTATATAGCAACTAAACGTGGTGCAGAGTTTTTATGGGACGATAGTGTTATAGATGATTACAAACAAGAAGCGCTAACAGAAACATTGAATGTGATAGGGCTTGAATGGATGCAGCAGAGCCAACTATTTTTAGAGTTACTCTCTGCATCGTCAGATTCCCGTAGCGTATACCATCATCGCTTAGGTATTATTGCACAAGAAGAGGGTTATTCTATAGATGTGAGGGCGCAAGTAGTTACCAGTTCCGAACGTTCTTCTTCAAGTTCTGCAGACGGAGTACTTAGAGCTAGATCTCTGATCGCGAGTGCCTTGGAGCATTCTGTGCTAGAGCAATTACAAGGTTCAGATAACCCTGGCTTGTCAACAGTAAAAATATTTGCATTAAATAATGATCAAAATAAAAAGCTGTTTAAGGTAAATGCTAGTAACTACCCGACCATTAAAACACAATTTGATCCCAATACGTACTCAAGTAACGATTTGGCTCTATTTCAGGCGTTAGTAGATAGAGGTGAAACACTAATTCTCCCACAAAATGGCCGAGTCCGCTTAAATGAATGGGTAGGACTTGGGTTTATGCGTGATAGTGCGAATTTAACGGGTATGATTATTGGTGGTGGGTTAAATGGTGGTTACGGTAGTTTCACTAAACCGGTTGAACCGACTTATACATGGGAACAGATTATTCCGCAGATCACCCCGCCTGTTAATATCATCACACCTAAAGCGGCCGATCCAGTTGATTTGGCGAGTGGAGCCTTTGTCACAGATATGACAGATCTTGAATTGGGAGGTGACGGTGTCAGAGGGCTTGCGTTTAAGAGAAGTTATAATAGTAAATTATTTTCCCAAGATACTGCTCATCTAGGTGGTGGTTGGACACATAACTATAATATTTATTTGTCGGAACACAGTGATGCAAATAGTGCGCTGGGCAAACGAACTGCATATGATGCCGCCCCACTGTTGATAGTAGCAGAGGTTCTTCGTTCTTTAATGCAGCCAGCCGATCCCACTATTCAGCAGTGGGCAGTGGCTTCTTTGGTAGCTAATTGGGCTGTTGACCAGATTCTAGAAAAGGCGATAACGCTTCATCAGGGTAGTCAGGCCCTTACTTTTAGGGAGTTGCCAGGTGGTTCGTTCCTGTCGCCACCAGGTGTTACTGCTGAGCTGGTTCAATTAAGTAATGGTCAGTATAAGCTGATAGAGCGATCTGGTACTGAACTTATATTTAACGCTAATAACGCTATAGAGACGATTAGAGATATTGATGGCAATGATTTACAGTTTACTTATAGTGGCGATATGCTGTCTAGAGTTACTGATACATACAGTCGATTTTTAACCTTCGGTTACACTAACGACCGTTTGACCTCAGTTGCAGATTCTATGGGAAGAACCATTACGTTTACTCAATCCAAAAGAAATCTAACAAAAGTTTTAGGTTTGGAAGATACTGAATGGAAATATTACTATGATCTTCTCTATGATGATCGACCTGATTACGGTTTTTATCATCGATTGAATAAAGTAGCAAACCCGGAAAATAAACTTATTTTTGCTAATACCTATGACAATCTTGATAGGGTAATTTCTCAAGAAGCTTTGCGTCAAACAGGTACTACAGTTTATAACATGCATTACGATTTTTCCGGAATTTTTTCGAGTGAAGAAAACGTTGATGGTACACGTACAACGTACTACTACGACCATAATGGTCGTACTGTAGCAGTAGAAGATGCTCTCGGCAATAGCGTAAAAACCGAATACGATGGTCAGGGTCAGGTTGTTCTGCAAATAGATCCGCTTGGAAACAAGACGGAGCGGCAATATGATGGCAATAACAATCTGGTTAAAGTAATAAACGCCAATAGAGAAGAAACGGATTATGATTATGATGCACAGCATCGTCTGATTCGTGTAACGGATGCATTAAAGCACAGCAGCGAAATAGACTATGATGCGGAAAATCACCCCATTGCCGTGAGGGATGCCTTGAATAACGAAGTCAAGACGGCTTACCGTGCTGATGGTTTACCCGATCTAATTATCAATGCACGTAATAATGCAACAGCTCTTACCTATGATATCTATGGTCAAGTCGTTACCGGAAAAGCTGGTACACAACCCATTGTAGATACAAACTATGACAGCTTGGGTCGTCTGACCAGCCTGACGGATCAGGCGGGTGCAACCACATCGTTTGTGTATGATGACAGAGGCTTGGTAACAGAACGAACCGATGCGTTAGGTCATAAAACAACAAGTAGTTATAATGCGTTGGGTTTGCTGGAAAGCCAAACGGATCGCAATGGCGATACAACTACCTTGACCTATTCAGTAACCGGTAAGCTAGAGACCGTGACTTACCCAACACGACCAGCTGCGCCCGGGTTTGCTGTGAATTACATTTACGATAATAAAGATCGTTTGCGTACCATGACTGACCAGCATGGTACAGTAACCAATTATTTTGATGATCTGGACAGGCTTACGGTACAAGTTGACAGTAATATTAAATCAGTACGTTATGAATATGATGAGGCAAGTAATATCAAACGGATAAGATATCCGGATAATAAATCGGTATCATACCAGTATGATGCCCTTAATCGTATCAGCAATGTGCGAATAGATTGGCTCAATTTGGATGCAATTCCAAGTTACGATGCAGCAGGGCGTTTAACAGGTATTAGTCACTTTAACGGCACGTCTACAAATTATGGTTACGATGACGCTAACCGATTAACAAATCTAACGCATTATAAAAGTGACAATCAAACGCTGGCTGACTACAAATACACGTTGGATGAAAATGGCAACCGAACACAAGCAACTGTGAGTAACGAGCCGATCAAGCCTGCTGCGTTAATCAATCAAACCCAAAACCAGACTTTTAATACACAGAAAAACCGTTTACAAACGGCGGTGACTACCGAGCCTGTCTCGCTGGTGTATGATGATGAAGGGCAGATGTTTAGCGTAACTGGTACAACAACAAGCACCACTTACCAGTTTGATGCCGCGGACCGTCTGGTGAGCTATACAACGGCTGGTTCAACATCAACTTTTGCTTATGACGGTAGCGGTAACAGACTTTCTGCAACAAGAAACGGAGTAACAAAAAAATATGTTTATGATGCCGCTGGTAATTTATTGGTAGAAATGGATGAAAATGGAAATATAGAAAAATACTTTATCTACGGTGTGGGTCTAATGGCAATGGTAGATGCACAAACCAGTGAGGTGTATGTGTATCACTTTGATGGCACCGGCCATACGGTTGCGATGACCGACAGCAGTGAGCAAATCACACACCGTTATGCCTATGAGCCATTTGGTGCGATCATGGCGAAAGAAGAAACCATAGCTCAGCCATTTACTTATGCTGCTCAAGTGGGTATCTACACCGAAGCGGACGATGTATACTACATGCGAGCACGTTATTATGATGCGAAGCTCAGGCAGTTTATTAGTGAAGACCCGGCGGGGTTTGTGGATGGTGCTAACCTGTATGCGTATGTGGGAGGGAACCCGGTAAATCGAGTTGATCCTACGGGGTTGTTCTGCGTACCTTGTATTGGGGCGGCGGCGAATTTAGCGATTGATGCTGGTATTTCGTTAGCTACTGGCCAAGGTTATAGCTGGCATCAAGCAGGGGTTGCAGTATTAGCTGGTGCTTCAGGTGCTGCGGCAGCTCAAAGGATATCGCAGGTCGCTCGTTTTGCTGGTACAACTCGTCAAATTACAGCTAATGCAGTTGCAGGCGGAAGCATAAATGTAGTTGCTGGAGCGGCTAATGGCAGTGATGATGCACTTGCTAACTTTGCTTTTGGTGCAGCAGGAAGTGTTATTGGCTCAGGTGTAGGTGCTCTTACTACGTCTACTGACAATGCACTTTTTGGAGTAAGAGGTGTTGCTACAAGTGCGGGTAAAATAGTATCAGCAGGTGCTGAGTCTGCGGGGGCAGCTTTTGGTGGCTTTTTCGGTAATAGCCCTTCTTCAAATGTAAGTGGTTCGAGTTTTTCGGGAGGGGTTGGTAAATGACACAAAAAGAAATTACTTGGTTTAGTATTTTAAAAGGCACGATATTTTTATTCGTGGTACTTTTCGGACTTTTAATTTTATTCTCCGTATATCAACTTTTTTTTGTTTATTTTGATTCAATTGAGGACTTTAATCATGGTTGGCTAGCTTTCAAAACGGCTATAGCAGCAACTTCCCCTTTATATTTCAAAATGATTTTATTGATTGTAGTTATGTTGTGTTTATCAAAAATTGTTTTAGATTGTGTGGCTCGATTAAAGGAAAAAAGTTGAAAATTTTAGAACAACGCAAGCCGGAGCGGCAGCGTGGTCTGCGGGAATATTAGGTGGAGCAGCGGCAAGCAGAGGTCTGATACAAGGTGGAGTAGCTAATGCGTTTGCTGGCGAAAAATAGATGTGTGTCCAGTTCCTTGAGTTATAGCTAGTCGATAGTAAGCAGCCAAACAACTGCACTCTATATAAGTACGTACTGGATGCCAATGGCAATCTAACACAAGCAACTGTGAGCAACGAGCCGATTAAGCCTGCCGCGTTAATCAATCAAACCCAAAACCAGACTTTTAATACACAGAAAAACCGCTTGCAAACGGCGGTAACTACCGAGCCTGTCTCGCTGGTGTATGATGATGAAGGGCAGATGTTTAGCGTAACCGGCACAACAACAAGCACTACTTACCGGTTTGATGCCGCGCACCGTCTGGTGAGTTATGCAACCGCTGGTTCAACAGCCACCTATGCGTATGATGGTGCAGTTAATCGCTTGGCTGCCACCCGAAACGGCGTGACGAACGAATATGTTTACGATGCCAATGGCAATTTGTTAGTTGAATGTGAAGTAGGCATTTATGTTTTGCCCGTCAGCTGCTTTGAAACCTGATATATCTAACCCAGATTTAGGGTTAAAAGATGATCTGCTTGCTGGAGGTTTATCAAGTCTAGGATTGAGAAGGTACTGAGACCAAGCGTGTCCCTTCTGAAATTCAGACATTAATTCGTCGTTTATTTCTGATGAAGAAGGTGGTGATGTATTGGGTATTGTTAAAAAAATTTTATTTTGTCTAATAAAATCATCGTAGAAAATTAAATCTGGTCCAGCACGAAGTATATATATCTTAATATCGGATCGAATTGTTTTAGATTTGGTCCTGATCTTAATTCTCATTACTTGAGCCTCTATAATACCAGTTTTCAATTTTCTAATTTTTGGAATGCTTTTGTTTATATTCTAACTGGTAAAGCGAGCTAGAATAAAGTCTGCCACAAATATGGAATAGCTAGTATTATTCTCGTTTTGGTAGCACCGAGGTAGCACGGCCATATTTTTACATTTAATTTTAAAGGGCTTGAAAATAGAAAAAATCCTTTAAAATCAAATGGTAGCAAGGGGCAGATTCGAACTGCCGACCCCATCATTATGAGTGATGTGCTCTAACCAACTGAGCTACCTTGCCAAAAAATCTTTAATTACTCTTGTCTCGGCGGTTCGTGAACCGCACTCTCTACAAAGACAGCATCATTATGGGCGATGTGCTTTAACCATTTAAGCTGTCTTGCCGAAAAAGGACGCGCATTCTCGGTACTGATAGGGTATTTGTCAAGATGATCAATTACCCAGACCATTACACGTTAAATCGAAAGTGTACTACATCACCATCTTTAACAATGTAGTCTTTACCTTCAAGTCGCCATTTACCGGCGTCTTTTGCGCCTTGTTCTCCATTGTTGTCGACATAGTCTTCAAATGCGACAACTTCTGCACGTATAAAGCCTTTTTCAAAGTCGGTGTGGATTTTTCCAGCTGCTTGAGGAGCCGTTGCCTGTAATGGAATGGTCCAGGCTCGAACTTCTTTGACGCCGGCTGTGAAATAGGTATGCAAGCCTAGTAAGTCATAACCGGCACGTATTACACGGTTTAAACCAGGTTCTTCCATGCCAAGTTCTTGCAGAAATTCATCGCGTTCTTCGTCTTCCAGTTCGGCTATTTCAGCTTCCAGTTTATTACATATAGCAACAACGACAGCATTCTCATCATCCGCGATTTGTTTGACTTTATCGAGAAAAGGGTTGTTTTCAAAACCGTCTTCATCGACATTCGCAATGTACATCGTTGGTTTTACTGTCAGAAGAGACAGAGGTTTAAGCTGTTTAAGTTCGTCAACAGTGAGATTGAATGAGCGCAAAGGTTTGGCTTCATTAAGATGAGGTAATATTTTTTCGCAAAGTGCTTTCATTGCGATGGCTTCTTTGTCTTGTCCTTTGGCGGCCTTTGTGAAACGTTGTATGGCCTTTTCTACAGTATCAAGGTCTGCTAATGCCAGTTCGGTATTGATGACTTCGACGTCAGCTACAGGATCTATCTGTCCGTCTACGTGAATTACATTTTCATCTTCAAAGCAGCGAACGACGTGAGCGATAGCATCGGTTTCACGAATGTTGCCCAAGAATTTGTTTCCTAAGCCCTCACCTTTCGATGCACCTGCAACCAAGCCAGCAATATCAACAAACTCCATTGTAGCAGGAATAACTTTCTCCGGGCTAACAATTGATTCAAGGTTTTTAAGGCGAGGGTCAGGGACTGCCACAATACCAGTGTTAGGTTCTATAGTGCAGAATGGAAAATTCTCTGCATCAATTCCTGCTTTAGTGAGGGCGTTAAACAGAGTGGATTTTCCTACATTAGGAAGACCTACTATTCCGCAATTAAATCCCATAATTTTTAACTCGTTTAATAGTAATTAAAGTTGCTGTTCTGCAGCGTTGAATGAGTGTATTGCATTCATTGCAATTTGCCACTCACCTTTAACGATTTCTTCGCTATGTCGAATGACTTCATGTATTGTATCTTCAATTAATGTCTTTTCTTTTTCTGGTGTTTTTTTTAGTACGAAGTTCGAGACCTGTTTTGCATTCCCGGGATGACCTATGCCTATTCTAAGTCGTCCAAAATTTTTCTGGTTGCCCATGCATTTAATAATATCCCGGAGTCCATTGTGCCCACCATGGCCGCCACCCATTTTTAGGCGTGCAGTACCGGGGTCTATGTCTAGCTCATCGTGTGCAACAAGAATGGATTCAATATCAATTTTATAAAAATTGGCGATTGCAGCAACAGATTGCCCACTTAAATTCATGTAAGTAAGGGGTACTAACAGTCTGACCATGCTGCTACCAACCAGAATCTGGCCATGAAGACCTTTAAACTTGCTTTCTTCTGAAAGAGGAGATTGAGCAGAATACTTTCGTAGTAATTGTTCTATGAACCAGACGCCTGCATTATGTCGAGTTTCAGCGTATTCCTGACCTGGATTGCCCAAGCCTACTATAAGGCGTATTGGCGACTGAGGATTCATGTGGAGTAAATGGGTCAGGCTTAATTGTTTTGAGGTGTTAGCGTATACAAATTTATAAAAAACTGTATCTTGGTGAAACAAAAGCGCCAGTAATAAAACTGGCGCAGTTTGTCGCTTTATTCCTCGCCACCTTCGGTAGATTCGCCTTCAGCTTCATCTTCGTCATCTTCCTGCTTACCTTTCGGTGCAGCAACGTTTGCAACAGCAAGATCGTGTTCAGGGCCATGACTAAGCTCAACACTTTCAACACCTTCTGGCAGTTTTACATCAGAGATGTGTACAACGGAACCGATTTCCACTTCAAGCATATCCACTTCAATAAACTCGGGAAGTTTACTTGGCAAACAGCGAATTTCAAGTTCAGTCATTGCATGGGAGATACGGCCACCACTCATTTTTACGCCAATGCACTGTTCTTCATTGATGAAGTGAAGCGGTACTTTAACAGTAATTGCATGGGAGTCATCAACGCGCAGAAAGTCTGCATGCATTACCCGGTTTTTTGCCGGGTGGCGCTGTAGGTCTTTTAATAAAACATTCTCAGCAGCACCATCTATCTTTAAAGAAATGATGTGAGAGAAAAATGCTTCGTTCTCAAGATGATGCCAAAGATCATCATGGTCCAGTGTAATGTTAACTGGATCGTTACTACCACCATATACAATGGCAGGTATTTGGTTTTCCAAGCGACGTAGGCGGCGGCTCGCACCTTTCCCTACATCGGCTCGGCTTTTGGCTTCTAGCTCAAATGCTCCAGACATAATGATTTACCTCGTTGTCTGTTATCAATGAAGTCCTGCGACCGGTTGCTTCACTGGGTTGGTAAAAGCCGACTTTCTGGGTTTTTCAGATAGCCAGCGGTAAAATCAATGGGTGTTTCTTACAATAAGGCCAAATAGACGATAAAGTATACAACCAATTAGAGGCTGTTAGCGAAACATCGCACTGATAGATTCTTCATTGCTCACACGCCGTACTGATTCAGCCAGCATTTTAGCGATAGTCAATACACGTATACGCCCAGAAGCCTCTGCTTCTTTACTGAGGGGTATGGTATCGGTAACCACAAGTTCATCGAGCTCAGAGCCTGAGATGCGCTCAATAGCAGGCCCGGATAACACGGGATGTGTGCAATAAGCTATAACTTTTTTAGCGCCATGCTCTTTTAAGGCAGAGGCAGCCGTACAGAGGGTGCCAGCCGTATCGACAATGTCATCTACCAAAAGACAGGTTTTTCCATCAACATCACCAATAATATTCATAACTTCAGCTACGTTGGCTTGGGGGCGACGCTTGTCAATAATAGCCAGGTCTATGCCTAATTCTTTAGCGACTGCTCTAGCTCTTACCACGCCGCCTATATCGGGAGAAACAGTCACCAGTTCCTGGTGATTCTGTTTCTGGATATCGTCAATTAAAACAGGTGATCCATAGACGTTATCCACCGGGCAATCAAAAAAGCCCTGAATTTGTTCAGCATGAAGATCGACAGTTAATACTCTATCGACACCTACCCTCACCATGCAGTCAGCGACGACTTTAGCAGTAATGGGTACTCTTGCTGAGCGGACGCGCCTGTCCTGGCGTGCATAGCCGAAATAGGGTACAACAGCCGTAATACGTTGAGCGGAAGCTCTTCTTAATGCATCAACAAGAACAAGTAATTCAACAAAGTTGTCGTTAGTCGGGGCGCAGGTAGGCTGAATAACAAAACAATCTTTACCGCGCACATTTTCATGCAATTCAACGCTGACTTCGCCATCACTGAACTGCTTAACATCAGCATTACCCATCAGGATGCCGAGTTGCGCTGAAACGCCATGCGCTAATGCCGGATTTGCATTGCCGGTAAAAAGCATTAGGTTATTTGCCACTCGAAATACTCCAAAAAAATCAGTAAATTGATGTTATGTAGAATTATCGCTTTGTATTCTTTTTGCAAGGAAAATGGCTGGGGCGGAAGGATTCGAACCTTCGAATGCGGAGATCAAAACCCCGTGCCTTGCCGCTTGGCGACGCCCCAATAAAAAAATCTACAAGTTGAGAGAAGTATGAGCAGGAGATCGATTCACTCCTCTAGCAATGAAGCCTTTAAGGTTTTCAGGTAAGGCATTCAGCGCTTTTCTGGCATCATCTTCGCTATCAAACCTGGTAAATATGCAACTGCCAGTACCTGTTAACATTGCTTGCCCATATCGAGAGAGCCAGCTCAACGCACTCTTTACAACTGGATAGTGTTGTTCAACAATGGCTTGACAGTCATTTTTAAGCACCCAGCCTGAATGATCCGGGTCGAAAAAAGGCAAATCATTTTGCGCGCATCCTAAGCCTTGTCTCTGAGTTGGCTCGCAGGATTCAGCCCTGCTCTCAAAAAAGGCGGCTATTCTGATGGCTTCAGTGTCTCGTGTCAATTCTGGTTCAGCAAAAATAGTTGCAGTTGATATATGAACAGGCGGGCAAATTACCAGATAACAGCTTTCAGCTAGCCTTACAGGCCATAAATGCTCGCCAACCCCCTCAGCAAATGCACTGTATCCTCGTATAAAAACCGGAACATCAGCGCCCAGATTTAAACCAATATCGGCTAATTCTTCGATAGAGTATCCAGTATTCCATAGCATATTGAGGCCAAGTAATACGCTGGCTGCATTTGAGCTGCCACCTCCGAGTCCTCCTCCAATTGGAATTTTTTTGGTTATGTCGATATCAGCACCTTTGTTGCAATTGGAATGATCCTGCAATGCTTTTGCTGCTTTCCATGCTATGTTGTCTTCCTGTTTTATTCCTGATATAGCTGGATTAACGGAAATGTTTTTTTTGTCATTGAGGCTTTTCAGTTTTATTGAGTCACCAAAATCCAGCAGCTGAAATAAAGTCTGTAACTGATGATAACCGTTAGGCAATTTGCCGACAATATGTAAAAAAAGATTCAGCTTTGCCGGAGCCGGGATAGAGATTTCAGTTGGCGACATGATTCTTATTGCAATGACCAGGTGTTGATGGCAATCACAACGGTAAAATCCTGGCTAATGCTTTTAATTTTTGTGGGTAGGGTATAGCCATTAATTTTTGTTGTTTTCAAAAAATCCACTTGCCAACCGCCTTGAGTAAAGCTGCTGATGTCTGATTCATGTTTGGTATTGAAGATATCAACAAATTCATGTTCAGGGTCAGGTTGTCCCAATATCCAGTAACGTAACATGGATACAGGTAATAGCATTTGAGTCTGGTTGTATAATAACGTTTCTGCATTATTTGCGCTATCGATTAACTGGTCTCCTTTAAACAGTTCAACTAAAGGCACTCTATCAATAATCTGTTGTTTGATGACTACATTACCTATACCAAAAGTAGAAGCAAGATTAATCTGGAAGTTGTTATGCTCTTGCTGCCATGAATAGCGGGCTGTGTAATTGGTTGGCTGTTGTGATGAATGCCTTTGATTTTTTTTAATAGAACTTTCGTTAAGGCGAACTGCCATTTTCCCCTGGTTTCCCCATATTTTTAGTTGTGATGAGTTTTCCAGATCAGAAATCTCACTGGGAACTTCTGGCAGGTTAGAGCAGCTTGTAAGAAATAAAATACAATTGGCTTGTATAAGTAGATAAAAGAGTTTTAGATGAATATTCTTCACGATTAGAATTTTATATTCAGTCGCTTGATAGTAGCGTTAGTTAATGGGATTTCGGTGTCTTTCTTTAACATGGTTTTATAGATTTCTTTGGCCTTTCCTTTTTGTTGGATGGTCCAATAGAGCTCTATGAGATGAGCTGCGATCTCGTCATCTTCCATTTGAGTAAATGCCATTTTCAGATTTTTTTCTGCTTCTTCATAGTTTCCTGTTTTAAATTGTATCCATCCCAGGCTATCACGAATGGCAGCATTATCCGGGAGAATATTTATTGCTTTTTGAACGAGATTAAGTGCTTCATCAAACTTATCGGTATGGTTTGCTAAAGTGTATCCTAAAGCATTTAGGGCGAAGACATTATTTGGATCGTTAGCCAGCACATCTCTTAAATCTTTGATGGTAAGTGAGATGTTTCCCAGTTTTTCACTGATATGTGAACGCTCCACTTTTAAAGTGTTGCTATAGGGCATTTTTTCTATTGCTTCACTCAAGATGTTATGAGCTTGTGTGTATTGTTTTAAATCACGATACACATAAGATTCATAAATCCAGAAAATCTCAGCCATATTGGGATAAAGGAGTCGCTGTTTTTGAAGGTATTCAACAGCGCTTTTGCTCTTATTTTTGTTTTCATAAATAGCCATGATCTGTCTGGCTGAGTCACGCAAGAACTTGCTTTCACCGACTTGTTTAAAATAGTTTAATGCTTTTTCCGGGTCTTCCTGTTCAAGTGCAATCATACCCAGATGATAGTGTGCGAAGTCGGTTTCTTTTTGCAAGCTTAGAAGGTGTTTTAAGCTGCGCTCGGCTTCTTGATAGTTACCGTTTTCAGCTGCAACCAATCCATGTGACATCACCAGGCTTAATTCGTTAGGTGTTTCTTCAAGCAAACGAGCGTACTCTTTTTCTGATGCGCTCAAATTGGTTTTAATGAGCTTTTTTGCGTACTCAATCCGTAATTTCCGGTTTTCCGGATTTTTTTTGATGGCTTTTTTTAGTATTTTTGCTGCTTCCTGGTCACGGTCAAGCTCCGCTAGCAATTCTGATTTTATCAGTGAAAGACGAATAGGGTCTGAGCCAAAAGATTCCAGAATGTTGAGTTTGGCCAACGCTTTTTCATTCTCATTATTATTTTTTAGCAGCAGGGCCTGGGTAAGTATAAGAGTAAAGTTTTTATGTTCTCTTTGTCCATCGAGTGCTTCGAGTTGATCAATGACTTTTTGCAAAGTGTTATTGGCGTCATTATTTTTATCGGTAGAGAATTTACTGTTTCTAAGTAAAGAAAAATTCAGGTTGTCGATATTGCTTTCGGAATTCAAAAAAGTGTTTGCAAGTATTTTTAAAGCGTCGAGAGGTCGGTTTGTTCTGCTGTAAAGATCTGCCAGGTTTTCTGTGGCTGCTTTATCAAGGGGATCGAGTGTGTGCCATTGTTCAGCCAGTAACAAAGAATCGTTTAAATTCTTATTATAGCGGGCAAGCTTAGCCGCTCGCATGGTTACCGCTTTGTCTTTTGTTTTTAGTGCCTCATTTTTGTATTGAGAAGCGGCGGTATTTATATCATGGTCATATATAGCAATTTCACCCAAGAGTAAATTTAATAATGTATCTTCCTCAAAGGGCTTGCTAAAAGTGGTGGTTTTTTTTGGGGTGGGCTCGCTAATTGCTTTTTGATCTGAGCTTTCAGCGTTGGTTCCGTCTAGGTTAGGAAGAAGTGAGCAGGCGGTAAATGCTGAAAAAAAAGATAATAAAAAAGCGATTTGGTACAAGCGATTCAATGATCTTATGAGGAAAGTTCTTGGTTGCTCTTTTGTAATCATCTTTTAGTCGGTGGCTCCGCTGGACTTCATGAGCTGCTATGATCGCATAGATTCCTGATTGACCATAGCCCAAGGCAAAAATTCCGGGAAATTTTCGTCAGAGTGTGCGTATGCTGCTATAAACCTGCATGCGTCAGGAGCTTCGAATTGATAAACTAGCCTGTCATTTTAAGTGAAAAGTTTTTAGTAACAAGTTTTAAACAACGTTTAACGACTAGGTTTGATTTTCTGGGCATTTTATGCAGTTGATGGTGATAGGCCTTAATCATGCCTCCGCGAATGTAACAATGCGTGAAAAATTCGCTGTGGCTGCCGAGCAACAAGATGAGCGTTTGCATCAACTTGTCAATGTGCTGTCTCATCAGCTTGAGCCTTCCGAGGCAAAAAAAGTTTCATCGAAAAGTGATTTGTCCAAGACCGGAGCTATGATTCTGTCGACATGTAATCGAACAGAATTGGTTGTAGACAATGAGCAGTCCAAAAATCAGGTAATGACATTTTTGTCTGACATCAGTGGTATGTCGCAGGACGAATTATTACCCTATTTTTACGTTCATAAGGAGAGGCAGGCTTTTGTGCACTTAATGAAAGTTGCTTCCGGTATGAATTCGATGGTGTTAGGTGAACCTCAGATTTTTGGTCAGATGAAGTCGGCCTATGGATATGCGCTTCGTGCTGGCGTTATGAGTTCAGAACTGGATAGTGTTTTACAGCATGTATTCAGTATTGCAAAAAAGGTAAGGCATGAAACAGCAATAGGTTCGAATCCTGTATCTGTTGCGTTTGCAGCAATTAACCTTGCCCAGAAAATTTTTCCAGACCTTTCTAAAGCCAATGTTCTGCTTGTTGGTGCAGGAGAAACAATAGAGCTTGCAGGTAAGCATTTACAGCAGGCTGGTGCAGAGCGATTAACAATTGCCAATCGAACTATTGCTAAAGCTCAGGTGGTTGCTGAACAGTTTAATGCAGAGTATATGCGTTTGGTGGATTTGCCGGAGAGGTTATTTAATTTTGACATCTTGATTACTTCAACAGCAAGTCAGCTACCAATTATTGGTAAAGGAATGGTTGAGTTGGCATTGAAACAGCGAAAACGCAAACCTTTTTTTATTGTTGATCTTGCTGTGCCAAGAGATGTAGAAGAACAAGTGGGTGGTCTTCTGGATGCGTACTTATATACACTGGATGATTTACAGCGCATTATTTCTGAAAATATGCAGTTGCGTCAGCAGGAACTTAGTAAAGCAGAAACAATTATTGAGAGTGGTGTCGAACGTTTTTATCATGGTTTAAAAGAAAAAAGCGTTACCAGTCTGGTAATTGATTATCGCAAATCGATTGAGGATATTAGTGAAGAAGAATTGAAGAGAGCGCAACAGAGTCTGGAGCAAGGAGAAAGCCCGGAAAAAGTTTTAGAGCAGTTTTCGAGAAGTCTGACCAGAAAGATTATGCACAAGCCGAGCGTGGAAATAAAAAATGCCGCAGCTCAGGGCGATAGTGCTGTATTGATTGCAGCGAGTTTGCTGTTTGGCCTGGATTATTCTGAACAGCAAAATGAATTTGAAGAAAGTAAAGATTAATTTATATGAAAGAAAGTTTAATACAAAAGCTGGAAGTGATTGCCGAACGTTATGAAGAGTTAGGTGCTTTACTGAGTGATTCAGAAATTATTTCAGATCAGAACAAATTTCGTCAGTTATCGCAAGAATATTCGGAAATAGAGCCTGTAGTAAAAAGCTTTAAACGTTACGAAGGTATTCTGGAGCAAATCAGTGATGCGGAGGCTTTGCTTACTGACGATGATGTTGAGATGCGAGAGTTGGCAGCTGAAGATTTAAGTACAGCCAAAGAGGATTTAATCACTGTTAGTGATGAATTGCAGATTTTACTATTACCAAAAGATCCAAATGATAAAAATAACGTTTTTCTTGAGGTGAGAGCTGGAACGGGTGGGGATGAGGCTGCAATTTTCTCTGGTGATCTTTTTAGAATGTACTCTCGTTATGCTGAGGCCAGAGGTTGGCAGGTTGAAATCTTAAGTGAAAGATCCGGAGAGCATGGAGGGTATAAGGAGATAATAACTCGAATAGCAGGTCAGGATGTTTATGCTAGTTTAAAATTTGAATCAGGAGCGCACCGTGTGCAACGAGTACCCGAGACTGAATCACAAGGTAGAATTCATACATCAGCGTGTACTGTAGCTGTAATGCCAGAGGCAGATGCACTGGAAGATATTGAAATAAATAAAGCAGATTTAAGGATTGATACATTTAGAGCATCAGGTGCGGGTGGTCAGCATGTTAATAAAACTGACTCTGCGATTCGTATAACACATATACCCAGTGGTATAGTGGTAGAATGCCAGGATGAACGATCTCAACATAAAAATAAAGCGCGTGCATTATCTTTATTGCAAGCCAGGCTGGATGATGTACAACGTGTGCAGGCTGAGCAGGCTCAGGCAAGTGAACGCAGGAGTCTGGTAGGAAGTGGTGATCGTTCTGAGAGGATTCGTACCTATAATTATCCACAAGGCAGAATTACCGACCATCGTATTAACTTGACACTGTATAAACTTAATGAGGTTATGTCAGGCGATCTGCACGAAATTGTTGATCCGTTAGTCAGAGAGTATCAGGCCGATCAATTGGCAGAATTAAGTGGGGATTGATGTTATCAATCAAACAGCTTCTTGAAACTGAAAGGCAGGCATTAGTTTCGTCAGGAATTGATAGTGACAGCGCAAAGCTTGAAGCTGAATTGTTATTAGCTAAGTGTCTTGGAAAGCCCCGGTCTTACCTTTACGCTTTTTCAGAAGACGAAGTCTCTGGTGAGGATGTTGTCTTATTCAAGGAGTTAATACAAAAGCGTCAAAATGGAAATCCAATAGCTTATCTGTTAGGTCAGCAGTCATTTTGGTCATTGAGTCTGGATGTGGCAGCGGGAGCTCTGGTGCCTAGAGCGGATACTGAAAGTCTGATTGAAAAGATACTTGAACTGCCTATCGCAGAAGAGGCTACGGCAATCGATTTGGGAGCGGGAAGTGGTGCAATAGCTTTAGCACTTGCTTCAGAAAAAAAGAAGTGGAAAGTTATAGCGGTGGAGTTTTATGAGTCTGCAATGAAAATCGCCAGCGCTAATAATCTAAAATCCAGGAAGGAATCTAACGATTCAGGTATTTCATTGATTCAGGCAAACTGGTTGAGTTCAATCGCGGATAACTGTATGGATCTGATAGTTAGTAACCCACCCTATATCGCTGAAGATGACCCGCATTGGACTACTGGTAGTTTAAAAGAGGAGCCAGAAACAGCATTGTTGAGTGGATCTGATGGACTTGATGATATAAAAAAGATAGTTAAACAAGCGCCAAGATGCTTAAAGGATGGCGGGTATTTAATACTTGAGCATGGCTATGATCAACAAGAAGCGGTAAAGTCATTATTGAGCAATGAGGGCTTTGTTAATGTCGAGGGTGGGAGTGATCTCTCTGGTAATCCGAGATTCGTACTGGGTGTTAAGCAATAACGCTAGCTGGAGATTATTAAAAATATGGAGAGTTATGCCACTTCCGCAGCTTCGGTAGAACAGCTGGTAGCAAGTTGGTTTCGGATTGCCTGAATAATTTCGGCTAAATTAAAAGGTGCAATGAAAGCAATGTTAGCGCCACATCGTTCTGCCATCTTTTGAACCACGCCAGGCTCCAGTTCCAGTTCCTGCATGGCTTCAGTTGTAGTGAACGCAATAATAAAAGCATTATTATTTTTGATGCGGATATTTTCAATTAAAGTCAATCCATCAACATCTTCAAAAAATAAGTCTATAACGATGATGTTAGAGTCAAGTTGTTTTACGTCTTCTTCTTTGCTGCAATAAGAAAAAAAAGTATCAGCGGCTTTATAACTATAAATTTTATTATCAGTTATTGCATTCGACAGGATTCCACCCATATTGGCCTTGTTTTCGAAAACTATTATTGAATTATTTGTGTGCATAATTATTTAATGGATTGATGGTTTAAAAACCTGATTGTTTCAGGGCTAACTATATTAAAAATAATCACTGCAAAAAAATTTCATTCCTTTACAAATCTGGCGCAGAGTGTAGGCCTAAAAAAACATTAAAACAATCTTGACTTTTTATTTTTTTATTATTTTTTGGAAATAAAAGCGATTAAATGCGCGAAAACAATAGTTTAAGAGATAAAGTGCCGTCATTTTGTTCAATGATTGTATGTCCATCATTTGCCTGTGCCAGGCCAACAACACTGTTTTCTTGCTGTTTTTGAGTAGCTTCTCGAGCAGTATTGATTAAATTCTGGAATTCTTGATCGCTTAACTTTTCGTTTTCAGTATGAACGGCAAGTTCTAAATATTCGCCATTAAGTTTTTCTTCACTGGTCGTACAGTCTTTTTCTTCATGATGAATATTAGATAAAGTCAATTTGATTTTTTGTTTATTTGCTTTACCGTCTTTTATCTGGATATTTGACTCAGCTGTTTTGCGTGCATTGACCAGCATAGCCATAACGATTTTTTTAAGTGCCGCTTGATTAATATTGGCCGAGCCTTTTGCGCTATCAATGTCTACATCAAAATCGACATTTTTAGGTAAGGTTGGTTGCATCATATTAATAATATCTGAAACCAGAGGTTTGAGCTCAACGTTTTGGCTTTTATCATTACTTTGGCTCTGATCGCTGGTAATAACATCTAATGCGTGTTGTGATGTGCTAACGACCTCATTCAAGCGGGTCATCAGTTTTTCATCACGATTTTTGTTGGCATGAGTAATAGCCATTTCTGTATATTTCGTGATGCTTTTAATGATTTCTGAAAAATCCTGATTGAGCGCACCAGTAAGTTGCAGAGTCTTTTCGCCCGCTAGTGGGCTGCTGCTTTCCAGTTCAATAATTTTGTTTTCACTATTTTCAGGCGTTTCGCTTGCGTTACTTTCAATATGGATTGCGGTACCGAAGCCAACTATTGATTCTATTTTTCGATTCGTAGGTTGTTTTAAAGTAATGATATGCCATTGAAATTGAAAAGGTTGTTCCTGAATAGTGTCATGATATTCGTACATCTTTGGCTTATTGGGTGTCTGTAATGAGCGTTGAGTAATTTTGTTGAGCTCAGTATGAGATTGACCAAAAATTTCTTTATCATTTCTACCAAGCAGTGTTTCCGGTTTTAGTTCAAACATATCACAGAAGGCGCGGTTAGCTCTAAGGTAACGGCCGTCAGGATCTTTTTGAAAAAACAGAATGGGAGCATCTTCCAGAATTTTGGAAAGGGCATCGTATTCTTTTAGAAGGTGCTGGTATTCTCTCTTGTTTTCAGTAACATCAAACGCAGTCAGAACGACCTGGCGAGAAAGCCCGGCGTCTCCTTTTAATCGGGTTAAGTGCGTGTCCAGCCACCTTAAACCCTGGGGGCTGGCATAGGTTAAGCGGTGTTTTTGTTCTTTGCCAGTGTTTAAAGTGCGAAGAATGGATTCCTGAAAATTTTCAGGGCAAGACAGTTCTTCTGTGTTAGAGACAAACTGGCCGACTTCAACGTTTGGAAAAAAATGCAGGTCGTCACTTTTGCAGTTAATGATTTTTTTGATGATGGCATTCTCATCGAGCAGAACGCACATCATGGGTAATGAATGCGCTACATTTTTCCAGATGTTATCTCTTCTCTCATGCGGTTCATAGAAAGATTCGTCAGTAAATGAAGATTCAACCGGATCCGGTGTTTCGGGTTGAATGCATAGCATACCTGTAACACTTTCTGCCGTTCCCTGACCATTGTTTTGTATTCTGATATGGTTTAGTTCAACTTCAATATGGTTTCCATCCGTTTCGATAAACTGAAAAGAAAATGATTTCTTTATCGGCTCATAATTTTTTGCATTATTGATTAATTCTTCGAAAAGGTGCTTGCCTTGAGAATCAATCATAATAAACCAGTTTTCTAACGATAACAGTAAATCAGTCTTATCTGTGATCGGTGACCCTTTACTGGATTTAATGTGGATCCTTTGATTGATCAAGTCGAGATTCAGGGAATGTTCAATGAAATGGCCATATGGATAGCCATTGGTTTTATCTTTTTGTGCCAATAAGTGAGTTGAATGATTGCCAGCAAGGTATTCTTTACTCGATGGTTTGTTAATCGGGTAATTGGCGTGTTGCTTGAAAGTGCTTTGATCTACCGAGATGGGCTCATTGAATATCAGCTCCAGGATAGATCGTTGAGAAAGTTCAGATCTAAAAGCAACGTGATTAACGCCGGATCTAATTGCCTGGGGTAGGCTGGTCACTATATTTCTCAGGTTGTTGTCATCCAGGAGCAAAATGATATTAGTAGCAAAAGGGTGGGAAAGTGAGCCCAGTGTTTTTAAATAGCTGTTACCACCATAGATTTCATCAAGAAAAACCACATCAAAGTGCGAGACTGCTTCTGGCTCAAAGCTAGTATGGGGGATGGCATTATATTCCGCATGTAATTGTTGGCTGTTGAGCAGTAATTGAATTAACGCGCAGGTATTCGCATCGTCAGACATGACGCCGACGGAAATGTTTTGCCGAATTCTATTGTTGCTCACCTGAGCAAACCCCCCATAAAATCTGACTAAAGCAATACTGTATTTGTTTCTATTTTTAAATTATTGATATGTAAGAAAAATAAAGGTTATTGCAAACATATAGAGAGAACTTATAACTTTTCTACTCTATAGATAAACTGCCTTATTCTACGCCTCTGTATGCAATTTGACCAGCCCTAAGCGGTATTATCTACAAAACCGGTATTGTTGTGATGAGACAAACTTTTTCTATAAATGGGTTTAAGTCACTTTGTCGTGGGAATTATAAAGTAAATTTTATAGAATCGGTTCTTTATATAATTTAAATCAAGCGGGTTCAAGGCGTTGTCGTTGTTTTCAAAGTTATTCAAAAGAGATACAGGTGGCAAGAGTGCCGAAGGTGATAAAAAAAAGGAGCTTAAACAAGCTTCCTCACCTCAAAAGGTTGCTAAAAAACCAGCACAAACTGCATCTAAAGTCTCTCATAATGAAACCCCAAAGCCTTCTCGTAAAAGAAGAAGGCCGAAGCGACGAAGAAATGATAATGCTAAAGAAAACTGGTCACTTGAGCAATTCGTTGTAGAGCCTCAAAAGGGAAAAACCCGCTTTCATGACCTCGAATTACCGTTACCGTTAATGCGAGCTGTACATGCTCAGGGTTTTCAATACTGCTCACCGATACAAGCACAAATTCTTCCTCATTCCCTGGATGGTTACGATGCCGTAGGCAAGGCACAAACCGGTACAGGCAAAACCGCTGCATTTCTTATTACAGCTATTACTGAGCTATTAAATAATCCTTTTGATGATGAACGGTTTTTGGCAGAACCACGTGTTGTTATCCTGGCGCCAACCAGAGAGCTGGTTGTTCAAATTGGTGAAGATGCAAAACAATTGGTGAAGTACTCCGAGTTACGTGTTGAAACATTAATTGGAGGCGTCGATTTTCAAAAGCAACTCGACCGAATACAAAAAAGAGTGGTTGATATTGTGATTGCAACACCCGGCAGGTTAATCGATTTTATAACAAGACAACAAATTTCGTTAGATCTTGTAGAAATACTGGTACTTGATGAAGCGGACCGCATGCTGGATATGGGTTTTTTACCTCAGGTCAGGCGAATAGTCAGAGCTACGCCACATAAAGATCAACGCCAGACACTACTATTTAGCGCTACCTTTAATTACGATATTAACAATATGATAGAAAACTGGATGGTAGATCCGGTTAGAGTAGAAATAGAGCCAGAAAATATTGCGGCAAAAACTGTTGAGCAAAAAGTTTATATGGTTGGCAGTGAAGAAAAATACACCGTGCTTAAAAATATCATCAGCCAGGACGATGTTAAAAGCGTTATTGTTTTTGCCAATCGTAGAGATCAGTCCAGAACGCTGTTTGAAAAACTTAAAGCCCAGGGCATTTCCTGTGGAATATTGTCAGGAGAAGTATCTCAAAAGAGCCGCATGAGAGCGCTGGATAACTTTAAAACAGGAAAAATGAAAGTGTTAGTAGCAACGGATGTTGCTGGTCGTGGGATTCACGTCGATGATGTAAGCCATGTGATTAACTATAACTTGCCCGATGATCCGGAAGATTATGTGCATCGAATAGGACGTACTGGCAGGGCAGGAGCAAAGGGTGTATCAATAAGCCTGGTCTGTGAAGATGATGCTTTTGCATTACCTAACATCGAAACGCTGCTGAATGACAAGCTGGAATGTGTTCAACCTCCCCATAGTTTATTGCAGTAATAAATATAATTATTGAGCCTGTTGACAGCTATTGCTTGTCAGCAGACGTTTGAGTTTTTACCCCGCGCCCAAACTTCTCCAAACTACACATAACGCCTCAATAACCGGCAGACAAAGCGAAGCTTTGGCTGTCCGGCACCGAAAGTGCGATGGTTACCAAACTGGTTAAGTGCCACCATATTTATCTTCGATTTCGTTAATAATCCGGATAATGCTCTTTCTTATTGCGCATTCCCGTGCTGCCAATCCTCTTCCATAAGCATCGGAGGCGTTAATTGTTGATCCCTCTTTTGGATAGCCTAACTTCTCGTCTTGTTCACTTCCTGGCTCCAAATACACGCCCCGCGAAATATTATCCTTTAATAAGGTAGCGGTATTTATAAGTGACATAGCTTGACCTAAACTCATATAAAGTTCGCATGTTTCATCAAATTTTTCTTGAACTACCCGATTTGTTTTTGATTTGATTGAATATTCAACTGATACAGTTACAGCGGTATTCTGTCCCCATGTAGGACTGCTAGATTTTTCGAAATTTACTGAAAGGTCTATTGGATTAGGTGTAACCCCATCAAAAAATAAGCCTTGCCCTCGTAAGGAGCTTTCTAATGCTTCCGAAACATTCTCAGGTGTGAGCCCTGATACAGAGCTTTCTACCGAGCCCAAACGTATTCGATTTTTCAATGTCGGTGCAGAGATGCTATCCTCTCTTATAGAAATATTATGAGGTGCAATGGGAACTACACAACCGGATATCAAGAAGAATGATACGGTTAAAATAATAAGTACTTTCAATGCTGGATCTCCATTAATTGTGCGCTTAATGTCTTTAATGCTCTACCTTTCCTAAATCTAACGCCCGTAACATGGGAAAATTGAAGCGCAGCGGAAAACCAGTCCGACAACATGCGCTTGTATGGTTCAATAACACTCATATTACTTATTTTCATCCTTTTCACTAACGGGTAAATTGAGACCCACCTTGGGCGGCCACCCAAGGCCTTGTTGGTTACAGTTCGATGCTGCGCCGGATCATTAAGACCGTTAACAAGTGTGAACGTAACCGACACTCACTAGGCATAAACTCGAATAGTCATGTGGGCCTCGAGCCCGAATAGCAAGGCGGAGATAGCTTACCTTATGAATACACAAGAGATCAATGTCGGTATCGACACCAGTAGCAAACAACTCGATATTTATGTGAGACCCAACGGTCATTTCTTTACTGTTAACAACGATATTGACGGCATTAAGGAGGCCATTAAACAACTGCAACCGCTTAAACCCACCCGCGTGCTCATTGAATCCACTGGCAGACTGGAACTTGATTTTGTTATTGCCGCTCACAAAGCCGGCCTACCGCTTGTCGTCTGCAACCCCGGGCAAGTTCGACAATTTGCTAAAGCTGCTGGACGTGTTGCTAAGACCGATAAGCTCGATGCGATGGACATTGCTCACTTTGGCGAAGCCATGCAACCCCGCTTATCCTCAATAAAACCCGAAAAACTAAGAGCCATCAGTGATTTACTGACCGTTCGCTCACAGTGCCTTGATATGAGCACCATGCAAAAAAATCGGCTCAAACGGATGCCAAAGTCAGTACACAAACCCCTTCAAAATATTTTAAAAAGCATTAAAAAAGAACTTGAGAGCATTGATAAACAGTTAGACAAACTTGTTAACAGTGTTGCTGAGTGGCGACAAAAAAGGGATCTGCTGTTAAGCGCAAAAGGGGTTGGTAATGTCTTGGCCTATACCCTCATGAGTGAGCTACCCGAACTCGGTCAACTTAACCGCAAAGAAATTGCTGCACTGGTCGGCGTAGCGCCCATGAACCGCGACAGTGGCAACTTCGAAGGTAAACGATACATCCGTGGCGGACGACACAAAGTGAGAACCGTTTTATTTGTTTCTATGATGTCTGCCATTCAGTGCCACCCAAAGCTAAAACCGTTATATGAACGTATGGTGAATGAAGGTAAACCCAAGAAAGTTGCGCTTGTTGCCTGTATGAGAAAACAACTGACTATCCTAAATACCATGGTTAAAAACAACACGTATTGGGATGAAACCAGGGTCTAAAATCAGGGCTTGCAACCATAGTCACTTGTTATAACTCATTTAAGCACCGCATTACTTTTTGTTGTTTTTTTAGCCTTTCGCCAAAACGGGAAAAATAACAGCCCTGTAACGCCGTAACTTTGCCATGAATCATTCTCAAAAGCCTGATACTCCCACTTGTGCTCATAGCTGCCCCGAGTAGAGATTAAAATTCGTATTCTAGGAGTTAGAGCATTAAGGAAACAATTTCGAGCATCATCTTTGTCCTCGAACTCCTCATGCCAGCCAGAGCAGCTGACGTATGCAAATCGCTCGTCTTCGGCAAAGCCTACTTCAAATCCGTCCTCTGACTGAGGTTGGACCCAAATCCACCCATTTTCTTCTGAATGGATGACTCTATTTTCTTGGAGTATGTTTCGAATCTCGTCAATCATCTTGAGTTATAACGCCGCCAGCATGGGCGAGCAACTTGTTGCGAGTCCAGCGTAGCGACTAGCCTGGCCTTGTTAGTTGCTAATCTATGGTGCTGCGTAGCCAATTGATATTTTCCTCTAGCTGGGAATCCTGATCGCCTTTCTGTGCGACGTATTCGCTAATAGCATTGTAGTATTCAGACCTATTGGTGAAAAACACTTCATCAAAGTCCCTTATAAAGAAACGGGATAGTGTCGACCTGTCTTCCAGTGCGAGGCGATGAAGCTCAACCGTTGCCGAAAGGTCGTCGTAAAGAAACGTGCGTAATTCTTGTTCGCCTTTTTCTTCTGCGATGCGCAAATGGACATAATTGCTTGCCATTTCGACGTAGCGCATCGCTGGCAATGTATCATCGATCCCTCGAAAATATCCATAATACATTCCGGCAAAGAATGTCAGTAGCACAGTAATTATCGATAGAGTGATCTTCATGTTTCTTGCAACTAACGCCCGGATTTGGGGCGCTTAGCCGAAGCGAGCTTTGTGCCATTCAGGCACAAAGAGAAGCTAAGGTTAAGCGTCCATAAGATGCGCTTGTTAACTGAACATTTCATATAAGACAGCCATTCCCCATAGGCAAAGTATAAGCAGACTGTTGATAGTGTTGTTCTTTTCTATATCTGACTCGAGATCTGCCGTAGAGCTTCCCTCCTTTTTCGCTAGCTCGATAGACAGCTTAGCGTCGTCTTCGAACGACCAGGTGCCCCACATGATCATAAATGAAGCCACTACCAACGAAGCGCTTAACCAGTGGATCATACCCGAGCGAGACACAAAGTATCCCACGACAGCGCTTATTGCCGGGAGCGGCAAAAACAGAAGAAGCGGTGCAAAACGTTTCATGTGCAGTTAACGTCTTTAGCATAGGAGCGCGCTTTTTGCGCATCCTATGCCTGAACTTGTTAAGGATTTCTCCCAGCACTTGCCACAAGGTCTCCTTCACATACGTGCTTAGGGTTGCCTGTGTTTGGTTCAAGGATGGATTCCTGTATGTAAACCACTGGATCTTTCTCGCTGCTGCCTGAATTTACGTTTGGATAAAGAACGTCGGGGCGGTGTGGCCTGTAAAAAAAGTTTCGATACATCATCCTAGGCTCTTCACCATTTGCATATGTTGGAGCTAGTTTATAAGTTGAAAAGTGAGCACATGCTGTTTTTTGCCAGGCCGCACTAATTTTAGGTACAACGCTTTTATCATTACAGCGGGGTGGGAGATACAATTTAAAATCTGTTAGCGCCCCTTGTGGATCAACAATATACCCAAATGTTACACCACAGGCCAAAACCGGCTCACCTGTCTTTGGGGTATTTGCACAGCCAGTCATTAAGGCTAAAGCGATTATTGTTATATATATCTTCATACTCTTCTCTACACTTAACGCCTAGCACACAGAGGAGCGGCGCAGCCGCGTTCCTGTGATGCTACTTGTTAAATTACTTAATACACGCACTTTTTGCAGTCCACGTGTCTAGCTTTGCGTACTTGATGGGCACGGACGTTTTTGCAGTATTATCGAACACGTTTAAGGAGCAATAATCGCTAGAAATATTTGGCGCTGCAATATATTCGCGATCTTTTTCTGGTTTGAAATAAGCAGTCACGTTACAAGCCTTTGCTCCAATCCTAAAGCTTGAACTCAGTATTAAGTTTCTATTGGCTGGTACTAGATGCTCGATACTGTTTTCCTGAGCATCTCCAGATCTGTACAGCCTACCGCAACCTTTTTCATCGGCGATTGTGAAAAGAGTCACCGAAGCACTGTAGTAACCTAAGATGCCTTTAGATTTAGACGGACTAGGAAATATTAGTTTAGCCACCTCGTCGGATCTTGAATCCTCGTAGATTTCAAGTCGGGCGCAGCCAGTGAAAACTAATAAGCTTATTGAAAGTATTGCAATCTTGTTCATCTGATGATCCTTGGACACTTAACGCCCGGCTAAAAGGCGCGCCGATAGGCGCGTCCAGCGGAACGAAGTGGAGCGATTTTTGAGCCGCTTGTTAAAACCCTTTTACCTCATATGTTGCTGACTTAATTTCACCTTTATTATTACGTGAAGCAACATAGCCCTTGTGAGCAATATGGAATTCCATTTTTGGTGGATAGGTTCCAAGTGAAAGGGATGTTCTCTGGAGAACCCCTTTTACTTTTGATTCTATTCTAGCAGCTATGTCTGAGATAGCTTGCAGCTTATCTTTTTCTTTTAGCGCACCAAAATCATTTACTAGGTGGTGATTCTCTGAGATAGAAAAATTCATTCTTATGGTTTTGACATTTAGCAAATAGTCGATTTCATACATGCACAATTCTGGTTTTAGATCAGAAATGGGCAAAACTGAAAACTTCACCTTGCAGCCAAGCTGGCCATATAACAAAGAAACAAGAGCGTCAAGCTTGGTTGCTGGAGAATCCAAGCCTTTAAGTGATTGAACGTCTTCGGAATAAACTTGAGCCGAAAATAAGACGATACACAAACAAAGTACTTTTTTCATGGTAATTCCTCAGTTGGAGTTTTAACAGCTAATTCTACGGCGAAAAAATTTGTTCCTCAAACCGTATATTTCATTCATTAAAGTTTTCATTTTCAAAAAATACCCAATAATAAACCACTTATCAACCTTTATTCCTGTAATGCTCTGAAAAAAGCGGCGTTACGCCGTATATTTCTATGCTAGCAACTCAATCTTAAGTTTTTGTTATATATCCACTAATTAAAAATTTCGCCGTTGAAAAATAGCTATGTGTTTACATTACAAGCTGTACTGGATAATATCTCAACTACATAACTCAAGGAGGAGCCAGTGTGAGAAAAAAAACTAATATTATGGATGATGTTGCACCTAACGTCGCAGCCAACTCTACTAAATTAATTGACCGGATCAGATTATTAATACGCGCTCAAAATAAATCATGGGCAACTGAGCGCACTTATATCCATTGGATAAAACAATTTATTTACTTTCACGATAAACAGCACCCAAAAGATATGGGTGCTAACGAAATTGAAGCTTTTCTCAACTATCTCACTACTCAACGACACGTCTCCCCAAGCACTCAAGCTACCGCTTTGAATGCTATTGTCTTTCTTTACAAACATTTTCTTGCACGCGAAGTCAATGAGCTTAATTTTAATTACTCAACAAAAAAAAGACGCTTACCGGTTGTATTTACTCATCAAGAAGCACTTACCGTAATTGGAAAGCTTAAAGGAGACCAAAAAATTATGGCGCAACTTATGTACGGTAGCGGATTACGTGTTTCTGAGTGCTTGCGGTTACGCGTTAAAGATATTGATTTTAATCGCAAAGAAATTACTATAAGAGAAGGCAAAGGAAAAAAAGATCGTGTCACTATACTTCCTGATATTTGTAGTGAAAACTTGTTCGAGCAAGTTCAACAGGTTGGATTTATGCATGACATGGACAGGAAAGCGGGGTTCGGCGAAGTGTATATGCCAAATGCTCTTGCACGCAAATATCCTTCAGCCTCTAAATCATTACCATGGCAGTTTTTGTTTCCTTCAAGCCGACTTGCTAATGATCCACGCGATGGTAAAACCAAACGACATCATCGTCACCAACGCTATATACAAAAAGCTGTTAAACTCGCCATTGAAGAAGCAGGCATATATAAACATGCGAACTGTCACACTTTTAGGCATACTTTTGCTACAAATTTACTAGAACGTGGTTATGACATTAGAACCATTCAACAACTGCTGGGTCATTCAGACGTTACAACAACAGAAATCTATACTCATGTTTTAAACAAAGGTGGCTTAGGTGTTAAAAGCCCCATAGATTAAAGCTTTAGAAATCACCCCAAACATACTGCAATATACTGATCACTGCCACTGGCGCTGTTTCTGTTCTTAATACTCTTGGCCCTAAACAAACCGGTTTGAAGCCTTTCTGTTTTGAATACTGTATTTCATCTTCTGTCAGGCCGCCTTCTGGCCCAATTAATAATGAAACTGATGAGGGTTTGTTTTTTGACATTTCGTTGTGATTAAAATTATTTTCACCATCAAGAGCAAAGACATATTTTTCTTCACTCTGCTCTGACTCTAACCATTTAGATAATTCTTGCTGTTCGTTTACCACAGGTACTTTCACTCGCCCTGACTGTTCGCACGCACTAATTACTACTTGCTGCCAGTGATCCAATTTCTTTTGCTGTCTGTCTTTATCCAGCTTTACATCAACTCGCTCTGTGATTAAGGGAGAAATTTCAGTAACGCCCAGCTCTGTTGCTTTTTGCAAAGCCCAATCCATTCGTTCGCCTTTCGAAATTGCAAGCCCTAAATGAATTACTAGCGGTGATTCGTTATTTGGGGTTGTTTCTTCTTCTAACGTTACAACTATGACTTTTTTTTGTATATCTGTAACTGTAGCTAAAAACTCCGAACCTGAGCCATCGAAAACGACAAGTTTATAATTCAGCTTTACTCTTAATACGTTTTTTAAATAATGCGAATTTTTCTGGTCAAGCTCCAACGTTTGACCAACACATAAAGGCAGCTCACTTGCTTTCTCGTTTTTATTATTTATATAGTGACGGGATATTCGCATAAGGTTTTATATGTTATGCGCATTAAAACTATAAACCAAGGCGCTGACATATTGCTCTGGTGGGTTCAGTTTGATTCATCGTATAAAAATGTAGCCCTGGCGCTCCTACAGCAAGTAGTTTTTCACAAAACTCGGCAATAAAATCCAAACAGAATTTTTGTGCTTCTTCGGGTTTACCCTCTAACGCTTCGATACGATAACTTAGCCAACGTGGAATATCTGCACCGCAATTTTTTGAAAACCGCTTTAAATTATCAAAGTTTATAATTGGCATAACGCCGGGATATATAGGCTTATCAATACCCTGTTTAGTGCAGTTGTCTATAAAGAACTGATACGCATCAACATTAAAAAAGTATTGAGTGATTGCACTATTAGCACCATCATCGAACTTGTTTTTTAAAAATTCAATGTCAACATCGTACGACTCTGCCTCTGGATGAATTTCCGGGTAGGCTGCCACTTCAAGATGAAAATGCTCACCAAAGTGCTGGCGAATAAATTGAACCAATTCGTTAGCATGAACCAGGCGTGAGCGCTTGCCAAAGCCTGATGGCAAATCACCTCTTAATGCCACCAATCGTGTAACGCCTTTATCCTTATACTCTGTAATCAACTTAAGAATAGATGCTTCGTCATCACCACCAAATGAAAGGTGTGGCGCAATATTATGGCCTTCTTGAAGTCCTGCTAACACGGTTGTCTTGGTATTATCGCGTGTTGAACCTCCTGCTCCATAGGTAACTGAAAAAAATTCAGGTGAGAACGATGCGAGCTCGGATCTCACCTTAATCAATTTTTCAAATCCTACCTCGGTTTTGGGCGGAAAAAATTCAAAACTTAAACGATGGTCTTTTGTAAAAGACATAAATTTCCTGATTTATCGTAATGCTTTAATACTTGTAAGACTCAACCTTATAAGGGCCTTCCACTTGAACATTGATATAGTCGGCCTGCTCTTTAGTTAGCCTGGTCACCACACCACCAAAACCACTTACCATATGAGCTGCTACTTCTTCATCCAGTTTTTTAGGCAACACTTCTAAAGTTATTTCAGCTCCAGCATTGTCAGCAAATTTTTTCTCGAACAAATAAATTTGTGCCAACACCTGATTCGCAAATGAACCGTCCATAATTCGCGATGGATGCCCTGTTGCATTACCCAGGTTAACCAGACGGCCTTCTGACAATAAAATCAAGTGGTTGTTATCTGCTTTATTGCGAAACACTTTATGTACTTGTGGTTTTACTTCTTCCCACTCCCAGTTTTCGCGCATATAAGCGGTATCTATTTCATTATCGAAATGTCCGATGTTACAAACAACAGCACCATTCTTTAAACCCTGCAACATTGCAGAGTCACACACATTGTAATTACCTGTTGTTGTTACCACCAAATCCGTATTTTGAAGCAAAGCCGTATTAATATCTTCCAACTTTCCTGTATTCACGCCATTGTTATAGGCTGAAACCACTTCAAAACCATCCATACAGGCCTGCATTGCACAGATAGGATCAATCTCTGTTACTTTAACAATCATACCTTCCTGACGAAGTGACTGAGCTGAGCCCTTGCCGACATCACCGTAACCAATAACCAATGCTTTCTTACCAGAGAGAAGATGGTCTGTACCACGTTTGATTGCATCGTTCAGCGAATGACGACAACCATACTTATTATCATTTTTGGATTTTGTGACAGAATCGTTCACATTAATTGCTGGCACTTTAAGCTCACCTTTATCTAACATTTCCTGCAAGCGGTGAACGCCTGTTGTTGTTTCTTCAGTAATACCATGTATCTTGTCCAGCATCGCAGGGTATTTTTCATGAAGCATCTCAGTCAGGTCACCACCATCATCCAACACCATATTGGCTTCCCATGGCTGACCATCTTTAAGAATGGTTTGCTCAATACACCATTCGTATTCTTCTTCGGTTTCACCTTTCCAGGCAAATACCGGCACACCTGAGGCTGCAATTGCAGCGGCTGCATGATCTTGTGTAGAAAATATATTACAAGAAGACCAGCGCACTTCTGCACCCAGAGCAACCAGTGTCTCAATTAAAACACCGGTTTGTATTGTCATATGAATACAACCCAGAATTTTCGCACCTTTTAATGGTTGGCTTGCTGCGTACTTTTCTCTTAATGCCATAAGTGCAGGCATTTCAGTCTCTGCTATTTCCAGCTCTTTACGCCCCCAATCGGCTAGTGTAATGTCGGCAACCTTGTAATCTTCTTTCAATTCGATATTCTCTGCTTGGTTCATAATCATTCCTCTTTTCAAAATTAAATCAGGAAATTGCTTTTTGAAGCGCCTCTACTTTATCTGTGCGCTCCCATGTAAATGCGGTAAATGTATCTGACTTTTTAACGCCGCTTTCTTCCCATTCGTACGTATACTCGAATGGTGTACGCCCAAAATGCCCATAGCTCGCTGTTAACTGGTACATCGGGTGTTGAAGTTCTAACACTTTTGTAATGGCATAGGGTCGCAAGTCAAACACTTCTCGCACCGCTTCAATTAATTTTTCATCGCTAACCTTGCCGGTTCCAAAGGTATTGACAGAAATAGACGTTGGATCTGCAACGCCAATTGCATAAGAAACCTGTATCTCGCAACGATCTGCCAGACCAGCTGCCACAATATTCTTTGCCACATAACGCCCTACATACGCTGCAGAACGGTCAACTTTGGATGGATCTTTACCTGAAAATGCTCCACCACCGTGACGTGCCATACCACCGTAGGTATCCACAATAATTTTACGACCTGTTAAGCCACAATCACCAACAGGCCCACCTATCACAAAATTACCCGTCGGGTTAATATGAAACTGTGTGCCTTCATGAATCCATTCTTCAGGGAGTACTGGCAAAATAATATGTTGTTTTACAGCTTCGCGTAATTCTTCTAATGTAATTTCAGGGTCGTGCTGGGTAGAAAGGACAACAGCGTCAATCGCTACCGGCTTGCCATCTTCATAACGTAGTGTTACCTGACTTTTTGCATCAGGTCGCAACCATGGCAAAACATTTGACTTGCGAAGTTTTGCCTGCTTCTCTACCAGACGATGCGAATAGTAAACAGCAGCAGGCATAAGCGTTTCTGTTTCGTTAGTTGCATAACCAAACATAAGCCCCTGATCACCAGCCCCCTGATCTTCTGGCCTGGCACGATCTACACCCTGATTTATATCAACTGATTGCTTGCCTATTGCATTCAATACAGCACAGCTTGCACCATCAAACCCCACAGCTGAGCTGTCATAACCAATATCGGTAATCACTTTACGAATAATATCTTCAAGATCGACATAACAACTGGTTGTTACCTCGCCGGCAACAATCGCCATACCGGTTTTAACTAATGTTTCAACAGCCACACGTGCATCGACATCACGCGCTATAATTGCGTCCAGTACAGCATCAGAAATTTGATCTGCCATTTTATCTGGATGCCCTTCCGATACTGATTCCGATGTAAAAATACTATATTCGCTCATAAAGTTTGCAATACCCCGTTTATTGGTTGTGTTACGGTAATAATCAATTTACTGCTTGGTGTAAGCATGTATCTGTATTCTGAAACCATTCTTTAATGCTGTATAACTACTCAATTTTCTTGTTAGACCCGCCTGCTCAGCCCAGTTACTCAGGTTTTTTTCATTAAACCCAAGCCAAATATCACCCGCCGCTTCGCGTACCCACTCCTGATCGTGCTGACAAAGCTCGGAAACCACAAAAACACCGTTATCCGAGAGTAACCTGGCAACATCGTAAAATATATGCTGCGGTTCTACATTATGATGCAATACCATATTTGCAATAATGCAGTTTGCTCTACGCGCAGAAACAGAACTTCCCATCCCTAACTGTACAGCCAGCTCAACTAGATCGTCAGTATTGCCATGAATAAAACCAATATTGTCCAGATTCTTTTTTGTTGCTGCACGCCGGCAACGCTCCAACATAGGTTCAGCGTTATCCAGCGCAATCACATGCTCAAAACGCCGAGCTAAATCCGGTAAATAACTGCCATCACCCGGACCAATTTCAACCGCCTGCTTATTACTTAAGGTACTTAGTAATGTATCGACAATTTCATTCAACGTATCACGGTAAACATTTACCGGCGAAATCAGGTCCTGCTTGGCTTTAAACTGCTCACTATGCTCTTTAAAAAAACTTAGAGAAGCTTCACTACGTTGCTCCTGGGTTTTGGCAACTGCTGCTTTCAGCTTTTCATCCAGCGGTTGCGCATCAAGCGAATCAAACAATTGACTCACTAATGCTTCATCAAAAGTACTGGCCGGCAAAACACGTCGGTAAAAAATGGCATTACCCTGACGCCTCGTCGTCACCAATCCAGCATTTGCCAGCACTTTTAAATGATGGCTCATTGCCGGTTGTTTAATCTGGAACAATTCGCAAAGCTCCAACACCCCATATGAGTCATAACGCATCACCTGCAAAACCCCTAAACGCAGGGAATCGCCTGCCGCTTTAAGCATGCTCTCCAAATGCGAAACACCCTGAGCGGGCTTTAACTCTACAACCACAGACATGAACCAAACAATATCAAAAAAAATCAATATAGAATACGTAAAATTAAAGCTTTTGGTCTCAAAAAACCGTTAACTGCATCAATATTTACTGATGCAGTGCAAATAATGAACGTTAAATGCCTGGATCTGAAAGAATTTAAAGTAATTAGAAGGTAAAGTTGATAAGTTAAAATAAAGAAAATTACTCAACTCCAATAAAACTATAGAAAGAATTAATGTTTAAAGATTATTTTGCAAAAAAAAGAATGAATAAATTTCTTAAGGAAATGACCGTTACTTTAGCAAAAGATTATGGTCGTTCTGATGAATATACCGAAGGTCAGGTACTGACAGCATTAAAAAAGCTTGGATATACTGGCAAATTAGAAGAGATAGCTATTGCAATTTGGTGTAATGAAGAGAATGCTAAAAAACTTGGTTTGGATTCAGCTTTAATCAAAAAATATAGAGGTTACTCAATCATTCATGAGCTATCACCTGGCGGTGGAGATTTTTCTGGAGGGGATGGTGGTGGTGATTGATATAACGAAGCGATTTGTTAGTGTTCCTATGAATTTAATTCTACTTACTCTATACATTTTTTTTATTGCCGGCTGTTCAGGCGACATCCCATTTAGCAAAAATGATATTGAAAGCAAAAAAGAATTAAGCCATTATTTAAACGATATGATTAATGTAGCTGATGCAGTAAAAAAAATAGAAAAAAAAGGCTTTGAATGTTCTACTGATATTAAACCCTGGGTTGTTGATCATATTCCAAAATCAATTAATAAGGAACCAATGCCCTACTTATGTCGAATAAGCCGTACAACTATACCCCTTATATGCTCAGAACACTGGTCTATATATATAGGACATTCTGAAACAAAAATTCTTTCTACAGAAATCAAACATAGCGGTCCATCGTGCCTTTAAGTGGCATTAGATGCTTTTAGGTGTTGCCCTATTAACTCCTCAACTTTTTTTGCAACCAACCATAACCTGTCCTGACCCCATACTGCTAACACTTGCTTATTGTTAGCATTGAGCAAACGAAAACTCGGCACCCCCCACAAACCCTGCTTTAGCATTTCAAGTCTATTCTCCTCTAACATTTTTTCCCAGCCTGTATCCGTACCGACTATTTCTCTTGCTTGCTGCCAATCCAGCCCCGCATTCCCGACAACCTTTTTTAGTCCTCTATCTGTATTGGTGTTTATGCCGTTAACAAAAGCAGCTTTTAAAAAACTGGATATCAATGCATTGCCTTTTTGCTGCTGGCATGCCCAAGGGTAAAGCGAATAACAACGTCTTACTGGTTCACCTATGGGGTCATAGAAATTACCAAAAGGAATATTTTCCGCAACCGCCTCGCGAGCAGTATCCTTAAAGATGTAAAACCCTTTTTGACGCGTTACAGGAACACCACGCATCACCATCGGCAATACGGGGCGTACAACCAGCTTTATACCTGCTTCATCTGCATATTGAAGTACACGATCAAACACAATAGCCGTATAAGGGCTACGCAAAGAAGGAAACACCTCTAATGTAATTTCCTTATTATTTATAGTGCTCGGTAAGACAGATGTATCTATTGCCGGCCTCGGTGCGATAAAGCTATTACTCGGATTCTTCGCTACTCCTATTGAAGTTAAACGTTCTTCTAAATGGTAGAGCCTATCAACTCCCCAATACCATTCTTCACCATAAAACAGCATTGCTCCTGAATAATGGCCTCGTTGTTTTTGAAGAGCACTTCCTTGCTCTATTTTCGATTCCATTTCTTTTTTTGTTGCCAAGCCATATTGTTTTGCTAGCGAATCCAGCTTGTACTCATCATCTGCCCATAATGCGTTACCAACATCTTGAGCCAAGTAAATAAAGTCTGATGATGACAAGCCAGCCAATAGAGCATTAGCCTTTCTAACAAGCTCTTTACCGGGTGAATCGGCATGCACAGGAAACTCTAGTCCATAGTAAGAAGCAACAAGGCTTACATCGTACCGAGACCAACCCGAAAGCAAGTCTCTATCCATTATATTGTTTCCCTTTGGACCGTCGACCAAATGGCAACTCAATTCAATAGTGTAGCGCTCAACCAATTGTGACAAGACCTGTACCATTAGGTGGCTATAAGGATCTTCTACCTGATGAAAGTATTCAACTCGATGTGGTAGTCCGGCTTGTTGCCGCTTTCTCTCGGTTTTGATGCGTTGTTTTTGCAAGCGCTCCTGACTGACGATTCTAGTAATCACACGTGAGAGAAGCCACCGCTTAATCGCTGACGGATCCATTGTCGCAGCTCCGCCTTGCTCTTTAAATTGTTGTGCCATAGTGTAAGCTCTTAAAAATAAAGCAAAAAATAAAAACCATAAAATGCTATGCCCTACTATGTTACACATAATTACCCAAACTTCAGAGCATTTTAGTAGCTAATTTAATGGCTTCCCAGAAATTTAGTTGACATATCAACTAAATATTTTTAAACTCGCGCGCCATGAGTAAAGACAGACGTTTGATTTATCAGATCAATCAAGCCAAACACATTATGATGAAAAGCATGGATCAGGATATACGGTCCAGGCTAGGTATATCGGTTGTTCAATTCACCACGTTGCTCGCTCTAAAAAAGTCTAATGACTGCCAAATGAAAGATCTCGCCAGAATGTTAATGTTAGATAAATCAGCAATAACTGGTCTGGTTCAACGCATGATTAAAGAGAACCTGGTTGAAAAAACCGTTTGCAAAACCGATTCACGCGCCTCGCAAATCAGGCTAACCAGTAAAGGCAGACAAATGATTGATAGAGGCAAGCCACTTATAAAACAGGCCAATGCACTTATATGTGAAGGCTTTAATGAAGAAGAGCTCGATACCGTTTCCCGTTTTTTAAACCACATTACAGATATTTTTTCAGAAAGGAGCTAATGATATGGCTTACAAACCCCCAAAAAACCAGGCATTAACTTTATGGAATAAAATAGGTCACACTAATTTTGGTCGTTGGGTTGTCAGTAAAGGTGTCTGCTTTATAGCGCCTTATTTCAGCACGATTAAACCAGTATTCACTGTTATGGAACGCGGCCATGTTGAGATAACCATGAAAAAAAGAAGGGCTGTTCATAACCACATTAAAACAGTTCATGCAATTGCAATGTGTAATGCAGCTGAGCTAGTAGGTGGTTTCTGTATTGATATTTCCCTGAACGCCGATTACCGATGGATTCCTGTTGGAATGGAAGTAAAATACCTGAAAATGGCTAAAACTGATTTGCGTGCTGTTTGTAAAGTGGAGAGCTATGATTGGGAAGGGGCACAAGAGGTGATTATGCCTGTTTCCATTTTTGACACAAATGGCGATGAAGTTTTCAGTGCAAAAATCAGCATGAAAATAAGCCCAAAACCCAAGAAATAACTCAACGCTATCAGCCATTTTTCTTCATAGACTATCAGGTATAGCTGATGAAATTAGTTAGACAAGCTATGAACCTAATGCCTTCTACCCTGGCAGCCAGTCTTATTATGAAGATGGTAAGTAAACCTATACCGTTTCAAACGACTGAAGAACAAAACAAGGCTCAGCAAACGGCGAAACGAATTTACTGGGGAGCAAACGGCCAGAATGTAGCTTACCACTGGGGAAATACAGATAATCTGGTATTAATGTTTCACGGCTGGGGCGGGTGCGCAGCTCAACTTGCACCAATGGCTGAAACTCTTCATCAAAAAGGATATAACTTACTTGCTGTAGACTTTACTGCTCACGGGGAATCAGCGGGTAAAAAGATCAGCTTTGAACAATTAATGAATGATGTGCAGACTATATACCAAAAATTTGGTTCCAGTGTTCATTCTGTTATTGCTCACTCTGCCGGTGCAATGTGCCTGATGGCAGTTCATCAACTTACAAAAATCCACACACCAAAAGCTGTTTTTATTAACGCGCCTATCACACCTTATCCACCGATGGAAATCATTAAGCGCAAACTTGACCCATCACAACGCTTATTAAGCGCCTGCGATCATCTGATTCTTTCCCAGTTTCAGGGGCTTATTTCAAAACAGGGTGACCCTGGATGCTATAAGCCCATCGAAGGGATGGAACTTCTTGTAGTAAATGATTTAACGGATAAAATCACTAAGCCTGCTGATGGGGAAACCATAGCCAACCTATGGCCCAATTCACAAAGATTTCTAACAAAAAGCCTTGGCCACAATGGCCCTTTGGAAGATAATGCAACAATAGAAAATATCATTTATTTTCTTAAAAGCTAAAGAAGATTTATTACTCCATAAACTCTTGATACTCAAATCCAATATATAACTTGAGGTCTTATGCCGCACATAAAATTATCTACAGGCAATGTTTATTATTCAGAAAGAGGCCAAGGCGCTCCGATTATTCTATTACATGCAAACCCTGGCGATAGTAAAGATTATGATGCCGTTATTTCCACACTTTCAGAAAACTATCGTGTGCTGGCTTTAGACTGGCCCGGCTATGGTCAGTCGTCTGCGCTGAAAAAACCGGAGCTTGCGACTGTATCGCTTTATTACCAAATTTTATGCGACTTTCTTGATTCGTTAGATATCACTTCTGCATTTTTTATTGGAAACTCAATTGGTGGGAACGTCTCGACACAATTAGCCATTAAATCGCCCAATCGCGTGCGTGGGCTTATACTGGTTTCTCCGGGTGGCTTTACACCTCATAATGTTATAACTCGTTCATTTTGTAAACTTCAGGGCAGTCGATTTTCTTTAACGCCCAAGCTCTGGGCCAGCCTATACCTGAAAACCAAAACTGATGTTACCTCTGCTATGCTAGAGCGAGCCTCTACTCTTCAGGCAACTCCTGAGTGTATTTCACTTAATCGCGCAATGTGGCGAGACTTTATAGCACCCGATAACGATTTAAGACAATCCGCAAAAAACATAACCGCACCTACCCTGCTTGTTTTTGGTGAGAAAGACCCGGCTATTCCTGCCAACAAAGATGGTAAAGCTGCAAAAGAGTCCATTCCTCTGGCAGAGTTTGTCACTTTCCCTTGTGGCCATGCTGCTTTTGCCGAAATGCCCGAACAGTTTATGGATACAGTTCAACCTTTTCTTTCTGCCCTTACTTAATCCATAAAGCTTTCTTCATAAATTATTTGTTTGCGAGTGTCCAAAACTGTACATTACGATCGTCATATAAATGCAGAATAATGCTCTGTATTTTAACTCTTAATTGATAAAGGAGATCCTAATGTCAAAACTCTATATGTGCATCCTTCGCAATGAACAAGGCGGATGTGATGAACCTGCTCCAGACCAGCCATCGGCCAGCCAAATGGACGAAATGTACGCGAAATTTCAGAAATGGCAGGAAAAATTTGCTTCAAATATTGAAGATATGGGCGGCAAACTCGGTGAAGGAAAAGTATTAACGGCTAACGGTATTGTTGACGGGCCTTTTACCGAGGTAAAAGAAATTGTTGGCGGTTATATGCTGGTAAGCGCTGAGAACCTGGAAGAAGCTGTAAAAATCACTCACGAATGCCCACCCGTTGCAGCTTCTCTTGATGCGAATACATCGGTAGAAATAAGGGAAATCCATAAGCTTTAATGATAATTGATGACGAACATTTTTTTCGGCATGAGTACGCCAACCTGGTTGCCACGCTTAGCCGAAAAATTGGTGTTCAGCATCTTGAATTAATAGAAGATGCGGTACAGACCAGCTTGTTAAAAGCAATGGAAGTGTGGCGAACAGACCAACCAGAAAAACCACAAGCCTGGCTGTATCGTGTTGCTTACAATCACTTAATTGACGAATTACGTAAGCGGCAACCTCTGGATTCTCTGGAAGAGCCAGAACTGCTTTCTGCTTTAGATTCTTTTCAGGTTTCCAACATAACTGATCTCGATAAAGAGCATGATTTGTTGCATATGCTCTTTATCTGTTGCGACCCGGAAATTCCAGAAAAGTCTCGCTGGGTCATTGCACTTAAAGTCATTTGCGGTTTCAGTATTAAAGAAATTGCTTTGCGTTTATTTATATCCGAGGCTAATGTTCATAAACGCTATCAACGTGCACGTGATCTATTGCGTACTAAATCGGCTTATTTTAATTCTCTGCCTATTGAAAAATCCAGCGTAAGATTAGCATCTGTCCTTTGCGTGCTGTATATGTTATTTAATGAGAGTTATCTCTCCTATTCTCAGGATGAATCTATCCGTCTGGATTTATGTGAAGAGACAATCCGCTTATTAAAAATAATCGCAAAAACCACTATTGGAAATAACACTGAGGTTATGGCGCTATTGGCGTTAATGACGTTTAATTTGGCTAGAATGAATAGTCGTCGATTAGATAATGGTGATCTGTTGTTATTGGAAGAGCAGCAGCGGTCCTGTTGGAACCAGGCATTAATTGCAGAGGGTTTTGAATATCTCACCAGTTCAGCAGAAGGTGATCATTTGAGTCGATACCATCTTGAAGCAGCTATTGCTGCTGAACACTGTCGTGCACCAAGTTTCGAAAAAACTGACTGGAAAGCCATTTTTCTATACTACCAACAACTGGAAAACTTATTTACCTCTTACCATTATCGACTTAATCGTGCTGTAGCATTAGCAGAATGGAAAGGGCCACAAGCCGGGTTAAACCTGTTATTTGAAGTTGAGCCGCCAACATGGATGACTGAATCCTACCTATGGTTAACAGTAGCCGCTGATTTATACGCCCGCAGCTTTAATAAAGATAAAGCAAAACATTATGCAGAGCTTGCGATACAATGTGCACCCAATGAGTCTATAAAAAATTTAATTTCACGTCGTTTAAATAAATACTTCATTTGAGTCTTAAATAAATTGATGCAGATTTAAAATAATATGGGCTATATAGTTAAACGCCATTTCTTTCTTTATTTTATACTCTCAATAGTAACGTTAGTCTGTGGTTTATTTTCTCGCTCAAAAACTCTACCTTTACCCGATTTTATTGTTACCTATGGAGGAGATACTTTATGAGCATTAATGGTTTATTGGATTTTCTGCCTGGCCTTCCCCAAAACAAAAACTGTATACCTCTTTATCGCTACTGTCTTTTTTTCTTACAGTATTGAATTCTCGCAATTCTATCAGGCACCATGGATTAATAGCATTCGTAATACAACACTAGGCGGCTTAATCTTGGGTTTTGGCTTTCTGATAAGTGATCTGGTCTGTCTTTTTATAGGAGCGTTAATAGGGGGTATTTCAGATTACTTTTTAATTAAATATCAAACCAGGCATAACAAAACAGGAAAATAAATTTTGAAGATTTTAATGTTAAAAATAAGGTCTTATATTTTCCTTTTATTTATAATTGATAAATCAATACAGTTTAAAAAGAGGTGTTTTCATGGATCTTATATCAATTAATTTTCTAGAACTATTTTCAGGAACATTAGTAGGTATGTTGCTGGGTGCATTCTGGTATAGCCCGATTGCATTTGGCCCCAGCTGGATGGCAAGTATTAATAAAACGCCAGAAACATTACCCAGCCAGACCATTCCTATGCTAGGCAGTATAGTTGCCAGTTTTTTAATGGCCTTTGGTGTTTCATTATTATCTTCATGGCTGGAAATAAACACATTAAGCCATGCAGTTTGTCTTGGTGTTATTCTGGGTTTTCTTATTATTTTTCCTGCACTTTTATCCGATAATCTTTTTTGTAATTGGGGTATAAAACTGTTATTCATTCAAACGGGTTATAGAATACTAACTGTTTTACTTATTTCCATTTTAGTATTCTTCATTTAAACTTTACCCCTTTCATTCAATACCTGATGTTATTTTTTATGAATCAAGAAACCCTTCTTAAAAAACTTGGTGAAAACCCTGACTCTATTGATTTTAACGATACAATCTCTGTAATTGATTCTCACTATGCATTTACTCCAACTGCTTTCAAAAATGGTTCTACCAATAATGAAGCTGGAACAAATAATGGCTCGTGTAAAATTTTTGCTTTTGCTCTTTTGAATGATTTAAACAAAGAGCAAACACTTGCTTGCTTTGGTGATTACTACCGTAAAGATGTTCTGAATAACCCCGATGGAGAGGACCACCAAAATATTCGTAACTTTATAGAATATGGCTGGGAAGGAATCGCATTTAACAGCAATCCTTTAATATTGAAATAACCAGCAGAAAAATAAATAAGCAACAACGATGCATACCAATGCGACTGCTTATTCAGCAGCCGCATTCACTCAAAGTATATTTTTATAACTTTTATCTTAAAGCGCTATATAAAACGCTTTCGAATAGCTAGAATCAATCCACACAAAATCAAGTATACATAAGCTGGTATAGGTACGACTTTCTCTTCAACAGGGTTATTCACTGTTGCTGTCTGTAAACTTAATAAGTAATCAAAACTAACTGTTGCTCCAGGTGGCAAATCTCCCAATCCATGCTCTTGTGCTCCAGCCACCCAAAAATCATCAGGATCTGTGTCACCGTAAGTTGGCGTCACGCCAGAAAATGGTGGGTAGTCAGTATCACCCGGATCAAAAAAATCTAACGCATTGAGTAAGCCTGCTTCTATATCCAAATGAGTGCCTATACTGGGCTTACCAAATGCATGATTATCTCCAGCACTACGACTACCATAGTAATGATTGCCAACAGCAGATGGTGCGCCAGATGTATGAAAGGTTAAAACATCAAAATGCTCTGTACCATCCGGCGTTGATCCTGGTAATGCTCCCGGTATACATTCACTTGGGTCTGCAAAACTTGAAAGCTGTTGATTATCTTGACCCACGACAGTAGTGTCATAGAAAAATGCTGCATCCAATCCTAACGGATCAGTATCTGCTGGAGGATAAGGTCTATCATCAAATAAACCGACTAGAGATACGAGCCCATGCAACATCTGATATACAGTGACGTCTTCCAATAGTACATCTGAAATATTGGTATATTCAAAACGCTGCAACATTACATATTTATTACTTGTAATAGGGGGTACAAGCACAGACAATTCACTTGCAGCTGTCATTCCATTCTGTATACCTGCAGCCCCATTATCCAGCATCTCAGAAATAATTTTAATTTCAAGATCTCCATTTGTAACTACCGACTCAAATACTGGTAAGCCAAAAGCATTAGCTCCAACCAATGCTATTGGGCTAACAACGGTATAATCTGAATTACTTGTCCAATCTGGAAAAATGAAATCAGGTTCTAACCATGTGGGCCCTTCTGGAATGCCAGTTTTTGAATAACCAACTGCATGCGCATACTCACCTGAAAGATATTCCCTGCCTTGATAACTCTCACCATCAACTATACGAAGATCCATTAAAATATCTGAATAACCATGATCGGTTAGAATAATGCCCCAATCAGGATTAGCCAGACATTCGTCTGAATGCGCTTTAATAGGCAAAAGGAAAAAACTCATAAAAAATAATAAGATAGCTACAGAAATGAATTTTGAGAAATCTCTTTCTATAGAAAATGTTCCACTAACCATAGTAGTCACCTTGGTTAAGCTGTCAGAATAATTTTTAAATTACGGTAAATTGTATAAATGGCATCGTTATTGTTTCCATCTATATGTGGCGCATAGTATAACTATTTTGTGAAATATTTATTAATTGAACACTATAATTGAACAAATCTTTCCTAGATTGATGGAATTTAATACTTTATAGTTGATATTTTCCGTCATTAATCAATCTCTTTTAACAGGAATCATTTCATAACAGGTATATTTTATCCTGTTTAAAATAGGTGATTTTCTTATCTTATTGTTTTACTGGAGAAAGTAGTGTCAGTAGATATTCGTGTTCGTGGTTATCATTTAGATATTTATCAGCATGTTAACAATGCTCGATACCTGGAATTTCTGGAAGAAGCGCGTTGGCAGTTCATTATGGATAATAGCCTTGATATATCTGCCCAGGAGCTTGGTGTTGCTTTTGTTATAGTTAATATTAATGCCAATTTCCGTAAGCCTGCTCTAATCCATGATCTGTTAAGAGTGTCTGTAAGAATTAAACATATTGGCAATAAAAGCGCTCAATTCGAACAGGTAATTACTAAAATGGAAAATGGTGTAGAAACCGATTGTGTTCTCGATGCCATCATTACTTTCTGCTTTATGGATGTAGAAACAGAAAAAGCTATCTCAATTGAAGGGAAGTTAAGAGAGGTACTTTCTGCACTTAATAATGATTAGCCAATCAGCATTATTGTTTTAATTTAAAGCATCCACTTTTATTCTTTCAATTTCATCGAAATTTTTATTCAATACATATTTTACTGATTGCCCTAATGCATCTTTTTTGAAAATAAGACTGATGTATTTAACCCCGAACCAATTGGGTGATCCGTCGGTTCTTACCTCTACTTTAGCTTGTTTTCCTGGCTGAATGCTTGATTTTGAAATCGAAACATCGATGACTTTGAATTTTTCATTTTTACTTGATACCACCTCAAATGACCTGTTAGAAAGCTGACTTAAATCCAGCGGTTCAGCTGAGCGGTTAATCACTGTTACATCAAACTGCATTTGTGTTTCAATACGCGAAGACTTAAGTGTTTTTACCAGACTCTTATAAAGTTTTACATTGTTAATTATTGCCTGGAATGATTCATTATTTAATGTCTCGGATGGTGAAGCTTCCAAAGGTCTTTCATTATAAATAATTTTTCTTTCAGGGTTTTTGGTGTTCTTCTTCGATTTATTTATAACGACATCTTCCTGTTTGATTTCACGCCAGGAACCGTCAGGATATAACTGAAAACGCCTGCCATCGGAGGAAGTGGCATATTTATCTTTAGAGATATAATGCCAGCTACCATCTGAATTTAATTGTACTTCTCGCCCATCATCACCAAGAACGATTTGTTGGGCTAATACAGCTACTGAATAAAAGACTGCGAAAGTAAGAAGAATCGTTTTTTTGCACATTTTTAAAAACTCATAATAGATGGTATGTTAATACAGATTATCAAAGAAAAATGTTATTACAATCAATAGTTATAATACGATATTGTTAACATCACTTTTATTTTTGTTCAAAACTTCTCTTTCTTTTGCAATAGCACGCCATCTCCCTTCTGGGTCAACGATGTCACCATGCACATCGACTTCTGGATAAGGTATATTGCGCAAATCGCAAAACTCTGCAAGCCGAGGGTAGCCCCATTTAAAAAAATAATATTGATATTCTTCAGCAGTTAATTTTTTATTTTCTACCTTATTACGCACAGCATTTCGTTGACTTATTGCTTCATTAAGAATGATTGCTGCTGCAACTGATACATTGTAAGATTCAACCATTCCATACATTGGAATAAAGACCTCCTGGTCAACGAATGATAATGCATTATTACTTACGCCTTTTTTTTCAGCTCCCATTACTAATGCAACAGGCTGCGTGTAATCAACTTCTCGATAATCAATCGCCTTACCACTATTGTTTGCTGCAATAATCGTAAAATTATCTTTTTTAATTTTTTTAATCGCTATTTCAATCATCTCATGTTTTACAACATCAACCCATTGATGACTTCCCATTGCTGTGCCTCTAAAAGGACGGTGTTCCTCTTCGGTTGTGACTACATGCATTTTTTGAATACCTACCGCATCACATGTTCTTAGAATAGCAGCATGATTTCGGTGCTTGTGGACATGGTCAAGAATTACAGTAAGATCAACCCGGCGATTGTCTAATACGTTTTTTATTTTTTTTGCTCTTTCAGGTGTCATATATTTTTGAATAGAAAAAAACTTATCCTAACAAAAACCCCCTGATGTATAAACAACAGGGGTTTTATTGATCACAACTGATTTTAATTTCTATGCAGAATATACGTTAACAGGTGTTGCTCAACCCAATCAACATTAGGTATACCAGCCGTTGTATCCGCAATGGATACCGATAAACTTTCTGCCCTACCGCGTGGCCTACCGTCATTGACTGAGACATCATTATCGCTGGCATCAATCATCTTTGGCTCACCATTAAGAACAATTGCATAATAAGGTAAATAACCCAGGCCTTTCATTGCATTAACAATCGCAACTGTTTTCTTTTCTGACGGCATATGGAAAGCCCCATTAAGTGCTTCAAATGCTATCACTGGAACCTGGCTATTCCTCCAGTTTACAGTACCGGCAAACCAGTCAGGTGAATCATCTTTTGGTTTTACTTCAACGTCTTTACATATTTCTACTACCATTACATCTGGCACCAGAATATTGTCTGTCTGTTGAGGTAAAAGCATTACCGACACTTCGTTTGCACTTTGCTTTAAGCTTGTTGCGTTCATTTTATTTTCACCAAACCCTCAATTAATCCTGAATAACATATTGTTTAAATGATTCAGGTAAAAATTCGTTTATCTTGGCTAGTAATTGTTGCTCCTGATAAGGCTTACCCATAAAATCATTTGCACCTAACGATACCGCCCTATCTTTATGTTTATCACCGGTTCTTGATGAAATCATAATGATTGGCATCTCTTTGAGTTGACTGTCATGCCTTACTCGAGAAACCACCTCAAAACCATCCAGTCTGGGCATTTCTATGTCGAGCAACATAAAGTCTGGAATTGTATCTTCCAGCTTTTCCATCGCATCCATACCATCTTTTGCAGTAATTACTTCAAAACCATTTCTTTCTAACAATCTGGTTGTTACTTTTCTCACAGTTACTGAATCGTCAACCACCATTGCAAGCGGTCTTTCTCTTGATAGTTGCGCATTAACCCCTTTGCCTGCATTAATGGATGTATCAGATTTAATATTAACAAGAACCGCAAGGTCAGCAATCATTACGACACTACCGTCACCCAGCACAGTAGCACCAGAGACACCAGCCAGTTTAGCAAACTGGTTACCCAGGCTTTTAACTACGATCTCCCTGCTTCCTACCAGCCTGTCAACCTGTAGAGCTACCAACCTTTCATTTGAGCGAACAAGTAATACCGGTAAGGCGCCTATCATATCTGAACAATAGTTTGGCTCACTTCCATTAATAAGACTGCCAAAATACATAAAATCATAGGTTTGCCCGGCATAAACAAAATCCATACTACTGTCTTCATAGTACTCTTTTAGCTCATAAGGGCTTATTCTAACGATACCTTCTATTGAGTCCATTGGTACTGCCATACTTTCACCACCAGCACTCACCAGCAATGCTCTATTCATCGAGACTGTAAATGGCAACTTAAAGATAAAGGTTACCCCTTTACCTTTAACAGACTGTAACTGTACTGTTCCACCTAATTCTCTCAGCTCCTGCTGGACAACTTCCATTCCTACACCACGACCCGAAATTTGTGTTATTTTATTTGCAGTGGTAAAGCCGGCTGAAAAAATAAATTGATTGATTTCCTGATCGCTAAGCTCATCGCCCTCATTCATTAAACCGTTCGCGATTGCTTTTTGTCTTACCTGATCGGTGTCTATTCCTCTACCATCATCACTTAGCTTTATAATAATATCACCGCCTTCACGGTGAATATCAAGCTGAATTGATCCATGCTCTGGCTTACCAGCAGCCTTTCTTTCATTAGGTGATTCTATACCATGATCTATTGCATTACGCAAAACATGCTCTAATGGCGCGACCATTCTTTCAATAATGGAGCGATCCAGTTCACCCTCCGCATTTAATACTTCAAAAGATACGGTTTTATCAAGCTCACCACTAACTTGTAATATAGTACGTCGTAACCTGGGTATAACCACACGTGAAAGTGGGACTGTTTGAGTTCGCATTAAACCTTCTTGCAAACCGGTATTAATTCTTCCTTGTTGTAACAACAGAGTTTCAACATCACGTGTTTTTTCTTTTAGCGTGCTTTTCAAATCTTTTAAATCCGATGCTGATTCAACCAAGGATTTTGAAAGCTGTTGAAATTTGGAATAGCGATCCATTTCTAAAGGATCAAACTCCTCATGCCCTTCCATTTCAACCTGTTCTTTTCGAAAATTGATTTGTGCTTCAGTTTCTATCTCAAGTCGACGCAGCTGCTCTTTCAAACGCTCGACAGTTGTATCTATCTCTTCTATAGAATGAGAAAAATCATTGAGCTTTTCTTCTATTAAAGATCGGGAAATACTGGTTTCTCCAGCCAAACCAATTAGCTTGTCTAACAGGTCAGCAGATACCCTAACCTGCTCTACAACCCGTTTGTCCTGCTCTTTTTCTACAACATCTGTTGAAGAATCGTTCTGGACAACTTGTTTTCTATTACTGATTTGACTAAAACCATTTGTCAGATTATTTTCAAATTTCGTTAATTGAGTAAAGAAACGGGCATTTACTGCTACATCTCCTAATTTGGCAGCCTGTAACAACGCCTCAAACTCATGACAAATATCTGCTATATCGTTACATCCAGCCATTCTTGCGCCGCCTTTTATGGTATGTAAGGGACGCAATAAAGTCTCCATATAATGACTTTCTTTTTTATTCTCTAACCACTGCTTGATGTTTTCTGATATTTCATCCAGCAATTCGTTTGACTCTTCCAAAAACAGAGTGATAACTTCATCATCTAAATCGTCTGTATTTTTTTCTGTATGAATAGAAGAAGAATCCACTGATAAAACTTTTTTATCTTCTTCAATTATATTCTGCAACTTGTTGCTGGCTTTAGAATCCGGAATTATCTGACCAGCCATATAACGGTTTGCCATATCATCAAATTCACCATGAGCTTCCAGTAATGATTTATAACCCGCATAATGCAGCCCATTTTGATTAAATGCCTGGTAAGCAGATTTCATTGAGCCAAGAAGCATTGAGACAGATTCTTGCTGTTTTAAGTATTCTGAAAAAGCATCGAGTTCGGATAACATAATATTCAAGTTATCAGGTGCACTTCCAGATACACGCCATTGCTTTAACAATACGTTTGGCTGAGCAAGCAATAAACTATTTTTCATTAATCTGGCGAATTCAGCAGAAACAGGGTTTTCTATGCTACTTGATAATTCATGATTTACTGCATCTATCAATTCAGCAAGGCTTTGCTTTTCTACTTCTTTATCGTAGTTATTAGAATAGTTTTCTAACCACTGCGTTATTTGCTCAATTAACTCATACTGTTTTGTATTTATTTCCTGCTTACGATTTATATTGACCAATAATGACTCCATTGGCAGCATCAATTCAGCAATGTCGTACTCTTGGGTAATACGGGCACTTCCTGCCAGTGTATGAAAGACCCTGACTAACGCATCACCAGGCAAAGTAAAATGACTTTCATCTGCCTGGTGAGTATTTAATGCCAGATAATCTCTAAGCACCGCTATTTGTACTTTTACTTCATCCAGGAATATTTCAATAAGGTTAGTTGATGATAGCTCCTCGACCAGCGATGTATATTCTTCGCTGTTATCCTGATTTTCAGTAGTCTCAAATTCCAGATCACCGGTAATTTTCTCAACGGTACCTTCAATTTCATCTACATTTTCAATAATGTTCTCTGCTTCACTTATTGCTTCTGAAGCATCTTCCAGTGCAACGGTTGACTGCCTCTCCAGCATTGCATTTAATAATGTTTCTGTTTCGCCAATTACAATTTCTGCCTCTTCGTTCTGGCTTACATTTTCTGCTCTGGTAATCAGGCTTTGTAATGCTGGTGTATATGGTTCAAGTTTTTCTTTAAAGGATTGAACCAGCGTCGGCATATATCGATTGGCTTCTCCAACCAAACCTAGCCGCATATCATTTAAGGATACCGACTTGTCGATCACCCTATTGAGCATATTTTCAATTGCCCAGGCAGCCTCACCAATATGCTCTGCCCCAGCCATACGCCCACTGCCTTTTAACGTATGATACGCTCTTCTCACTTCAGATAATGCCTGGGCATTATCTGAATCACTACTTAATTGGCTATATGCTTCTGTTAGCTCCTCCAGAACTTCTTCTGCTTCTTCAAGAAAAATTTCTACGATTTCATCATCCAGCAATGAATCATCTAATGGCTTAAGTTCATCCGATTCCAGAGTATTTGTCGTATCTACATTATCACTCAAAGAAAGATTAATATAATCCTGAACCATCTCTGCTACTGGTTCTGATTCTGGCTCTAATGAATCTATATCATTGGCTTCTTTTCCAACTAAAGTTAAATGCAAGTTATTCGCACTATTTTCTTTATCAACCAATAATTCTAATGCTTGAGTAAGATTCTTGTTCACCAGTTCATGGCGACTCTGTATGCAATGTTCAAAAAACTTCAACACACATGAAAGCGCTTTTGTTAAATTGGTTAAAATCGCTTCCAGAAAAACATCCTGATTACTAACGAAAGATGCTTTTACTTTTGAATCAAAATAATTTTCTATGCTATCCAATGTTTCTGTCAGCAATGATGAATTTAAGAACGACGTTACACCCGATATCTCTGACAAAAGATTTGAGATACTTTCTATAATCTCATTTTTTTTATATTTATCGACTTCTTTTCCGTAGGTGTCAATTAAAGAAATAATTTCTTCAGTTGAATTACCGGCCTGTTCAATAATAGCTAGCTGGTTACTATCATAAACCCCGCCTGTCTTGGTTTTATTCAATTTTTCTTCAATATCATATAACGCTGCCAGTGCTGCTTCAATTGATTGATGCTCTATATTTATTTTTTCTTTACTCAAATCAGAAAACGCTTTAATAGCAATCTCCAATTTTGAAGATAGCTCTGTAAATTGAACCAGCTTCAATGTGAATTGCAGGTTGGTTGTCATATCAACCAACTCTTGTGATTTTTCTTTATTTTCGCCTGCTTCTATAATTGATTGCAAACAGGTAGTCACTAAATTAAGGTCTGTTATTAATCCATCTATCACTAGCGCGGTTGTTTCTACATCTGGCGTTCCTAATCGAAAAATTACTCCCGAATGACCAAGTTGAATGGCATTATCCAGCCTGTATTTATGCGTAAATTCTGAAAAGTTCTGATTAAAATAAAATGTAGAAGAAATACAAAATAATAATTCTTTAAAAAGAATCTGGAAATTTACAAAATCTGCATCATTTAATTGATTCTCCTCATTACTCAATCTCAACAGTCCGTCTAACGTATTCAATATGGTATATTTGCAACAAAGAGAAAGACGTTCACTATGCTTTAATGACCCTTCTATAATCATTACTATAGAACACCATATCTCTCTCAAAAAGATATTATTTGTTATCTGTGATTGTTGTAATCCCTGAATAGCCAGCTTTTCCAGTGCTAACACTTCTTGCTTTGAATTTTCCTGGGAATTATTAATAATATCTATTTGCTGCTTTAGACTAGCTGCCTCATTTAATAATACGATTTTATCGATATCAGCTACCGATTTTTTTATATTTTCTGAATTCAACAAACCGCCCTGATTAACCTCAGGTGAAAACAGATTTTCCGGCAAAAACAAGCGCTTTCCACTTGTTGCACGTAAATCATTAACCACTGCGATTAACTGCACCGGTTCATCTTTATTTTCTCGCGTTGTCGCAGTTAAATAATTTTGTAACTGATTAAAACCACCAATAATAACCTGATAGGCATCATATTTATTGTAGGCTTCATGCCGGATTAACTGCTCTATTAATTCAGTGATTTCGTTGACGTAATCTTCAAGTGCTAATAATCCAGTCTCGGAAAAAATTTTAACGATTTTATTTGTAGCTTCTAACGATGCAGCTAGCTTTGCTTTTTCCTTCTCACCTTCAGGATTAGAAAGATAAGCTTCGAAAAAATTCAACGCATCACTGATATGTTTATCCAGATCCTGCGAGATCCAACCATATTTATGATTTTCAGATTGCGCATTCATATTCATACCTTATAGAAAATGGATTACTTTAATTATTGTTTTTTCAAGCCGACTTTTTTATTTGGTCTTCCTCCATTTCACTACTTGGTAGCTTAAATCCTGCCACTGAATCTCTTAAGACTTTAGTCATATCAGACAATGTACCAATTGTGCTTGCAGCATCTGTTGTACCAGATGCTGTTTGTGACGTAATATCTTTAACACTATTCATTATTACTGATACATTACCAGCTTGTTCTGCCTGACTTTTTGCTGCCATCGAAATATTTTCTATCAGCTCCGAAAGATTAGACGATACTTTTTCAACTTCTTCCAGGGCAACTCCAGCATCATGTGCCAGTGCAGCTCCGTTAACCACCTCTGCTGTAGTTTGCTCCATCGATATAACAGCTTCGTTAGTATCTGACTGAATATTTCTAACGAGAGCCTCTATTTGTTTGGTAGCACCTGAAGAGCGCTCTGCAAGACGCTGAACCTCATCTGCTACTACCGCGAATCCTCGACCTGCTTCACCAGCCATCGAAGCCTGAATAGATGCGTTTAGTGCAAGAATATTTGTTTGCTCTGCAATATCATTAATTAATGAAATAATATCGCCGATCTCCTGAGAAGACTCTCCCAAACGTTTGATACGCTTGGCCGTATCCTGAATCTGCTCACGAATTGTATCCATACCATCCATCGTATTTTGCACAACTCTCGAACCTGACTTTGCGATTTCTACTGAACTCTTCGCAACAATTGCAGATTTGGATGCATCCACTGACATTTTATCCATGGTCTCTGCCATATCCACAATCGCACCACTGGCATCTGTTATTTCACTGGCTTGTTGTTCAGATGCATCTGCTAACGCCATAGCTTTGTTTTGTGTATTTTTTGCAGCTGAATTAACTTTTACTGTTGTCGCATTGATAGATGAAACAATTTCACGTAACTGTTCTACTGTAAAGTTAATCGAATCAGCAATAGCTCCTGTAAAATCTTCTGTCACCGTTGCTTCAGTAGTAAGATCACCATCTGCAAGGTTTGCTATTTCTGAAAGCAGTCTCTGTATAGCTTGCTGGTTACGTTCGTTTGCTTCACTTTGCTCAGATAAACGTGATACTGTTTGTCGATACAACTGAATCCCTATTACTCCAAGCAAAACAATAATTAGCGCCCCTGATACCATAGCCGAATCAGCACCAAAAAAACGTTCGCTACTTAATGAACGAATTTTCTCGGATACAATATTTGTTTGATTCAGCAGCTTGGGTGAGTTTGTTAAAATAGCATCAGATGCTTTTCGAGCACTCAATAAGTCCGGGGAAGCAGCAAATATTTCATCAACTGAATTAGAAACAAAACCAAACAGGCGTTCAATGCGGTTTAATGAAGCTTTTGCCTGAGAGTTGTTAACCTTTGAAATACCCTGAGCTACATCACCCTTTAACATACCGTTGAGCACACCACCAAATATACTGGCATCAAGATTAAATTGATCTGCTGCATACTGTTGTGCTGCCGTACTACCCTCAAGCATTCTGTCAACGTTACGCGCTATTCGCTCAGCAAGTAACATTTGTTTTTGCGCAATAGCAATCTGATCTGCTTTAGCATTTTTATCCAGCAATACTTCGACAACGTTTTCATATTCTCGTTGCAATTCCGGAATAGACTCATTCAGCGTTTTTGCTACATCATGTAGAAATAATATTCTTTCACGGTTATTAACAATCGTATCCGAGTTTTTATTTATCTCTAACCAAAGATTATTGAGCGGTTGTAATTCTTTATCAATCAACCCATCAAGCCCAGAAAGGCTAGCATTACCACCTTTAAGCACCCCAATCGTTTCGTTATAGCGCTCTGTTGCTTTTCTGAGAGTGGCAAATGCTGATGCGTCACCACCAGTAGCTTCTCTAGCACTAGTCGAAATCTGGTGTGAAAAAACGCGCAAGTCACCTGTGTATTCCAGATATGTTGCATCCTGATTCGAGTCTTTAAAAAACTGATACATACTCGCAATGAATGCAATACTTGCTAAAACCAGTAGCGCAATCGATAGAGTGATTGCTGTATTGGAGATTGTGTTACCAATACCTGATTTATTGTTAAACATTTGAATACTCCTGAATAATGGGTTAATTTTTAATTACATTGCAACAGATTGAGTAATTGCTGTTTCAATTGAGTTTCTATACTCTGGTAAAGGAACTTCCAAAAAGGCTTTATCCTGAGTTAATTTGTTCATAGAGAACTTCAACCAGGTTTGATTGCCATCATCAATAGATGAATCTAAAAACCTCGAAAAGCTTTCTTCTCTTAATGACTGGTCAACTGTAGAAAAGCGATCAAGTGGTAAGTTTTGCAAACCGTAAACTTTATTTACGATAAGGCCTACATAAATATTATTTAAATCAATAATTAATACTCTTTGATTTTTTTTATTCACCAGATTTTTAGTACCAAAGAATTCTTCAATATTGATTATAGGTAACAAGCTACCGCGTATATTTGCTATACCTGAGACCCAGCTTTTTACTCCAGGTATAAATGTATAGTTAGGTACTTTAATGATTTCTGAAATTTCGCTTATGGAAGCAACCATGGATTGACCACATATAGAAAAACCAATACCGCTCCAGTTATTTTTCAGGTCATGCTTTATTTCTCGTTCCTTCGAAGCTTCAATGCATTTTTCTGCCAACTGCCTCAGCAGATCCGCAGGATGAGCTTCACTTTTCATTATTAATACACCTTACTTTATTCGTTTTCAAATAGAGCTTTAAGCATTATCCAAAACAGTTTCTATCATATTTATTAACTCAGCTTCTGGCACAGGCTTCACCAGAAAACCTGAAGCACCTTGCATTTTTGACCACTCTCGATCTGATTCCTGGTTTTTAATAGTCACCATAATTACCGGTATGTCATTGGTTTCCGGGTCTTTGGTTAACTTCCTTGTAGCTTGAAAGCCATTTATACCTGACATAACAATATCCATTAGTACTAGATCAGGCATTTCCTCTTTTGCCAGCTTTAATCCTTCCTCTCCGGATTCAGCCAACATCACCTCGTAACCATTCCTGTTAAGCATTAATGAGAGGTCAAGTGTTTCCGAAGCTGAATCATCAACAACTAAAACCCTTTTCATCATTTCTTCTCCATTACAAAAAATCCAACATCAAAAAAAAGATTTATGCAGAAGCATCATTTAAATTAATATCATCGTCCAGGTCTAAATCAAGATCGGCAAATGTTGTATCTGGTGTTGGCTCCAATAGCACATCAAGATTTTCTTTATGAGTACTCTCCTGATGATCAGGCTGCACATCTTGATCCATGTCCTGGTCTAATGATGGGTCTAACAGATCAGCCTTGCTTTCCGGGTTCTCTGGCAACTCGCTTTCGGTAGACTCTTTTTCCGCGCTATGTGTTTGAATTGCTTCCAATATTTCATCTTTACTAAAAGGTTTCGTCACATACTGATCTGAACCTACAATACGCCCCTTGGCTTTATCAAATAATCCATCTTTACTTGAGAGCATAATGACTGGAGTAGCCTTAAAGTCAGCATTATTTTTTATTAAAGCGCAGGTTTGATAACCATCCAGACGAGGCATCATGATATCGACAAAAATGATATCAGGCTTTTGATTCGCAATTTTGGATAGTGCTTCAAAACCATCTTCTGCTGTTATCACTTCATAGCCTTCGCGTTGCAACAAAGTCTCTGCTGTGCGGCGAATGGTTTTGCTGTCATCAACAACCATTATTTTTGGCTTGTTTGTTTGCAACTCCATATTGGTAAAACCTCGATATTAACCTTCAATAGGGTATTTAATACATTTATCTGGCTTAAAAACAGACTCCCCAAACCAGAAACATTCTCTTAATTATAGTGATAGTTCAAATACGGAAAAATAAAAGAAAGTTTTACTTCGTCTGCAAACTTCGGGCAGATCTTATGATCAAAATCTGACACAATTATCATTTACAAAGTTTGATAACTGGTTCAAAAACCTGTTTTCAAGAATGTTTACTTATGTCTAACCTTTAATAGATATATTATAGATATTCTCAGAGTACCTGTTGTTTAGTGTTTGTACATTAACTTAAATATAACAACATGGCAGATACGGCTTGTTGAAAGAAGGTATTTTGAAAAAGAAATTGTTTACTATTTAACTTTGACGAAATGCCAATCACATAAGAAAGATAAAGGAATCTTTAGTCAATCATGCATTCTTTGATAAAACGCTGCATTTTGAATGCGCTAATTTTTCTGGCATCACCGAATTCATTTTCCGAAGATACCTCTGGTCTTATTTTAAATGGTGCCGCTGTTAAAAATGATTATCAAACTGAGCTGTACTTTGCTGAGTTATTTATCGGCTTACAATCTAACAATGCTGAACAAATTTTAAATTCCAATAAGTCGCAAAAGATGAGCATTACTGTGCTTGCAGACGAATGGTCAATTCGTCGTTTTAATGACTATTGGAATAACGCTCTACTCATTAATAATTCTATAGAAAGCCGTAATGACTTTGTGAAGGAGATTTCTAATTTTAGAAATATGCTCAAAGGCAATCTTCTTCGAGGCGATAAAATTCTCATAACCAAAAATCCAGAGGCGGGATTAACTGTCACGCTTAATGAAACGACGCTTATGTCAACTAAACGACCAGAAGCTTTTAAACTCTTTTTAAATACATGGTTAGGAGCAAGGCCTCCTTCAACAGAGTTTAAAGCCAAACTTCTAGGCAACAATGATACGGATCCGTTAAAACTAAAAGTTGTTTCCACTTTAAAACCTGCACCAGGCCGCAATAAATTAATCGCTTCCTGGTTAAAGCCTAAAATAAAGAAAACACCCAAAAAACAAACTTTAACAACAACCATAAAGAATGAAAGCAAGCCTGCTATTACAACGAAAACACCTGTTAAAGTTGCTGAAAAAAACAAACCAACCAATCCTGTTGTTGCAACCATTAAGAAATCCACACCAGAAAAAAACATCTCTAAATCTAAGATTACAGAAAACAGTGACTCCATCGTTAGTACGCAAGATGACTCATCACTGTTACAAGAAAAAACAGCCACCAAACTATTGCCCGTTAGTGAGCCATCTCAGCCACCTGAAAGCTCAGTAACTGAGGCCATAGCTATTAAAGGCTCCCCCAATTTAAAATCAGAAGAAAAATCTGCGAGTATTACCCCTCAGATAAGCACAACTGAAACAACCAAAAAAATACCCAGCGAAAAGGATAAACTGCTTAATATATATCGGTCTAATGTTCTGGTTCATACTTATCAAAATCTTATCTACCCGACAAGCGCAATAGATAGAAAGCAAGAGGATAATTTGATTGTGAAAGTAACAATCAATCAAAGAGGAAGAATCACTAATATGGATTTTATAAAAGACAGTGAATACCTTTCCCTCAATGAAGCGACAAAAAAAGCAATAAAAAAAGCAGCGCCTTATCCCAGACCACCAAAAGAATTAGGCAAAGAAATAACGTTAGAATTACCTATCAAGTTTTCTTTAAATTAAATTTATCTTTTAATAATTTTATTCGCCTAATATAATTATCTTTACAAATCGATTCCAACTCTATTCAATTTTAAGTACAATCAGCTTTATTTAATTCTGAGGCCCTTAACTATGACAGTCAAGCTTGCTGTTGTCATGGATCCTATCCAATCGATTAACCCAAAAAAAGATAGCACTTTAGCTATGCTATTGGCAGCATCTGCCCGAAATTGGCAGCTTTATTACATCGAGCAAAAAGACCTATATAAAACAGGCAGTACCGCTCGTTGTGTGACACGTGAATTAACCGTCTTTGATGATTTGAATAACTGGTTCTCATTAGGCGAGCGTCAGGACGTCGAACTCCATCACTTTGACGTTATTTTGATGCGCAAAGATCCCCCTTTTGATGAGATGTTTCTATATACAACATTCTTACTGGAAAGCGCAGAAAGGCAAGGCTCTTTAATTATCAATCGGCCACAAAGCCTTCGTGACTGCAATGAAAAAGTATTTGCAACAGAGTTTGAGGCCTGCTGCCCTCCCGTATTAATTAGTGCTCAAAACAAACAATTAAAAAACTTTTATCAAGAGTATAACGACATCATTTTAAAGCCACTTAACGGAATGGGCGGAAAGTCGATTTTCCGGGTTAAACCCCAAGACGATAACTTTAATGTAATCGTAGAAACGCTTACCAATAATGGCCAACACAGTATTATGGCCCAACAATATTTGCCCGCTATTAAAGAAGGCGATAAACGTATACTGTTAATTAATGGTAAACCGGTACCTTATGCACTGGCAAGAATACCCAGTGTTGGGGAGAATAGGGGCAACCTGGCGGCAGGAGGATCCGGCGAGGCAAGAACATTAACTGAAAGAGATCTTTGGATTTGCGAACAAATCGCGCCAATCCTAATCGATAAAGGGCTTATTTTTGTAGGTATTGACGTAATAGGCGACTATCTAACAGAAATCAATGTAACAAGCCCTACCTGTATTCGCGAAATAAACTCTCAATCAGGCACTGATATTGGTGGCGATTTAATGAATGAAATTGAAAACATGTTAAATTAATCTGACATAATGAGTTACTACCTTGATCAAAGTTATCGTTTTCGCTATTCGCTGGCCATTGCCCTCATAATTCATGGCATTATTATTTTTGGTATTACCTTTAACATGGCTGTAAAGGCTTCCAATAATCAGCAAAAAGAAGTTACTCTTTCTCTATCTTTTAGTGATGAAAAAAATGATGAAGCTGATTTTTTAGCCCTTAGTAACCAGAAAGGCAGCGGTGACACTGAAAAACCAACCGAGTTAACTGTCGAAAACGAGGCTCTTTTTTCTACCAACCACATTCAAAAAGTAACACCTATTTTCTTACCGGATGACCAGGCACCATCACAACACTCTATTAACGTTAGAGTAATTACTACAATTGGGAGCAGCCAATATACTTTTTTTTCTGACGATATAAATGATATTGAGCAACAAAAAGAGGTCCCTAATAAAGAGAAAAAAACACTCTCGGAACTAAGTATACAAATTGCCAATCTTGAAGCCAGGCTTGCTGAAAAACAAAATAACAATGCACGAAAGCCTCGCGTTCTGACATTAACTTCAGCCTCAACAATGGCTGCCGATAATGCCGCTTATGTTCATCAATGGAGAAATCGGGTTGAAACGATTGGCAACCTTCATTACCCACAACAGGCAAGAGAGAAGAATCTTTACGGTGATGTTAGACTACTTGTTAAACTATCCTCCAACGGTATTGTAGAAGAGATAACAATACTTTCTTCATCAGGATCTAACGTTTTAGATAAAGCCGCCATTGACAGCATACGATTGGCCTCTCCTTTTGAGCCATTTCCTAATGAGCTTGCTAGTAAATACGATAGGATAGATATCATTCGCACATGGCAATTTAGAAAAAACAGAATCTCTTCAAAATCCAGCTAAAAAAACCATTAGATTAACCATTTATAACACTAATAACCACTGTACGGCACTGCCTATGATCACGGTGCTCAAATAAATATATACCCTGCCAGATTCCTAATTGTATTTTTCCTTTAACAACAGGAATACTTATACTTGTTGGCAATAGTGCTGACTTTATATGTGCAGGCATATCATCATCACCTTCTGCTATATGAGTAATGTAACTCATGGAAGAGTGACTCGCGGGTGGAACAAGGCGTGAAAAGAAATTTTTTAAGTCGACTACAACGTCAGGATCTGCATTTTCCTGAATAACCAGTGAGCATGATGTATGCTTAACATAGAGATTAAGTAGTCCATCTCCTTGTTTATTTGCCATCATCCCTTTGACTTTATCTGTAAATTCGTAAAGACCCTGCCCCTGAGTATTGATTTTTATTTCAGCAATCACGAACAAACCTAACGTTATAAATAAATCTACCCTACAAAGAATATGCTTTCTATTTCTATTTTTGCGTCTTTTGGCAAGCCACTTACCTCAACACATGCTCGAGCGGGAAAAGGCTCATCGAAATAGCTGACCATCACCTCATTTACCTGAGCAAAGTCATTCATATCCGTCAAAAAGATACCTATCTTTACACATTGATTAAAATTACAATTTGCGGCTAATGCAATCTGTTTAATATTCTCAAAAATTTGCTGTGCCTGCACCTTAATATCGCCATCAATTAAAGTCATAGTTTCTGGAATTAAAGGAATCTGGCCAGATATATACAAAAAATCACCCGCACGAACGGCCTGGGAATAAGGCCCAATTGCTGTTGGCGCTTCTTTTGTATGAAATGTTTCAATATTCTTCATAAGACTTTTGCCTACTAGCACTTAACTCTTGTAACTTTTTCAACGGATTTGATATTTCTAATTCGGCGAATAATTCTTGCCAGATGTTTACGATCTTTTACCATCAGATAGATATGTATAATACTTGTCTGTACATCTCGCTCCTCTACCCGGATAGACTCTAAACTGGCTTCCAGGCTATTCACTTTATTGGCAAGTAAAGCAATAATCCCTCTCTGTTGTTCAACCTCAACTCTCAACTCTACATGGTATTCACCTGTTGCCTTACTATGCCAACGCAATGCAACAGCACGCCCTTCATTGTCCTGCTCATGCATTTCGATATAGTTTTTACAGTCAGAACGATGAACAACCACACCTCGGCCAGATGTAATATGTCCAGCAATATCATCTCCAGGTATTGGATAACAGCACTTGGCATAATTTATCATCATGCCTTCCGTCCCAGCAATAACTAACGGTTTATCACTGTTTCCTATTTCAATACCTTCTTTTTGCTCTTCAAGGATAATGCCCAATAAATTTCTGGCCGTCAGGTAAGGAATTCGATCACCAAGCCCCACTTCCTCTAACACTTCATCAAAAGTTTGATAATCAGCTTCCTTTAAAAATCTCTTTATGCTTTCTGAATCAAGCTGGTCAAGACCAGAATCATAATTCACCAACGCTTTATTCAACAATCGCCTGCCAAGCTCTATGGCTTCCCCTCGACGCATATGTTTTAGGTAATGTCGAATCTGGCTTCTGGCCCGGCTTGTTGCAACGATATCTAACCAGGCTGGATTAGGTTTTGCACCAACTGAAGTAATAATTTCAACGGTTTCTCCGCTGGAAAGTTTTTGTGATAAGGGAGCCATACGACGATTTATTCTACAACCCGTACAGGAATTACCTATGTCAGTATGTACAGCATAGGCAAAATCCAATGGCGTTGAACCCAGTGGCAGCTCAAGAATATCGCCTTTAGGCGTGAAGACATAGACTTCTTCAGGAAAGAGATCTACTTTTACACTTTCAATAAACTCTAATGGATTTCCAGCATTTTCCTGCAATTCCAATAAGCCCTGAACCCATTGTCTTGCTCTGGTGTGGCTACCCGTCGGCGGATGCTTTTCGTTAGCTTTATATAACCAGTGTGCAGCAATTCCATTGTTAGCCATTTTTTCCATGTCGTTGGTACGTATCTGGATTTCAATGGGGATGCCATGCATGCCGAATAATACTGTATGTAGAGACTGATAACCGTTTTTCTTTGGTATTGCAATATAATCTTTAAAATGCCCGTGTCTAGGTTTATACAAATTATGGACTGAGCCTAAAGTCCTATAACAATCGTCAACGCTATTCACCAGAATTCTAAATGCAAACACATCCATGATGTCAGAGAAGGAAACATGCTTGGATTTCATTTTATTGTAGATGCTATAAAGGTGTTTTTCTCTACCAAAAACATCTGCTTGAATACCGTCTTTTTCAAGCCTTTCCGAAATCTGGTTCTGTACATCAGTCACTAATTTCCTATGACTTCCTCGCGCTTTTTGTATCGCTGCACCAATACGTTTTGCTCGCATTGGATATAACGTAGCAAAACCGAGATCTTCAAACTCCACCCTAATATCATTCATTCCCAAACGATTAGCTATAGGCGCATAAATCTCAAGTGTTTCCTTTGCAATCCGGCGTCGCTTCTCAATACCTAACACGTCCAGGGTGCGCATATTGTGTAATCGATCAGCAAGCTTGACAAGAATGACCCTCAGATCTCTTGCCATTGCCAATGCCATTTTTTGAAAATTTTCAGCCTGTTTTTCAGCCGCTGTTCTGAACTCAAATTGAGTTAACTTGGAAACTCCATCAACTAGCTCGGCTACATTATCACCGAATAAATTTTCCAGTGCTTTTTTTTCTGCCCCCGTATCTTCAAGCACATCATGCAACATTGCAGCAGCCAGACTTTGATGATCCATATGCATATCGGCTAAAATATTTGCCACTTCCAGGGGGTGAGTAACATACGGCTCGCCCGACCGACGCTTTTGACCTGCATGCGCTTCAGCGGCATAAAAATAAGCATCTCGAACCAGATTGATTTGACTGGCGTCGAGATATTCACCTAACTTATCTGTTAGGGTGTCTATCGTTATTATATTTTGTTGAATTGCATGCCTCATATGCTCAATATAAGGGCAAAACAAAAAGAATGGTAGTGGTGTTTGATAAGTCTTTTATTAGTTGTAATTTATAGAATAAATAAAATGAATATATTTAACTTTTTCTTAGCTTAAAAGAACAAATACCTATTTACAGATTAAACTCTTTTGCCAGATCTTCGGTCAATTCATCCATACTTTCTTCGGGCTTATCAATATTTTTTGGATCAATTAAGCCTAATTCTATTTCTTTTAATGCGATAACAGCTGGCTTGTCATCGCTTACTGGCACCATAGGATCCGCGCCATGAATTGCAATTTGACGTGCGCGTTTAGTAGCAACCATTACCAGTTCAAAACGGTTTTCTACATGATCAAGACAATCTTCTACTGTGATACGAGCCATGAATTATTCCTAAAATTGTTGCTTACAAAATAGTACATTACTAAACATATAAACAATAAATGCTGAGCCGACGGATTATATAGCCTTTAACGTATTGATTTCGAGTCCCGATCCGGAAAAACACAATTATTTGCAAGTAATATAGTCAGGCAGCGCCGGATTTCACGATTTGTCTAATAAATCAGCAAGCAGTGGCCGATAATTTTGCAGCTGTGCCTCTAAACGTAGCCTTCGCCCCCTGATAATTGCTTTTAAATCAGCTAACGCGACCTCAAAATCATCGTTTACCACTAAATAATCAGCTATCTCATAATGCGAAATCTCATCAACAGCCTGCTCCATTCTTTTAGCAATAACGCCTTCATCATCTTGCCCTCTGCCCTGCAAACGGCTTAACAAGGCCTCAAGAGATGGGGGCAAAATAAAAATACTTTGCCCACTGATATTAGCTTCTTTAACCCATTCATGTGTCTGTTTTGCACCTTGCCAATCAATTTCAAGAATGACATCGAGACCAGATTCAAGCGTATCGATAACCCACTGCTTTGCCGTCCCATAATAGTTTCCAAAAACCTCGGCATGCTCAAGAAAAGCTACATCAATCACCATTTTCTGAAACTGCTCAACAGAGACGAAATGGTAATCGACTCCATCAATTTCTTTTGGCCGCATTGCTCTGGTAGTGTGTGAAATGGACACTTTAAGCCTGGAGTCCGAATCTACCAACGCTTGAACAAGGCTAGTCTTACCCGCACCAGATGGTGCAGAGATTGTGTATAAAGTGCCTTGAGGTTGCATGGAGTGAGACATAAAAATTAAACCCGTTTAAACATCAGATATATCAACTTACTTATCACATAATTATTCTATATTCTGTATCTGCTCTCGCATTTGCTCTATCAGAACTTTCAGATCAACAGAACCCTGACTTGTCTCTTTTGTAATTGACTTGGCACCTAATGTATTTGCTTCGCGATTGAGTTCTTGCATCAAAAAATCCAACCGCCTGCCGCAAGGTTCACGTTTTTTTAATGTGTTATATACTTCTTCAACATGTGAATCCAGCCTGTCTAACTCTTCCGCAATATCGGCTTTTTGTGCTAATAAAACAACCTCCTGCGCCACACGATCCTGATCTATCTCTAATTTTAATTCTTTTAGACGCCCTTCAATTTTTGATTGATAAGCTGTTATTACTCCAGGCAAAAAACCCCTGAAACTTTCTACCATTGAATTAATCTGCTGCAATCGGTCTTCAATAAGCAGCGCCATACGCCCACCTTCATTTAGCCTGACTTGTACTAATTCATCAAGAGCCATTGTAAAACTGTTTATAGCTTCTGCAGCAAGGTTTTCAAACTCAATTTCCGGTTGATGCAAAACTCCTGGCCAATTTAGCAACTGATAAACCGATAAAAAAGCTGAGTCTTTAGCTATAGCCTGTATTGATTGGCCTGCCTGTATCAGCGCATTCAACCTGGTTTTATCGACCAGCAGTTCAGTTTCCGAGTCAAGCGGCTCATAATGAAGATGAACATAGACTTTACCTCTTGCCAATTTTTCACGTAATATTTCATTAAGCTTTGGCTCTAACGGTTTTATCCTATCCGGCAACTTATACTGAGTTTCTAGGTAGCGGTGATTTACACTCCGAATTTCCCAGACAAAAGTTCCAAAGTCACTTTTCAACTCCGATCTGGCAAACGCTGTCATACTTGCTACAGTCATTAAACTATTCCAATTCTATCTATACAAAAAATTATTATACATCTATTGTTAATTGCGCACTTTCGAAACCAGAAAAAAAAATTATGGGTATTAAACACATCGAAATAATTGATAGATAAAATAAAACCGTAAGCAGCCATTCGCAGCTATAATTCAGACCTTCTATTTTATAGGATATTTTTATGCAAAGACCTAGCGGCCGAAGAAATAACCAACTACGCTCAATAACCTTTACAAGAAACTACACCAAGCATGCTGAGGGTGCAGTACTTTCACAATTTGGAGATACCAAAGTTCTCTGTACAGCTTCAGTTGTAACAGGTGTACCAAGGTTTCTAAAAGGTAAAGGCTCCGGTTGGGTTACAGCAGAATACGGTATGCTTCCCCGCTCAACAGGTGACAGGATGCAAAGAGAAGCTGCAAAAGGCAAGCAGTCGGGTCGCACACAAGAAATACAGCGATTGATTGGCAGGTCACTGCGCACCGCAATTAATCTCAATGCGCTTGGCGAGAACACAATCCACGTTGATTGCGATGTCATTCAGGCAGACGGTGGTACAAGAACAGCGGCTATTTCGGGGGCCAGCGTTGCCCTTGTCGATGCGGTTAACTGGATGCAAAAGCAGAAAATGATTGAAGAGTCACCCATTCAACACAATGTTGCTGCTATTTCAGTGGGTATTTTTGAAGGTGAATGCGTATTAGACCTGGATTATGCTGAGGATTCCCAAGCAGAAACCGATATGAACATCGTGATGTCAGATACTGGCAAATTTATTGAAGTACAAGGTACCGCTGAAGGCGTACCTTTTGCTATGGAAGAGCTGGAACAGTTATTAAATATCGGTAAACAGGGAATAGCTCAAATTATTCAGGTTCAAAAAATGGCATTAGCTAATAACTAATGCCATTCCATTGGCATCCAGCAAATAACGCTCTAAAAACAAGACTAACAAAATACTTTAGTATAACGGTGTTTCATCCGGATTTATTTCGTATTCGTAATCTACCGATACAGGCGCATGGGTAGAGAACGTTTTATTTTTCAGGATTTGCGCATATTCAACTGTTTTACGTAAGTCTTGTGAAACTATCTGATAATCTACACGCCAGCCATCAACACCCACTTCGCCAGTTGGCCACCAGGTAAATTCATCATCATCACTAATCGCTGCTCTAAAAGCATCGACATAACCAAGATCCATCAGCATCTGATCTAACCAGCTACGCTCAACCTCAGTAAAACCTACTTTACCCTGATTTTCTTCAAACAATTGAACGTCCTTCTTCTGATGTGCTATTTGAAAATTACCGCATATCACAAAGTCTCTGCGTTTATGACGAATCTTTGCTAGATGGTCATGCAACTGCTGAAAAAAAGCAGTTTTGCGGTGCATGCTCTTTTCATCATCCAGCGAAGCTTGAGGCGCCAGCAAAGATCCAAAGCTGATACGGTCAAAATCTGCCTGAATATACCGGGCTTCCTGATCGAAGTCGTTAAAACCCAAGCCTGTCATGATTGCTTTTGGCATATCCCGACAATAGACCGCTACTCCATTAGTGCCTTGCGGGTTATCAAAAAAATAGGCGTTGTACTGGCTGGGAAAATAAACGTCGTCTCTTAATTTGTACTCTTCTGTACGAATATCCTGAATACACACTATGTCTGCATCCTGACTCAGCATCCATTCGTAAAAACCCTTTTTCATTGCTTGCTCTATGCCGTCAGCGCAAAAGCTGATAATCCTCATTATTTTGCCTCAAAATATCATCATATAAAATATAGCAGCAACAACGCTTCATCTAACAAAAGTTTATCTATTTTAATTATTAGTATTTGTATCGCGACGAACCAATCAAGGTCACTTGCGCCAAGAAGGGATGCTGTGAACTTTTCTTATAGCATTCAACAAATATTTAGTTATTCGTGAAATCTTCACTTAAATCCAAACACTTACTTAGAGCTACGTTGTATTACTTAATATCGGGGCTATTTAATTGGGTTTATAATGGTTTTGCAAGGTTATTTTTTTGCTTTCCTGTATCTAAAACCTTCAATTTCACTATTATTTTGTCAGGCCCCTAAAAAACTCATGCTAGATTTTGAACAACGTTTTATCCAGCTAGCCATCGACTGCCAGGCTCTTTGTTTTGGAGAGTTTCGATTAAAATCAGGTCGAATTAGCCCGTACTTCTTCAATGCCGGTAAATTTAACACAGGGCAGGCTCTTGCTACCATGGGAGAATGCTATGCCGATAAAATTGTGGAATCCAATATAGACTTCGACTGCCTTTTTGGACCGGCTTACAAAGGAATCCCTCTTGTTTCTGTTACAGCAGCATCCCTGGCATCCAAGTATCAAATAAATAAACCCTATACATTTAATCGAAAGTTGACTAAATCACACGGTGAAGGTGGAGACCTGGTTGGGGCACAGCCCTCAGGAAAAATTTTGATACTTGATGATGTGATCACTGCAGGGACTGCAATCAGAGAGGTACACAACATGCTAAGTACTATCGAGGAAGCTGCAATTTGTGGTGTAATTCTCGGCCTTGACCGACAGGAAAAAATTGACACTTCAGGACTCAGCTCAACTACTACACTAAAAAATGAATTGCATATTGACGTAAAAAGTATCATAAATATTGAATTATTAATGGAATATTTGTCTAAACAGAACGAAAATCCAGCTATTAATGAAGAAGTGATCAAGAAAATGTATCAATACAGACAAAAATACGGGTGCTAAATTGAGGGCTTCGTTAGTTTATCTTTTTAGATCTACGCTACCATTAGCTTTACCCTGCCTGTTATCTTTACAAACAGGCATTGCTAGCTACGCATTGGCTGCCCCCCCGTCAAGTAACGAGAGCGCGTCTCAACAGTTTTTTCGAATTAAAGATCAAGACGGTAAAGTCCAAATAAAATCCAGCATTACTCCTGAAGAGGCAAGCGCCGGCTATGAGGTGATTAATAGTAATGGTGAAATTGTTAAAGTTTTCCTGCCTCTTGATGAAAACCAACGCGCACGCATTATTGAAGAACAAAAAATTCGGCATGAAGCCTTACTATTGAGATACAGTGATGAGCAGGATCTAGAAGCCGAGAAAAAACGTAAACTGGCAGACTTTGATATACGTATTAGCCGATTAAAAACCTACCTCCTAACACGTAAAGAAAAAGTAGCTAGAGAACAAAGTAAAGTAGCTAATTTTGAACGACGAGGTATGGAAATACCTGAAACAATTCTCAAGCACATAGCAGAGCTTGAAGAAGAGATGATTAAAACTCGCGCCGATATTGACCAGAAAAAGCTTGAAAAAGCAGAGGTAGAAGAAAAATTTGAAGAGGACGCCAGAACTCTTAGGAAACTGTTAGAAAAAATATACAGTGATCAATCAGAAAATAGTTAAGAAACGTCACTATCATTGACCTTGAATCAACAAGCCCATAATTATTTAATCGAAATTAAGCAATTATTTGTGACTGCTCTCTGGCTATGGAATGCTGGGGCTTTTGTTGAATAGCCTCTCTAAAGAAGCCCGCCATCAAAAGCTGCCATTGCTCAGACCAATTTTGAGTTGGCAAACGCTTGAATTTGCTTCTGACATATTGCGCTATTCGCCCTTCTACTGCGGCCAGGAGTACATTAGAAGCCGCAACAGGTGTTATAGTTGAACGAAGCCCTTGAGTTACTTCAGCATCTCGTAATACTTGCTTTAATTGCGTCTCAATTCTGTCGTAAAACTGGGCAACTCGATTTCTAACTCTCTCCGTTTCTCCAGCCAGGGCATCTCCATTGAGAATACGTGATATACCGGGATTCTTTTCTGCAAAACCTAATATCAATGCCAGTATCAACTCAAGCCTGGGTAAAGCATTTTTTTCTTCTGCCAATATTCCATTGATACGCGTAAAAATTACCTCTTCTACATAATCCAACAAGCCTTCAAACATTTTCGCTTTGCTTGGAAAATGCCTATAAAGCGCTGCTTCTGATACACCAACAGTTTTCGCAAGCCCAGCCGTTGTAATTCGCTCACCGGGGGAGGCTTCTAACATTCTGGCTAAAGCTTCAAGGATTTGTTGACGTCGAGGGGTTTTTTGGGCAAGTCTTGGCATAAATCGTCTTATCTAAATTCAGTGTTTGCTTCTCTAGTTACATGTATCGACTTTACCATCGTTATCTAAAGCGCTGACCCTACAAAATTAAACAGCACAAATAAGTGTAAGCAACTTTGGTTTGATAAATTCCTTTTTAGCGTCTCTTAACTTTGTTCTATTCTATCATCTTAATTGAGAAGTAAAAGCAAAGTTAATTAAAGAGTTTTGAGAAAAATACTATTAAATCAAAACTTGTTATTAGACACTAAAATGATGTTGAGAGTTAAAATAATTAAAAAATTTATCATCCGGTTGAAATAACACCACTTACATTTATGAGTCAACGAAATTACAACATTTTTATTTTTTCTATCGCCCTGCTTTAACCTGTTAGAAGATAACTTAAGGCTGAGCAACCATCTAACTGCAATTGCTGCTATATGTAAACCTAGCGTCTTCTTTATGCTCGATAAAAAAACATGGCTGACAAAATATGAATTTCATTAACGATGTAAAAACCGTATTAGCTAAGATACTCTTATTTGTCTCTGAAATGAAGTCTTTTTATTAACTAATAATGATTTTTTTTCAGTTGCGTATTTTATTTCACAATACAGAAACAAATTTCTGGACATAAAAAAAGAATTGAGAAAGGCTACCGAAACATTTGACAAAGAAGGTATTTTTAAATAATACATAAGTTATTTTAAGTATTTTAACCTCTTTATTTACTGAGTTTTTCGGATTAATGTTCCTACACCCGTATCAGTAAAAATTTCCAGCAGTACCGCATGTGGCACCCTGCCATCAATAATATGAGCGCCTTTGACCCCATGATTTACTGCATCAATCGCACAGTTTACTTTTGGTAGCATACCACCACTGATAATGCCGTTACTAATTAGTTCTTGTATTTTTGCTGCGTCTAACCCGGTTAGTACTTTACCTTCATTATCTTTTACGCCTTCCACATCGGTTAACAACATTAGCTTTTCGGCCTTCATTGATGACGCAACTTTACCCGCTACAAGGTCTGCGTTAATGTTAAACGTTACTCCAGATTCATTGACTCCAATTGGTGCAACAACAGGAATAATTTCTGATTCCAGTAACGAATTAAGCAAATCTACATTTATTGTTTTTACTTCACCAACATGACCTATATCAATAATTTCAGGCGTTAATAAATCGGGGGACTGCTGCTCTACCTCTAACTTTTGAGCCTTTATTAACTGACCATCCTTGCCAGTCATGCCCATAGCTACGCCTCCCTGCTGATTAATTAAATTAACAATCTCTTTATTAACCAGCCCTCCTAATACCATTGAAACAACATCCATTGTTTCATTATCAGTCACTCTCATCCCATTAATAAATTTAGACTCAATATTTAATCGATCTAGCATATTGCCTATTTGTGGACCACCACCATGAACAACAATAGGGTTAATGCCGATCAATTTCATTAACACGATATCCATGGCAAAATCAATTTTAAGTGCCTCATTCACCATGGCATTGCCACCAAATTTAACAACAACAGTCTTACCCGAAAATCGCTTGATATACGGTAGAGACTCGGTCAGCACTGAGGCTATTTCGGCAGATCGTTGTAAACTTAATGGCATAATCGATATGAGCGGGTTATTAACAAGCCAAGTTGTAACCCGAAAGCTCCCCTAAAGTAAATTGTTATGGCGTAAAATATTAATTGAAGATCCAGGCAATGTTTAAACTTCTAACATTCTACACAGATAATACTAAATTAGAATCAATTGCAAAGAGTGCTTTTGAAAAGGTTTGTTTTATTTTGATCAATTCTTCTTCACTATCCGCTTCAAAACGGGCAGTTAGCTTAGGTGATGTATTTGAAGGCCTGATCAACCCCCAACCATAGGGGAAATCAACTCTTAAACCATCTAACACCGTTTTTTCACCTTCTGCAAAATCAGATTTGTCTATCAACTGTTCTACCACATCAAATTTACTGGACTCATCAACGTCAATATCAATTTCTGGAGAGGCTATACTCGCTGGTAGCTCTGCAATTGCTGCGTCAAGAGAAACACCATCAAGTGTTAACATTTCAATAAGTCGAGCGCCACTGTAAAGACCATCATCAAATCCATACCAACGCTCTTTAAAGAAAAAATGTCCGGAAAACTCCCCTCCTAACAATGCACCTGTTTCGCGCATTTTTTGCTTTATTAAAGAATGGCCACTTCTCCACATTACAGGGCGCCCACCATGATTTGATATCAACTGGCTTAGATTGCGAGTACATTTAATATCGTAAACAACATCTGCGCCAGGGTTTCTGGTTATTACATCTTTCGCAAATAACATGAGTAACCGGTCAGCATCAACTATCTGTCCTGAAGATGTCACTACAACAAGGCGATCTGCATCACCATCAAATGCAAGGCCCAAATCAGCTTTATGCTCACTAACAGCTTCAATCAAACTCTTAAGATTTTCTTTCTTACCAGGGTCAGGAAAATGATTTGGGAATGTACCATCAATTTCAGCAAATAATGGAACAACTTCACAGCCAAGCGATGCATATAACATTGGTGCTATTTCGCTGGCAGCACCGTTACCACAATCAAGGACGACTTTTAATGGAGAAGCGAACACAACATCATCTGCAATACGGTCAATATAATCATCAACAATATCTGCATAAGATTTACTGCCTTCCCCTTCAACAAAATCCCCTTCTTCAATACTTTTGTACAAACTTTTTATTTCTCCCTCTGAAAGTGCCTGATTATTTATCACAACTTTCATACCATTAAATTCAGGAGGATTGTGACTGCCTGTCACCATAACTCCAGCACCCATTTCTAAGTGCTCACAGGCAAAATAAACCAATGGCGAAGGAACAAGACCAATATTTTTTACCGAACACCCCGTTGAAATAATACCCTCTATAAGAGCTTCAGTAATACGACCGGATGAAATACGCCCATCGCAGCCCACAATCACGGAGCTTTGACCCTCTTTTACGACCCTGCTTCCAATTGCTTTTCCTATAGCATCGACTACCTCATCGTTTAATTCTTCTTCAGCAACTCCACGAATGTCATAGGCACGAAAAATATGTTCTGGCACAGATATTTTTTTCTTCTCAGGCTCATCATCAAATTCTCGTACTTGAGGTAATGTCTCTTCGCCTAGCGCACCCGTCGAAGTCAGCACATCATCAATCTGGGCTGAAAACTTTTTCTGGGAATCCTGTTTCTCTTTATAATCACCCAATGCTTTTTCAAACCCTTTAACCACATTATTTAGGCTGTCTATCGATAATTGCGGCGATGCAATGTCTTTTTCCAATGCCCCTGTCAAATAAACTTTTAGAGCCGAGGCATCATCTTCTAGAGACTCTGGAGAAAGATTATTAGTATCTCGAGATACAAACATTGCTAGCAGGCCTCCGAGAAAAACTATAATTGGAAGGCCATAAAGGAGAGGTAACAGAGCACTGAAATCAATATTGTTTTTTGAATAAGAGTAATCCAATCTCAAATTTTCAATTACCTTTAATGATGCAGAACCCGTTACAGCATTCTTTACCTCTGCAATCGGTTGATCAACAGCTACCGATGAATCAGATGCTCCGTTTTGCATGATTAGCTCGGTTTTGGCTGATTCTGAATCCTGCATTCCTTTTAAACGATAGCCAAACCATGATTTATCCAAAGCTAAAAAAATAACACCTATATTATCTGCCCCGGATATTATAGGTTGGGCAAAAGCCAGCAGGTTTTTCTGATTGAGTGAGTAAGCCTCCATTTTGGCTTTATCATCAACTGTCGCGCGCATTAAAATATCTTTTTCTATATTATTTCGCCACTGATCTTTATTGCTTCCTACATCAGCTAAACCCACAATATCCAGCGGCATAATAAAAAGCTGGTCAACACCATTAAACATAACGCTCAATTGATTTTTGATCTGATCTAACAATACCTGATCGTTTTCTTCAATCGCTGATAGCAACAATGGCGATTTAGCAAGACCTTCTAACCGTTGCGATACAATTGTTATTTCTGTATCAAGTACTTTTGCTTTCTGCTCAGCAACCCCTTGTATGTAGTGCTTGGCTGCGAGTGTATTTAATGTTGGCGTTATCCACAAAAACAACGCTAAGAAAGCCGCAAGCATTGGCAGCACTAACAAAACTATCCCTTGCCAAAACTTCCCACCTTTAGATGATTTCTCAACTGACAAAATTGGCCCCTCTAATTTAATAGATAGTTCATACTACTCAGCATAGTTTTTTATTGATAAAAATAATTCATGCTGGCCTTAAATATTGCTTTAGTGTGGATTATAGCTTTTCTGGAATCTATTTTAGAAAAGTAAAACAAAATACCGCCATTAAAACTCATTTTTGATTAGAATATCTGACTTCCAGCTTTCTGCTCTTTCTGCTATCAAGGCCAGTAACTGTCTAGCTAATACCGATTTATTACTTCTTGGTATCGCAATTTCATCTTTTTGCGTAAAAACAATCACTTCGTTATCGTTACTTCCAAATCCTATGTCAGAACGAGACACATCGTTAGCCACTATCATTTCTAACCCTTTTCTCTCCAGCTTTTGCCTTGCATGTTTCTTGATATCATTAGTCTCAGCTGCAAATCCAACAACATAAGGATTAAAATTACTTTGTTTGATACTGGCAACAATATCGGGGTTTTTAACCAACTGTAGAAGCATTTCATTATCTTCTGTTGTTTTCTTTATCTTTTCGTTTTCACACTCAGCCGGCCTGAAATCGGCTACCGCAGCAGTAGCTATGACAATGTCTGCAAGAGATAGGCTCTGATGAACAGCATCGTGCATCTCTTGCGCTGTTTGTACATTTTCTCTTTCCACCTTCTCTGGTGTTTCCAAATTAACGGGGCCTGCAATAAGTTTTACTTTTGCTCCTGCCTCCACTGCTGCATTAGCTAATGCAAAACCCATTTTGCCTGATGAATAATTACTGATATAACGAACAGGATCTAATGCTTCTCGCGTTGGACCCGCTGTGATAAGCACATATTTCCCCGCAAGCGAACCTGTTTCAAATAATGTTGATGCCGCATCAACAATATCCATTGGCTCGCTCATTCTTCCTGAACCGACATCACCACATGCTTGACCACCTGTTGCCGGACCAACAGAAATAAAACCCAGACGCTCAAGCTCAGCCACATTTTTCTGATTGGCTGCATTACTCCACATAGCCTGATTCATAGCAGGTGCCAATAACTTGGGAGAAACTGAAGCCAGCAATAATGTTGAAAGCAAATCATCTCCACGACCACTGGCAAAACGCGCTAACGCATCCGCTGTTGCAGGAGCAATAATGATTAAATCAGCCCAGCGTGCCAACTCAATATGGCCCATCCCTGCTTCAGCTTCTGTATCAAGCAATTCAGTATGCACCGGATTTCCAGAAACTGCCTGCATTGTTAACGGTGTAATGAATTCACAAGCTCCTCTGGTCATCACTACACGAACCTCAGCGCCATAGTCTCTGACCCTGCGAACAAGCTCAGGTGTCTTGTAGGCAGCTATCCCACCTGTCACACCTATCAAAACACGCTTATTATTAAGTGAGCTAGCACTAACTGTCTTCATAAATACTCTTCCACATGGAGATAATTAAAAATATATGCCTAAAATCGTGTAGACTGGTCAGCACCTTAATCAAACGGAATTACAAATCATGGAGGATTTTATGCGTATTTGCGATTGGCCTACAAGCGAGCAACCCAGGGAAAAACTTATCAGAAAAGGTCCGGAACATCTCAGTGACGCCGAATTAATCACCCTTTTTCTTCGAACTGGCACCCACGACAAGAACGCAATGGATATTGCCAGAGAGCTTCTCAACAAGTTTGGCAGTCTCACTGGGCTTCTCAATTCACAAAAAGATGAACTTATGCAAACACCTGGTATAGGTGTTGCGAAATACTCGACCTTACAAGCAATTCTGGAAATCGCTAAACGTTGTTTGCTGGATGAAATTGTCGGCAAGGACGTTCTCAAAAATACGAAAATTACGCAACACTATCTAAAAGCAAGGCTATCACAATCTGATAAAGAATTATTTTTTGTATTGTTTTTAAATAACAGGAATGAAATTATCGGCGAACAGATTCTGGCCAGCGGAACCATTGATAGCGCCAGCATCTATCCAAGAGAGGTCGTCAAAGCCTGTCTTTTTGAAAATGCCGCTGCCGTTATATTTGCCCATAATCACCCTTCTGGCTCACTAGCCCCTAGTAACGCCGACCAAAAAATAACAAAGGACCTGATAGAAGCGCTTAATACGGTTGATATTCGTGTCTTTGATCATGTCATTGTTTCTTCACAAGGAACCGTCTCAATGACAGAGTTAGGTATGATTTAAACATCGACTTATGCAAAGAAACCTTGAACTAAAAGCGTGCTTTTGATATAAAGCGCGCTCTTTTTCGCAAGCAAAAATATATCACTGCCATTTTGCAGGATTATTGGAAGCTGGCGAAGATTTTAATGGAGTGCTTTTTTAAAAAAACACTTTAATATCAGTCATTTGGCATGTGGAGAAAGACTATGTCCAAGGTTTGCCAAGTAACCGGCAAGCGACCAGTTACTGGAAATAATGTGTCGCACGCAAAAAATCGTACAAAGCGTCGCTTTTTACCCAATCTACACAGACATCGCTTCTGGTTAGAAAATGAAAAACGTTTTGTCACTCTGCGTGTTTCATCAAAAGGTATGCGAATTATCGACAAGAAAGGTATAGAAACTATTGTTGCTGAACTTCGCGCCCGCGGAGAGACTGTTTAGCTTTTGGCCTTTTCATCACATATTGCCACCAAAGGCTAAACTATACTTATATCTAACAAAGCTTAAATATCAGGATTTAATCATGAGAGAGAAAATTCGCTTAAATTCATCAGCTGGCACTGGTCACTTTTATACGACTGATAAAAACAAACGTAATATGCCAGAAAAGATGGAGATCAAAAAATTTGATCCCGTTGTTCGCAAGCATGTAATGTATAAAGAAGGCAAAATAAAATAAGCTTTTTATCTTCTGGTTCTTAATTACTAAAAAGCCCGCCTAAACAGCGGGCTTTTTAGTGTTTAATAACAAAAACATTATTGAAAAAATTGAGTTAAAACTAATGCCCGAACTTCCCGAAGTTGAAACAACCAGGCGTGGTATCTCCCCCCACCTTATTGGGAAAAAAATCCATAAAGTCGATGTATTTAATAAACATTTGCGATGGGAAGTCGACAATAGCTTTCAACAGAATGTTGCAGGCTCAAGCATTAAAAAAATAGAAAGGCGAGCAAAGTATCTATTATTCGAAAATCAAAAAGGATATTTCCTAATGCATTTAGGTATGTCGGGCAGCCTACGCATAACCCATGCTAAAGAAGGTATGCTCAAACATGATCATATTGTTTTTTCTCTGCCTGAGAACAAGCATATGCGATTTAATGATCCACGTAGATTTGGCTGTGCACTTTGGTTAGGTGACAAACCCTATGAACACAAATTACTGAATAAATTAGGGTTCGAACCTCTCAAGAAAGAAGCTGACCCTGAAATTCTCTTTAAGAAGTCTCGTAAAAGAACCTGCTCTATAAAAAATTTTATTATGGATAACCATATTATTGTTGGCGTTGGTAACATTTACGCCAACGAATCTCTTTTCTTAAGCGGTATCAGACCAACTCGCCAAGCCGGAAAAGTGACCCGAAAGGAATTTAAAGAACTACTGAATAACATTCAAAAAGTGTTAGAACATTCAATTGAATTGGGGGGTAGCACTCTCAATGACTTTGTCAATGCAGATGGAAAGCCTGGTTACTTTCAACAAACATTGAGAGTGTATGGCAGAAAAAATGAACCTTGCTTTGTTTGTGATACCGCAATAAAAACCATTGTTATTGGACAACGAGCCAGCTATTACTGCCCCTCTTGTCAACAATAATAAGCGACAAAAGAAAGTAAAATCCTCAAACTAACACTAAGCCTTTCTCTCAAGCACCGCTGCAGTCATACGTGCGATACAAGTCATATTTTTTTCCTGATCAATGATATGTATCTGCCAAACCTGAGACGTTCGTCCATAGTGAATTGGGCGGCCAATAGCTGTAGCATACCCACTAGTAATACTTTTAAGATGGTTAGCATTAATTTCCAGACCAACACAATAGTATTTAGTTGGGTCGACCAGCATATTTGCACCAAGACTTGCTACCGTTTCTGCTAACAAGACATTCGCACCTCCATGTAAAAGCCCAAACGGCTGTACAGTGCGCTTATCGACCGGCATAGTCGCTCGAATAAAATCTGGACCTATCTCAACTATTTTAATTCCTAAAGACTCAACAGCTGTATTTTTATTATATGTATTTGCCTCTTCTACATTAGGTTCTGCATACCAGATAGATTCAGCCATAAAATACCTCGTTAGATTAATTAAAACAATGCTAAGGCGTCAGCTTTGGTATAGCCAAAGCCACCCCTTCACGACGTGGGTCAGCAACACCATCCCAGGCTTTTGTTTTATTCCTTTGAATAACATGAAGCCCACTCGTTTGTGCGCCTGTAGTGACTGGATGCTTTAGCGCATTTAACGCATTTATCAAATTTTTATCCGCTGAATCTTCTATTTTCAAACGTGAACCACTATCAACAATATGTGACGAACCCACTGCTTCCTCTAGCTCATTATTCAAAACTAAAGTTTCAAATAATACTTTAGCTACATATCCTATAATGCTTCTCCCTCCTGGCGATCCAATTGCCATAATGGGATTATTTTCAGCATCAAAAACAATCATCGGTGACATAGAGCTGGTTGGTCTTTTCCCAGGTTCTACCCTATTAGCAACCAAACCATAACCATCGTTCACTGGTTTAAAAGAAAAATCTGTTAATTGATTATTTAAAATAAAACCGTTTGTCATCAGCCTTGAGCCGAAAGCAGTTTCAATGCTTGTTGTCATACTGACGATATTTCCCTCTAAATCCCTAACACTTAAATGTGTGGTAGACTCAAGCTCTAACGCCTCAACAGTATGGTATTTTAATCCCAGATATTCAGATATATCCCCTGCAACAACTCTATCAATACGTTTATTTAGCTTGATCATGTTGGCACGAGCTGTTATATAAAGATTGCTTAATAGTTTATCAACAGGCACTTCAACGTAGTCCGGGTCGGCGATATAGGTATTACGGTCAGCGAATGCCAAGCGTGAAGCCTCGATAAAAATATGCGAGAGTAATACTTCATCGGTTACACGCTGGTTTTGAAAAAGTTTATAATCTATTTCTCCATTATCCTGCAAACTTTCAAGCGTCATTAAAATACTTAGCACTGTCGAACCACCTGAAGAAGGCGGCCCCATACCACAAAATTTATAGTTAAAAACTTTTTTACATAAAGGCTTTCTATATCTTATTTTGTAGTTTGCAAGATCATCTTCCGACAAAAGACCCTTGTTAGAATCACTCGAAGTTTTTTGAATAATATCTTTAGCAATCTTTCCAGAATAAAAAGATTTTATTGGTTGTCTTGAAAGCACTCTTAACACATTAGCATATTCTTTATTGACAAGCACCGTACCTATTTCTTTTGGCTCATACCCATTCTCACTCTTGTCAAAAAAGTAATCTGCCATTTCAGATCTGGCAGTGACTGCGGGCACATTTGTCAGTAATGTATTTAATCGCTCAGAAATTAAAAAGCCCTCATCGGCCAAAGCAATCGCGCTTTCAAAAAGCAATGACCAATCCATCTTACCGTGTTTATCATGAGCCTCTTTTAACATTGCAACCAAACCAGGTGCCCCAACGCTACGCCCACCAATGACAGCCTCAAAAAACCCCATGGGTTCTTTTTCCTTCTTATCCGCTTTTTTTAGAAAAAGGGAATCATCTGCCGTTGATGGCGCCGTTTCGCGACCATCGATAGATACCAGTTTTTGCTGCTTTGCATCCCACAACAACATAAAACCACCTCCACCCAAACCCGATGACTGAGGTTCAACCAAGCCCAGTACAAGTTGAGCTGCAATTGTTGCATCTATAGCGTTCCCACCACTACTAATGATATCCAGGGCTGCGTGGCTGGCATATGGATTGGCTGTAACTACAACAGCTTCACCTGTTGCGCTTTTGTTTTTAAAATTAATAGCACTGCTTGGTTCAGGTGTTAATCGGAAATCTGTATTTTTGATTGGATTACAAGAAACAAGAAAAACAGATACAACCGCCAGAAATATAGAATGAATTTTTTTTTGTGGGGCAATCAATTTTTTAATCATTGACTTTGTTTTTGCTGAATAGCTTCTAAAACAGGCAAAGGTACAAATTTGGAAACATCGCCGTTTAATGAAGCTATTTCACGCACTAAAGTCGAAGAAATGAATGTTAAATTATCTGCCGGCGTTAAAAACACTGTTTCAAAATCTGCTTTCATTGCCCGATTCATATTGGCCAATTGAAACTCATATTCAAAATCAGATACTGCGCGTATTCCGCGCAATACGATTTGCTCACCTAGATCTTCCAGAAAGTGAGTCAAGAGTTTATTAAAACCCACGACGACAACATTCTCTAGATGTTTAAGGGACTCAGCCGCCATCTCGACCCTTTCATCCACTGTAAACATCGGTTTCTTTTTGCTGTTTTCAGCAACTGCGACTGTGACTTTATCGAACAGGCGGCATGCTCTTTCTACAAGGTCAACATGTCCAGTAGTAAGTGGGTCAAAGGTACCAGGATAAACAATTGAAGGCATTTCTTGAACTTCTTGATCAGCTTAATATATGTTTCAAACTCGCAAATTGGTGAGCGATCCTAACCTGAAAAGCCTTTGTCTTCAAGCCAGAACGATTCTAATCTTCACTTAAAACCTTCCTATCACATAAAATATACCTTACATTTCCGGCTTGCTTATCCTTTTTTATTGACCAGTTTACAGGCAGTTTCGGCAATTCACTTGTCAACGGCATCTCTAAATATACTTTGGCATCGTCAGCCAGCAAATCATTATTTTCAAGACCTAAAACTACGTCACTCATAAGATTTTCAGAGAATGGAGGATCGATAAACACCAGGTCGAAAGACATTTTATGCCGGGATTCAAGCCAGTTTATTGCATCTGTAACTTCTAATCGAATAGACGATACTGCTAGCCGCTCAAGTTCATTCTTAAGAACGCTTGCAACCACCGAATTTTTTTCCAGCGCAAGCACATTATCTGCACCTCTGGAATATGCTTCAACCGCCAAAGCGCCTGAACCGGTAAACAAATCCAAACACCTGGCTCCAACGATATCAGTTGCCAGCCAATTGAATACTGTTTCCCTGACACGATCTGATGTTGGGCGTAATCCCTCGGCATTGGCAAATTTAAGTTTACTGCCACGTAGTGATCCCGATATGATCCGAACCTGATTCTGTACTCTGTCACCCATAAACTCTCTACTTATTACATTAATTTGAGCGGGAGTATGCACCCCCATATTAATAAGAATCAGCGCTATAATGCTTTTTTATCTATTGTAACCAAACTGGATTTTTTAGTTTTACTCTTTCTATTCTAATCGGACAGTATCCATCTTTTTACCCATCATTGATTATGGCCTTATTCTTTAAACGCTCTAAGAAAACTGAAAATAAAAACACTGAAACAGTTCCAACTTCAGACCAGGAGGATCAAAACTCCAAAGAAACTGAAGAATTAAATACTGCTACAGCTACAGAAGACAAGCAACAAAAAAAACCTGGTTTGTTTAATCGCCTGGCCGATAAACTTAAAAAAACCGGCGACAACTTCGGCAGTAATCTAGGTCAAATACTACTTGGAAAAAAAGAAATTGACGATGAACTGCTTGAAGACATCGAGACACAACTATTAATTGCTGATGTTGGCGTAGACACTACACAAAAGATTATTAATCAGTTAACTTCAGCCATAGAAAGAGATGCTTTAACCGATTCCGATGCACTCTATGAACAACTAAAATCTGAATTAAAAAATATTCTGGGAGAAGATAACCAGGCCTTATCAATTTCCAAAAACAACAAGCCTTTTGTTATTTTAGTAGTTGGGGTAAACGGCGTCGGTAAAACAACAACTATTGGCAAGCTTGCTAAGAAATTCCAAAATGATTCTCGCTCGGTTGTTTTGGCAGCAGGTGACACATTTCGGGCAGCAGCCGTTGAGCAATTACAGGTTTGGGGCGAACGAAATAATGTACCTGTTATCGCGCAACATACTGGAGCTGATAGTGCCTCCGTTCTCTACGATGCATTACAGTCAGCCGCCTCTAAAAACCAGGATATTCTAATTGCTGATACCGCAGGAAGGCTCCATAACAAAGATAATTTAATGGATGAGCTTAAAAAAGTTGTTAGAGTATTGAAAAAAATTGATCAGGAAGCTCCACAAGAAGTATTATTGGTTCTCGATGCGACAACAGGACAAAATGCAATAGCACAAGCTAAAACTTTTGGTGAAGCTGTTGGTGTTACAGGTATTGCCGTGACCAAACTTGACGGAACTGCAAAAGGCGGCATACTCTTCGCCATTAAAGACCAATTGAATTTACCTATTCGATTTATTGGCGTCGGGGAAAAAGTCGAAGACCTTCGCCCCTTCAACCCGACAGAGTTTGTTGATGCCCTGTTTGATCAATATTAGGATTCAATGAGAGCTAAATCAAACAATACAAAACAAGTTTTTTTTGCAGAGAATGATTACCTCTGTGTAGTCACTTTAAATCATGATAACTTTTGAAAGTGTTTCAAAAAGATATACATCGCATCAGGCGTTAGATAGCGTCAGTTTCTCTCTTAACAATGGGGAAATGGCTTTTTTAACCGGGCACTCGGGCGCTGGAAAAAGCACACTTTTAAAATTGATCATGCGTATGGAGCAACCCAGCGAAGGTAAGGTTGTTATCGATAACCTGATTCTTTCGGCATTAACTCGCTCACAAGTTCCTTATCTAAGACGGAAAATAGGCTTTGTGCACCAGAATCACCAATTGCTTTTTGATAGGAATGTGTTTGATAACGTTGCTCTACCTTTAATAGTTAGCGGTTATCCAGAGCGCGATATCGAAAAAAGAGTAAGAGCTGCCCTGGATAAAGTTGGCCTGCTCAACAAAGAAAAACTAAATCCGGCCGTACTTTCTGGTGGCGAACAACAACGTGTCGGCATTGCTCGCGCTGTTGTAAATAAGCCCGCCATATTATTAGCCGATGAGCCCACAGGTAACCTAGACCCTGAACTCAGTAGCGAAATCATGCAATTGTTCAAAGACTTTAATGGTGTTGGAGTCACTGTTCTCATTGCAACACATGATCTGGCATTAATCGCGCAAATGCCTCATCGCTCACTCATCCTTCGTAAAGGCCAACTTATCAGAAGTTAATGAATAATCGTAACCTTTCTAAAAACAGTACTTCCAAAAATAATTCTACAAAAAATGCTAGAGCTGGCGCCTCATCTCAAGACACGAGTTCAAGCACTCAGTTCAACAGCTGGTTTCGTTTACATCAGCGCGAAGCCAAACACAGCTTGCGTCATCTAACAAAAAAGCCTTTTAGCTTTGCAATTACTACCACTGTATTAGCGATTGCCATAACTCTTCCATTGTTATTATTCATTGCCGTAAAAAACCTCAAAGTCTGGGCATCCTATAGTGATACAGGTTTGGAGGTAACTCTGTTTTTACATGAAAACACTGAAATAGAAAAAGCAAAATCACTAAGCAAAGATATTCTTAACTGGCATGGCGTAAAACAATCTGAATTTGTTTCTTCAAATGATGCACTTACCGAACTATCAGCTCATCCCGAACTTGCCGATATCGCATCAAACTTGCCATCCAACCCACTTCCTAACGCTATTATTATTACTCTCAGTAAGGAGAAGAACTTTTCAGGCAATATCAATGATACCGCATCCGCTCTTTCACAACGCGCTTCAGATATCCCTTTTGTTAATGAAGTAAAATTTAATACTGAATGGTTCGAAAAAGCAGAAGCTACTGTCACAGTTGGCAATCAAATTACGCAGTATATTGCCACGCTACTTGGACTTGGATTAATTGCATTAGTAGCCAATACAATAAAAGTTGCAATTGAAAACCGGCGAGAAGAAATTATTGTTTGCAAACTTACGGGGGCCACAGACAGTTTTATCCGAAGGCCATTCCTTTATATGGGTTTATGGATCGGTCTGCTCAGCGGTATTCTCTCGTTATTTTTTGTCAACGCCAGCCTGCTCGCACTAAAAAGCATTGTCATTCCTTTAAGCCAGGCTTATTCGGCCAGTATCAGCATATCAGGTCTTTCTTTAGCTGAAATTTTGATCGTTTTGGCCATTTGCTGTCTACTCAGCCTGATTGGTGCCTGGATAATATGCAATCAGCACCTCAAAACTGTCGAACCTAATTAATTATTTTTGTTCAAGATTTTGCTCAGATAGCTACTTTTATCAACATTTAGGCGAATTTAAAGCAGCTTTTCATAATTTTCATTAAACCCTGTTGAACTATTAAAAGATTAGCACTCTAAGATTGAGAGTGCTAAAATAGTAGTGCTTAGGCGGCTTGGCCATTCAAAAGGCTTACCAGCGATATCCCGTCTAAATTATAAACGACCTAGGGTGGTAAATTAAAATGACGACACAACTGCAAACAATTCCAGTTCTAACGCCTGGCAGCAGCATAAATGCCTACGTTTCTTCTGTAAGCAGTTTTGATGTACTTAGCCAGGAGCGTGAGCAACAGCTGGCAACTGAATTTGTTGAATCCGGAAACCTTAACGCTGCAAGAGAACTCATTCTCTCCCACCTTCGATTCGTTGTACACATCGCCAAATCTTATAACGGGTACGGACTGGGTTTAGCAGACTTGATTCAGGAAGGCAATGTCGGCCTGATGAAAGCTGTAAAACGTTTTGACCCTACAAAAGGAGTTAGGCTCGTTTCATTTGCTGTTCACTGGATAAAAGCCGAAATTCATGAATACATTCTAAAAAACTGGCGCATCGTTAAAATTGCAACAACCAAAGCGCAAAGAAAGTTATTCTTTAATCTGCGTAGCGCCAAAAAAAGCCTTGCCTGGTTAACTAACGACGAAACTAAAGCCATTGCTAACGACTTAGGTGTTAGCGAGGCAGATGTTCGCCAGATGGAAGGCAGGCTAACATCTTTTGACCTGGGTTTTGATGCTCCAGCAGATGCAGATGATGAGCAAGCAAGTCAGGCGCCTGCATACTTCCTGGAAGACTCTAACGCTGATCCTGCTGCACTTTGTGAAGGTGACAATTGGAACGAACAACAAGCTACTCTGTTAAGTGAAGCGCTTAAAACCCTTGATGAACGCAGTCAGAATATTCTTGCTGCTCGATGGCTTAATGAAGACAACAAAGCCACTCTACATGATCTGGCTGACCAATATGGTGTATCTGCAGAGCGTATTCGACAGCTGGAAAAAAATGCAATGAAAAAACTGAAAGCACATATGCTAGAGGCGATGACCTAACTCTTTTTTTCCAGATAAAGCTATTATAATGGTAAAGGGGTTCATGCTGTTTGCCTGCTTAAGCAGCATGATATCGGTTCTCCTTGGTGCCTTTGCAGCTCATGGGCTAAAATCAAAACTTCCAGAAAATCTGCTAAACACTTTCGAAACTGGCGTTCACTACCAGTTTTTGCATAGTCTTGCATTACTTTTTTTAGCGCTCTTTCTTAGTCAATCTATCAATAATAAATTTGTTATTTCTGCTGGCTTTTTATTCACAACTGGCATCTTTTTATTTTCTGGCTCTTTATATACACTGGCTTTAAGTGAAATACGTACCTTGGGGCATTTTCCTATCGGATTAATAACACCTATTGGTGGTGTTAGTTTTATTTTAGGGTGGCTATTACTTGCTATAGGTATTAGCAAGCATACTTTTAATTAATTTTCTTTTTCTCAATATGCCAAATTCTTTCTCTGAGACCGCTCAACGGAAAATCAGAAGTTTTGTTATACGAAGCGGGCGGATGACTGAATCTCAACGAGCTGCCTATAACAAAAATATTTCCCTTTGGGGTATAGAATACGATAAAAAAATAAAAAATTTTGAACTCCTTTTTGGTAACAAAAATAAACTCAACCTTGAAATTGGTTTTGGCATGGGGGACTCTCTTGCCAGCATGGCAGAAAGCACGCCTGATGAGAATTTTATTGGCATCGAAGTTCATCAGGCAGGTGTTGGCCGCCTACTTAATTTGATAGAAAAAAAATCTTTAACTAACATTCGTGTCTATTGTCACGATGCGGTTGAGGTACTAAAGTACGAAATAAAAAACCACCAACTTAGCAGGGTAAATATTTACTTTCCTGACCCATGGCATAAAAAGCGTCATCATAAACGTCGCTTAATCCAGCATGATTTTCTAACACTTTTATATAGCAAGCTAATTAAAAATGGTATATTACATATCGCTACAGACTGGGAGCCTTACGCCGAACATGTTCTGGAAACAGTAAATTCGCACCCTTTTATTAAAAATATAGCAGGCACCAAAACCTTCGTAGACCCTGAAGAATATGGCCGACCAGAAACAAAATTCGAACGTAGAGGCATTAAATTGGGGCACAATGTGCGAGATATGGTTTTTTTCACCCAATAAGGCGTTTATCTTTTCAACAAGACTATATTTTGTTTGACAAAAAACAAAAATAAAGGATATGGTTAAGGGCTCAAGTAACAAGCAGTAACACCGATATTAAGAAAAAGTATTTCTGCGTAGGAAATGAATTATGAATATCAAAACAAGAGTAGTTCGTGATGTTATGGCCAAACACTATGCCACTTTAAAGCCCGAACAGGAAATTATCTCCGCAGTAAAAACCCTACTTGAATATCATCAATCTGCAGCTCCTGTTGTAGATAGTAATATGCAAATGGTTGGCCTGCTTTCTGAGGCCGACTGCATGAAGGAAACCGTTCAGGAAGGTTACTATAACGAGGGATCAGCTTTAGTTAAAGATCTAATGTCAAACAAGGTAGACACAGTATCCCCCGAAACTGAAATAGGTGAAATCAGTGAAATACTGATTTCGAAAAAAAGGCGAATGATGCCAGTTGTAGAAGCAGGACAGCTTGTTGGGATAGTTTCAAGGCACGATGTATTAAAGGCATTAACAAGATAACGCTATATTCTATTAAATTACAAATTACTATTGAACTAGCAATTTTTTTCTTATAGCAAATATTGCAGCTTCATTATCTGCTCATAACATTATAAGAATTATTAGCTTGCACCATATATTAGCCAGTTTTAAAATCTCTCCCCATATTATCCTTTTCATAAAACGTAAAATTATTAATTATGCAAGAAAACACTTCTAACCCCGTCTGGAAGAACCGCTTTACTTTTATTATGGCAACCACCGGTGCTGCCGTTGGTTTAGGCAATATCTGGAAGTTTCCTTACATAACAGGAGAAAATGGTGGAGGAGCTTTTGTACTTGTATATCTCGCCTGTATTTTGTTGTTAGGGATACCGATTATGATTGGGGAAGTAATGTTAGGAAGAAGAGGAAGAAACAACCCCGTTCACGCCATGTTAAAAAACAGTTCAGACTCAAACAGCCATAAAGCATGGTCTTTAATTGGCATCATGGGGGTTGCTGCCGGCATTATGATTTTAATGTATTACAGTGTTGTCGCAGGATGGGCTCTGGAATATATTCAACAAAGTTTCTCAGGAGCCTATCTGGGTAAAGATCCAAAAGAAATCGCTTCTGGTTTCTCTGTTTTATATAAGGATCAAACTCAGCAAATGATTTGGCATAGTGTATTCCTTTTTATAACACTATTTATTGTTGGCTTTGGAGTAACTCGTGGCATTGGTATGGCAGTTGATATTCTGATGCCTATCCTGTTTATTCTGCTCTTTATTTTACTGGGATACTCTTATCAACAAGGCAACTTTCACGAAGCCATAACGTTTATGTTTAATGCCGACTTTTCAAGGCTGAGTAATAAGTCTGTATTAACGGCTATGGGGCATGCATTTTTTACATTAAGTTTAGGTATGGGTACAGTGATGGCCTACGGTTCCTATATGCCTAAAAATGTTTCTATTCCAGGCGCAACCCTTACTGTCGCATTTCTGGATACATTAATAGCACTTGTTGCGGGACTCATTATTTTTCCTTTGGTTTTTGCCAGTGACCTGGTTCCAGGCTCAGGCCCTGGTTTATTATTTGAAACGCTACCTATTGCTTTTTCTGGCATGTCTAACGGAGATATCTTTGGCGCAGGTTTCTTTATTCTTGTTTCCATAGCCGCTTTAAGCTCATCAATCTCTCTGATTGAACCCGGTATAGCCTGGTTAGAAAAAATTGGTATAAAACGCTGGATATCTGTTATTGGTTTAGGTCTTTTGTGCTGGGCAGGAGGTATCGCCTGCATTTACTCTAGTGAAGTATTTGATAGTCTGGATTATATAACTTCAAATATTATGTTACCGTTAGGCGGTTTATTCATTGCGATATTTGTTGGCTGGAAACTTGGGTACACACGTATTCGCAAAGAAATTGATGACATCAACTCATTCTTATTTAATTTATGGATGGTTATATTGCGCTTCATTACTCCCCTCGCGGTTATCATAGTATTTTTAAATAGTATCGGCCTATTAAAACTCAACTAAATAAAAATCTTTTCGTTTAACTCATGGAAGAAAATAAACCGTTTATTGCACCACCCTGTAATGAATGTATAGAAAAAGTCTATGAAGATAGCAATATTATTGTTATCGATAAACCAGCCGGGTTATTGTCTGTACCTGGCAAAGACCCTCAAAATAACGATAGTGTCTATTCACGCCTGGTTCAGGAATTTCCTGAAATTCATATAACTCACAGACTGGATCGCGTCACATCAGGCTTAATGGTTGTTACAAAAAATAAAAATGCTCTTCGCCATCTCAATACTCAATTTGAAAAAAGAGAAACAAAAAAAACCTATACCGCTCTTACACATGGAATCATGCAAGAGACTAACGGCTTTATTGAGCTACCTATTATCTGTGACTGGCCCAATCGACCCCGACAAAAAATTGATTTACTTAATGGCAGACACGCTCAAACTTACTATGAAGTACTGGCTGTTAAGAATAAAATAACACGCGTATGTTTAACACCAATAACAGGTCGTTCCCATCAACTTAGAGTTCATATGCAATGGATAAAGCACCCCATTGTTGGGGATCACTTTTATGCCTTAAATAATACTCCTGCTAAAAGGTTAATGCTTCATGCAACAACGCTTCAGTTTACCCATCCGATTACACAAAAAGAGATATCTTTTAGCTCTTCAGTTCCTTTCTAAGACCTCTAATGTATTTTGCAAATTAATGGTAGCGCTCTATCAGAGATATCCAACGTTTTAGGCTATTTGATATGTATTTTTTCTTATGCACTACGCGATAAAAACTGCGCTTCATACTACGTTTTTTTAACTTTAATTCAATTAGGCGTCCATCTCTAATAGCATCCTCAACACATATACGTGATAGACAACCAACGCCTTCTCCTTGTTCTACGGCCTGTAATATTGCCTCTGTATACTCCAATTCCATAAATATATTGAGTTGATTCTGTAATCCCTGCATTGCACGATCAAAAGTCTGACGTGTTCCTGAGCCCTTTTCCCGTAATATCCATTCGGCTAACACAATATCACTGTCTTTTAATTCCTTTTCCTTTGCATACTCATGCTCTGGTGCAACAAAAACAATCAGTTCATCGTCAAACCATTTTACAATTTCCAAATCTTTATGGGAAAACTCACCTTCAATCAAACCAATATCCATTTCAAAGTTAAGTACTTCGTTAACAATTCTGCTGGTATTGGCGATATGTAAATTTGCTGTGATCCCAGGATATGTTCTTTTGTATTTTGCAACTAAAGGCACAGCAATATAATTACCTATAGTTAATGTCGCACCAATATTTATTGCACCCTGTTCTGTATCATCTATTAATACACTCTCTAACTCTTTTGCTTTGCTTAATAGTGCTTCAGCTTCTGGTAACAACTTTTTCCCTTGTTCATTAATCACGAGCCGTTTTCCTATACGATCAAAAACCTGAGTGTTATAGCGCTCTTCAAAATCCTTTAATGCACAAGTAGCAGCAGACTGCGACATAGATAACTCATTTGCAGCTTTGCTGATATTTTTGTGAACAGCGGTCGCAAGAAAAACCTCTATCTGCCGCAAAGTAAACTTCATTTTACATTCACCCCTCTTTAATAAATTTTTCAATTTAAATGGAACCTTTTTCTACGGCTCCACTCTCATTAACCATGTTACTGACTTTAACAACCCTTGGATAAAACTATGAAAACCCTGTTTACTTTAAAAACATTCCTTTTAATGCTCTTCTCCTTTGCTATGGCTTTTAACTTGCCTGCTGCCTATGCGAAAGAAAACCCTGTTTATAGTCATAAAAAGTCTGGTGCAATTAAGGGTACCGACCCTGTGGCTTACTTCTCTTTGCAGCCTGGTGATAAAGCTGTCAAAGGCAATAAAAATATCTCCCATGAATGGCAAGGTGCTACCTGGTACTTTAGTTCAGAAAAAAATCGGGACCTTTTCATACAAGCGCCTGAAAAATATGCGCCTCAATACGGTGGTTATTGCTCTTATGCTGTCGCTAAAGGCTACACAGCAAAAATTGACCCCAATGCCTGGACCATTGTTAACGATAAACTTTATTTGAATTACAGCAAAGGTGTCCAAAAAAAGTGGAACAAAAAACGTGATGAGTTTATTCAAAAAGCCAATAGCAACTGGCCAAAAGTTCTCGAGTAACGACTTCGTCTTCATCAATACAATTTAGCCCCTGTAGTACTTTGGCCAGCAATAAGCTGGCCTTTTTTTGCCTCCATTCTTTATATCTATTTTATCAATATATATTATAAAAACAATCAATTTTACTTATTTAAAAGCCTGCCCTATTATCTGCTAATCAATTAACCAATTTGGAGCAACTCTGTCATGTCTAAATTAATGACTGAAACCGTTACTCATGTTCATCACTGGAACGAAAGCCTATTTAGTTTTCGAACAACGCGCGATATGGGCTTTCGTTTTAAAAATGGTCATTTTGTGATGATGGGGCTGGAAAATGAAGGTAAGCCCTTACTCCGGGCTTATAGTATAGCCAGCGCTAATTACGAAGAAGAGCTCGAGTTCTTTAGTATTAAAGTCCCAGAAGGCCCACTCACTTCGAAACTGCAAAACCTTCGTGTGGGCGATGAAGTCTATGTTGGAAAAAAACCTACCGGTACATTAGTCACCGACCCGATGCTTCCAGGTAAACACCTCTATCTGATAAGCACGGGGACAGGCCTTGCTCCTTTTATGAGCATTATTAAAGATCCTGAAGTCTACGAGCAATTTGATAAAATCATTCTAACCCATGGTGTTCGTTCTGTTTCTGAACTGGCGTACAGTGATTACATACAAAATGAACTTCCCAACAATGAATATTTCGGTGAGATCATTCAACAAAAACTACTGTATTATCCAACGGTGACTCGTGAGCCTTATATAAACAATGGCCGCCTCACCGATCTAATGACTTCTGGAAAATTATTTTTAGACTTGGGCATGCCTAAGCCCAATGTGAATGATGATCGGTTTATGTTATGCGGCAGTCCTAGCATGCTTAAAGATACTTGCAAGATACTGGATGATCGCGGTTTTAAAGAAGCACGTAATGGTAACCTGGGGCATTATGTTATAGAGCGCGCCTTTGTTGAAACTTAAAGACCTGAATATTACAGCAATATAGATGTTAGAGAGACACTATGATTACTATTACTCTGCTTTACGCAGGTCTATTGGCTTTTTGGTTTCTGATTCTAAGTATCAGGGTTATATCGGGTAGAACAGGTAAAGGAAATCCTAGCCTGGGAGATGGCGGTGACAGCAATATGCTTCGGCGCATAAGAGGCCATGGCAATTTCGCCGAATATGTTCCAATCACACTAATGCTAATCGGTTTTCTTGAAATCTCAGGGCAAGCTAGCTGGGTCATACATACCATTGGCTCCACTCTTTTAATTGGCCGCGTTCTACATGGCTATGCCCTGGCATTCACTCCAGATTATGTTTTTGGACGTAGCGCTGGTATTGCACTTTCATTATTGGCACTGGGCTGTGCAAGCATGTTAAGCATATACTCTGGTATAGTTAATTTATAAAAGTGCTTTCTCCTTGTTTTTACTTGTGCAATCTAAATAATAAAGTTGAATCTAACAAATTTATGTAGTCATGAAAAAAATTCTCATCATTAATGGAAATTCCAAAGAAAACAGCTTTTGTCATCAATTAGCTGAAAGCTACGCAAAGGGTGCCAGGGATTCAGGCTATGAAGTCAAGCTTGTACATCTTTCAAAACTTGATTTTGATCCTGTTACAAGGTCAGGCTATGATGTTATTCAGGAATTAGAACCAGATCTGGATAATTTAAAAAATGAATTAAGCGCTGCTAACCATTTGGTATTTGTTTATCCTGTCTGGTGGGGTTCAGTACCGGCATTATTAAAAGGTGCCCTGGATAGAATTTTATTACCAGGTTTTGCTTTCAAATATGACAAAGGCGATACATTGCCTAAACAACTACTCAAAGGAAGGTCGGCAAGATTAATTGTTACCATGGATACCCCAACCTGGTATTTCAAATGGATATATGGGGCACCAGCTCATAAAATGATGAAAAGAACCGTACTTGAATTTTGTGGAATAAAGCCGGTGAAACTGACAGAATTTGGTGCGTTAATTAAATCTAATGAAGGTCAAAGAAAAAAATGGTTGAATCAGGCATTTAAATTAGGATTAAATGCAGCCTAATAGAGTTTTATTGCTAAGCGGCAACTAAAAATAAAAATACAAGTGATTAAAAAGACTGAAATTTCAACAACGGAAAAGTAAAGGATGAATGCTATGAAATTAATAACTCGTCAGCGTGGTATAGGTCTCATTCCAGTCATTGCGGGAATAGCTATTTTACTTCTTGCCTGGCTCGCATTGCAGATAGGCGCTCAACTCGATCAGAACCCTGAATCTTCAGATATTAATACAGACTTGCCAGCAGGCTGGTGCCCTACAAAATGCGCCTGGTTTGTCCAGAAAACATGTCCAGTTAATGGCGCTAAACGCACTGTCGGCGCTTGTTTTCCAGGCTGGGGATGCACAGAAGATCGTCCGGCACCATGTGATAGCTAGAAATAAAAATGTAAGATCAATTATCCCGAATGAAATTCAAGTATAAAAACTTTATCAGACTGACATCTAACTTTTCGTTAGTTTTTTTCCATAAATTTACTTAGATCTATCGCACCATCATTTACCACTGGAATCACACCAATTATTGGAAGCCCTGTATCAAGATTCACCTTAAGCTTATAGTCCAGTTCAGGCTGATTTTTTGAAAATAGTGAGTTTAGAAACTGCATACCTTCAATAAACCCTATAGTTGCTTGCACATCAACTAACGCATCACTATAGCCTGCAATTTGAGGAACATCATTTGCTGCACCTTTTATCAGATCAAAACCATCAAGCTGTAACTCATAGGTTAAACCAACCAGGCTCAATGCTTTAGCATTCGGGTTAGTCACTTTTAAGCTAAGGTTGAAATTTTGCTGAAAACCCACTCGCTCGCCTTGCGATATATTAACCAGCGACACTTCCGGGGTATTCATATTTTCTGTTATTGTCTGGCAAGAGGCCAAAAAAAACGTTAATAGAATAAATGTTATTGATTGAATAGAACGACTAACCATTACTTCACCTCATTTTGATTCAATCTAAAAATTGAAAGTGCTTTTTAAGTTCTCATTTGAATATAAGCTTTGTAACATAGTATTAAAGACGCTTATATGACTTCTGCCAAATCTCCTTTGGTTTCTAACCAGTTTTTACGATCTGCAGCACGTTTTTTAGCAAGTAACATATCGAGTAATTTTTCTGTCCCGTCACCCGAGCCTGATGAAAGCTGCACGAGACGACGAGTGTTTGGATCCATTGTTGTTTCTCTTAACTGTATCGGATTCATTTCACCCAGACCTTTAAATCGCTGTACGTTAACTTTCCCTCTCTTTTTCTCGGCCTTGATACGCTCTAAAATACCCTGTTTTTCAGCTTCATCCAGTGCATAGTAAACATCATCACCTATATCAATACGATAGAGTGGCGGCATCGCAACGTAAACATGGCCTGCTGTCACCAATGTTTTGAAATGCCTGATAAACAAAGCACAGATTAGTGTTGCTATGTGTAAACCATCAGAGTCAGCATCTGCCAAAATACAAACCTTATGATAACGCAAGCCCGAAAGATCTTTTGATGCGGGGTCTATCCCTAACGCTACTGTAATGTTGTTTATTTCATCCGAGTTAAGGATATCTGAAGAGTCTACTTCCCAGGAGTTCAGAATCTTTCCTCTTAACGGTAGTATTGCCTGAAAAGAACGATCTCTTGCCTGTTTGGCTGATCCCCCTGCCGAGTCGCCCTCAACCAGAAACAATTCCGAAAGTGAAGGGTCATCACTGGAACAGTCTGCCAGCTTACCCGGTAATGCCGGTCCCTGAGTGATTTTTTTTCTGACAACTTTTTTTGCAGAACGTGTTCGCGCCTGTGCCCTGCTGATAGCCATTTCCGCAATAGCATCAGCCTCTTCCGTATGTTGATTAAGCCAGAGTGCGAAACTGTCTTTTGCCACACCGGAAATAAATGTCACACATTCGCGCGATGATAACCTTTCTTTTGTCTGACCAGAAAACTGTGGATCAGCCAGTTTTGCCGACAATACATAGCAGCAACGGTCCCAAACATCTTCTGCAACTAATTTAATTCCTTTTGGCAGCAAGTTTCTGAACTCGCAGTACTCTCTTAATGAGTCTAGAATACCGCTTCTTAACCCATTTACGTGTGTACCCCCTTGAGAGGTCGGAATCAGATTTACATAGCTTTCAGCTATAATATCCCCACCCTCTGGCAACCACTGAATTGCCCAGTCAACTGCTTCTGTATCGCCCGAAAAACTTCCCATAAAAGGTTCGTTAGGAAGTACATCAAATCCACGCGTAGAAGAAATAATATAATCCTTCAGGCCATCCTCATAAAACCATTCATCTTTATCTTTAGTTTGTTCATTAATGAATATAATTTTAAGGCCCGGGCAGAGTACCGCCTTAGCTCGTAATAAATGCTGCAATGAATTGGCAGAAATTTTTACAGAATCGAAATATTTTTTATTGGGCCAGAATTGTACTTTAGTGCCAGTATTTCTTTGACCGACTTTGCCCGTCTCTTTTAATTTGGTTTTACGCTTACCATCAGCAAAAGTAATATTATATTGTTTGGCATTGCGTTTTATATTGACTTCCAATCGTGTCGATAATGCGTTTACAACCGAAACACCAACACCATGCAAACCGCCCGAAAACTGATAGTTTTTGTTAGAAAATTTACCCCCCGAATGCAGCTTGGTTAGAATTAACTCTACACCCGAAATCTTATGCTGAGGATGAACATCTACCGGCATACCCCGCCCATCATCTTCTACCGATAAAGAACCATCTTTATAAAGAATAACCGTTATTTCTTTTGCATAACCAGCGAGCGCCTCATCCACTGAATTATCAATAACTTCCTGGGCAAGGTGGTTAGGTCGTTGCGTATCGGTATACATACCAGGACGCTTTTTCACTGGGTCTAACCCTGTTAAGACCTCTATGGATTCAGCACTATAATCTGACATATGATAATACCCGGTAAATTATGTGGTTTAAATTTTACAAACAGTTTAGCGCTTATTTCAATTCTAAAAACTGAATAATGTCGTTAAAATGTTTTTCAATATTCTGGAAACTATGATCGCCACCTTGTTCTACAATACAGTCTGAAGATTTATAATATTTTTCAGCTTCACGATAATCTAACGTTTCATCGCCTGTTTGCAATAGAACTTTACGGTTTTCAGGTGAAATCATTTTATTAATAAAGAGCTTTTCCAGCTCTTCCATATGCTCAAGAGATAAATAATAAACTTCCCGAGTATAAGGGTTTTCCTGCTTGCCCAAATAACTTTTTAGCAAAAGCGCCGGATATACTGCCGGATTAATTAATACAGCTTTAATGTTGAAATTTTCTGATAAGTAATTGGCATAGTAACCACCCAGTGAGCTACCAATAAGTGCAATATGCCCCTGTGATTCTTCAATAATCGACTTGATGCCAGTAATAGCGTCAGTAGGCCGCCATGGCAATTCAGGAACGATATAATTTATTGGAAGATCATTTTCAACAATCCACTTACCTAATGAAACAGCTTTTTTTGATTTAGCTGAACTATTAAACCCATGAAGGTAAATGAGTGATTTCAAATATTACTTTTAACCTTATTATAAAAATAAATCAGTAGCCTGTCGTTGCATAATCGATTTCAAGATCGATGCAACCATCCAGACGCACAACATCTGTTTTAAAAGTACCATCCGGAAAAAATTCGAAGTTGCGATAGCCTGGAAGCTTATCATCAATTTTAAAATCTTTATTATCAGGCGCAAATTGTATACAGGTTGAAGGCGTCGAAATCATTTTTGCACCAGGGCAACGCGGATCTTCTTCACAAAATTCCTGATGAACATGCCCCCATACCATTGCACGAAAACGTTGGTCACCTTTTAGCATATCAAATAACAGGTCGCTATCTGCGAGCTTTTGTTTATCTATCCACTCACTTCCCATTGGCACTGGCTGATGATGCAGACAAATAACAATATAACAATCTTGCGGTAGTGTTTCTAGAATAAAGCCAAGGCTTTGCAATTCATCTTTACCCAATTTGCCATTAACTTCATTAGGCATACTGGAGTTTAACTGGCATATAGCCCAACGACCAAAACGAATCAATCTTGGCATGATGCTTTCGCCAGCAGCTTCAATCATTAATTCGTCAACATCGTGATTTCCTGGTAACCATGCCTTAGGACAATCGATCACTGAAAGTTTTTCTTGTAAGCGTTGGTATGCCTCTAACGCACCATGATTCGCCAGATCCCCTGTGGCAATCAATAAATCTGGCGGCACCTGTTGTTGCACCATAGAAATAACCTGATCAAAACTCAGGTCAGTATCCAGACCACATAACTTTTCACCAACCTCTTTTCCCAGATGACTGTCTGTTATTTGTAGCACATTAAATACTCTATCATCTTCACCTTCAAGGTAAAGCGTGTGCTCCTCAAGCGTTTGCAGATTATCGATAGTAACTAACACGTCTTAACTCTATTACTCTCTTTCTATATTCTGCTCATTAAAATTGAGCTGTTTTTGCAATTCAAAAACATCTGACAACCGGGCCATTCCATGCTTTAGGCTTATCGACAGCCATTCAGCTAAAAAACGATTTTGTTGAGCCTTTTCATCAGGCTGAAACATCATTTCATTTGGGTACTCATAACTCGCCAACCCTGCTTTTTCACCACTATAAGCGACGACCTCTGCCATTCTCGCATCATGATAAAGTCTTACCAGCATCGAAAGGTTTCGATTCGTCACCATCAAATTTAAAAAATGATTGTAATTCATGCTCTGCTCAATCATAACAGAACCCGCTTGCTCATCATTAACCAGGTACAATCCGCCATTTAAAATTTGCAGCTCAACCAATGAAGTAAAGCGGCTTTGCTCGACAATTTTTAAAACAAGCATCGCCGGCTTAGGTGTTGGCAATTCTATCTCCAATTTTTTTTCAGCCGCTATGAATGTCATTCTGCCATTATTTCCCGACGTATATTTTGCAGTAGCCGCAAGCCCCACCAACTCTGGCAGTAATCGACAAAGACGCAGATAATTTGCTTCGCAATCCGAAGCCATTTCTGCAATATTGAACCGGTAATTTCCTTTCAAACTTTCTCACTAAACACATTGCTGAATAAAAAACAGACAAAACAGTTTGATCTTTTCTCAAACAACCCAACCCTTTTTTGAGAATAGCCATCAATTCCAATAAAAGCACTTTAACTAATCATAAATTGTAACAACTTTCTAATTTATTGCGTTGTGATTTCCTACAGACACTTTGTTAAAGTAAGACTTTTTTCAATACTTTAGTATTTAAAAAAGATAGAATATGAAAACATTTGCATTTTAAAGTAGTCACACTCTATGTACGCGTTGTTTTATACGATTTTTATTTCAACTTTGAATTGGGAAAAATAGTGAAATTTTATTTGACACATCTAAAAAAAATCTCCTGCTTATCACAAGTTATCTCAACCCTAGCCCTGGTATCCATACTTAATCAGCCAGCTTCAGCTGAAAACCTTACTGAAGTTTATGATTTGGCATTAAACAATGACCCGGTACTTCTCTCTTCAGTGGCACAACAAAAAGCGGGTAAAACGTTAAAAATGCAAGCTCTCTCTGTTTTATTGCCACAAATAAGCGGCAATTACACTTCATCTGAAAGAGAGGTAAGAGGTACAGAGCAAAGCTTTGAAACAGAATTTTATCAGGTATCTGTTTCACAAAACCTCTTTAATCTGGCTGCTTACTACGGCCTTAAACAGGCCAATGCCAATATCGACCAAAGTGACCTTTCCCTGATAACAGCTCAACAAGATCTAATTGTTAGAGTTTCTGAAAGTTATTTTAACGTATTGCGTGGTGCGGATAATCTTGCTTCAGCCAAAGCGGAAGAAAGAGCAATCGCCCGCCAACTCGAACAGACTCAACAACGTTATGAAGTTGGCTTAATTGCAATTACTGCCGTACATGAAGCACAAGCTGCATACGATCTGGCTGTCGCCAATAGATTAACCTTTGAAATTCAACTAGGTGTTGCCAAAGAAGAGCTCACGTCCATTACAGGAAAACAACATGGCCCTCTTCATATTCTTTCTGATAAATTCCCTATTGCAAAACCCTCACCCGAAAGTCCCGATGAGTGGGAAGCACTAGCCAAAACACACAATACATCAATCAAAACAGCTAAAGCTGTGCTGGACGTTGCTAACCAGAACAAGCGTGTTAAAACATCCGGGTTTCTTCCTGTTATTACAGGATTTGCAACATATAAAGATGATAGAAGTGACTCTGTCGTTCAAGGCAGCTCGGTAGACGGCTTTGAAACCACTGATGTGGGCTTTCAAATTGATCTCCCAATATTTACAGGAGGCAAAACTTATTCTGAAAGAAAACAAGCTGGATATGAACGCGTTGCCCGTCAAGCCGACTTAGTCAATACGCAACGCCAGGTGAGCCGTGAAGTTCGCTCCAGCTATTTGACTACACTAACAGATTCCACCAGGGTTAATGCTCAAAAGCGTGCAGTGATTTCTGCGCAAAGTGCATTAGATGCCACTAAGGCTGGCTATGATAATGGCACAAGGAACATCGTAGATTTACTCGATGCCCAAAAAGACTTGTACAATGCTGAACGTGATTATTCAAATAGTCGATACGACTATATAATCAACTCGCTAAACCTTAAAAGAATCGCTGGTGTGATCACTCAGGATGATGTCAATAATATTAATAAATGGTTAGAATCACCCAAGTTCGTTAGCATCAATAAAGAAAACTAAAAATCACTAAGCAGCTCATCAATCAGGTTGAGTTGCTTTTGTGTGGCGCCCGCATTGTCGTTTATATATTCGGCTATTTTTTCTTTTAAAATAAAAGAACTTTCTTCATTATTATTTAATAAGCCTATAACGCTTTCTTTAAGTTCATTTTTATCTTTTACTATAGATAATAATCCTGAATCTATAGCATCATCAACTATTGTTGAAAAATTAAAATATGAAGGCCCTGAAAGAGTCGGAACTCCCCATATCAACGGCTCTATCACATTATGCCCGCCTCTATGTATCAAACTCCCCCCAACAAATGCTACATCCGCCACACCCAGATAACTGAACAACTGACCTATAGTGTCTAACAAAAAAACATTGGTGCCATTATCATTTAACTTTTTATTATTTTCTGAAAAGCGAGTTAGTGATGCTTTTTTTTCTTGAACCAGATTTGCAACTTTATCAAATCGTTCTCTATGTCTGGGAACAAGAATCAATAATGCGTCTGGATAAACAGCCACAAGATCATTATGCACATCGATGGCAATTTCCTCCTCACCTTCGTGAGTGCTTGCCGCAATCCATACCGGACCCACATCCGAAAAATAATTTTCTTTTAATAAGCGGGCCTTTTCCACAGTTTCAGGCAACAATTCCATATCAAACTTTGCATTCCCTATAATACTTAATCGCTCATGGGCAGCACCCACTTCTAAAAACCTTGAAGCATCTGATTTATATTGTGCCGCAATATAAATCGCATTAAAAACTGGCGCTGCTAACCAGGAGATTTTTTTATAGCCATTTGCTGATTTTTCTGAAAGCCTGGCATTTGCCAACAAAACAGGAATCCTAAGCCATCGACATAATAAAATAGTCACTGGCCAAACTTCTGTTTCTATAATCAGAACAACACCTGGTCTTATTTTACGCAAAAAGATCCAGACAAACGGCGGCCAGTCATACGGTGCATATACATGCTCAACTGAATTACCAAAGATCTCTTTTACCCTTTCAGAACCTGTTGGGGTTGAGGTTGTCAGTATTATTTTTTTTTGAGGATATTTTTTTTGTAATGCTTTAATGATAGTTTCGGAAGCATTAACTTCACCTACCGAAACTGCATGCACCCAAATACCATTGCTTTTTATTTTTAAATGATTTAATCCAAGCCTCTCTCTAATTCGCTTTCTGTAGTTACTATCATTTACTGATCTAACCAATAAACGAAGTGGAAGCAAAGGCAATAAAAGTGTAAAGACAGAAACATACAAGATAAGAGCAAAAGAAAATTTGAGTTTACTAACCATAAAAGCAATTATTCCGGCAAATAAACACTAACATTATTGTGGCCCTGCGATTGCAAGTGGGCAACATGCAATCGACTCATAGCGCCTTTATCACAATATAATAAATATTGTTTACTCATATCCAGCTCTGCAAAAACCTGATTAACTTTGTACGAAGGAATACAAATAACCTCATTAGCATGTAGCACCAACGGTTTTTGTTCTATTTCATCCACCGTCCTTAAATCGATAATGACTTGCTGATGCTCAGGAATTTTCTGGCTTTTTACCTGATCCATAATATTATTTTTTTCAGATAGCCGATTAATTCCTTCCATCTTTCGATTCGCAATGGCATTTTCTAATACACTAAAATCAAAATTTCTTTCTTCCATTTCTATAACATCAAGTTTTGCTGCTGTTTTTGGCTTATCTGAAATAACTGCACAATACTCAGGAATGCTTTCAGCAAGCTTTGAGATACCTATTTGTTGTGAGCGTTTAATAATTTCATTTTTATCAACGCACAGCAGTGGTCTTATCATTAGATTTGTTGAAACCTGATCTATAACCGCAAGATTATGCAGCGTTTGGCTGGATACTTGAGAAATACACTCACCTGTCACCAGGCCCTCCAGAACCATTTCATCAGAAATCTGACTTGCTGCACGAATCATCATCCTTTTTAAAACAACTCCCATATAAGGATTACTGATTTTCTCCAAAATTTCAGCAACTATTTCCTCAAAAGGTATGCTTATAAATGCCGTTTTATGCGAAGAAGAATATTTATCCCATAAATAATGGGCTACTTGCTTTACACCCACTTCGTGAGCATGCCCACCTAAATTAAAAAAACAAAAATGCGTCTGCATACCACGCCGTATAGTATCGTAACTGGCAACACAGGAATCAAATCCACCTGATATAAGTGTTAGCACTTGTCCCACACAACCTATCGGATAACCACCCATGCCTGTGTATTTTTCATTAACAATGAATAGCCTATTACTTTTAATTTCTAACGATACAACAATGTCAGGATTAGAGATACTTACACTTGTATTGTTTGCTTTCTCAAGAATACATTTTCCAAGATAACGCTCAATATCCATAGAAGAAAAGGAATGTTTACCTGAACGTTTGCAGCGCACCATAAAGGTTTTATTTTTTACTTGAGATAAGAACCCGGGTACGACTATAGCAGCTATATTTTGCATAGCTTCTTCTTTATCTAATGCAGCAGCTTTGTCCTTGTCTTCGGCCCAATAAAAATCTTCCACTCGTATAAAATGTGCGATACCGGGGATACATTGTAAAACCTCGGCTAACTTTAACACCCTCTGGTTATAGGCTTCGTTGCTCTCCTGATACGTCGAATCCATAACCACTTCCAGCATATCCCAGCGCATTACCACATCTGCAGTTAAAGCTTTATACCGTAAAACTTTACGAATATTTTGCAGTAAGCGGTTGGTGAAGTTTCTGCGTACCGGCTTGGTTTTTATCGTTATTTCAGGCGATAGCTTTACAATAAACTTCATAAGAGCGGATAGTGTTTAAACAGTAGATGTGATGATTCTGTTAGTATAACTGTGACACCATAAGTGCTTCCAGCTAAGTAGTTCCGCTTCACTGCCAAACCTGCTTTGCACCAAATTTGTAGAGCCTTGTGCTAATTAGAAGCATTCGGTATGCTTACTAAATCCTTTTATAGTCGAGACTTACCCCTATTTGCACAATATTGATGCGCATATAGTTTTTTTGACCCAAAATGGAGCGCGCATGTTGTCTAGGTATCACCTACCGTATGCATAACCCTTTTGAATTCAAATACTTAGAAACCGACTTTATTCACAAAGAATTGGTACGCCCATTGCAGAAATTAAACCGACCTGAAGTAACTGTAATGTTAAGGCATTAATCAAAAGGAAACGCTAACTAACTTCCTATCTTGCGTTAGTTACAGTTAACTTCTGACAAGGAAAGCTATTTAAACACTTTATTTATTTTAACTACCCACTATGGGTTATTTAATGATCCGGAGGATAAAAAATGTCAGAGAACACTCTGAAAATGATTAAAGACAGTGACGCAACCTGGGTTGACCTTCGCTTTACAGACACCAAAGGTAAAGAACAACATGTTTCTATTCCTTCCGGAGAAGTAGACGAGCAATTTTTTGTTGACGGTAAAATGTTTGATGGTTCATCCATTTCTGGATGGAAAGGCATTAATGAATCAGACATGATTCTTATGCCTGATGATTCAACACCTGTTGTTGATCCATTTACTGATGAAACGACTGTTAATCTTCGCTGCTCTATCGTAGAACCTGAATCACGTGAAGGTTATAACCGCTGCCCACGCTCCGTTGCACAACGAGCTGAGCAATACCTGAAAGATTCAGGCGTTGCGGATTCTTGTCTATTTGGCCCTGAACCGGAATTCTTTGTATTTGACGACGTTAAATGGTCTGCTGAAATGAGCGGTGCCAGCTACGAAATCAACTCGGAAGAAGCTGCATGGTCTAACAACAAATCGTTTGAAGATGGCAACACAGGCCACCGTCCAGGTGTTAAAGGCGGTTACTTCCCGGTTCCTCCAGTTGATTCACTTCACGACGTGCGTGCTGCAATGTGCCGCGCAATGACCGAAATGGATCTGGAGGTTGAAGTACACCACCACGAAGTAGGTACCGCGGGTCAATGTGAAATTGGTGTTGGCGCTAACTCACTAACAGCCAAAGCTGACGAAGTGCAAATCCTTAAATATTGTGTTCACAATGTTGCTCATGCTTATGGCAAAACAGCTACATTTATGCCTAAGCCATTAGTTGGCGATAACGGTAACGGTATGCACTGTCACCAATCGATAGCTAAAGGCGGTGAAAACGTGATGGCAGGTGAAGCTTACGGCGGTCTTTCTGAAACTGCGCTTTTCTACATTGGCGGTATCATTAAGCATGCTCGTGCAATTAATGCATTTGCTAACGCTTCAACTAACTCATACAAGCGTCTTGTTCCAGGTTTTGAAGCACCGGTAATGCTGGCTTATTCAGCTAAAAACCGTTCTGCCTCTATTCGTATTCCATATGTACCAAGCCAGAAAGCACGTCGTATTGAAGTTAGATTCCCTGACCCGACAGCTAATCCTTACCTTGCATTCACTGCAATGTTAATGGCTGGTATCGATGGAATTCTTAACAAGATCCACCCAGGTGATGCAGCAGATGCTGACCTTTATGACTTACCAGCAGAAGAAGCCGCTAAAATACCGACCGTTGCCTCTTCTCTTGAGCAAGCACTTGAAGCACTCAATGCTGACCGTGAATTCTTGAAAGCTGGCGGCGTAATGGATGACGACATGATCGACGGTTATATCGAATTGAAGATGGAAGAAGTAGAGAAGTTAAACATGACAACTCACCCTGTAGAGTTTGGTATGTACTACTCTGTTTAATTTCTGTCTTTATTATAGATAGTCATTCAAGCAATAAAAAACCCGCTCAAAGAGCGGGTTTTTTACAAAAGATAATGTCAGCTTCCCTTAATCTGAGACATTGTTAATTAGAATTTTCTGAGATAATTGATGAACTCAGGAGATGACAATGAAGAAAACACGATTCACAGAAAGCC